>JBBDMS010000014.1:0-35067 GCA_040878185.1 Dongiaceae bacterium | reverse complement strand
CGCGGCAAGGCAGGTCTCGCCATTGATGATCGTGCCGGCCGCGGTCGGATTGACCGGGATCGCGCGATAGCCGGCGCGCTGCAGGAACGCCATCACGCGATGGCTCGGCCGGTCGGGCTTCGGGCTGGCGCCGACCACGGCGATGGTCCGCACGCTCATAAGAATGTCGCGGATGTAGTCGTCGCGATAGGCGTCGTGATCGATCGCCGGCATGCGGCTCAGCACCCTTTCCAGCTCGGCTTGCGCTTTTCGATGAAGGCGTCGATGCCTTCCTCGGCGTCGCGCGCCAGCATGTTCGTGGTCATCACCGAACTTGTATAGGCATAGGCATCGATGATGCCGAGTTCGAGCTGGTTGTAAAATGCGTCCTTGCCGATCGCCAAGGTGAGCGGCGATTTGGCGGCAATCGTGTCGACGAAGGCGGCGACGGTTGCATCGACCTGGTCGGGCGCGACGGCGCGGTTGATAAGTCCGAGCGTCTGGGCGGTTGCGGCGTCGATCATCTCGCCGGTGAGCAGCATCTCCATCGCCGGTTTGCGTGCGACATTGCGCGAGAGCGCCACCATCGGCGTCGAGCAGAAGAGGCCGATATTGACCCCCGGCGTTGCGAAGCGCGCATCGTTGGCAGCGACCGCAAGATCGCAGGTCGCGACGAGCTGGCAACCGGCCGCCGTTGCGATGCCATGCACGCGCGCGATCACCGGTTTCTTCAGCGAGAGGATCCGCAGCATGAGCGCGCTGCAGTTCTCGAACACCGTTTCGTAGAATTGGCGCGTCGGCGTCGCGCGCAGCTCCTTCAGATCGTGCCCGGCGCAGAAGGCCGGGCCGGCACCGGCGATCACCACGGCGCGGATTGCATCGTCCGCGGCCACTTCGTCGAGCGCATCGATCAGCGCCTCCATCAGCGCGATGGAGAGGGCATTGCGCGCCTGCGGCCGGTTGAGGGTCAGCCAGGCGGCAGGCCCGCGGTCCTCGCGGAGAACCAGCCGGTCAACGGTCTTGCCGGCAGGCGAGTGGCTGGCAGGCGGGGTGGGGCGGTCGTCCATGGTGTCGATCCCGGTGCGTTGGTTGGAGGCTTCGTTGGCGCAGCCTGCGACGCGTTGCCGCGCGGCGGCCGGAATATGGTTACCTTAAGGACTTGGACGGCCCTGCCCAAGGCCTTCGCTGAGTGCGCGGTACTAAGATACCGTCATGCCAAGCATTTCAAATCAAAGCAAAAACCGTTGACAGGGGCGCAGGGATCGCAATACTCCGCCCCCGCAACCGGAGCGCGCCTCAGTGGTGCCGCTCCCCTGAATTTCAGCGGAGAGCCCTGATGAAGACCTATTCCGCCAGGCCGGCGGACATCAACAAGAAATGGGTGCTGATCGACGCCGAAGACCTGGTGCTCGGCCGTCTCGCCGCGATCGTGGCGAACCGGCTGCGCGGCAAGCACAAGGTGACGTTCACGCCGCATATGGATACCGGCGACCATGTCGTCATCATCAACGCGGCCAAGGTGCGCGTGACCGGCAAGAAGCTCGAGCAGAAGACGTTCTTCTGGCACACCGGCTTCCCCGGCGGCATCAAGGAACGGACGATGGGCAAGACGCTCGGTGGCCGATTCCCCGAGCGCGCGATCATCAAGGCGGTCGAGCGCATGGTTCCGCGCGGGCCCCTCGGTCGCAAGCAGATGAGCAATCTGCGCGTCTATGCCGGTCCCGAGCACCCGCACGGCCCGCAGAATCCCGAAGCGCTCGATGTCGCTTCCATGAATCGCAAGAACACGAGGGCGGCGTAACCCGATGAGCAGCGATACCACCATCACCGATCTGAAGGATCTCGGCGGCGCAACCGGACAGGTTCCGTCGACGCCGGCGGGCGCGCCCGCGGCACCGGCCGAACCGCAGATCGACGCGCAGGGCCGTTCCTATGCGACCGGCAAACGCAAGAACGCCGTCGCGCGCGTCTGGATCAAGCCGGGCAGCGGCCGCATCAAGGTCAATGCCCGCGAGTTCGAGCGTTATTTCGCGCGGCCCGTTCTGCGCATGATCATCAACCAGCCGTTCCTCGTCGCCGGCCGCGTCAACCAATATGACGTGGTCTGCACGGTGACCGGCGGCGGGCTCTCGGGGCAGGCCGGCGCGGTGCGACACGGCATCTCGCGCGCGCTCACCTATTACGAGCCGGGGTTGCGGCCGGTGCTCAAGGCCGGCGGTTTCCTCACCCGCGACGCGCGCGTGGTCGAGCGCAAGAAGTACGGCAAGGCAAAGGCCCGCCGGAGCTTCCAGTTCTCGAAGCGCTAAAGCGCAGGCATCACAGCGACGGAGGAGGGCCGGACATCGTTCCGGCCCTTTTCGATTCAGGGGGCTCTGATCCCTGATTCAGGTCGGGCGGCGGTCGGCGCGCCACCGGGCGCGGTTTGTAACCGATTGTAACAGGACCAATCCTTGCGCTGGCGCAACATCGCGGCGATTCCGTCGCGGCGGTTCCGGTTTTGGTTGCGAAGCCGAAGGCATTTCATAAACTCGGGGTATGAAAGTTTCGGCCCGCTCCGCGAATCAGATCCAGACCGCCCTCGAGATCGTCCGCGAGGCCGAATGCGCCGCCGGCATCGCTCCCGACGCCGATGCGGCGCCGAAGAAGCATTTGGTGGTCGGCAAGGCCGCGATCTCGCTCGAGTTGTTTCGCAATCCGATGCGTCGCTGGGGCGATCAGCGCTTCTGGTCGCGTTGTCTGCAGTTCCTCGGCGGGCGCAATGGCGACGCGCTGCTATTGTCGCCGAACATACGTTCGACGGCGCCGGGTGTGCAGGCGGATCTCGTCTATTTCAAGACGCATATTCGCAGCTTCTATTGCGACCGGCCGGTAACGCTCAAGCTCGGCGATCCCGCACGGGATACGTCGTCGGTGCGCATCCGCAACGAAATTTCGGTGCGCAGCGATCTCACGGAAACGCAACGCGTCCGCGTTCCCGGGCTCAAGGCTCATGGCGCCGTCGACGGAACTCATTTCCTGGTTGAGGAAATGATCATGGACAAGCCCGGCGATTTCGGCAGCAAATGCCCGAAAGAGCTGAGCGAGGCGCTTTTCGAATTCTATCTCGCAAACGGCGTCGAGCTCGTTCCGCTGAACGAGGCGGTGGATATCGATGCCGAGATCGCGGCGCTGCATCGGCATGCCGACAAACTCGGATTCGAGGTCCCCGCCGACATGACCCGGTTCCTGTCCGAGACATTCGACGGTTCCCCGGATCCGATGTTCGTGCTGTGGGGATTGCGTCATGGCGATCTGACGCCGAGCAACCTGCTGGTGAACGGCGACAGGATTTTCATCTTCGACTGGGAACATGCCGGACGCGGCCTGGTTTTTGCCGACCTCGCCAGGCTTTGCATCGACAACGGCGCACTGGCCGAGAAGCTGGTGGAAACGACGCGCGAATGGGCCGCGACCCATGCGCCGGCGATGATGGATCCGGAAAGCCAGATTGCGGTCGGCGCACTCAGCGCGATCAATCGGCGCATGGAGCGTGAGCCGACCGGTCGCGTGGCTGAAGGTTCTAGGGGATGGATGACATCGTACCGCCGAAAGGCGGTCAACTATGTCGCATTGGCCGAGCGCATGATGATGCTGCGTCTGCGGCGCGGCCGGTTCGGCGCGGTCGTGCCGGTATGCTTCGACGACATCGCGAAGATCGTCGACGATGTCGCGATGCTGCTGGACGATATCGCGCTCTATCTCGACGATATCGTGCGCTATGGGCGCATGCTGTGGCCGCATTTGACGGACGGCAAGCTATTCTGATCGGCCGGGGTTCGCTCCGGTTCGAATGCGCGCCGGGTTCCGAACTCTGCTTTATTCCCCGGTCAGCCGGATGCTCATGCGGGCCGGACCCAGTTCCATTTCGTACAGCCGTCCGAGCAAACGATTGCGCTGCATGATTTCGTCGTAGAGATCGATGCGATCGCGCAGGGATTCGATTCCGGGCGTCTTCTTCGCCGCGCGCAGGATCTTGGTTTCGATCTTGGGTTCGTAACCGAATCGCGCGAAATCGCTGCGGTAGCGTTCGGCGACGATGTCCGCCAGATCGGGCTCGTAGAACCGGCGCCAGTCTTCGAGTGACGGGTTGCGGCGCTCCGGCATCGCGGCGGTTCCGCCATGCCGTCGCACCTGCTCGATCACCACTGCGAAATCCTCGGCGAAGTTCTCGATCCGGCCGATATGGTTGAGATTGAAGAACGACGGCAGCAGCAGGCGCTCCTGCAGCATCAAATGCTGATCGGGCCCGGTCGCGTCAAGCCGCGCGACGATGCCGCGCACGAAGTCGCCGAACAGGATTGAATCTTCCGGCCGAGTCAGTCGGTCGGGTGGTTTCCGGCCGAGCAAAGCAAAGGCCTGCTCGTAATCCGGTTCAATGAGAAACAGTTTGTTGAGCCAGAACGAGAAGATTCTCGTGAACGGGTTGCGCACGAAGGCGAAGCGCAGCCATTCATCGGATTCGAGAATCTCCGGCTGCAAGGCGACCGGCATTGCCGAGAGCGGGTGCAACGCCGCGTTCTTGCGCGAATGAACAAACATCTCGGGTTTGGTTTCGCGCAGGCGGCCGGTAAACGGCCGGATGACGTCGCGGCCGTGGAGATCGTTGAAAAATCGCAGGATCGCCGTACTCGCGACCTTCGGCGTGTCGACATAGAGGATTTTGTGCTTGGGATCGACGAAAGAGCCAAACCGGATACGTGCCAGCAGCCAACTGCGCTCACGGTCGGCGCAGAGCGTCTGAAGGCGCGCCAGGACCGGCTTGGCGAAGGCGACCGGTATTTCGGCCGGCTCGTTCCAGACGATTCCGGACGCGGGACCGGCAGTGGAATGTCCCACGGGCTTTTTCGGCATGGCACCGTTCGGCAGAGAAAGGGAACCGTCGATCGCGGTCAGCCTAGGGGCTGCGGCAGTTTCCGCCAACTACCTGCGACGACGGCCATGCGACAGCGAAGCCGCTAGGCGGCTCCCGGTCGCGCGGGTAGTGTGTCGATGATGGCCGGGGGGACAGGGAACGGGGGCTGGATCGCAGCAGCGATCGCGGCCGCGCGCGATGTCGAGCAGTGTGCCGGCCTCAACGGCCGTGCCGTGCCCCATCGCCGCCATCTCTGGACCGGCCGTACCGCGATTGCCGACACGCTGCTGCATCGACCGGGCACGCGCTGGGGCGAGCAGTCCTTCTGGCTGCGCTATGCCGGGCTCTATGCCAACCGGGGTCGCTTCGATCGGCTGATGCCCCGTCGGCTGCAGTTCCTGCCAACCGGCGTGCATGCCGATCTGCTCAGTTTCAAGACGCAGATTCGCGGCTTCTACTGCGACCGCGCGATCACCTTCAAGGTCTCGCGACCGGGCAGCGAAATGTCGTCGCGCAATGTCGCGAACGAGGCGGCGATCCGCGTTCGCCTCAAGGGCACCGACCGGGTCGGCGTGCCGGCGATGCACGCGCATGGCGCGGTCGGAAGCGGACATTTCATCGTCGAGGAGCTGATCGCCGATCGCGAGACCATGACCATCCGCGGACGCCTGCCGGCCGATGCGGGCAGCGCCCTGTTCGATTTCTACCGGGTGAACGAGTTTGCGCTGGTGCCGTTGGATGCGATCATGGATGCGGGCCACGAACTGGCGATGCTCGATGCGCACGCCCGCAATTTCGGATTTGCGGTGCCCGACGGCACGGTTGCGTTCGTCCAGCGCGAGATCCTCGGCGATCCGGGCGCTGCCAGTGTGATGCGCAGCCTGCTGCATGGCGATCTCACGCCGACCAACCTGCTGTCGGCGCAGCAGCAGCTCTATCTGCTCGACTGGGAGCATGGTGACATCGGGATGACTTTCTCGGATATCGCACGGCTGTGCAGCGTCGACGAAAAGGTCGAGCAGACGTTCCTCGCCGCCGCGGGCGACTGGGCGACGGCGAATTCGATTCGCATGATGATGCCGTCGCGGCAGCTTTTGCTGGGGGCCATTGTGGGCGTCAATCGCCGCATCGCGCGGGGCGATCAGGGCGGCGTCGCCGGGCGGTCGCCGGAATCGAAGCGCGCCTACCGCCGTAAGGCCGAACGATTCATGACGCTGATCGCACGGATCCTGCGTCGCGAGCGCCTCGCCCGCGCCGATGCCGCGCGGAACGGGCGCTAAGGCCGCAGCCCTCGTTCGCCGTCTGCCTGCGCGCTTGCCTGGCTGAGCGCTTGCCTGGGGCGGCGGTTCATGGTGCATTGCGGCCGCAACGGAGAGACCCCATGACCAGCAACCGGCTTCGGATCGCGATTCTGGGCGCCAGCGGCTACACCGGCGCGGAACTGGTGCGCCTGCTTGCGCGCCACCCGCAGGTCGAGTTGCGTGCGCTGACCGCCGATCGCCACGCCGGAAAACCGATGGCCGAAGTGTTCCCGCATCTCGGCCGGCTCGATCTGCCGTCGCTGGTCAAGATCGACGAAGTCGACTGGTCGGGCATCGATCTCGCCTTCTGCGCTTTGCCGCACGGCACGACGCAGGATGTGATCGCCGCGCTGCCGCGCAGCCTGCGGATCGTCGATCTCTCGGCCGACTTCCGGCTGGAGGATGTTGCGTCCTACGCCGAATGGTACGGACATGAACATCGCGCGCCCGATCTGCAGCGCGAGGCGGTCTACGGTCTCAGCGAACTCAATCGGGACGCAATCCGGCCAGCGCGGCTGGTTGCCAATCCCGGCTGTTATCCGACATCGGCGCAGTTGCCGCTGGTGCCGCTGATCGAAGCGGGTCTGATCGAGGCCGACGACATCATCGTCGATGCGAAGTCGGGCGTGTCGGGCGCGGGGCGCGATGTGAAGCAGGGATCGCTCTATACCGAAGTGACCGAGGGCATTCACGCCTACGGGATCGCGAGCCATCGCCATACGCCGGAAATCGAGCAGGGGCTGTCGCAGGCGGCGGGCCGGCCGGTTTTGGTCAACTTCACGGCGCATCTGATGCCGATGAGCCGCGGCATCCTCGCGACGATCTATGTGCGTCTGACGAAGAACGGGGGTGCGGCATCGTTGCGCGCCTGTCTTGCCGATCGCTATGCGACCGAACCGTTTGTCGCGGTGCTGCCGGAAGGGCAGGTACCGGCGACGCGCCATGTGCGCGGCGCCAACCATTGCCTGATCAACGCGTTCGATGACCGCCTGAAGGACCGCGCGATCATCGTTTCGGTGATCGACAATCTGGTGAAGGGCGCCTCGGGCCAGGCGGTGCAGAACATGAACCTCATGGCCGGCTTTGCCGAGACGACCGCCCTCGACCAGCAGCCGCTGTTCCCGTGACCCGCCGCTTAAAGATGCGCGCGGCATGAGCGGGATCATCCGGGTTTTCGAGGGACATGCGCCGACGATCGCACGCGGCGCGTTCGTCGCCGAGACGGCATTGCTGCTCGGCGATGTGGTGATCGGCACCGGATCGAGCATCTGGTATGGCTGCGTCTTGCGCGCCGACGGCAATCTGCTGCGCATCGGCGAGCGCACCAACATCCAGGACGGCACGATCGTCCACGTTAATCATCAGGAGGATGGGGGGCGCGGCGCGCCGGGTTTCTCCACGTTGATCGGCAGCGACGTGACGGTCGGCCATATGGCGATGCTGCATGCCTGCGTGCTCGAAGATTTCGCCTTCGTCGGCATGAACGCGACCGTCATGGATGCGGCGGTGGTCGAGACCGATGCGATGGTCGCGGCCGGCGCGCTGGTGACGCCCGGCAAACGCGTGCCGCGCGGCGAGCTCTGGGCTGGACGCCCGGCGAAGAAAATGCGCGATCTGTCGCCGGCCGAAATGGCCGGCAACCGCGATTCCGCCACCTATTATGCGGAAATCGCGGCGCGCTATCTCCTGGCGGGTTTGTAGAGCCTATTCGGCGCGAATTTCGCCCGCTGCTTCGATCGCCATGCCAGCGCCTTCCATCGGGAAGACGATGGTGCGTTCGCTGCCGTCGGCGAGTTCGATCGAGACCTCGAGCAGGCGGCCCGACAGCCAGCGATGCGCCGGCTCGTCCACCGGCACGACGGCATCGCCGAGCCAGAGCATCCAGATCGATACGGTATTGCCGGTGAAGCCCCAGAGCATGTCGCGCTCTTCGCCGGCGCGCCGGATCTCGTCGGTATCGACGGTTTCGCTATTGTCGATGCGCCAGCGCGGCATGTCACCGCTGAAGCCGGTTCCTGCGGGCGGGTGCAGTTCGGCGAACACCTGACGGCCGCGATCGTCCTCGCGCGACCAGACATAGAGACGATAGCCATCGGGCGTGACGGCCGTCGCCGCCGGGAACGCCGGGCCGTCGGTGGGGGCGGGTACGACATTCCAGCCGGGATTCGCCGCCGCAATGGTGATCGGGGCGGCAAGCGGGGAAGCGAGCGGGGCGGCAAATGCAATCGCGCCGATCGCCAGCACAAAGATCAATTTTTGCATGGTCGCGTTGTCGCCCGGGAACATGGCGGAATTCGGGAAAGAACAGGGCGTTACTGCGCCTTGACCTTCGCGTAGGCGCCGGGCGCGTCCTCGATCGGCTTCAGTTTGCCCGCGCCCGGCTTGCGCGCGGGAATCTGGCCGCCGCCCTGTTTCGCGATCCATTTCGCCCATTCGGGCCACCAGGAACCGGGATGCTGCTCGGCCTGTTCAAACCACGCGTCGGGATCCGCCGGCAGCGATTTGCCAGTCCAGTAATTGTATTTGTTGGCGTCGGGGTGATTGATGACGCCGGCGATGTGGCCCGAGGCCGCGAGCACGAATTTGGTCGGGCCCTTGAACAGTTGCGTGGCCGCATAGGTCGCCTTCCACGGCGCAATATGATCTTCGCGCGTCGACAGCATGAAGACCGGCAGGCCGACCTTGCGCAGGTCGATAGGAACGCCCGCGAGTTTGATGCCGCCCGGCTCGATCAGCTTGTTCTCCTGGTACATCTTGCGCAGATAGAAACTGTGCATCGCCGCGGGCATTCGCGTCGAATCCGAGTTCCAGTAGAGCAGGTCGAACGGGAAGGGTTCCTTGCCGAGCAGATAATTGTTGATGACGAACGACCAGATCAGGTCGTTGGCGCGCAGCATGTTGAATGTGTTCGCCATCGCGCTGCCTTCGAGATAGCCCTTCTCGGACATCTGCTCCTCAAGCTGGCGGATCTGATCCTCGTCGATGAACACCTCGAGTTCGCCGGGCTCGTTGAAGTCGGTCAGCGTAGTCAGGAAGGTCGCGCTCTTGACGCGGTCGTCCTTCTTCGCGCCCATCCAGGCAAGCGTGGCCGCCAGCAGCGTGCCGCCCAGGCAATAGCCGATCACATTGATGTCGCGCTCGCCGGTCGCCTTCTCGATCGCGCCGAGGGCCGCGAGCGGGCCTTCGAGCATGTAATCCTCGAAGGTCTTGGCGGCGAGCTTCTCGTCAGGGTTGACCCAGGAGATCACGAACACGGTCTGGCCCTGGGCGACGGCCCAGCGCACGAACGAGTTCTTCTCGCGCAGGTCGAGAATGTAAAACTTGTTGATCCAGGGCGGCATGATCAGCAGCGGCCGGCGGTGAACGGTCTTGGTCGTCGGCTCGTACTGCAGAAGCTGGATCAGGTCGTTCTGGTAGATCACCTTGCCGGGCGTGATCGCCACGTTGCGGCCAACCTCGAACGCCTCGTAGTTGGTCATCGAAATCGAGAGCTTGCCCTTGCCGCGCTCGAGATCGTGCAGCAGGTTTTCGAGACCTTTCACCAGGTTCTCGCCGTTGCTGTCGATCGTCGCCTGGATCACTTCGGGATTCGAAAAGGCGAAGTTGCTCGGCGCCATCGCATCGACAAACTGGCGGGTATAGAACTCGATCTTGCGTCTCGTCTTGTCGTCGATACCTTCGACGTCGCCGATGGTTGCCTGCATCCAGCGCGCTGTCAGCAGGTAAGACTGCTTCACATAATCGAACAGTTCGTTGTTCTGCCAGCCTTCATGCTTGAAACGGCGGTCGTCGGCGGCGGGCGAAATGACCGGCTCGGTCTTCTGGCCCATCATGCGCTGCGCGGTCGTCTGCCAGAGATTCATGTAATCCTGCCAGAGCGAGACTTGCGCCTGCATCATCTTGACCGGATCGGCCATCATGCGCTGCGTCAGCTCGATGAAGGCGCCCATGACGTTCATCGGATCGACCGGCGCATTGCCGCCGTTCCGGCTGCGCTCGGCGAACTGCACCAGCAGCCGCTGCGTCTGGTCGGCGATTCGGCCCATGGTGCGGGCGAGTTCCAGCGGATCGGAAGACGATGGCCGGCCGGCCTGTTGATCGTTCATCGGGGCAACCCTATGATCGCAGGATTGTTGCGCAGCACCCGACTCACGGGGTGGGGTGGCGCAGCAACGATATGATAAACCTCGGAATTTCGGGGTCGGGACGAACCGCGACCGGGTCGACGGAACATAGGCTGGACCCGGCAGCATTACAACCTCACGGGGGAGGAAGCGGGACATGCGGGCTGAGTGCCGGAAGCCAATGCTGCAACGTTGGGCCGCTGCCTGCCTTGCTGTCGGCCTGCTCGCGGGTTGCACGGTGTTCGCGGAAGAAGAGGTTGAACCGGCTACCATCCAGGCCGAGACCGACGATTCAGCATTTCCGACCGTTGGCAGTGTGCCCGATGCGGCACCCGAAGTCTCGACGACCGCCGAAGAGCGTGTCGTGATCACCGAAGAGCTGATGGCCGACAATGCGGCGGCGGCCGATCCGAACGCCGTCTACACACAGGTCGAAATACCGCCGCCGAGCGGAACTACGGCACCGAGCGCGTTGCCACCGATTCCGGACACGACCGGGGCTGCGCTGCCGACCACAGGCGCGTCGACCTCGCAATACGCGACGGAGTATTCCGCCGGCGGCCAGGTCGCGGTCGATTACAGCGTGCTCGACGGCTATGGCGCGACCGGCGGGGGACAGACCGGCTATTACGGGGCGGGCGAACCCGGCCAGCCTATCGCCCTGATTTACTTCCAGCACGGATCGTCGTCGCTGTCGGCGGAAGACCGGCGCATCATCGGCGAGGTCGCACAGCTTCAGCGCGCGCAGGGCGGCGTAATCCGGATCGTCGGCCACGCCAGTATGCGCACCGGCAATGCCGATCCGCAGAGCCATGAAGAAGCGAACTACGACATGTCGCTGGCGCGCGCGAATGCCGTCGCCCAGGCGCTGATGAGTGCCGGCCTGCGCGCCGAGAACGTGCAGGTCGCCGCCCAGGGTTCGGCCGATCCGGAATATTACGAATTCACGCCGACCGGCGAGGCGGGCAATCGACGGGCGGAAATCTACCTCGTCAACTAGCGCTGAAGCGCGTCGTCGGCCACCGACCCGGCCGCGCGCCGGGGCCGGACATGTGATCCATGACAGGAGCGAAGAGAGTGAGTGAAGCGCTGCGCATCGGGATCGCCGGGCTCGGCACCGTGGGTGCCGGGACCTTGCGGCTGCTCGGCACGCATGCCGACCAGATCGCGGCGCGCTGCGGCCGTCCGATCAACGTGGTCGCCGTGTCGGCCCGCGAGCGCCGGCGCGATCGCGGCGTCGACATCACGCCCTTCGCGTGGCACGAAAATCCGGTCGAACTGGCGGCGCGCGGCGATGTCGATGTCGTCGTCGAACTGATCGGCGGTTCGTCGGGACCCGCGAAGGCCCTGGTCGATACGGCGATCGCCGCCGGCAAGCATGTCGTCACCGCGAACAAGGCGCTGCTCGCCCATCACGGCACCACGCTTGCCGTCGCCGCGGAGAAAGCCGGCGTCACCATCGCCTATGAGGCGGCGGTCGCGGGCGGCATTCCCATCATCAAGACACTGCGGGAAGGCCTCGCCGCAAACCGGATCCGCCGCGTCTACGGCATCCTGAACGGTACCTGCAATTACATCCTGACAACGATGCGGGAAACCGGTCGCGAATTCTCCGACGTGCTTGGCGATGCGCAGAAGCTCGGCTATGCCGAGGCCGATCCGAGTTTCGACATCGACGGCGTCGATGCGGCGCACAAGCTGGCAATCTTGACCAGCCTCGCCTTCGGCTGCCGGATGAATTTTGCCGGCATCCATGTCGAGGGTATCCGCAACGTGTCGGCGATCGACATCGCGTACGCGTCGGAGCTGGGCTATCGCATCAAGCTGCTCGGTATCGCGAGCCTGGTGAATGGCGCGGTCGAACAGCGGGTGCATGCCTGCATGGTGCCGGTCGGTACACCGATCGCGCATATCGAGGGCGTGTTCAACGCGGTCGTCACCGAAGGGGATTTCGTCGGCCAGAATATGGCAGAAGGGCGCGGGGCGGGCGCAGGCCCGACCGCGTCGGCAGTCGTCGCAGACCTCATGGACCTCGCCCGCGGACAAATCCTGCCGGCCTTCGGCCTTCCGGCAGCCGATCTGGTCGATCGCCCGGCACAGCCGATGGCGAAACATCGTGGCGCGTATTATGTACGGCTGATGGTGCGCGACCGTCCCGGCGTGATCGCGGATGTCGCCGCCGCCTTGCGCGACGAGAACGTGTCGATGGAAGCGATGCTGCAGCGGGGCCGCGCGCCCGACGAGGCAGTTCCGGTCGTGATCACGACGCATGTGACGGAAGAGGCCGGCATGCGTCGCGCGCTCGATCGCATCGCTACGCTGGACGCGGTCACCGAACCGCCGCATATGATCCGGATCGAACCGCTGCAAACGCCGAACGAATGACAGGCCAAGGTATTCTGCCATGAACAGCCCGAAGACGATCGATCGCAACCTGGCGCTCGAGGTGGTGCGGGTCACCGAAGCCGCCGCCCTTGCTGCCTCGCGCCTGATGGGGCGCGGCGACGAGAAGGCGGCCGACCAGGCCGCGGTCGATGCCATGCGGCGCGCGCTCAACGGGCTTGCGATCGAAGGCACGGTGGTGATCGGCGAAGGCGAGCGCGACGAAGCGCCGATGCTCTATATCGGCGAGAAAGTCGGGCTCGGCGGTCCGCGCATCGATATCGCGCTCGATCCGCTGGAGGGCACGACGATCACCGCCAAAGGCGGATCGAACGCGCTCGCGGTCGTCGCGATGGCGGAAGAAGGCGGGTTCCTCAACGCGCCGGACGTTTACATGGACAAGATCGCGGTTGGCGGCGGACTGCCCGACGGTGTCGTCGACCTCGATGCGAAGCCGAAGGAAAATCTCAGCAATCTCGCCAAGGCCAAAGGCGTCGAGGTGGCGGATATCGTCGCCTGCATTCTCGACCGGCCGCGCCATGCCGAGTTGATCGCGCAGGTGCGGGCGGCGGGCGCGCGCATCATGCTGATCTCGGACGGCGACGTGTCCGGCGTGATCGCGACGTCGCGGCCCGACAGCGGCGTCGATATCTATCTCGGCAGCGGCGGCGCACCGGAAGGTGTGCTCGCGGCTGCCGCACTGCGCGCGATTGGCGGGCAGTTGCAGGCGCGGTTGATATTCCGCAATGACGACGAGCGCGACCGCGCCCGCCGCCTCAACATCACCGACCTCAATCGCAAATACCAGCTGCTCGACCTCGCGCACGGCGACGTCATGTTCGCGGCGACCGGCGTGACCGACGGCACGATGCTGCGCGGCGTGCGCCGCTATCATGGCGGCGCGACGACGCATTCGATGGTCATGCGTTCGAAGACCGGCACGGTGCGGGTCATCGAGGCCACGCACAATTTCGATCGCAAATCGGGCTTCGATCCGATGGACCGGTGATGGCATCGACCGAACGACCGGCCCTTCTCGGAATCGAACGATCGGTCACCGGCCGCCGCTGGCGCCAGCGCGGCGAACCGGGCCAGGACAATCTGGCGCTTGCAATCGCACAGAAGCATGGACTGCCCGATCTGATCGGCCGGCTGCTTGCCTCACGTGGCGTCGCGACCGATGACGTGCCGCTCTATCTCGAACCGACCTTGCGCGAATTGCTGCCCAATCCATCGCGCTTTCGCGACATGGAGAAGGCGGTTGCCCGGATGGTCACGGCGATCGGGGGCGGCGAGAAGATCGTCGTCTGGGGCGATTACGATGTCGATGGCGCGACCTCGACCGCGCTCCTGCAGCGCTACTTCGCGGCGATCGGTCATCCGGTCACGCGCTACATTCCCGACCGGATCAAGGAAGGGTACGGGCCGAATAGCGCCGCTCTGCTGAAACTGCGCGAAGAGGGCGCCGCGGTCATCGTCACCGTCGATTGCGGCATCACCGCGCATGAACCGCTCGCCGCCGCCGCGCAGGCCGGGCTCGATGTCATCGTCATCGACCATCATCAATCGGAGCCGCTGCTGCCGGTGGCGCATGCGGTCGTCAATCCGAACCGGCTCGACGAGGAACCGGGCTTCGGACAGCTCGCCGCGGTCGGCGTGACCTTTCTCGTGCTGGTCGGCCTCAATCGCGCCTTGCGGGCGGCGGGGCGTTTCGCCGAACGGCGCGAACCCGATCTGCTCGAACTGCTCGATCTCGTGGCGCTCGGCACCGTCTGCGATGTGGTGCCGCTGACCGGGCTCAATCGCGCGCTGGTCGCGCAGGGGCTTAAGATCGCGGCGCGGCGCGGCAATGTCGGCATGGCGGCGCTCGCCGATATCGCGCGCATGGAAACGACGCCGGGCACATTTCATCTCGGTTTCATGATCGGTCCGCGATTGAACGCGGGCGGGCGGGTCGGCGAATCCGATCTTGGCGCGCGCATCCTCTCGACGATGGATCCGGGCGAAGCGAACCTCATCGCCGTTCGTCTCGACGCTCTCAACGACGAGCGCCGGCAGATCGAGCAGCTCGTGCTCGATCAGGCGATCGCGATGATCGGCGACGGGCCGCTCACGGCACCTTTGGTGTTTCCGGCCGGCGCGGGGTGGCATCCCGGCGTGATCGGGATCGTCGCGAGCCGACTGGTCGAACGCTATGGAAGACCCGCCTGTGTCGTCGCGCTCGCGGACGGGATCGGCAAAGGATCCGGCCGTTCGCTGCCGGGGCTCGATCTCGGCAGCGCGGTAATCGCCGCGCGTCAGGCCGGCCTGCTGATCAATGGCGGGGGTCACGCGATGGCGGCAGGCTTCACCGTCGCCGAAGAGAATGTCGCGGCGCTGCAGAATTTTCTCGGCGAGCGTCTGCTGCAGATGAACGCCGGCAAACTGGAGGTCGAGCGCTCGCTCGGCATCGATGGACCGCTGGCGCCGGGCGCCGTCGATCTTGCGCTGGCGGAGCGGATCGCCACACTCGGCCCGTTCGGCAGCGGCAATCCCGAGCCGCGTTTCGCGCTGCCGGGCGTGCGCATCCT
The DNA here is from genome assembly GCA_040878185.1 of Dongiaceae bacterium. Classification (GTDB taxonomy): domain Bacteria; phylum Pseudomonadota; class Alphaproteobacteria; order Dongiales; family Dongiaceae; genus JAWXBK01. Next base: position 19,820 of record JBBDMS010000014.1, on the reverse strand, counting down.
CCGCTCCGATCCGATGGGAAAGGACCATCTGCGCTGTTTCGTTGCCGGCAGCGACGGGAAGCAGGTTCGCGCGGTCGCCTTCCGCGTCGGCGGCACGCCGCTTGGCGATCTTTTGGCCTCGCGCGGCGGCGGGATGCCGGTGCATCTCGCGGGCCATCTGCGCGCCGAGACCTGGCAGGGCCAGACCGGCGTGCGCTTCTTCATCGAGGACGCGGCACCGGCCTGATCGGCCGAATTTTGGCACAGCAGCGCCGTCCACCCTCATAAGGAGAAGCAAGCGCTAGACAGAAGCTTTTGAGGGCGCCACTCTTGCTCCCGGCGGGCAGGGGACGATCATGAAAATCGGTTCATTCGGGGCGGCGGTCGCCGCATTGCTGCTGCTGGGCGGCTGCGCGGGCGCGCAGTTTCGCCTGCCCGACATCGCATCGGCCGATGTCGACCGTGCGGCACTGACGGTTGCCGGCGACAGTTCGCGGCTGGAACGGTTCCAGCGCACCGATGCGCAGTACCGCGCCATGGTGTTCGATGTGTCGCAGCGTCTCGCCGCGGCGGCGCCCGCCATGTGCCGCTATGCCGAGGTCGACAATTGCCGGTTCTCGGTCTCCTTCTCGTCCGAGGATGAGGTCAACGCCTATGCGACGGCGAACAACGAGATTGCGGTGTATCGGGGCCTGCTCGAACTCCTCGAAACAGAGGACGAGTTCGCGGCCGTGATCGCGCACGAGATCGGTCATCATCTCGCGCAGCATATCGATGAGACGCAGACCAATGCGACCATCGGCGCCATCATCGGCGGCGTCCTGGCGGGCGGCGCGATGATCGCGCTCGGCTACGATTCCTACTACTACCAGAACCAGCAGTTGATGGAAGATTCCATGAATCTCGGTGCGTCGATCGGCGCGCTCTCTTATTCGAAGGAACAGGAGCGCGAGGCCGATCTGCTGGCAGCGTACCTGCTGGAGCGGGCCGGCTACGATCTGCGCGCGGCGGGGCGGGTGTGGGAAGTGCTGGCCAAAGTGAATGGCCGCACCAGCTCGGGCATGCTGGATTCGCACCCCGCCGGGCCGGAGCGGATGGTTGCGTGGAATCTCGCGATCGCCGAGGTCGAGGCCAGCAAGACGAAACTGCCCGTCACCGATTAGCGTTCGGTCGATCCCGCAGGTGTTCGATTTTGGACCCGCTGATTAAGAGTCAGCTGCTCAACCAACCGTATGTGTGAGGCGGCGGTGCCGACCCACCGGCCGACACCGCGCCCGATTTCGTGGCGCTGCTTTAGCGCGCGGCCGTCACCATGATCTCGACCAGATATTCCGGTCCGGCGAGGCGACTCTCGACCGTGGCGCGCGCCGGCGTGTTGCCCTTGGACACCCACTTGTCCCAGACCTTGTTCATCTCGTCGAAGGTGCGTATGTCCGACAGCCAGATATTGGCCTTGAGGATGCGCGACTTGTCGGTGCCGGCCTGTTTCAGAACCCGGTCGATGTTGGCGAGAATCTGTTTGGTCTGTTTGCCGACCGACGGCACCGGATCATCCGCGACCTGGCCGGCGAGATAGACGGTGTCGCCGTGAATGGCTGCCTGGGACATGCGCTTTCCAACGCCGATGCGTTCGATCTTGCTCTTGGCCATTTGAGAGTTCCCCTTTTTCGGTTCGAATGACGGCGGGGCGGTCGTTCCCATCCCCGCGAGGCCGGCGATTATGCCGGAAATTGCCGACGCCGGCGCGTCGTTTCGATGCCCGCCGATAGGGCGCTTTTCGCACCGCCGGATACCGTTTCAGGCGGGCCATCGCCCCGACACGGTGCGCTCAGGCGCCGCCGCGGTTGATTTCCGGTATCGGAGCCGCTAGATGGTGCCGGCTTCGCCGCCCGGCCGGCGGCGATGCGCGTTGCGTCCCCTTCGTCTAGAGGCCTAGGACACCGCCCTTTCACGGCGGCGACACGGGTTCGAATCCCGTAGGGGACGCCAATACGCCCGCGGAAATCCACGACTTCCGGATCGCGGTCTTAAGCCAGGCCGCCGGTCCTAATCGAACGCGGCGCCAAGCTCACCCAGATCCGGGAACTCAATGGTCACGCGATCGCCCGGACGAATCTCGACCGGCGCGAGACGCGTCCCTGTAATGACGATGTCTCCAGCCTTGAGACCGTTTTCCCGTGCGGCACGATCGTTCGCCAGCCACAAAAGCGCCTGGCGCGGATCGCCCAGTGCATCACCGCCGCGGCCTTCGCCGGCGATCATGCCATTGCGTATAACGCGCGCAGGCCGGCTGGTCAGATCGAGACCCCGCCACTCTGCAATCTTCGGACCAAGGATAACCCAACCCGCGAAGGCGTCGTCCGCAACGGTCGATGGGGCACCGACATCCGCGAAACGCTCGATGCGCGCATCGGGTATTTCGATTGCGAGGTGGAGATCCGCAACGGCGGCCATGACCGCTTCCATCCCGAAAGGGGCCGTGCGCGACGGCAGATCTTGCGCGAGGCGAAAGGCGAACTCCGGTTCCACCACCCGCATGCTCATCGGGCCTGCATCGAGCCTCGCACCGTCGGCAAGTATGAAACCATCGAACAGCCTGCCGGCGAGAGGTTCGCTTATGCCCATACGGCGTCGCCCCGCTTCCGTGGTGGCGGCGACCTTCCAGCCGACGACGGCCTTTCCCGCGCGCGCCGTCATCACGTTTTGAATTTTGTAACCCTCTTCAAGCGACTGCGGCCGGCACTCCTCGGGCAATGCATCGAGACGGTGTCCAGCGAGGCGCGTGCGCCAGAGCAAGTCGGCAGCCTTGAGGATCGCTTGATCGTCCATGCCGAGATCCTCGTGTCTATATTGGATTACAAAGCGCATCGCGACGGCGCGCACCCGTGACACCCGCTGGACGACAGCCGACAGCCTGAGGCAATGCAGCAATTAGACCAATCGAACCCAGTCAGACTATTTTTTCGCCATCAACCGGGCCTTTACCGTCGCGAGCTTATTAGCGAGATGACTCTTCAGAATCGCCGCCAAACCCGGGCCGTCGCGTGACTGAAGCGCGGACAATATCGCCTCATGCTCCATGACGGCCTCATGCCAACGCTCGTCCGACATATTGGCAAAATATCGCGCGGTCAGGAGCCGGCCTGCCAATCCGCGATAGACCGATATCAGGGTCTCGTTATGCGTTGCTTCCAGGATCGCCTGATGGATCAACTGGTTCAACTTGAAATAGGGTTGGAGTTCCCGACGACGCCAGTGCTCGACCATTTCCCGATGAAGTGATTCAATTTCAGCAATCTCCTGATCGGTGATGAGTCGGCAGGCGAGTTCGCCCGACAGGGATTCCAGAGCGCCCATCACCGGGAAGACTTCCTCGAGTTCCGGAACGCTCAGTGAAGCAACGCTCGCGCCGCGATGCGGCAGCAGTGTCACAATCCCTTCCGATGCCAGCACCTTGAGCGCTTCCCGGAGCGGCGTGCGGGAAACATGGAAGCGCTGGCACAGCGCCATCTCCTGGATTTTTTCGCCGGAAGCGAGTGCGCCGCTGGCAATCATCTCACGCAATCGTTCGACCAGCTCGTCGTGGAGCGATCGTCTGGCGATGGGTTCGGTCGACTCGGCAAGGTTGGCCATGGTTTCTTCAATCACTTAATGCGACCCGTGAGTGCGCGCCACGCTCCTGATGCGCACAACCTATACTCTTCGAACATTCCAGCCTGCGGCGCAAGCGAACAGGGTTGAACCCGGCGAGCGCCGCGCCCAGCCATATGAGGCAGCGCAAGCGCGCTGAACCGATGTCCCGATTCGATTGGAGTCGCCTCCATATCCTGCATGCCGGGGTCGTAAGCGGCACATCCCTCTGGCCGGTACACCCGCCGGGCGGTGCCTGCATGTTTTCTGAAGCCCCGTGCAGGCGGGTTACTTGGGCGGACAACTGAAAGAGGAGTAATCACTAAATAGTTTAGTTGTTCGAACGAATGGCGGCGAACCAGAGGCAATAAAAAGCGATATAAATATCCGGTACATTGCAATATTGGGGTCGCCACGCTGTACAACTTTAAAGGACATTTGACGAGAATGAATTCATAATGCACCTTTACTATTATGAACTTAACACAGCCGCATCGCATTTCCGCAACATCGAATGTTCCCGGGCGCGTTGCGGGACGTCATTTTCTCCAGATTCCCGGGCCGACCAATGTCCCGGACAGGATCCTCAGGGCGATCAGCCTGCCGACGATTGACCACCGCAGCCCCGCCTTTGCCGAGCTGGGGCAGCGAGCGTTCGCCGGACTGAAATGGTTGCTGCGCTGCTCCGGCCCGGTCGTGATTTACCCCGCGTCGGGGACCGGCGCGTGGGAAGCAGCCCTGGTCAATACGCTCTCGCCGGGCGACGCGGTTCTCATGTTCGAAGCCGGTCACTTCGCCAACCTATGGCGCGCCATGGCAGTTCGTCTGGGTCTGAAACCGGAGATGCTCGGCGGCGACTGGCGAACGGGCATTGACCCTCAGCAGATTGCAGAGCGGCTGCGCAAGGATACCGCCGGCCTCATCAAGGCTGTCTGCGTCGTTCACAACGAGACTTCCACGGGTTGCGCATCGCGTATCGACGAGGTTCGTCGCGCGATCGACGATGCAGGGCATCCGGCGCTTCTCCTGGTCGACACCATTTCCTCGCTGGGTTCCATCGACTATGGGCACGACGAATGGGGCGTCGACGTTACCGTCGGCTGTTCCCAGAAAGGCCTCATGCTCCCGCCGGGCCTTTCCTTCAACGCGGTCAGCGAAAAGGCCCTGGCGGCATCGACATCGGCCCGACTTCCGCGTTCGTACTGGGCCTGGGATGAGATGATCAAGCCGAACGGCGCCGGCTATTTCCCCTATACGCCCTCAACCAATCTTCTCTATGGGCTGATCGAAGCGATCGAGATGCTCCGTGAAGAAGGGCTCGATGCGGTGTTCGCGCGGCATCGCCGGCATGCCGAAGCGACGCGGCGCGCCGTTTCCGCCTGGGGGCTCGAGGTCTATTGCAAGAATCCGCGGCATTTTTCGGATTCTCTCACGGCAGTGCTGATGCCCGAAGGTCATAGCGCCGATGAATTTCGACGCATCGTGCTGGAGAAATTCGATATGTCGCTGGGCAGCGGTCTTTCGAAACTTGCCGACCGCGTTTTCCGAATTGGGCACCTCGGCGACCTGAACGACCTGATGCTCGCCGGGACGCTCGCCGGTGTCGAGATGGGCCTCGGCCTGGCATCCGTTCCTCATCGCGCAGGCGGCGTACAGGCGGCACTGAACTATCTGGCATCCGCGGAATGTCCCGCGTCGCCGTCATGATGGGCATGCCTATTCTCAACGCGTCGGCTACCGAGCGCGCGGGAGGCTGACCGATGAATGATCTCGTTGCGAAGTCGGCCCGCGAGATTCGCGCCCTGATCGGAGCCAAGTCGGTCTCTCCGGTCGAAGTATTCAACGCGTTTGCGACGCAGATCGAACAGGTCAATCCCGCCATCAACGCGATTGTCACCATGGATCTCGACCGTGGGCAGGCAAGTGCGCGCAAGGCTGAGCAAGCGGTGATGAACGGGCAATCGTTGGGCCAGCTTCATGGGTTGCCGGTCGGGATCAACGACGTTCAGCTGACCGCCGGGCTCAAGACGACCTTCGGTTCGCTCGTCCACAAGGACAATGTTCCCGATAAAGATGATCTCATCGTGTCGCGCATCAGGAAAGCGGGCGGGATCATTATCGGAAAGACGAACACACCCGAGTTCGGTGCAGGCGCGAACACCATCAACAGACTGTTCGGCGCGACGGTAAACCCATTCGACACCACATTGTCGGCCTCCGGTTCATCCGGGGGATCCGCGGCCGCTCTGGCAACGGACATGATTCCGTTGGCAACCGGCGGCGATCTCGGCGGCAGTTTGCGAACGCCGGCGGCATTTTGCGGTGTTGTCGGACATCGACCGTCGCCGGGTACGTGCCCATCGGATCGCGCGGGCGATGGCTGGTCCCCTCTGGCGGTCGAGGGCGCGATGGCGCGCGATGTCGGCGATACCGCATTCCTGCTGGGTGCCATGACCGGAAAGGCGGCGATGGATCCGATCTCCCGGGATCTGTCACCGGAATATTTCACGGCGCTACCGTCGGTGCGGCTGGACCGCATCCGCGTCGCATTCAGTACGGACATGGGATCGATTCCGATCGCAGACGACATTCGCGAATGTTTCGAGTCTGCGGCAGCCAGAATGGCACCGTTGTTTGGCGCGACCAGTTGGGGTCATCCCGATTGCGGCGATGTCGATGCGACCTTCGAAGCCCTTCGGGCGGCAGGCTTCGGCAATGCCTATAGCGACTACGTTCGTCAGCACCGGGATGTGGCGTCGCCCAATGTCATCTCGAATGTGGAATTTGTCAGCACAATCTCGGTCGCCGATATCGGTCGCGCGCATGTCGCGCAGACCAATCTCTTCCGAAAATTCCAGACCTTCTTCGAGAGCGTGGACATCCTCATCTGCCCGGCAGCGCCCGTTGTGCCGTTTCCTGTCGACGAAATCTACGTGAAGCAGGTCGGCGCCACGACGATGGAGAGTTACATCCGGTGGATTGCGATCAACTATGTCATCACGCTCAGCACCCATCCAACGACCGTCATTCCCGCCGGACTGGGGCCAACCGGTTTGCCGTTCGGGATCCAGATCGTGGGGCGCCATCTCGACGATGCCGGGACGCTGGCCATCGCTGCGGCGATGGAAGCTTCGTTCGCCAAGGACCCGACACTGGCTCGGCCCAAGCCCGATATCGCCAGGTTACGTGCGCCGGGTCTCAACACGTTGGCTGGCCGGATATCTCCGGGGTTGACGAATGACAGTCACTAGCGAGGGATCGGAACAGGGCGTGGCGATTGGACTGGAAACCACGATGTCACAGTCGGGGGTACTTCGCCTGGTCGAAGAAATTCTCTCCGGTTTTATACGCGTGCCCCGGCGTGACGGGACCATGGGGACCGCCTTCGTTCCCTTCGTCGAATGTCAGTTCGATCTGCACACCGCTCGGATCGTAAACAAAGAGCTGCCACAGGGTTGTGTTGGGAATGATGAACTCACGCCAATCCAATCCATGCTTCTTGAAACGGCTGCGGAATTCCTTGTGTCCAATGGCGGTCAGAGAAACATGATCGATTGTCCCCGTACCATACGGCGAGACACCAGTCGGTCCCATGCCGGGACCTTCGGCCCAGATGTGAATGATCTGTTCTCCGATCGGACTCGAGCAGGCAAGCCACGCGCCCGCGACGCCAAAATCGGGGCGCGGTGCTTCGCGCAGCCCAAGAATGCCTTTGTAGAATTTCATGGTTTGCGGCAGGTCGTTGGTTTTGACCAGCACGTGGAACAGGCCCGTCACTCCGCAGACACCATCCATCGTCGTTCTCCTCGTCTTTGTCAGAGCAGGCGCGCTGTGCAATCGCAGCGCCGGGCTATCTCTGAAATTTCAATTCAGCGGCGGCATCAAACAGTCGGCGCTCACCACAATCGCGCACTTTGGCATTCGAGAGCAACCGCGTGTTTGAAAGAGTTCAATGCTCACTCGCAAGCTGCTCCTCATTTCAACTCAAGGGCAATAGATCACGGCTTTATGTTTCGTCCGAACGATGGCTTGCGTCAAGAAGCTGCGTTCAGATCGTCGGTTCATCGTGAGGCGTCGGGTTTGTTTTCCTTCGATATGCACGCCAACGGCGTGGCGTATCCGAAAGTGATGGAAGCCTAGAATGGAAAGCAAAACTGCAATTACGACCGCGCCAAAGAAATCCTGGTTCCGTCGCCGATCGCGATTGAACCTGAGCGAGCTGATCATGCCGGCGTTCATCGTGATCTACTCCGCGGTAATCGGGATCATCGAACCGCGCTTCCTTTCATGGGGCAATCTGGACAATCTCGCCGGTCAGATTGCGCCGCTGCTGGTGATGGCGGTCGGGCAGGCTGTGACGATTATCAGCGGCGGGTTGGATCTCTCGATGGCCGCGGTGATGTCGATTTCCGGCGTCGTCGGAATTCTGTTGGTGCCTGTTGTCGGCGTTTGGGGCGCCATTGGTGTGATGGCGGTCGTCGGTCTTCTTATAGGCCTGACCACCGGATACATCATTGCGTATCAAAGAACCTCGCCGTTCATCGTGACGTTGGGCATGGCGTCGGTGGCGACCGCGGTTGCCCTGATTCTGGCGCATGGCGTTCCGATCTACACCGTGCCGCCGGAACTCACCGCATCGATCGGATTCGGCCATTTTCTCGGCCTGCCCGTGAGTTTCGAAATAGCAATCGTTCTGCTTCTCGTCGGGTCGTTTCTTCTTCGACGCACGGTGTTTGGCCGCTACGTCTATGCAATCGGTTCGAACAAATCGGCCGCCGTCCGATCGGGCGTCAATGTTCCGCTCTACACCATGCTCGTCTATGGATTTGCGGGCTTTTCAGCGGGCGTTGCCGCCATTGTCCTGACGTCGTGGGTTGGCGCTGCGCAGCCTGTCGCTGAACCGGATATGACCCTTAAGACGATTGCCGCCGCGGTCCTCGGTGGCATCGCGCTCAACGGCGGCAGCGGAGGGATGATCCACGTCCTCTACGGTTGCATTGTCCTGGGCGCGCTGTCCAATTCCCTGACGCTCATCGGCGTGTCGTCTTTCTATCAAATACTGGCAGTCGGCATCGTCATCATCGTGGCGGTCATGTTGGATCGCGTACGCCGTCGCGAGATTTTCTGATGTCGGGCCAGATCGAAATTGACGCCATTGCTGTCCAAGATTCGAAGCATGGCACCGTGTGCGGCAATCGGCAGAACGTCGATCGCCGAAGTTCGTTGCAATATCAGTAAGTAGGGGCATTCGGAAGCATCGATCGTTTCGATGATGAAGAATTATATCTCATGTGCATTTCGCTTTTTGCAGCCAGTTCAACTGACAGGGTGGTTACGTCCTGTGCTTATCGAGTGTGTCGTTAATCAACTGCGACTACCGTAAGAAAGGTGACGCTACAATGCTAAACAATTTACAAAAAGCTCTGGCACGCGCGAGTTATGCGGGTGCCCTGTTGCTCGCTTTTGGAGTCGGCACGGCGGTACAGCCCGCCATGGCCGAGGAAGATCGCCTTCTCGGCCTTACCGAACCCGTTCAGGACACCGATCCGCCGATCCGATATGGCGTGACACTTGTCCATCTCCAGGACGATTACTGGAAGGGCATGGCCTACGGCATTGTCGACGAAGTCGAGAAGTCCGGTGGCGAAGTCGTGCAGGTTTCCATTGCCGGAAAGTATGGCAATGTCAGCCAGCAGTTCGCGCAGATCGATGCCATGATCACCAAGGGAATCGATGTTCTCATCCTTGGTGCCGCATCGTATGACGGGTACGACACGATTCTGGCGAAGGCGAAAGCAGCCGGGATCAAGGTTATTGCCGCGGGAACGTCGGTAAACAGCGATCTGCCCGACTATGGCGTGCTGTTCAGCGACTTCGAGATCGGCAAGAAAATGGGCGAGCTTCTTTGCGAGAACAAGCCGCAGGATAACTTCACGATTATCGGCTTGCCTGGACCGGCAGGCGCGGAGTGGTCGAAGCTTCGTGTTGATGGCCTGAAAGAAGCTGTCAGCGAGTGCCCCGGTGCGCAGCTCGAACTTGCGCCGGTCGGTGGTGAGATCAGCATTGGATATGCGCTGTCGCAAACCTCGGACATGATCACGAAGTATCCGGATGCCAGTTTCGTCTGGACTCCGACGATGGGTCTGGGGATGGGCGCCGTTCAGGCGATCAAACAACGCGGTGCCGACATGAGGGTCGTCGGTAGCACGATCATGAGAGGTATCTTCCCGGCGCTGGACGATGGAACGCTTCTCGGTGTGAATGCCGAGCCATCGATTCTGGTTGGTCGACTGATCGTTCAGTACTCGATCCGTCAGAAACTGGGCATGGACACGCCGCTCATTCAGGAGATGGCTGACTTTCCCTATCCCATGATCATTATGCCGACGCAGTTCCTTACCAAGGCGAACTACGAATCCTATCCGTGGGAACAAACCGATGTGCCCCCAGAAGATTGGTCGATCGAGGCCTTTCAGTAAAACGTCGTAAGCTTGTGCGGTGTCGACGGTATGTCGTCGGCACCGCACAAATCTCAATGCGAAGTCGGGGATTTTGACTCCATGATGGCGGATTCCAGGCAAGCGACGAGAAACGAGCTGTCCGAGGTCGTTATCCTCGAAGGTATCTCCAAGCGCTTTGGCAACACTCAAGCCGTCAAAAATGTTTCGCTTATGTTTAAGGCCGGCGAGGTGCATGCCATCCTCGGCGAGAATGGCGCAGGAAAGTCGACCGTCGGCAAAATCATGGGCGGTCTCGTGCAGCCCGATGCGGGGAAGCTCTTTCTCGATGGCAAAGAGACGCGCCTCAGGAATGTTGCCGGCGCACGGGGTCTTGGCTTCTCCATGGTGTTTCAGGAGCTGTCGCTCGTACCGGATCTGACTGTACGGGAGAACATCTATCTCGGTATGGAATCCGCGCGTCACCCCTTCGGGCTCGTTCAGAGAAAGTCGGAAGAGGAACGCTGCCGGGCGCTTTTTGCCGAATATAATTTCGACTTTGACTTGAACGACCGCGCACGAAGCCACTCGGTTGCCAATCAACAGCTGATTGAAGTCGTGAAGGCGCTGTCATGTGAGCCGAGAGTCCTGATCCTGGACGAACCGACGGCAATGCTCGGCGTCCGTGAGAACGAGAAGCTGCTTGGCATCATCCGGAGCGCGCGCAGTCGGGGCGTCGCGGTCATTTTCATCACCCATCACGCGGAAGAAGTAGTGAAGGTGGCCGACAGGGTCAGCCTCATGAAGGACGGCGTCCTGGTCGAATCTTTTGTGATGACAGAAGAGATGGATGCGCCTTTCATCGTGGCGAAGCTGGCCGGCCGATCGGGCGCTGCATGCGCGCGCAAGCAAGCGCCGTCGCTGGGCCCCGAGGTCTTTGCGATTCACAATCTCTCAGGGCGGCGCGAAAAAAGCGCGGATGTTTCGGTCTCTGCCGGCCAGGTTGTCGGGCTGTATGGGGTTGTCGGGTCAGGTTGTGAACGGATCGGCCGGGCCGCTGTGGGCTTGGCGGACATTCGCCCAAGCACGATGGCGTTGGCGGGCAGAAACTATCGGCCGGGCAGTCCCGCATACGCGGCTCGCAAAGGTGTTTCGTACCTTCCTTCGGGACGCGCTGCGAATTGCGTGCTGCCGAGCCGTAGCGCGCGCGAGAACCTCATGATCAGCCAGCTGGATCAGGTTCAGTCGTACGGGATCATCAATGACGGTGTCGAACGTGAAATGACGCAGTCTTTGCTGGCCCGTTTTCGAACCCGGTACGCGGACTACGACGACGCGATAACAAGCCTCAGCGGCGGAAATCAGCAGAAGGTGATGATCGCTCGATGTCTGGGTCGGGCGAGTAAACTCATCGTTCTCGAAGATCCGACAGCAGGGGTCGATATCGGCTCAAAGCAGGATATCCATGAGCTGGTTCGCGAGCGTGCCGCAGCCGGTCTTGCCGTCCTGCTGATATCGAGCGATCTGCTTGAGACGATCGCGATCAGCGATGTGATCTATACGGTTATTCGCGACCAGATCATCCGCAAGTACGAGAATCCGACAATTGAAGACGAGGCCAATATCATCGCCGATGTTCTCGGTGGATGACGAGTAACGCTGTTATGCCGGATTGACCGGACAGGATACGAGGTACGAAACGCGACTTTATTCATCAATGTGCAATCGGGGTGGTTTGCCCATGTGCCTCAGGTTGCATCGCTTCATCGTCAAAAGGAGAGACTCATGATTCGCAGACCCGTCCCCTGGCCGAATGGCGCCAAGGTCGCCGTTGCCATTACCTTCGACATGGATGCCGATAGTTCCCTGCATCTGTTCTATCCCAAGGATGCGATCAATCGTGTCTCGACGATATCGATGCTGAAATATGGCCCGGACGTGTCGATCCCGCGAATTCTGGAGACCTATCGGCGCTTCGGCCTCAAGCAGACGTTCTGCGTGCCGGCCTGGTGCATCGAAAACTATCCGAAGGCGATCGAGGAAATCGTGAAGGACGGGCATGAGGTCGCGTTCCATGGCTACATCCATGAAGGCCCCAACCTGGTCACGCGTGACGAAGAGCATTACTGGCTCCAGCGCAGCATCGAGGTGATCGAAAAATTCACGGGCAAGCGACCGCGCGGCTCGCGGTCTCCCGGCCATGGCATCTCGATTCACACGCCGGACCTTCTGGTTGAGGAAGGCTTTATCTACGACTCCACGCTTCAGGGCGACGATGTGCCCTATATCATCGAGACAAAGAAAGGCAGTCTGGTTGAGCTGCCGAGCCACATGGGGCTCGATGACTGGCCGCCTTATGTCTATAGCGGCGATCTCAATCATTTCATGCAGATCATGTCGCCCGATCGCGCCATGGAGATCTTCATGTCGGAGTTCGCGGCCCTGCGCCACTATGGCGGCGGCGTCTGGGTCACGCTGTGGCATCCCTTCATCAGCGGTCGTATCGCGCGCTGGCTGCGTGTGGAGCGCATGATCGAGGAGATGATGGCAACCGGTGAGGTCTGGTTTGCGACCATGGAGGAAATCGCCAACCATGTGATCGCCTGCCGCAAGGACGGCAGCTACAAGCCTCGGGTCGACAAGCTTCCCTTCTATGACAAGCCGGTGAATGTCGGGGGCCCGTCCTGGTCCGGCCCCCCGCCCGTTAAGTAGGGCTTTCCCACGCGGCCCGACTCGAGCGAAGCGCCGAGTCGGGCCCGAGGCGTGTCGCAACCGGGAATGGATGGTCTTCTCAAGTGCACGGAAACCCGCGGCAATACGGTTGTGCTGCGGGGTCGTCGAATCGGTTATAAATTATTGGCCCGCGCTGCCTTAAGCTTGCACCATGTCCCGTGTTCTTTTCATCGGCATCGACGCCGCCGACCGCGACCTGGTGGCCCGATGGGCCGATGCCGGTCATCTGCCGACGTTCCGCCGCCTGCGCGAGCGCGGCGCGACGATGGATGTCGAAGTGCCGCCCGTCTTCTATGTCGGCGCCGTCTGGCCCTCCTTCCATACCGGCTGGTCGGCCGCGCGGCATGGCCGCTACTGCTTTAAACAGTACAACCCCGGCACCTATCGCGCCGAGCGGGTCGATCCCGACATCATTCCGGCACCATCCTTCTGGCAGACGCTGGACGAGGCGGGCCGCAAAGCGGTCGTGATCGACGTGCCGAAGACCCTGGTCGCCCCGCTGCGTCACGGTATCCATGTCGTCGACTGGGGCACGCACGATCCCGAGCGAGCCGGTTTCGTAACGTCGCCTGCGTCGCTGGCCGATGAGATCCGCGCCCGCTATGGCGAGGAGCCGGTCGGCAATTGCGATCGCGTCGTCCGAAGCGCCGCCGGCTATCGCCGGTTCAGGCGCCGTCTGGCAAAGCGTATCGCGACGAAACTCGCGATGACGAAAGACTTCATGGCGTCGCACGACTGGGAGATGCTCGCCGTCTGTTTCGGTGACTCGCATTGCGTCGGCCATCAATGCTGGCATTTGCACGATGCCGGCCACGAACGTCATCAGCCTGACATCGCGAGCGAGATCGGCGATCCGGTGCTCGACATCTATCGCGCGCTCGATGCGGCGGTTGCCACCCTGATCGAGACGGCCGGCCCCGATTGCCAGGTCTTCGTGTTGTGCAGCCATGGCATGGGACGGCATTACGACGGCGGCCATCTGATGAAGGAGGCGCTGTTGCGCATCAACCGGAATTTGCCGTTCGGCCGCAGCCGGGAGGAGCAGCTTGCGGCCTTCACAGGCCGGGCGGCCGATCCGGCAGCCGGGGTCGAGCTTCTGCCCGATGGGTTGCCGCGCCCCGCGCTGGTGCAGTCTTTTGTCGTGCCGAACAACGATGCCTATGCCGGCATCCGCATCAATGTCGTGGACCGCGAACTGTTCGGCCGGATCCGCCCGGGCGATGAGTTCGACCGCTATCGCGCAGCGCTGATGGAGGCGTTGCGTGCCGTCACGATCGGCGAGGGCGGCCCGCCGGCCTTCGCGTCGGTCTTTCCCGTCGAAGACGCGTATGCGACGCGCGCGGCGAGCGATGCGCTGCCGGATGTGCTGGCGCAATGGAGCCGGGCCGCTGCCTATCATGCGCTGGCATCGCCGTTGATCGGCATGCTCGAGGGCGACTATCGGGGCGTGCGCACCGGCGATCATCGCGCCGTCGGCCGCCTGCATATCGTCGGTCCCGGTATCGGCGCTGCCAGCCTCCCGCCGGTCCGGACCGAGGATATCGCGCCGACGATCTGCGCGCTGCTCGGTGTTGGCCTTGAGGGCGTCGACGGCCGTTGCATCGATCTCGCGCCGGCGCGCGCCGTCGCCGCGGAATGACATGAGCGATACCGCGCGGTCCATCGCGGCCGAACCGTGGCAAAGGCTCGATCCGTTCTTCGCGGCACCGCTGCGGCGCGTGATCGAGGCGGCGCGGTCGGTGGTCGCGCGACCCGCCTGGGATATTCTCATCATCGCGCGGCGCAGCGAAGGGCTGGATGATGCCGAACTCGCCATTCGCCACGCGCCGCCGGTCCGTTCGATGCGGCTGGTGCGCGACATGGCAGAGCTCGATGCGCTCGACCGCCGCTTCGATGTCTGCCTTCTATGCAACCGGGTGACCGACGACGAGTTGCTGCTGCAGCACGTCCGGGAACGGAATCTTGCCGATTTCGTCGCGGTCTGGACTTGGGACAATCATCATTCGCGGCGGCGCAACCTGCAGATTTCAGCGCTCGGCGATCTTGTGCTGCCGGGGCATCTGTTCTGTGCCGGTTACCTCAAATCGCCGCAAACAGTGCTCGGCGCCCATGTGCCGCTCGGCACCAATCAATGGAGCCGCGCGCGCGCCGCTTCGCTGTTCGAGCAGTTTCACAAGGCACCGCGCGACGACGCGCTGCATGGCGGATTCATCGGCTGGCGCATTGTTCCCGAGCGCGCGACGCTGGTACGGGCATGCATGGACGCGCTCGACGGTCATGCGCTGCGTCTGCTGGGATCCGACGCCCGCCGCGGTTATTTTGCGCTCGATCCGGCCGACCGCTGGCGCGACTGGTCCCAGCATAAGGTCGGGCTGGTGCTGCCCTTCGACCGCGATCTTTCGACCCGCTTCTTCGATGCGCTCCTGACCGGCCAGGTGCCGATCCTGCCGGACTGGTGTGAGGACATCGACACCGTCGTGCCCGTGCCAATCCAGCGTGCGCTGCCGGTCGTCCGGTTCAGCGAGCCGAGCGTGGCGTCGATCGAAGCGGCCTGGCGCGAGGCGCTCAAGCGATACGATGCCGACGGCATGGATGGCGTGACGCGGCGCCATCGCTTCGCCCTCGACAATCATCATTTCGGTCTCAGGCTGCCGTCGATCTGGGCTGAGATCGTGGCGCTCGCCGCACCGGGCGCCGATATCGCGATCGAGGCCAGCGACGGCGGCGTCGGCCCCGTCCTGCGGCGCCCGCCGGCATGACCGAAACTCCGAGCCGGCCGCGCGACGCTGCGACGCCGAGAACCGGCTGGCGCGCCGTCGCGGCGCTCGCCGGCTTCGTGCTGCTGTGCCTCGCCGTATCGGCAATCGGCGGCTGGTTCACTGCCGGCTCTGTCGATGGCTGGTATCAGACGTTGGCAAAGCCGCCATTCAATCCCCCCGACAACGTGTTCGCGCCGGTCTGGATCGCGCTTTACGTTTCGATGGCGATCGCCGCGTGGCTGGTCTGGCGGCGCGCGGGCTTTTTGGGCGCGCGCCGCGCGCTCGGCCTGTTTGTCATCCAGCTTGCGCTCAATCTGCTCTGGACGATCTTCTTCTTCGGCCTTCGGGCGCCGGGCGTTGCGCTGGTCGAGATCCTGTTTCTGCTGGCTGCGATCGCCGGCACGATCCGCGCCTTTGCGCCGATCGATCGCACGGCGGCGTGGCTGCTGGTGCCGTATCTCACCTGGGTTGCTTTCGCGGCTTTGCTGAACGGCGCGATCTGGTGGCTGAATCGCATTTGAGGTGACGGTCTCCGGTAGAGGTCGGCCATGCCCGATGCGCCTGATCCGGCCCCTGTCGGATCTGGCCGCTACCGGGGGAACCGCGCGCCTGCCGTCGCGCGCCTGTCAGTTCGTCGGCGTCGAGCGCAGGCCGAAGGAGAGATCGTCGGTCACGAACTGCCAGTAATGGTCGGTCGACAGTTCGAGCCGGGTGATGTCGCGATAGTCGGCATCGAACCAGACCGGCCCGAGGCTGGACAGCGGCAGGGTTTCGCTGCCGACCAGCCGGTCGCCCCGCCAGGCCCGGACCTGCAATGTCTCGCCCTCGGCCGCTCCCCAGGCGATCGTGAAATAGCCGCCGCGGAAATCGAACCCCTCGTCGCGCGCGATGGTGACCGGATAGCCCGACGTGTTGTAGCCGACATAATGGCCGGAGATCGTGCCGTTGATATAACCCTCGCCGCCATAAAACTCGTTATCGACCGCGAGCAGCGCATTCCAGTTCAGCCCGCCGATCCCGTTCGGCATTTTTGTGATCTCGGAGAGGGTCACGGACTCGAAATCGACGACATGGCCGTGCGGCGCCGGCTCGGGCGCCGCCTCGTCGATTACCATTGCCGACATGCGGACCGGCGCATTGCCGAGCGTGATCGTGCGCCGGACCGGCTCGTCCTCATCCGGACCCTGCGCCGATATGGTCCACGCACCCGGCTCGGCGGCAATGGAAAACCGGCCGTCGCCGTCGACCAGTACGGTCGCCCGGTTGCCGTCGGGTGCGGTCGCGGTCACGTCCACATCCGCGCGCGCGACGAATGCGCCGTCGGGATCGCGTTCGACGATGCGGCCCTCGATAGTCAGGATGGGCGCGAGACCTGCGGGGACCGGCACCCCGTCGGCGACGATGCCGGCGCGGGTCGTCGGTGTCAGCGAATAATGGAGAGTCTGCGATGCATTGCCGCTGGTGAGGGCCCAGCCGGGCGGAATCTGCACGACGAACACATAGTCGCCCGGTTCGCTGACATCGACCGGTCCGGATGCGGCGGAATTGGTGAAGTTCGCGAAACCCTGGATGTTCGAGCGGCGCACCGCATGCGCACCGTTGGGGCCGGACATGGTGACAGCAACCTCGACCATCGGGCGGTCGCCCACATCGTAGATGCCGTTCCGGTTCAGATCGCGATAAGTGAAATGCGAGACGTTCGGCTTGGTGCTTTCGACCGACGACCAGTCGGTGCGACGCGGGTAGTACTCGGAGCCACCATCGCCCGCCTCCTCCGCGACCGCGGCATAACCTGTTAGGACCATCGTGGTCGCGACAACAAATGCCGATGCCCTTCCCGCGGGCTGCCACCGTCTCAGATATCCAAGCATGGATTGCGCCTACCGTTGTGGGTCGAGGGCGGTTTCACAGGACGGATCCCGCGAAATCCGGGAGAATGTAGAGGTCCAAGAGGGCCGATCGTAAGGGGGGAGGCAGTGAGATTTTCGGGGCATGTTGGCCACAGAGACCAGCCTGAATTCCTCCCAGCTACGACTGGCATTGACGACAGGCCAAGTTAAGGAATTGCTGATGCATAAAGTATTAACGCCAACGGTTACTGCGTTGGCGTTTGCGCTGATGCCGGCTGGCACGGCCCGTTAAAAAAGGCCATCCGACGAGTTCGAAGCGTGGAAAAGCTGTTGGGCCGGTCAGGGGCTACAAGTCGAAGAAGTGCCGCTCCAAATACCGGGAGAAGGCGCCGGGTCCGTCATTCCGGCAGCGGGATAAACTCGTTATCGTCCACGACTTTCGGGAAGCGGCCTTCCTTCCAGTCGGCCTTCGCCTGCTCGATACGCTCCTTCGAGCTCGATACGAAGTTCCACCAGAGATGCCGCGGCCCGTCCATCGTCTCGCCGCCGAGAACCATGAATCGCGCGCCGGTTTCGCTCGAGACCGTAATCGCATCGCCCGGCCGCAGCACGAGCAGGCGGCCATCGGCGAACTCGTCGCCGGCGATCCGCACGCGGCCCGAGAGCACGTAGATCGCGCGCTCTTCATGTTCGGCACCGATCGGCAGCCGCGCACCCGGCGCCAACGTCACCTCGGCATAGATCGTGTCGGAGAAGACCGCGACCGGCGAGCGCGCGCCCCAGCCGTGACCGGCGATCAGCACGAGCCTCACGCCGTCGGCATCGATGACCGGCAGCGATGCTGTGCCGTAATGAACAAAGGTCGGTTCGGTCTCCTCGTGCCGCTGCGGCAGGGCGACCCAGGCCTGTAAGCCGGCGACAAGCTGCGGGGCGCGCCGCGCCGCTTCGGGCGAGCGCTCGGAATGCGCGATGCCGCGCCCGGCCGTCATCCAGTTGAGCTCGCCCGGCCGGATCGGCTGGATCGATCCCAGATTGTCGCGGTGCAGGATCTCGCCGTCGGTCAGCCAGGTGACGGTGGCGAGACCGATATGCGGATGCGGCCGGACATCGAGGCCGCTGCCGGCGGCCAGGGTCGCCGGTCCCATCTGGTCGAAAAACACGAAGGGGCCGACCATGCGCCGCTCGATGGCCGGCAGCGCGCGGCGCACCTCGAAGCCGCCGATATCGCGGGCGCGCGGCACGATCTCGATCTCGACCGGCGCAAAGTCCGGTGCGGTCACGCACGCGGGGCTATCGGCAGGGCGCCAGCTCATAGTGCGAATTCCGGTGACGGCACTCTAGTTTCGACCGCCGCCTTCGCGGCTGCGGAAGACGAACGACCCGCGGCTCGAGTCCCATTGGCCTTTCTCGCAGGCAGCGATGCCCAGCAGCGGCAAGGTGGCGAGCGCCGCGAAAAAGGCGCGCAGGAAATGTCGACGGGTCATAAGCGGTCTCCAGAAGGGGCGAGCCGTTACTAGGTTATACCCCCGGGACGGCGGCGCAACATGATTGGGCGCCATGATAGTCTCCCGCCGGTAACCGTAACGGCCCGAGGGAAGGAACCCGACGATGAACCTGCTCGATAACCCGGTGCCCTGGCCGGATGGGGCAACCTGCGCCGCAGCCTTCACGTTCGATCTCGATGCGGAGAGCGTGCTGCAGGTCGAACGCAAGGACGACGCGCATGAAAGGCTGTTCGCACTGTCGATGATGCGCTACGGGCCGCAGGTGGCGGTACCGCGGCTGCTGCGCATCTTCCGCGAGTATGACATGCGGTCGACTTTTTTCGTTCCCGGCTGGGTCGCCGAGCGTTATCCGCAGGCGATCGAAGCGATCGTTGCTGGCGGGCACGAGATCGGCCATCACGGCTATCTGCACGAAAGCCCGAACGGCTGCACGGCGGACGATGAGCGCTACTGGTTCGAGCGGGCGCTCGATGCGCTGAAACGGATCAGCGGGCAATCGGTCATCGGCTATCGCGCGCCGAGCTTCGATATCTCGCTGGCGACACCGTCGATGCTGAACGAAGCCGGCTTCGCCTACGATTCGTCGCTGATGGGCGACGACGTGCCGTATCTGTTGCGCGACCGCAGCGGCACGCTGCTCGAACTGCCGACCTCGATCATCCTCGACGACTGGCCGCAATACGCGCATGTCTGGGATCTCGGAACGACCAATCAGATCTCGACGCCGCGCCGAGCGCAGGAACTGTTCCTCTCCGAGTTCGACGCGGTCGCGCGCGAGGGCGGGCTGTGGATCGGCGTGTGGCATCCGTGGATTTCGGGCCGCCCGGCCCGGGCGCGGGCGATGGTCGACATGATCGAGCATATGCAGGCGACCGCGAAGGTCTGGTTCGCGCCGCTGGCCGAGATCGCGGCGCATGTCCAAAAAAT
>JBBDMS010000013.1:0-36743 GCA_040878185.1 Dongiaceae bacterium | reverse complement strand
GATAGGCGACGAACGCGGCCGAGCCGATGCCGCCGGCGAAATTGTCGGCGCCGATGGTGATGGTGAGGGCCGTGATGTCGTGGCCGCGCCCGGCGAGCCAGGCATAGAGAACATTGGTCACCGCCTGCAGCACGCCGCCGACGATCAATGTACGGAAGATGCCGAACCGCGCGACCATCAGACCGCCCATTGCCACGCCGACCAAGGTCATGATGACGCCGAGCACCTTCGAGATCGCGGCGATCTCGGTGCCGGTGAAACCCATCTGGATATAGAACGGATAGGCCATCGTGCCGCCGATCGCATCGCCGAACTTGTACAGGAGCACGAAGGCGAGGATGACGAGCGCGCCCTTGCGGGTCAGGAATTCGACGAAGGGATCGACGACCGAAAGCTTGAGCTGGGCTGCCAGCGGCGCCTTCGCGATTCGCTCCCAGCTTTCCGGCGCCTTCGGCTCGCGCGCGGTCAGAACCGCGATCATGCCGATCGCCGTCAGCGCGGCGAGCCCGACGAAGATCGCCGGCCAGCCGATATAATCCGAGGCCGCGATCGCGCCGGCACCGGCGACGATGAGGCCGATCCGATAGCCAATCTGGGTGGTGGCGGCACCCGCACCCTGCTCATGTTCGTCGAGGATCTCGATCCTATAGGCGTCGATCGCGATATCCTGCGAGGCCGAGAAGAAGGCGACCAGCAAGGCCGCGAACGCCGTCCACCAGGGATCCGTCGCCGGATCGGTCGAGCCCATGAACAGAATCGCGCCGATCAGCCCGGCCTGACTCACGAGCGCCCAGCTTCGCCGCCGTCCGAGCCAGCGCGTGAGCAATGGCAGGCGGCCCTGATCGATCAGCGGCGCCCAGACGAATTTGAAGCTGTACGGCACGCCGACCAGCGCAAAGAGGCCGATCGTGGTCAGATCGACGCCGTTTTTTTCAAGCCAGTAGGACAAAGTCGAGAGGGTGAGCAGCAAGGGCAGGCCGCTCGAGAACCCCATCAGCAGAATGACCAGCATGCGCCGGTCGCCATAGACGCGCACGGCCTCGACCCAGCGCTGGATCCGGCCCGGTGCGGGCGCGATTGCGTTCTGGCTGGTCATGCTTGGTGTTTGCCCGAGTCGCGGTTCATCGATTGAGAATTTGCCGGTGCTCGCCGGATGTCAAACCCCGCGGCGGCTGGTATCATCGCAACCTTGTCGGGGTCGCAATCTCACCCGTCTGAACCCGTTCGGCGGTGCTGGAGACATAGCGGCATGAGTGCGGTCGTCAATCCGAACCTGCCGCATGCCGCACCCGACCGGACCCGCCTTGCCGTTGCTCTCATCGTCGGCTCGATGCTGCTGCTCTCCGGCATGGATGCGGGTATAAAGGGTCTGACGGACGAGTTTTCGCTCTGGCAGGTTTGCGCTGCACGCGCCGTTTTCTCGGTGCCGATCCTGACCATCATCGTGGCCATGGGTGGAACGGCGGTGCTTCGGCAGGTCCTGCGCCCCTGGGTGATGCTGCGTTCCCTGCTCATTGTCGGCGCGTGGATCGCCTATTACGCCGCGATCCCCCTCATGGACCTGTCCGTCGCCGCAACGGCGCTCTACACGATCCCGCTCTTCATCGCAGGGTTTGCTGCGGTCTTTGCCGGAGAGCCCGTCGGATGGCGCCGCTGGAGCGGGATCGCCATCGGATTCGCCGGCGTCATTGTCATCCTGCGGCCGGGCGGCGATGCCTTCTCGCTGTTTGCGTTGCTCCCCGTGCTGGCGGCGCTGCTTTATGCGCTCGCCGCCGTCATCACGCGAAACCGCTGCCCGACCGAGAGCCCATATGTTCTCGCGCTCGGATTGAACGCGGGGCTGCTCGTGACCGGGATCGTCGGATCCATCGGCGTGGTGCTGCTGGTGCCGGATGCGTCGGACGGATTCCTGCTCCGCCGCTGGCATCCGATGGATCTGAACGACTGGGCGATCATGGCGGCATTCGGGATCGTCATGGTCGCGGTCGCTGCCGGTGTCGCGAAAGCCTATCAGTCGGGCCCATCGGCGATCGTCGGCACGTTCGATTACAGCTATCTGGCCTGTGCCAGCCTGTGGGGCGTGCTGTTCTTCCAGGAACGGCTCGATGCGCCGACCGTGATTGGCATTCTGGCGATCGTTGCCGCCGGTCTTCTGGTGCTGTGGCAGCCGCGCCGTAACAGCGCTGCGGCACGAGCCGGCTGACGAGGCTCAGCCCGCCTCGGCCTGGCGTTCCGCGCGCTTGCGCGCATGCGGATCGAGCAGCCGCTTGCGGATGCGAACCGCCTTCGGCGTCACTTCGACCAGCTCGGCATCCTCGATATAGGCGATCGCCTTTTCGAGCGTCATGCGCATCGGCGGCGTGAGGCGGATCGCTTCGTCCTTCGAGGTCGTGCGGATATTGGTGAGCTGCTTCGTCTTCAGCGGATTCACGTCGAGATCGTGGCCGCGGCTGTTCTCGCCGATGATCATGCCTTCGTACACGGGATCGCCCGGCGACACGAAGAGATGGCCGCGCTCTTCGAGATACCACAGCGCATAGGCAACCGCGTTGCCGTCGGCATTGGCGATCAGCACGCCGTTGCGTCGGCCTTCGATCTCGCCCTTGTAGGGCGCATAACCGTGGAACAGCTTGTTCATGATTCCGGTGCCGCGCGTGTCGGTCAGGAATTCGCCGTGATAGCCGATGAGGCCGCGCGAGGGTGCGTGGAAAACGAGCCGCGTCTTGCCGGCGCCCGAGGGCCGCATGTCGTGCAGCTCGCCGCGGCGGCGGCCGAGCTGTTCGACCACCACGCCGGTGAACTCGTCGTCGACGTCGACCTGCACTTCCTCGATCGGTTCGAGCCGCTGCCCTGTGGTCGGTTCGGTCTGATAGATGACGCGCGGCCGGCTGATCGACAGCTCGAAGCCTTCGCGGCGCATCGTCTCGATCAGGATCGCGAGCTGCAGTTCGCCGCGGCCCGCCACTTCGAGCGCGTCGCGCCCTTCGGTCTCGGTCACGCGGATCGCGACATTGCCCTCGGCCTCGCGCAGCAGCCGCGCGCGAATCATGCGGCTCGTCAGTTTGTCGCCGTCCTTGCCGGCCAGCGGCGAATCGTTGACCGAGAAGGTCATCGCGAGCGTCGGCGGATCGATCGGATCGGCCGGGATCGGCACCGTCACGACAGTATCGCAGATCGTGTCGGCGACCGTCGTATCGGCGAGCCCGGCGATCGCGACGATGTCGCCAGCCTCGGCGCTTTCGATCGGCACCCGGTCGAGCCCGCGGAAGGCGAGCAGTTTGGTCAGCCGCGCTTCCTCGATCTTACGGCCGTCGGGGCGGATCGATTTGACCGACATGTTCACGCGCGCCTGGCCGGAATGGATGCGCCCGGTCAGCACGCGCCCGACATAGGGATCGTATTCGAGGGTGGTCACCAGCATGGTGAAGGGTTCGTCGGGCCGGCGCGTCGGCGGCGGCACATGGGCGACAATCAGATCGAACAGCGCATCCATGTTGTCGCGCGGATCGTTTTCGAGATCGCGCACCGCCCAGCCCTGCTTGGCCGAGGCGAAGACCATCGGAAAATCGAGCTGCGCGTCGGTTGCGCCGATCGCACCGAACAGGTCGAACACCATGTCGTGCACGAGATGCGAACGCGCATCGGGCCGGTCGGCCTTGTTCACGACGACGATCGGCCGGAGCCCGCGCGCGAGCGCCTTCATGGTGACGAACTTGGTCTGCGGCATCGGCCCTTCGGCCGCGTCGACCAGCACCAGCACGCCGTCGACCATGTTCATGATGCGCTCGACCTCACCGCCGAAATCGGCATGGCCCGGCGTATCGACGATGTTGAGCCGCTTCCCCTTCCACAGCACCGAGGTGCATTTGGCGAGAATGGTGATGCCGCGCTCGCGCTCGAGATCGTTCGAGTCCATGGCGCGCTCGGCCACCTGCTGATTGGCGCGGAACGTGCCGCTCTGTCGCAGCAACTGATCGACCAGCGTCGTCTTGCCATGATCGACATGGGCGATGATCGCAAGATTGCGGAGCGGAAAATCCTGGGCGGGCATGGGAATGGTTTCTTTCAGCTGAAGCGCGCCATGACCTGATCGGTGAGCGTCGTCACCGGGCGCGCGCCGTAATGGGAGATGACTTCGGCCGCCGTCAGGCAGGCGATGCGGGCGCAGCTATCGAGCCTGCGCCCGGTCGCGAGACCGAAGAGGAATCCGGCGGCGTACTGATCGCCCGCGCCGGTCGTGTCGACGACGTGATCGACGGGAGCCGCCTGCACCGAGAAGGCCTGCTTGCCGGCGAGTATGACCGAACCTTTCTCACTGCGCGTCAGCACGGCGAGCGGGGTTTTCTGCCGGGTGATCGTCGCCGCGTTGTCGAAGTCGGGCGTCTGCCAGAGCGCGCAGATCTCGGCTTCGTTGGCGAACAGAATATCGACATGGTTCTCGACGAGCTGGCGGAACTCGTCGCGATGGCGTTCGACGCAGAACGGATCGGAAAGCGTGAGCGCCACCTTGCGGCCCGCCGCATGAGCGAGGTCCGCCGCCTTGAGGAACGCGATTTTGGCTTTCGGCGGATCCCAGAGATAACCCTCGAGATAGAGAATCTTTGCGCGCTTCACCTGCGCTTCGTCGATGTCTTCGGGGCCGAGTTCGATTGACGCGCCGAGATAGGTCTGCATCGTGCGCTGCGCATCGGGCGTGACGAACACGAGGCTGCGCCCGGTCGGTGCGCCGCCCTTCGCCGATTCGGTTTCGTACTCGACGCCGTTTGCGCGAATGTCGTGGCGGAAGACGCCGCCGAACTGATCGTTCGCGACACGGCCGACGAAGGCACTGCGCCCGCCCATCAAGGCGAAGCCGGCCGCCGTGTTCGCCGCCGACCCGCCGGAGGATTCGATGCCCGATCCGCTCGCCTGATAGAGCTGGTCGGCGCGCGTCGCATCGACAAGCGTCATCGTGCCCTTGACGAGCCCGTGCTGAACGAGGAACTCGTCGTCGGCATGAACCAGGGTGTCGACGATCGCGTTGCCGATCGCGAGCAAATCGAGGTCGGGAGCAGCCATGATTGCGGGATCGATCCGATTGTGGTCGGCCTGGGCGCTGGTCCCGTCATGCGGGTCCGGCGCGCGGCGGGAGTATAGCCACAAGCGGGCCCGGGACAAGGGATGGAGCCCCGAATCCGGCCCAAATCGGACCCGAATCCATTGCGAATCCGGCTTTGGCCCGATCCCGGCGGCGGCCCACCGCCAAAGCCCGGAAAACCGGCCCGATCCGGCGCTTTTTCGAGCGCGTTGCTTGATCGGCAGGTCGCCCGGCTCCTAAAGTGCCGCGCGCAACATGGGGATCGGGGACGGCACGATGATCGCAGCGTTGGCGAAGAGCCTCGGTCAGTTATCCGATCCCCCGGTCCTGCGCGTCCTGTGGAAGTCGGTCGCCCTTGCGCTGCTGGTCATGATCCTGCTGGTGGTCTTCCTCTGGATCCTGCTCGGCTGGCTGCAGATCTTCGACTGGGGCTGGCTCGACACCGCCGTCGATTTCGTTGCCGGCATCGGCGCCGTGATCGCCGCCTGGCTATTGTTTCCGGTCACGGTCACGGCGATCGTCGGTTTCTTTCTCGAGGATGTCGCCGAAGCGGTCGACCGCCGGCATTACCCGCATCTGCCGCCGGCGCGCCAGCAATCGATCGGCGAGGCAGTCCGTTCGACGCTCGCTTTTGCCGCGATGGCGCTCGGACTCAATCTTCTGCTGCTGCCGGTCTATGCGCTGTTGTTCTTCTTTCCGCCGGCTTATCTTCTGCTGTTCTATTCGGTGAACGGCTATCTGATCGGCCGAGAATATTTCGAGATCGTCGCTTTTCGCCGCATGCCCCCGGCCCAGGCGAAGGCGCTGCGGAAGCGGCATCTCGGGCGGATCTTCGCGGCGGGTGCGCTGATCGCTTTCCTCCTGACGATCCCCCTTCTGAACCTTCTGGTTCCGGTGATTGCCACGCTGTTCATGGTGCATCTTTTTAACAGCCTGCCGCAAACCCCTGACGAGACTTGAATCTTTCCCCCATGAGGACGAGAATGAGAACCAATTCAGCGACACGTCAAACTCGGCGCCTGCCTTTTGAGGCGGGCCGGAAAGAGGGGAATTCATGGCCCTGTTCGGACGGCGGCAGCCCAACGACATTCCTGCCAAACCCGGTGGCGAAAACGAGCCGCCGCGTGAAAACGCCCAGCCCCGCGCCTATCCGCGCCCCGATATGGTGACCGCACCGCCGCGGCCGTCGGCACCGCTTTCGGCGACGCCGGTGGCAACCGCGCATATGGCGGCTCATCCGAGCGCACCGGCCTCGCATCCGAGCGCACCCGCTTTGCATCCGACGGCGCATATCACCGATCCGGCGCGGCGCGGCGAAAGCATCGCGGCGCCGACGCCCCCGCGTCGCACCGAAGAACCGCGCCGCGAGGAACGCTCGTCGAGCGAACTCGACGGCAAGAAACTCATCGTCGGCAAACAGATCGTGCTCTCGGGCGAGATCAAGGCCTGCGAAAAACTCGTCGTCGAAGGCAAGGTCGAAGCCTCGCTGACCGACAGCCATTCGATCGAGATCCTGAAGGATGGTTTGTTCAAGGGCGCGGCGACGATCGATGTCGCCGATATCAGCGGCCGCTTCGAAGGCGATCTCATCGTGCGCCAGCGGCTGATGGTGCGCGCGACCGGCCATATCGTTGGATCGGTCCGGTACAGCGAAATCGAAATCGAACGCGGCGGCGTGATCGCGGGCGATATGAGGCCGCTCGCCGAAGGCGACGGCTTCCGCTCCAAGACCGATCCCATGAGCTATGGGGCCGGCAGCGGTGGCGCCGATGACGGCGCCCCGGACCGCTGACGCGCATTCGCAGGATTCTCTGACGCAGGCCGGCCGGATGCCGAACCCGCGCGCGGCAACGCGTGCAAGTCTGCTGCCGTTCGCAATGCTTCTCCTGCTTGGCGCCTGCACCGCGCCGCAGACGTCGACGAATGTCGCGGCGCTGGTTCCCGTGACCGACACGCCGGTGGCGGTCGCGCCCGTCGAACCGCCGCCGCTGCCCGAAGCGATCATCGGTCTCGACAGCGACCGGCTGACGGCTCAACTCGGCAAACCGGTTTTCCTGATGCGCGCGAAGGCGGCCGAGATCTGGCAGTACCGTGCCGAAGGCTGCGTGCTCGATCTCTATCTCTACGAGGAATCCGGCGCACTGCGCGTGCTCTATCTCGAGGCACGCGATTCACTCGGCGCCTCGCAGGCACCCGGCGCCTGCATCGCCGCCGTCCATGCCGCGCGCCAGCCCTGGCCGGCAACGGCCGGCACCTGAACCGGATCAGCGCTGCCTGCGCGAGCGCGCGGGCGCCTTGGTCTTTGCCTTCGGTTTTGATTTCGGCTTCGCGACGGAAGCGACGGCACGCTTCGTTGCCGGGCGTATTTCCATGTCGGCCGGCGGCGTCTTGTCCCTGAAGGCGCAGAGATCGATCACCGGACAGATCGGACAATCCGGCTTGCGCGCCTTGCAGATATAGCGTCCGTGCAGGATCAGCCAGTGATGGGCGTGCAGCTTGTATTTGTCGGGCACCGCTTTCTCGAGCGCGAGTTCGACATGGAGCGGCGTTTTGCCGGGCGCGAGCCCGGTGCGGTTGCCGACCCTGAAGATATGCGTGTCGACCGCCATCGTCGGATGGGCGAACGCGATATTGAGCACGACGTTCGCGGTCTTGCGCCCGACGCCCGGCAGTTTCTCCAATGCCTCGCGATCGGCCGGCACGACGCCGCCATGCTCGTCGATCAGCATGCGGCTCATCGCGATCACGTTCTTCGCCTTGGCGTTGAACAGGCCGATCGTCCGGATGTAGCGCTTCAGCCCGTCCTCGCCAAGCGCCAGCATCTTCTCGGGTGAAACGACGATCCGGAACAGCGGCTCGGTCGCCTTGTTGACGCCGGCATCGGTCGCCTGCGCCGAGAGGATAACGGCAACCAGCAGCGTATAGGGATTGATGTGCTCGAGTTCGCCGCGCGGATCGGGATTGCGCGCCTCGAGCCGGCGAAAGAACTCCTCGACCAAGGCGGGTTTCATGCGCACGACTCCCTACAATCCGGGCAAGCCGAGGGATTTGCGGCGCAGCGCTGCGTGCTTTCCTTCCCCCGGCAGGCGGCTCATATTGGCGAAGAATGACGCAGCCGAACAGCAGCGAGAACGAAGACCGCGCGCCGGCGAAAGCTGCACCGTCCACGTCCGGCGCAGTGCCGAATACCGGTGCCGCGCCAGCCGCCGACGGGTCCGCCGGTCTGCCGGTCGACGAAGCGGCCGTTGCCGACGCCGACCTTCCCGGGGCATCGGCGCCGTCCGCGGCGCTCAACGCTGCCGATGCGCCCGCGCTTTCCCCCCCTGCGCTGTTCGATGCCGTGCTGACGCCGCATCGCAGCCTGTCGCCAACCGGCTTTACGATCATGATGGGTGCGATCGCCGCGGTCGGCTTCGTCGGCGGGATGGCGTTCCTGCTCGCCGGCGCCTGGCCGGTGACCGGGTTCGGCGTGATCGAGATCGGGCTTTTCTATCTGCTGTTCCGTCTCAATTATCGCAGCGGGCGCATTCGCGAACGCATCAGGCTGACCGCCTCATCGCTCGAGATCGAACGGCGCCTGCAGGACGGGACGATCCGGCGCTGGTCGTTCCAGCCTTACTGGCTCAAGGTCTCGATCGCCGATCCGCCGGATACCGACAGCCGCCTGATGCTGACCTCGCACGGGAAGTCGCTGTCGATCGGCGCGTTTCTCTCGCCCGACGAGCGGCTCGAATTCGCGAACGCGTTGCGCGCCGAACTCGCACGGCTGCGGGAGATGGGGTCGGCGTAACCGCGCTGCCTAAAGCCCGAGCACGTCCTTCATCGCATAGAGCCCGGCCGGCTTGCCTTTCGCCCACACGGCGGCGCGCACGGCACCGCGCGCGAAGATCGCGCGATCGGTCGCGACATGACCGAGCTCGATGCGCTCGCCATCGGCCGCCAGGATTACGCGATGCTCGCCGACCACGTCGCCGCCGCGCAGGGTCGCAAAGCCGATCGTGCCGGTCTCGCGTGCGCCGGTGACGCCGTCGCGCGTCTTGACCGCGACCTCGTCGAGCGGCACGCCGCGGCCTTTGGCGGCGGCGCGGCCGAGCGCAAGCGCGGTACCCGACGGCGCGTCGACCTTCATGCGGTGATGCATCTCGACGATCTCGATATCCCAACCGGCATCGAGCGAATGCGCCGCGCGCTCGACCAAAGCCAGCAGCAGATTGAGACCGAGCGACATGTTCGGCGCGAATACGATCGCGGTCTCGGCGGCGGCGCGCTTCAGCGCCGCGACATCATCATTGCCCATGCCGGTGGTGCCGACGACATGGATCTTCCGGTGTTTCGCCGCGAGCTTCGCATGCGCGAGGCTCGCCTTCGGCGTCGTGAAATCGAGCACGGCATCGACCGCGGCGAAGAGCGCGTCGGCATCCTCGCCGGTGCGCATACCGAGCGGCGGCAGCCCGGCCAGCGTACCGAGATCAGCGCCGGCATGTTCCGAGCCCGGCCTTTCGGTGCCGCCGGCAACGCGCGCGCCGTCGGTTTCACCGACGATGCGGATCAGCATCCGGCCCATGCGGCCGGCGCAGCCCACGATTCCTACCTTCATGCCGATGGTCATGTCGCTCATCGGGACACAGCGGCCGCGTCCGCAAAGTCGCTGCGCCGATAGAGTGCGCGCAGCTCGATGCCCTCGCGGGCGAAGTTCTCGGTCGCACCCTGCTCGCGATCGACGATCGTCAGCACATGCGAGACAATGCAACTGCGCGCGCGGCAGACCGCCGCCGCCTTCAGGCTCGACCCGCCGGTCGTCGTCACGTCTTCGAGCAGCACGACGCGCGATTTGTCTTCGAGCAGACCTTCGATCAGATCCATCGTGCCGTGGTCCTTTGCTTCCTTGCGCA
This sequence comes from Dongiaceae bacterium, assembly GCA_040878185.1. Classification (GTDB taxonomy): domain Bacteria; phylum Pseudomonadota; class Alphaproteobacteria; order Dongiales; family Dongiaceae; genus JAWXBK01. The sequence goes on along the minus strand of JBBDMS010000013.1, from coordinate 26,774 downwards.
CGAAGAAGGCCGAGACCGGCCGGCCGCGTTCGAACGAGCGGGCCGCCACGGTCGCGACCAGCGGGATCGCACCCATTGCGAGGCCGCCGACATATTCGCAATCGATATCGCCCATCAGATCGAGGAATCCGTCGGCGATCAGCCAGGCGCCTTCGGGATCGAGCATCGTGCGCTTCATGTTGAAGAAGAATCCGCTCGCCTTGCCCGAGGCGAGGGTGAATTCGCCGGCCAGCAGCGAGCGCTCGCGGATGAGTGCATTCAGCCGGTCGCGGGCCGGACCGGGATGCAGCGCCGAGCGGGCAGTTTTCAAGGCGGTATCGGTCATGGGGCTGTACCTCGCGCGGGGCTCGCCGGGCTCGCTTGTTGATCGAGCGCCACCCGGCGATGGAAACGTGCGGCGGAACTTAAGACCGCGATGCGCCGCTGTCCAACCGCATGCGAACGGGCCACAATCGTCCCTTGTCGAATTGCGCTGCCATCCCCATTTCCGACCGGGATCAGGCGGGTCATTCACTCAGGGAACCGACGGCTATGGCTCTCATGCTCTGGCGCCTCGTGACGCTCCTGCTGGCAGCGCTCAGCATGGCCGTCACCTTCTGCCATGTGATGGCAATGCCGGTCCGGCTTTCATGGGAGCCGGCACTCTGGCTGCAGACTACCGTCCTCGGCGGCCTCTATCGCTTCTTTGGCAGTGTCGGCCCGATCGTCGACGTCGGCGCGATCGTCGCGTCCTTCGTACTCGTCTGGCTGCTGATCGGCCGCCGCAGCGCGCGCTATTTCGCGATTGCCGGAACCGCGCTGCTCGCGCTCGCCCTCGCCGTCTGGTTCATGGTCGTGGCACCCATGAACACGGTCATGGGAAGCTGGTCGACGGAATTCGTGCCACCCGATTTCGAGGCGGTCCGCCAGCGATGGGAATGGGGGCATGCGGGCATCGCCGCGATCAAGGTTGCGGGCTTTGTCGCCCTGCTGCTGTCGGTGCTGATCGACACGAGACGCGTTCAGCCAGAGGCGGAGACGCTCGCACCGTGATCGCGTCGGGCGGGCGCGACCGGCAAGGCGGATTCGCTATTCCTTGATCTCGTCGCGGATCGATTTCAACCGTTCGCGAAAACTCTGCGCCTTCGGACTGTGCTTCCGGTCGGCGCCGCCCGCCTCCTTGAACGACTGCAGAATCTCCTGTTGCTTCTTGGTCAGGTTGACCGGCGTCTCGACCATCAGCTCGACATAGAGATCGCCGCGCGCGCTCGAACGCAGGACGCTCATGCCCTTGCCCTTGAGCCGGAGCCGCTGGCCGGACTGCGCGCCCGCGGGAATCGAGATGCGCGCCTTGCCGCCATCGATCGACGGCAGGTCGATCGAGTCGCCCAGCGTCGCCTGCATCATCGGGATCGTCGCCTGGCAATGCAGATCGGCCCCGTCGCGCTCGAACAGCGCATGCGGCGCGACATCGAGGAAGATGTAGAGATCGCCGGGCGGCGCGCCGCGCATCCCCGCCTCGCCCTCGCCGGTAAGACGGATGCGCGTGCCCTCCTCGACGCCGGGCGGAATATTGACGTTGAGCGTCTTCTCGCGGCGTACGCGGCCGGCACCACTACAGGTCTTGCACGGCTTCTCGATGATGCGGCCGCCGCCATTGCATTGCGGACAGGTGCGCTCGAACGTGAACAGGCCCTGCGACTGACGCACGCGACCGCGGCCCTGACAGAGCGTGCAGGTGACCGGGTCGGTGCCTTTCTCGGCGCCGCTGCCGCTGCAATCTTCGCAGATCGTCGAACTCGGTACGCGGATCGTCGCGGCCCGACCGGTGAATGCTTCTTCGAGCGAGATGCGCATGTTGAAACGCAGATCGGCGCCGCGCTGGCCGCTCTGCCCCGCGCCGGCGCCGCCGCCGCGCCGCTGACCCATGAAGTCGCCGAACATCTCGTCGAAGATGTCGGCAAATCCGCCGGCACCGAAACCGCCCTGACGGAAACCGCCCGCGGCCGGACCCGCGCCGTCGAACGCCGCTTGACCGAACCGGTCATAGGCCGCGCGCTTCTGCTCGTCCTTGAGGACGTCGTAGGCTTCGTTGATTTCCTTGAATTTCTGCTCGGCCTTGCCATCGCCCGGATTGCGATCCGGATGGAACTGCATGGCGAGCTTGCGATACGCCTTCTTGATCGCGTCGGTTTGCGTATCGCGCGCGACCCCGAGCGTTTCGTAATAGTCCTGCTTGGCCATGTCAGGATTTCATCGGCAAAACATCCGGCAGGAAACGGGGCGGTCGCTTCGCGCGACCGCCCCTCGTTGCTTGGGTCAGGCCGACTTGTCCTTGCGGTTCTCGTCGACCTCTTCGAAATCGGCGTCGACGACGCCATCCCGTGGGCCATCCCGGGGGCCGTCCTTCGACGCACCCGGCCCGCCCGGGCCCTCGCCGGCGTCGCCGGCACCAGCGCCGGGCCCGCTTTCCGCCTGCTGGGCCTTGTACATCGCCTCACCCAGTTTCATCGCGAGCTGGGTCAGGTTCTGCGACTTGCCTTCGATCTTGTCGGCATCGTCGGTTTCGAGCGCGGTGCGGAGTTCGGCAATCGAGCTTTCGATCGACTGGCGATCGGAGGCGTCGATCTTGTCGCCGTACTCCTTCAGGTTCTTTTCCGTCGCGTGAATCAGGCTGTCGGCCTGGTTCTTCGCTTCGGCCAGCCGGCGCCGCTTCTTGTCCTCGGCCGCGTTCGACTCGGCATCCTTCACCATCTTGTCGATGTCGGTGTCCGAGAGACCGCCCGAAGCCTGGATGCGGATCTGCTGTTCCTTGTTGGTCGCCTTGTCCTTGGCCGAAACCGAGACGATGCCGTTCGCGTCGATGTCGAACGTCACCTCGATCTGCGGAATGCCGCGCGGCGAGGGCGGAATGCCGACCAGATCGAACTGGCCGAGCATCTTGTTGTCCGCCGCCATCTCGCGTTCGCCCTGGAACACGCGGATCGTCACCGCGTTCTGATTGTCCTCGGCGGTCGAGAAGGTCTGGCTCTTGCGAGTCGGGATCGTGGTGTTGCGTTCGATCAGCCGCGTGAACACGCCGCCGAGCGTTTCGATACCGAGCGAGAGCGGCGTCACGTCGAGCAGCAGCACATCCTTGACTTCGCCCTTGAGGACGCCGCCCTGGATCGCCGCCCCGATCGCGACCACTTCGTCCGGGTTGACGCCGCGATGCGGCTCGCGCCCGAAGAAGTTCTTCACGGTCTCGATCACCTTGGGCATGCGCGTCATGCCGCCGACCAGGATCACCTCGTCGATTTCCGAGGCCTTCAGGCCGGCATCCTTGAGCGCCGCCTTGCAGGGCTGGATCGTCTTCTGGATCAGATCGTCGACCAAAGCCTCGAGCTTGGCGCGCGTCAGCTTGATGTTGAGATGCTTCGGACCGGCCTGGTCCGCCGTGATGAACGGCAGATTGACTTCGGTCTGCACCGACGAGCTGAGTTCGATCTTCGCCTTCTCGGCCGCTTCTTTCAGACGCTGCAGCGCGAGCTTGTCCTTGCGCAGGTCGATGCCCTGCTCTTTTTTGAATTCGTCGGCGAGATAGTCGATGATGCGCCGGTCGAAATCTTCGCCGCCGAGGAACGTGTCGCCGTTGGTCGACTTCACCTCGAACACGCCGTCGCCGATTTCGAGCACCGAGACGTCGAACGTGCCGCCGCCGAGGTCATAGACCGCGATCGTGCCGCTGTTCTTCTTCTCGAGCCCGTAGGCGAGTGCCGCCGCCGTCGGCTCGTTGATGATGCGAAGCACCTCGAGCCCGGCGATCTTGCCGGCATCCTTGGTGGCCTGACGCTGCGAATCGTTGAAGTACGCGGGAACGGTGATGACCGCCTGCGTGACCTTCTCGCCGAGATAGTTCTCGGCGGTCTCTTTCATCTTCTGCAGGATGAAAGCCGAGACCTGCGAGGGCGAATATTTCTTGCCATCGACCTCGACCCAGGCGTCGCCATTGTCGCCGCCGACGATGTTGTACGGCACCATGTCCTTGTCTTTTTCGACCAGCGGATCGTCGTAGCGACGACCGATCAGACGCTTGATCGCAAAGAGGGTGCGTTCGGGATTGGTGACCGCCTGACGCTTGGCCGGCTGGCCGACCAGCCGTTCGGCGGATTCGCTGAAGCTGACCATCGAGGGCGTGGTGCGTGCGCCTTCGGCGTTCTCGATGACCTTTGCGTCCTTGCCTTCCATCACGGCGACGCAGGAATTCGTCGTGCCGAGATCGATACCGATAACCTTACTCATACCGTCATTCTCCTTTCAGCAAGCCCGACCCGGCCTTCGTGATGCCCTTTGGCATGACGCCATTCGGCTGAAGCGCGCTGGTCGAACCCCTGGGATTGGAACCTTGATCGATGCGGGTCTCGGATCCGGCACCGTGGGGCCGAAAACATACTCGGTTTCGTCGGATACCGCCCTTAACCCTTTGACTTTGCGGTATATAGGGGAGGGCCCGGCGGGTGCAAGACCGCGTGGGCCACAAACTGCAACAATTCCGCCGTTCCCGAACGATGCGGCGCCGGACCGGACGATGAATGCACCCCCGCCCCGCGACCCCGCCAAAATGGTGGCGAGCGCCACCATGCCGGCCATTCCACTCGGCCTGATTCTGGCGGGAATCGGCCATTTCTGGCTCGACCAGCCGCTTCTGATCTGGGCCGGACTGATCGTCGCGGCCGGCAATCTGGCGGCCCTGGTCGGCTATGCCTGGTGGCATCGGCGGCGCTTCGGCCCGCCCGGATCGTGAGCCGGGCTCGCCCCGTCGGCACAACCGCGCCGGCCGCGAATGGCCTGCGTCTCATGCCCGGCGCATTCGATCCGGCGGCTCAGCGCCGCCTGCTGGCCGAGATCGCCGCCACGATCGACGCCGCCCCATTGTTTCGCCCGACCATGCCGAGAAGCGGGCAGGCGATGACCGTGCGCATGACGAATGCCGGGACACTCGGCTGGCTGACCGATCGCGCCGGCTATCGCTATCAGGCGACCCATCCCGAGACCGGCAAGGCCTGGCCGCCGATCCCGCCGCTGGCGCTCGATCTCTGGCGTGCGCGCGCAAATTTTCCGGCCGATCCCGAGGCCTGTCTCGTCAATCTCTATGACGCGAGCGCGCGCATGGGGCTGCATCGCGACGCCGACGAGGAGGCGATCGATGCACCGGTCGTTTCGATCTCGCTCGGCGATACCGCGCTCTTCCGCATTGGCGGGCCGCAGCGATCCGACCCGACGCGCTCGCTGCGACTTTCATCCGGCGACGTGGTGATCCTCGCCGGTGCGGCGCGGCATTTTTTCCACGGCATCGACCGGGTGATCGCGAACACATCGCGCCTGCCCGACGAATTTCCGGAACCCTTGCGCGCAATCGGGATCCGGCGGATCAACCTGACGCTCCGGCGGGTGACGCCGCCGCGCTGATCCCGGCGCCCGCGCCGCCGCTGACAAGGGAGGCCCCGCGCCGCTAAGATCGGGATCGTATTTCCATCCGGCACGGGAGACGGGATCATGGATCATTTCGCGATGATGGCGCGGTTCAATCGCTGGGTGAACGCGCGGCTCTATGGAAGCGTAGCGGAACTATCGGATGCGCAGTATCGCAAGGATATCGGCCTCTTCTTCGGCTCGGTGCATGCGACGCTCAACCATCTGCTGGTGGTCGATCTCCTCTGGACGCGGCGGCTGCGCGGCGAGCCGAACGGATTTTCCTCGCTGGGTGACATCGCGCACGACGATCTCGCGAGCCTGCGCAGGGCGCGCAGCGAAGAAGACGACCGGTTCGTCGCCCAGGTCGATGCGCTGACGCCGGCCGATCTCGCGAAACCGGTCCGCTACAAACCGATGCTCGGCACCGGCGATTTCGAGGAAGCGCGCGCCGGGCACATTCTCGCCACGCTCAACAATCACCAGACCCATCATCGCGGCCAGGTGCATGCGGCGCTGACCCAGGCCGGCATCGAGCCGCCGGCGCTCGATATCGTCTATTTCCTCGAGGAGATCGGCGAGGCCGGCAAGCCGGGCACGATCCGGAACTGAAACGCGCCCCCGCGCGGAACGTGCGCCGCCGATCCAATGCGCGCCGAACGCGCGACAACTGCCCTAGCGCCCGCTGCCCCGGTTGTTTGCGTCGCTGTCGTTCGCCGGTGCGGGCGGCGGCGGTGCCTTTGCAACCACCACCATCGCCGCACGCAGCAGCCGCTCGTCATGCATGACATAACCGGGCTGCAGCACCTGGGCTACATGGCCGGGCGGGACATCCGCCGTCTCGAGTTCGAACATCGCCTGATGGCGGTGGCTGTCGAATTTCTCGCCCTTCGGATCGATCTTGCGGATGCGATGGCGCTCGAATGCGGCCGCGAGTTCGCGCTGGGTCGCGGCGATGCCCTCATGCAGCGCCTTCAGCGCCGGATCGTTCGCGAACGCGTCTTCGGGAATATTGGCGAGCGCGCGATCGAAATTGTCCGCGACCGCAAGCAGATCCTTGGCAAGCGCGGCGCCGGCGAACTTGACCGCATCCTCGCGCTCGCGCGCGGCGCGACGGCGCTGGTTTTCGCCTTCGGCCAAAGCGCGCAATAACTGGTCCTTGTACTGGGCCGCCTCCGCGCGCGCGCCCGCAAGCTCTTCGCGCACCACGGCAAGCTCTTCGCGCAGCACGGCCAGGGGATCGATCGGCTGTTCCTCGTCGAGCGCGAAAGGCTGCTCGTCGCCGGCGCCAGAATCGCCTCCAGAATCGCCTGTCGAATCGCCCGCTCCCGCAGCGCCCGGCTTTTGCGCGCCAGCCTGCGCAGCACCCGGCTTTTGCGCGCCCGGCTTTTGCGCGCCGGGCGTTTGTGCACCGGCCTCAGCCGGCCCATCGGACGCGGGGCGTCCGGCGCCGGTCACGCTGTCCTCGCCGCTTTCGTCGTCCAGCGGATTCTCGGTCGGTTCGGATTTATTGTCCGGCATGATTCCTGCCCGGTTCCTTCTTAAAACGATGTCTGACGCTATGGTTCGCTGCGATCAGCCGACCAGGCGGCCGATTACCTTCGCGGTGTAGTCGACCATCGGGATGATCCGCGCATAATCGATGCGCATCGGCCCGATCACGCCGATCGCGCCGACCACGCGGTCGCGACCGCTGCGATAGGGCGCGATCACCAGCGAACAGCCGGTCACGCCGAACAATTCGTTCTGCGCGCCGATGAAGATGCGGATGCCGTCGGCCTGTTCGGCCGCACCCAGGAGCCGCGCGAACGCGTCCTTGGTTTCGAGCGCGGCGAAAAGGCCGCGCACGCGTTCGAGGTCGGCGATGCCCTGCACGTCGTCGAGCAGATGCGACTGGCCGCGCACGATCAGCACGCCGCCGCTGTCGCTGCCGCCACCTGCCCAGCTTGCAAGCCCGACTTCGACCACGCGCGCCGCGAGCTGATCGAGTTCGGCGCGCTGCTGCGTGATCTCGGCAAGCACCTCCGCGCGCGCCTCGCTGACGGTGCGGCCGGTGAGCCGGCTCGAGAGATAGTTCCCGGCCTCGATCAGCGAGGCGGCCGGCAATCCCATCGGCAGGTCGATCAGCCGGTTTTCGACCTGGTTGTCCTCGGTCACCAGCACGACCAGCGCGCGGCCGGGGCCGAGGCGGACGAATTCGATATGCTTCAGCGCGCTTTCGGCCTTGGGTGCTACGACCACCCCGGCGCAGTTGGAAAGGCCGGAGAGCATCGTGCTTGCCTGTTCCAGCATCTCGGGGAAGGTACGGCCGGCCGCATTGCATTGCTCATCGATCGACCGGCGCTCGTCTTCGGAGAGATCGCCAAGCTGCAGCAGCCCGTCGACGAAGAGGCGCAAGCCCAGATCGGTCGGCAGCCGTCCGGCCGAGGTGTGCGGCGCCTGCAGCAGACCGGCATCCTCGAGATCGGACATCACGTTCCGGATCGTCGCCGGCGACAGGCCGAGGCCAAGCCGGCGCGAGAGCGTCCGCGAACCGATCGGTTCGCCGCTTTCGACATACGCATCGACGATATGCCGGAAGACCTCGCGGGCACGCTCCGAGAGCCCGCCGATCAGATTCTCGGTGGACGGTTTCTGCACATTCATCGCCTTGACCATCGGATGGTGCGCGAAACTTAGTAACGACCCCCCGGAGCGTCAATGCGCCGGCCGTAAATCGAGCCCTGCGGCGCGCCCTTCGCCGGCCTTCCGGGCCATGCTGGACCGGTCGCGTCGCGCAAGCTAGCTTCCGGGCCCGTATCGCCCGCCCGTCGCCGGCAACATTCGGGCGATCCACAGGGAGATTTCATCCATGCGCCCCTCCGGCCGCGCCGCCGACGCGCTTCGCAGCATTTCGCTGGAAATCGACGTCAACAAATATGCCGAAGGCTCCTGCCTCGCCCAGTTCGGCGACACGAAAGTGCTCTGTCTCGCCACCATCGAGGATCGCGTGCCGCCCTTCCTCAAGGGCACCGGCAAAGGCTGGGTCACCGCGGAATACGGCATGCTGCCGCGCGCGACCGACACGCGCACCGAGCGCGAGGCGGCCTCGGGCAAACAGAGCGGCCGGACGCAGGAGATCCAGCGACTGATCGGCCGTTCCTTACGCGCCGTCACCAACATGACCGGTTTCGGCGAACGCCGCGTCCGGCTCGATTGCGACGTGCTGCAGGCCGATGGCGGCACGCGCACGGCGGCGATCACCGGCAGTTTCGTCGCCCTTCATCTCGCCTTCGCGCATCTGAAGCGCATCGGCATCGTGCCGGCCGTGCCGCTGCGCGATCACGTCGCCGCCGTTTCCTGCGGTATCGTGAAGGGCGAGGCGGTGCTCGACCTCGATTATGCCGAAGACAGCGGCGCCGAGGCCGATGCGAACTTCGTGCTGACCGGGAAAGGGGGCATCGTCGAGATCCAGGCAACCGCCGAGGCCGCGCCCTTCGAACAGGCGCCGTTCGACCGGATGCTCGCACTCGCCCGCCAAGGTATCGCGCAACTGGTCGACGCGCAGCGCGCCGCGATCGCGCGCGGATCGCCGTAGGATTCGTGAACACGACGATCGTCTGCGAACCCGATCCGCTGCAGCGCGCGTCTCTCTGCCGCGACATTCTGGCGACCCTGCCCGACTGGTTCGGCATTCCCGAAGCGGTCGAGAACTACATCGTCGAGGCGGCAGCCCTGCCGATGCTGGTCGCGCGCGAAACGGGTCAAGACGGGGCCAGCGACGCGATCGGCTTTGCCACCATCACCGTCGAAAATGCCGACACGATCGACCTGCATCTGATTGCGATCCGGCCGGCGGCGCATCGACGCGGCGTCGGGCGCCGGCTGCTCGAAGCGGTCGGGGCGCTCGCGCGGCAGGGCGGTTACAAATTTCTCAGCGTGAAGACGCTGGCACCCTCGATCGAGGATGCGAATTACGCGGCGACGCGGGCCTTCTATGAAGCAAACGGATTCGAGCCGCAGGAAATCCTGCCCGATCTCTGGGCCCCCGACACGCCCTGCCTCGTGATGCGCAAGACGCTGCGCTGAGCCGTGTCGTTACGCGTAGATGCGGATCAGCGGCCGTGCGCGGCGAGCCAGTCCGCGACATCGAGATCGGCGGCCTCGCGAAGATCCTGCGGCAATTGCGCGCCGATCTGCTCCGCAGCATTGGTCGCCTCGAGATCGCCGCTGGCCGCCGCGATGCGATACCAGGCATAGGCCACGATCGGATCGGGTTCGACGCCGCCGCCGGTTTCGAAGATGTAGCCGAGATTGAATTGCGCATCGACGACACCGGCCTCGGCCGCCTTCGAATACCAGGTGATCGCCTCGTTGATATTCTGCTCGACGCCGGTGCCTTCGAGATAGAAATGGGCGAGCGTGTGTTGGGCCGGCGGGAAACCGAGATCGGCCGAGATCCGCACCCATTGCGCGGCGACGACCGGATCGGGTCCGGCGCCACGGCCTTCGAGAATCATCAGCCCGATTTTGTAGGTCGATTGCGGATTGCCCTGTTCGGCCGCGCGCTTGTACCAGGCCAGCGCCATTGCATTGTCCTGCGCGACACCGAGCCCCTCCTCGTACATAACGCCGATGTTATGCTGCGAGAGCGAATCGCCGGCTTCGGCCAGCGGCGTAAAGAGCACGAGCGCGGTCGGATAGTCGCCGCTCTGAAAGGCGACCACGGCATCGTCGAACGGCGTCGCCGATGCAGCCGGCGCGAACAGCATCAGGCCGAGCACGGTCGCCAGCGCCCCCAGCCCTCGGGCAAACAGCGGCCGGGCAAGAAGCAGCCGGACCGTCATGCGGGCGATGGAATGGGGAACCTGCAATCGCATGAGGTCGGCCTTTCTGACGGTTCGAACGGCAGCTTCGAGGCCGGGGCTTCTGCCGCCGGCGGATATCGCGCAATTTAGACCAATCTTCCGCCACGGGAGCAAGGAACGAGAGATGGCCGATCGCCCGTTACCCGCCCGACGCCTCGCGCCGGCAGCGGCCACATCGCGCCGCCTTGCAGCCGGCCGGCTGGTCATCGCGAGCCATAATCCGGGCAAGCGCGACGAGATCGCAGCGTTGCTCGCGCCGTTCGGCGTCGATGCGGTCTCCGCCGGCACGCTCGGCCTCGCCGAACCGGAGGAAACCGGTGCAACATTCATCGCCAATGCCCGGCTCAAGGCGGCGCTGGCGGCCAAAGCATCGGGCCTGCCGGCACTGGCCGACGATTCGGGCCTCGCCGTTGCCGCCCTCGACGGCCAGCCGGGCATTTATTCCGCGCGCTGGGCCGGTCCCGATCGCGATTTCGGTCGCGCCATGCGCCGGATCGAAGAGGCGCTCGATTATCTCGAGACCGAAGACCGCCGTGCGCGCTTCGTCTGTGCCCTCGCGCTCGCCTGGCCCGATGGTCAAGTCGAATGTTTCGAGGGTTATGTCGAGGGCATCCTCGTCTGGCCGCCGCGCGGCATGAACGGATTCGGTTATGACCCGGTCTTTCAACCGGCCGGGTTCGACATCACCTTCGGCGAGATGGAACCCCAAAAGAAACATGCGATGAGCCACCGCGCCGATGCATTCCGGCAACTGGCCGATGCGTGTTTCGGGACGTGAGCGTTTTCATGCGCAGTCGATCGCGTGAAAGAAATCCCCTCCCCCTCGACGGGGGAGGGTTAGGGTGGGGGTGACATGCAGGATGCATTGCATCTCGCACGCACGACGCGCGTGCCCCCCTCCCCCACCCTCCCCCGCACGCCGCGGTCGGCCGCGGCAGACCGCGGCAATGGGGGCGGGAGCAATAGCGAGTCCGCCGCAACCGACCCCGGCTTCGGCCTCTATGTGCACTGGCCGTTCTGCCTGTCGAAGTGCCCGTACTGCGATTTCAATTCGCATGTGCGCACATCGGTCGACCACGATCGCTGGCGCGCGGCGCTGCTGCGCGAGCTCGATCACTATGCCGCGCTGACGCCGGATCGCCGACTGACCAGCATCTTCTTCGGCGGCGGCACGCCCTCGCTGATGCATCCGGAAACCGTGGCCGCGATCATCGCGCGCGCGCGCGAGCATTGGTCGCCCGCCGACGATATCGAGATCACGCTGGAAGCAAATCCCACGTCGGTCGAACAAGCGAAGTTCGGCGATCTCGCGAAGGCCGGCGTCAATCGCGTGTCGCTCGGGCTGCAGGCCTTCGACGACGACGCGTTGAAATTTCTCGGCCGCACCCATTCCTTCGCCGAAGGGCTTGCCGCGCTCGATACCGCGATGGGTGCGTTCCGCCGCGTCAGTTTCGATCTGATCTATGCGCGGCCCGGCCAGACGCAATCCGCCTGGGAAGCGGAACTGGCTTGTGCGCTGATGTTCGGCACCGAGCATCTCTCGCTCTACCAGCTCACCATCGAACCCAACACCGTGTTCGAAGGCGCGCATCGCCGCGGCGAGCTTGCGATGCCCGATGAAGACACGACCGTCGCGCTCTACGAGACGACGCAGGCGATGTGCGAAGCGGCGGGGCTGCCGGCCTACGAGATTTCCAATCACGCGCGGCCGGGCGCCGAATCGCGGCACAATCTCACCTATTGGCGCTATGGCGACTACGTCGGCATCGGCCCCGGCGCGCATGGCCGCGTCACGAAAGACGGCGTCAAGCATGCGACGCGCCAGCATCGCGCGCCCGAGGCCTGGCTCGACAATGTCGAACGCAACGGCCACGCGACGCGCACCGACGAGCCGCTCGATGCGGCGACGCGACTTTCCGAAATGATGCTGATGGGTCTCAGGCTGCGCGAGGGCATCGCGCGCGAACGCTTCATTGCCGAAACCAAAAAGGCGCCGGAGGATCTGATCGATCCGCGGCGCCTCGCGATGCTGGTCGAAGGGGGGCTCGTGGCGGTCGATGCCGCCGGGCTCCGGGCGACCGATGCGGGCCGCCAGCGCCTCGATGCACTGACGGCCCGTCTGCTCGGATAGATTCTGCTCGGTTAGACCGTTTTCGGGTTAGGCCGCGTTGGCGGCGTGGTTGTCGTTGGCCCGGCCATTCCGGCCGACCCGACCCAGCGCGTCGATCGCCCGGTAGGCGGCGACGCTAAGCCACATGTCCCCGCGATCCCGACGGTTCTCGTTCACCGCCTTCGGGGCCGCGCCGGAACCGTAAACGGCCAGCAAGCCATCAAAAAACCGGATCATCTCTGCTCTCCTTATCATTTTCTTTCGCCCCGGGCCGCGGTAAAACCGTAACAATTCTTAACCGGTGCCTTGGCGACATCGCAAAAATAGGCTTGAAATAGGCCCACAACAAACGATATTAACTATCCATACAGATTACTTTAATTAATGTGAAAACTATGAAACGCCGCCTTCCACCCTTGAGCAGCTTGCGCGCCTTCGAGGCCGCCGCCCGGCATCTGAGCTTCGCCGACGCCGCGGAGGAGCTGGCCGTGACCCCGGCCGCTGTCAGCCATCAGGTGAAGCGGCTCGAGGAATATCTCGGGGTCAAACTGTTCCGCCGGCTGAACCGCCAGGTGCTGCTGACCGATGCCGGCCAGCTTGCCCTGCCGGACGTGCGCGCCGCGTTCGACCGGCTGGCGACCGCCATGGACCGGGTCGCGCGCCGCCGCGACGACAAGATCCTCACTGTCACATCGACAACCTCGTTCGCCGGCAAATGGCTGGTGCCGCGACTCGATCGCTTCCGCAAGCGCCATCCCGAGATCGAGGTGCGGATCGATGCCGCCGACTATCTGGTCGATTTCGAACTCGAGAACATCGACATGGGCATCCGCTACGGCAAAGGCGGCTATCCGGGCCTGCGCCAGGACCGGCTGTTCTATGGCGACATCTTTCCGGTCTGCTCGCCGACGCTGCTCGAGGGACCGCATGCGCTGAAGCGGCCGGCCGATCTCAAATGGCACACGCTGTTGCATTCCGACTGGGATCTGAAAGACGACAGCGAGCCGGACTGGCGCATGTGGCTGCGCGCGGCCGGCGTCACCGACATCGATCCGACGGCGGGACCGAAATTCTTTCCCGAGACAGTGACCTTGCAGGCGGCGATCGAGGGGCATGGCGTCGCGCTCGGCAACACGACATTGGCCGGCGCCGATCTCGCCGCCGGTCGCCTCGTCAAACCGTTCGAATTCGTGATGCCCGTCGATTTCGGTTATTTCATTATCGCGCCGGAAAAGAACGCGGAACTGCCCAAGATCGTCTGGTTCCGCGACTGGCTGCTCGAGGAAGCAGCGGCCCTGCATCGCGAAGTCGCAGCCGCATAAAGGCGACGGCTCGATCGTTCAATCCGATTGCGCGGCGTGCGCCGGGCGCGCGACTAATCGCGCATTGTCGGCACCGCCGCGATGAGGCACCGCTCGCCCAGCACCACCAGCGGCTCCGCGACATAACCTGCTTCGGTCAGGGCGGCGAGCTCGTCCGCCAACGAGACGGTGAAATCCGCTTTCGAGTGAACGCGCGCGACACGCTCGGCATAGAGCGGCTGTGCGACGTCCGGCGTCCAGTCGCAGAGCGCGGTCCAGAGCGCTTCATGCGGCCGCGCGAACAGATCGTGGTTCGCGCGCAGGCGTTCGCCATAGAGAAGAACGCCGCCCGCGGCGAGATGCGCGCGAAGCTGCGTCAGAACCTGCATCTTGTTCGCGCGCGGCAGCTCGTGCAGCACCTGCAGGAGCACGATCGCGTCGTAGCGTTTGCCGTTGAGTATCCCGGCATCGAGCGATGTCAGATCCGCCGAAAGCTGGCGAAAGCGATCGCCGTGACGCCGAAGGCGCTCGGCAGCCTGCGTCATCATCGGTTGCGAAAAGTCGACGCCGTCGATCTGCGCCGACGGAATCGCCGCCAGAATGGAATCCGTGACGAGCCCCGACCCCGAGCCGATCTCGAGAATCGCAACCGCACGGTCGTGCGCCGAGTAATGCTGCAGAATGGAAACGAGCAGCGCGATCATGAACGGGCGCGCGGGGCTTCCGGCAAGCGGCGATGCGTCCCACGCCGCCGCGAACGCGGCGTCGGTCCAGTCGTCCTTCATGCGTGCGGGCATGCGCGCGGACGGGCGGACGCGGCGTTAATAGATGACGTCCTCGAAGCGCACCGGTGCGGCGTCCCTGGTGACGATGCCGCCATATTGCAGTTCCATCACCGCCAGTCCGCGCTGTACCGACCCGTCCTGCTGGAAGCGGAAAATACCGTCGATGCCGGCGAAGCCATCGGTCTGGGTGATCGCGGCGCGATCGTAATAGACACCGGAAGCAGCTGCTTCGGGTCCCGCACCGCGCGCAAGCGCGGCGGCGAGCGCGGTCGCATCGTAGGCAAGACTGGCGAGACGCGCCGGCGGCTCGCCATAGAGCTGGCGATAGCGCGTTTCGAAACGCTGCCAGCTTTCCTGGGGCGGTGCCGCAAACCACGCACCGGCGATCCCCGGTTCGGAACCGAGTCTGGGATTGTCCCACAAGGTCGAGCCGAGAATCCGTGTCGTCCCCGAATCGATATTGTAGAACGGCAGCAGCGGCGCGATCAGCCGCAGCCGGTCGCCGGATTCGGGTATCAGCAGCGCGTCGTAGCTGTCTCGCGCGCCGGCGATGCGCTGGACATAGGGCGCGAGATCGGTCGTGCCGGTGTCGTAGTATTCGACGCTCGAGACCGTGCCCGCGCCGCCGCCGGTCGCAAGATTAAGCGCCTGCACGACATTGCGGCCGTAGGTCGAATTCGGCACCAGCGCGGCGAAGCGCGTCAGGCCCTGCGAGGATGCGTAGGTGACGACGCGTTCGATCTGCAGCTCGGGCAGAATACCCATCACATAGACATCGCCCCCCGCAACGCTGCGATCGGTCGAGAAGCTGATGACCGGCACGCCGG
The DNA here is from genome assembly GCA_040878185.1 of Dongiaceae bacterium. GTDB lineage: Bacteria > Pseudomonadota > Alphaproteobacteria > Dongiales > Dongiaceae > JAWXBK01. The sequence continues at coordinate 11,474 of JBBDMS010000013.1, read as the reverse complement.
CCTGACGTGCAACGGGTGCCACCTGGCTGACCTGGTTTGCGAACAGCGGCCCGAGAATGAGCTGCGCGCCTTCGGCGATCGCCTGCTGCGCCGCCATACCGGCACCGCCCGCCGTTTCGGTGTCGCGCACCACGAGGGCGAACCGGTCGTTGCCGGAATCGAACAGCGCGAGTTCGGCGGCGGACTGCATCGAACGGCCGAGCGCCGCATGCTGGCCCGAAAGCGGGAGGAGGAGTGCTACATGAACGCGCCCGTCGCCGGTCACGATCGGTGCCGGCATGGTCGGCACCGGTTCCGGTGTCGGCGTGGCTGTAACCGGGGGCGTTGTCGGCGGTGTTGCTTGCGGCGGCGGCGCGGAGGGCGATACCCTCTGCTGACAGGCGCCCAGCGCAAAGGCGGCGACAACCAGCAGCATGGAAAGCGTGACGGCCGAAGGGGCGGCCCTGAGCCATCCCGCGCCCGTCCGGTTCAGAAATGAGCGGCAGATCGAAACGGCGCGGCGCGCGGCCAGCATCGGCGACATCCCCTGTGAAAAACCGTGGCCCTCACAACGACCCGGGGCCCGGCAAGAATCGCGGTCCGAACCCTGACAACAATCCCGGCCCGGCGAAGATCCCGGACCCTCGTGACGCCGCGACCGAGCCTAGCGGCGGGTCCGGCGCAAGTACATGGCCGCGCGACGCGAGCGACGACCCGCACAAGAGGGGTGCTGCAACCGGCACGCTCGCCATCGTCGCGACGCCGATCGGCAATCTGGGCGACATCACCCGGCGTGCGATCGAAACCCTCGCCGCCGCCGATTTGGTGCTGTGCGAAGACACCCGCGTCACCGGCCGACTGCTGATGCATCTCGGTCTGAAGCGCCCGTTACGCCCCTATCATGACCATAATGCGGCGCGCATGCGCCCCGAGATCCTGGGTGTGCTGGCGACAGGCCAGACCGTCGCCCTGGTCTCCGATGCGGGCACGCCGCTGATTTCCGATCCCGGCTATCGCCTCGTGCGCGACGCGGTCGCGGCCGGTCACAATGTGACGCCGCTGCCCGGCGCCTCGGCATTGCTGGCGGCACTTGCCATCGCCGGCCTGCCGACCGACCGGTTTCTGTTCGCCGGTTTTTTGCCGCCGAAGAGCGCGGCGCGACGCACGGCGATCGCCGAATTCCGAAACCTGCGCGCGACGCTGCTGTTCTACGAAAGCGGCCCGCGGCTGGCAGCGATGCTCGCCGACCTCGCCGACCTTTTGGGCCCGCGCGAAGCGGCGGTCGCCCGTGAACTGACCAAGCTCTACGAGGAAACCAGACGCGACCGCCTCGATGCGCTCGCGGCGCACTATGCCGCCGCCGGCGGTCCGAAAGGCGAGATCGTGGTGCTGGTCGGCCCACCCAACGAGGATGCGGCGATCCTCGACGACGCGGCGCTCGATGCGATGCTGACCGAGCGGCTCGCGCGCCTGCCGCTCAAGACCGCGGTCGACGAAGTGGCCGGCACCAGCGGCCGGCCGCGGCGCGAGGTCTATCGCCGCGCGCTCGCGTTGCGCGACACAGCGCCATGACCGGTCGCGACCGCTTTCCTGCAAGACGGGCCGGGGCATCGTCGCCGGGCCGCCGCGACAAGAACGGTGCTCGCACATCCGATCCGGCCTCCGACCGGCAACGCCAACGCCGGCGCAGCCAGGGGCGCGGCCGGCGCGGTGAATGGCTCGCCGCCTGGTTCCTGCGGCTCAAGGGCTATCGCATCCTCGCCCGCGATCTGCGCTGCCCGGTCGGCGAAATCGACCTCGTCGCGCGGCGCGGCCGCACCCTCGCCATCGTCGAGGTGAAGGCGCGACCCGATCGGACGATCGCCGCCGAATCGATTCGGCCGGGGCAGCGCCAGCGCATCCTGGCGGCGCTCGGCTGGTTCCTCGCGCGCCATCCCGAGCGGGCGCAGGACCGCATCCGGTTCGATGTCGTTCTGGTCGTGCCGGGCCGGCTACCGCTACATCTCGAAGATTGCTGGCAGGCGGCACATAGCAATTGAGGTAAATCTGCCCGGTTGAGGCCAATCTGCGTTAGAATGCGGTTCTCGATTCGTCAGCGGGCAGATCGGCTGGGTTATGGGGCTTGCCCTCGCAGTACGCCGGCATTGGCACCGGCCGCGTTCCGCGTGGCTCGTCGCGGCCGCTTTGGCCGTCGTGGCCGCCCTGACGCTCGCCGGCTGCACCGTCCCCGGTATCGCGATCGGCGTTGCCGCCAGTGCGGCGACCAAGGCGACCGAGGAACGCGGCTTCACGACCTCGGTATCCGACGATGCCCTGTATCTCGACATCAACCGCCGGCTGCTCGACCAGGACGGCGATCTGTTCAGCGCGGTCAAGCTTCAGGTGCATGAGGGGCGCGTACTGCTGAGCGGCGAAGTCGAGAGGCCGGAATCGCGCATGGAGGCGGTCAAGATCGCCTGGCAGCCGGATGGCGTCGCCGAAGTCATCAACGAAATGACGGTGACCGGCGCCGATCCGAACGGCTGGCGCGATTTCTGGATCATCAAGAAGATCGACGGCAAGCTGCTGCTGGACGGCGAGGTCCGGGCAATCAACTACAGCGTCGAATCGGTCGACGGGGTCGTGTATCTGATCGGGATCGCGCAGAACGAGGACGAGCTCAACCGCGTTATCGACCATGCGCGCGACGTTCAGTATGTTCGGCGAATCGTGAGCTACGTCCGCATCAAGACCCAGGCCGCCAGCGCCGAATGAGCGACCATGAAGCCGCCATGGCGGCGCTTGCCGCAGCGGCGGCGCTGTCCGATCGGGATGTCGATCTGGCCGAAACCGCGCTCGCGCTGGCGAGCTTCGACCGGCCCGGCGTCGCGCTCGACCGCTATCGCGATCATCTCGCCGTGATGACGCGCGACGTCGCCGATCGCTTCGCCGCGGCCGGCACCGCGGACACGCTCGAAGGCCGCATCGCCTCGATCGATGCTGTGCTCTACGGGCAGGAAGGCTATCGCGGCGACGAGGCGACCTATGACGATCTGCAGAACGCCAATCTGATGCGCGTCATCGACCGCCGCCGCGGCCTGCCGGTCGCGCTCGGCATCCTCTTCATCCAGTGCGGCCGCAATCAGGGCTGGGATGTGGAGGGCATCGCCTTTCCCGGTCATTTCCTGGTGCGTCTCGATCGCGAGGGCGAACGCGCGATCGTCGATCCGTTCGCGGAAGGAAAGATCTGTGCCGCCGCCGACCTGCGCACGCTGATCAAGGCCGCCGCCGGCAGCGAGGCCGAACTCGCGCCCGAATATTTCGAGCGCGTCAGCAACATCGATATTCTGCTGCGGCTGCAGAACAATCTGAAGATCCGCAATATCCGCATGGGCGAACTCGAAAAAGCCGGTCACGTCGTCGAACGCATGACGACGCTCGCACCGATGCGCGCCGAGCTGTGGCGCGACTCTGCGATGATCCAGTTGCGGCTCGAAAATCTGCAGCGCGCCGCCGAGGCGCTGGAGCGGCATATCGCGCTCGAGACCCGCGACAGCTACAAACATCAATCGGCGCGCATTCTGCAGGACGTGAAGAACCGGCTGAACTGAGCCGGCTTTCAGTTTCACGCGATGCCGGAAAGCTGCGCTGCACCGAATATTTATTTAATAAATTCAATTGCTTATAATATTCACGGTTGCGCTGCAGCAAAAGGGTTATACTGGCCTCTCCGCGGCGATACGCGACCCAACCCAAAATGACATCCCCCGATCTGAACGGCGGCCGCAGTAATGATGCGCCGTCCGCATCGACCCACGCCGAGCGACACACTCAACGCCTTCCGATTCTTGCCCTCGGTGCGCTCGGCATCGTCTACGGCGATATCGGCACCAGTCCGCTCTATGCGTTGCGCGAAGCGCTGCGCGCGACCGACGCACCGGTATCGGAGACCAGCGTGTTCGGCGTGCTCTCGCTGGTCTTCTGGTCGCTGCTGCTGGTCGTCACCGTCAAATACATCGTCATCGTGCTGCGTGCGGACAATCGCGGCGAAGGCGGCATCCTCGCGGTCGGCGCGCTGATCCAGCAGGATGCCACCCTGTCGCGCCGCGTCGGCGCCGGCGTCGTTGCGCTCAGCATCGCCGGTGCGGCCCTGTTCTACGGCGACTGCCTGCTGACGCCGGCGATTTCCGTGCTCAGCGCCGTCGAGGGCCTGACGGTGAGCGCGCCCGCGCTGCATGTCCTTGTCGTGCCGGTGACGATCGCTATCCTGATCGCCCTTTTCCTCGTCCAGTCGCGCGGCACCGGCCGCGTCGGCGCGTTCTTCGGCCCGATCATGGCGCTCTGGTTCACCGTTTTGGGAACGCTCGGTGCGATCGAGATCGCCGGCAATCCAGCCGTGCTCGCCGCGATCGATCCGCGCTACGGCATCGTCTTCCTCGCGCATCACACAACGGTCGGTCTCGTCGTGCTTGCCGCCGTGTTTCTCGCCGTCACCGGCGCGGAGGCGCTGTATGCCGATATGGGCCATTTCGGCCGTGTGCCGATGCGGCTTGCCTGGTTTGTCGTCGTCATGCCGGCCCTGCTGCTCAATTATTTCGGCCAGGGCGCGCTGCTGCTGCGCGAGCCGGATGCGATTGCGAATCCGTTCTTTCTGCTCGGGCCCGAATGGTCGCGTCTGCCACTGGTCGTGCTCGCCTCGGCCGCCACCGTGATCGCCTCGCAGGCCGTTATTTCCGGCGCCTTCTCGATTACCCGACAGGCGGTTCAGCTCGGCTATCTGCCGCGGCTCGAATTCCGTCACACATCGGCGCATCAGATCGGCCAGATCTATTCGCCGCAGGTGAATTACGCCTTGCTGATCGCGGTGATCGCCGTTGTGCTCGCTTTCGGTTCCTCATCGGCGCTCGCCGCCGCCTACGGTCTCTCGGTATCGGCAACGATGGTCATCACGACAATGCTGGTGGTGATCGTCGCGCGGCGCTGCTGGAACTGGGGGCCAATCGCCATCGCCGGCATTCTCGGTCTGCTGTTCGCGATCGATGCGGTCTTCCTCGTGGCCAACGCCGTCAAGATTCCCGAAGGCGGCTGGTTCCCACTCTGCATCGCCTTACTGCTCTATGTCACCATGACGACCTGGCGTCGCGGTCGCGCCGAGCTTGCCCACCGTATTGCCGCCGATGGCATGAAGATCGAAACCTTCATCGCGCATCTGAACCCCGAACGGCCGGTGCGCGTGCCCGGCACCGCCGTCTACATGACCGGCACCCCGGACGAGGTGCCGCGCGCATTGCTGCACAACATGAAGCACAACAAAGTGCTGCATGAACGCGTCGTACTGCTGACGGTCAGCACAAAAGGCGTGCCGAAAGTGCCGGCCGCGGAGCGCGTCGCCGTCGAGCAGCTCGGCAAGCGTTTCTACCGGGTGCGCGTTTCCTATGGTTTCATGCAGACGCCGAACGTGCCGCGCGCCCTCGAGCTCTGCCGGGAGCACGGGCTGGAATTCGACATGATGGAAACCTCGTTCTTCCTTGCGCGGGTGGCGCTCAACCCGGGCCGCGCCATGCCGCGCTGGCGCCAGCAGCTCTTCGCCGCTCTGGCGCGCAACGGCTTCGGGGCGACCGAGTTCTTCCGCTTGCCGCCGAACCGCGTGGTCGAGCTCGGATCGCAGATCACGCTCTGAGGCGCTGTCGGCCCAAGGCAGACCGAGCCCAAGAATCCGCTGCCAAGCGGCGGCAACGCGCATTATGATCGCGCCCGTTATGATCGCGCCCCGGCGATCGCCCGCCGCGTACCGAACGGAGCCAGGGAAACATCATGAGCCGCGCCGTCGCCATCCAGATGGATCCGATCGAGGGAATCGACATCAACGGCGATTCCTCGTTCGCGCTCGCGCTCGAGGCGCAGCGCCGCGGCCATGCGCTCTTTCACTATCTGCCGCGCCATCTGGTCCTGCGCGAGGGCCGGATCTACGCGCATATGCGCGCGCTGCAGGTGCGCCGCGAGAAGGGCAATCACGCGAGCCTCGGCGCGTTCGAGACGATCGACCTGCGTACGATGGACATCGTTCTGATGCGCCAGGATCCGCCCTTCGACATGGCCTACATCACCGCGACGCACATGCTCGAGCATGTCCATCCCGACACGCTGGTCGTGAACGACCCCGTCCAGGTGCGCAACGCACCCGAGAAACTGTTCGTCACCCATTTCCCCGAACTGATGCCGCCAACGCTCATCACTTCGGACAAGTCGGAGATTCTCGAGTTTCGCAAGGCGCACAAGGACATCATCGTGAAGCCCTTGTTCGGCAATGGCGGGGCGGGGGTGTTCCATATCGCGCCGGGCGACGAGAATCTCGGTTCGCTGATCGAGCTTTTCACCCAGCTTTATCGCGAGCCGATCATCGTTCAGAAATATCTGCCCGAGGTACGCGCGGGCGACAAGCGCATCATCCTCGTCGACGGCGAAGCGGCCGGTGCGATCAACCGCGTGCCGCCCGAAGGCGAGGCGCGCTCGAACATGCATGCCGGCGGCAAGCCGCTGAAGACCACGATGACCACGCGCGAACGCGAGATCTGTGCCGCGATCGGACCGGTCCTGCGCGAGCGCGGGCTGGTGTTCGTCGGCATCGACGTGATCGGCGACTACATGACCGAGATCAACGTGACATCGCCGACCGGCATCCAGGAAATCGACCGTTTCGACGGCACCAATCTCGCGGGCAAGATCTGGGATGCGATCGAGGGGCGCTTCGATGCGCGGCACACCGCGCGGCCGGCGTGACGCCAGGCTCCAGGTTGCCCGGTCGGAAACTGGCAGGCCTGAAAGCGTAAAATTGCCACTCGGCCGTTGTAAGGGCGCCATGGCGTGACCATGTCCAAGGATGCGCCTGATCGCCGGGGCTCTGTTTTGCACATTGCTGATGGTGGGGCCCGCCAACGCAGAATCGCTGCTTGGCGTCTGGCTGCACGAGAACCAGCGCATCCATATCGAAATTTTTCCCTGCGAAGACCTGTTCTGCGGGAAAATCGTCTGGCTCAAATTTCCCAACGATGAGCAGGGTAATCCGATCACTGACATCGAGAATCCCGATCCCGCGCTTCGCGACCGGGCATTGATGGGACTCCTGCTGTTGCAGGGCCTCCGCCAGACCGGCCCGCGCAGCTGGGAGAACGGGCAGATATATAACCCCGACGATGGCGAAAACTACCTGGCCGATATGGAAATGCGGGCCGACGGCACGGTGGATATGCGCGCCTACGTCCTGATGCCGATGCTTGGCAAGACGCTCGTCTGGACGCCGGTCGACGGACCGACCTTTGCATCGGACGAAATGGATCGCCAGCCATAATCGCGGCCGGCCGTACCCCATAGCTCGACCGATTGGCGAGACCGATTCGCTGGGTGGCTAGACGCCGATCGCTTTTCTGAGCGGTTCGAGCTGCGTCTCGAAGCGCCGCCATTTGGCGATCGAGCTGTCATAGATCGGCCGCCGCACCTGGCCCTTGCTTGCGGTCAGGACCGGCCGGTCGGTGCGGTGGAAATCGAGGCAGGCATCCTCCCATTCGAGGCCACAGAATTCGAGCAGGCGGCGCGCCATCGGCTCGAAATCGCGCACCGTCGCCTCGTAGGAAAACTCCAGCATCGCGCCCGGCAGCATTTCGTTCCAGTGCGCCATCAGCCGGCGATACTGGTTGAAATAATGGCCGATATCGTCGAGATCCCAGGCCCAGCTCGTCGGATGGGAGAAGTTCTGTTCGAAGCAGGAGAGCGCGTTGTCCATCGGATCGCGCACGCAATGCACGATCCGTGCATGCGGGAAAAGAAGATGGATCAGGCCGACATGCACATAGTTGCTCGGCATCTTGTCGGTGATGCGCGGCAGTTTCGACAGCACCGCCGTCTCGTCCAGATAGTGTTTTGCCATACGTCTGGTCACGCCGGGCGTAAGCCGCTCCATCGCCCAGGGAAACGAACCGGGTTTCTCGTTCGGACGCGCGAGCGCGGGCGGCAGCATCCGCGCGACGGTACGGATCGCCTCAAGCTCGCCGCCGCCATGAACCTTCGAATGGCTGGCGAGGATCTGTTCGCATAAAGTGGTGCCCGATCGCGGCATGCCGAGAATGAAGATCGGCCGCTCGGACGGATCGCCCCAGTCGCGGCTTCGCTCGAAGAAGGTGCGATCGAAGGTCTCGATGATGCGGTCGAAGTAATGCTCGCGGCCTTCGTAGCTGTAACCGCGATTCTGCCCGTTCAGTTCGTCGCGGCGCAGCCGGTTCGCTTCGCGCAGATGCTCGAACGCGGCATCCGGTTCGCCGCGATGACGGTCGAGTGAATAGAGCGCGAAATGCAACTGGCGGCGGCTGCGCGTGCCGTTCTGGGGTGCTGTCGCGAGCACTTCCGCGCGCAACCGCATCGCCTCGTCGACCGCTTCGGGAAACTGTGCGGCAAGAACGACCAGCGCATCGGAGCTGTCCGGCGCGATGTCGATCACGCGCCGCCAGGCGTCCTTCGCTTCGTCCAGGCGGCCGATGATCTGTGCGAAGCGGGCGCGCGCGATCCAGACCTCGAGCGAATTGGGCGCGAGTGCGGTCGCGCGGTCGAAGATGGGCGCCGCTTCCTTGGTTCGTCCGGTCGCGGCGAGGATGCCGGCGAAGCGGATCATGCGGTGCGGACTATTCGGATCGAGATCGAGCGCGCGGCGATAACAGGCGACCGCCTGTTTGGGATGACGATGGGTGTCCCAGAAGGCATCGGCCAGCCAGGAATGATATTCCGCCACGTCCGGCGCGAGTTCGGTCGCGCGGCGCAGGCATTCGATCGCATCGCCACGCCCGAGCAATCGGCGGCAATAGCCGAGCTCGGCCAGCACGCGCGGTTCGTCGGGGGCGAGCGCATGGGCGCGCTGGGCCGATTTCAGCGCATCGTCGAAGCGACCGATTCGGCGCATCACATGCGCGAGCCTTTCATGGCCGCGCCAGTCGTTCGGCACCAGGATCGCCGTCTTGCGAAAGGTCGCGACCGCCGCGGCGCCGTCGCGCCGGGCGAGCGCCGCATCGCCCTCGGCGATCAGGTCCTCGATACTGCGGCGCGGCCGTGCCCTGGCCGCAGTCGCGGCTTCCGGCTTTACCGCGGGCGCGGCTTCGGACTTTGCCGCATTCGCGGCTTCCGGCTTTTCTTCGGTCATGGGCGACGAATCATACGGTCACTCCCCCGCGCGCATTGAGCCGGGAGCAGGGCCGCGGCGTCAACCGGTTAGGGGCTCCGTGCGGCCGCCCGGCTGGCCCGGCCGCGCGCACGGGCGAGAACCGTCTTGGCGGTGCCGGGGACGTCCTCGAGAAGTACATGCCCGCCGCAGACGAGCGCGGCGAGCACGAGCTTGATCTCGTCCGTCTTTCCCTTCACGACCGTCTCGACGTTCCCGAGGAAGCGGCCCGCTTGCTCGTCACCGTTCACACCCATGCTCCCTCCCGTTCTCGACGGCGTTATCTACAGCGGGACGCTGTCCAGAGCCGCGTCTTGCCGGCCTTGTCCACCTGCATGAAGGCGAGCGGCTCGCCGGTTCGCTCGCTTCGGACGGCGACGGAGGCTTCGTCGATCCGTTTCTGCGCGCCGAAGTAAGACCCATCCACTCGCTGCCACTCGGCGGGCGCAGCCAGTAGCGCCCGCACTCGCACGAGGACGCGTCCACGGAGCGAGCAGTTGACCTCGCTGAACCATCCGGCCGGCGGTCCCGGCAGCCCCTTCGACGAAAGCGGCACGGCTGCGCGCGCTGGCGTGCAACGGCGAGCGCTCGCGTACACGCCCGACGGTCCCTCCTGAGGCGACGTCCAGCCGATCTTCCCCTGGGCGCGAACGCGGACGAAGACGAGATCGGTGTCCGGCAGCGTCGTCCCGGTGCGGATGACGAGGTAGGCCGGGATGATCCAAGGATCGGTGCGGGGCGGGCTCGCCCAGAGGTCGAGGTCGCGCACGCCGCCGTACGCGATCGGGGCGCACGCGAACGTCCGGTCGACGATGCGAGACGGCGCCGACGAACCGGAGCCGGTAGCGGCGAGCCCGGCCGCGCAGATCGCGCTCGCTAGAAGGACATTTCTCGACTGGCGCGAGCGGTCTCTCATCCGCTCGGCCCGCAGCTGTCTCCAACGAAAAGGCGTGCCCTCCCGGACTCCAATACCGTCGCCAAGGCGATCTGGTCGCCCGACAGCGTCCGAATCGCGAGGTAGCCCTCTTTCACGGGTCCGCGCGCAACGAACGAATCCCGACTGCGCTTGAGTGAGGTGGGTGTGCGGTAGACACCTCTGATCCGCACGAGGATCTTTGCCGCCACGACGCAGTCGTGCTCGTCGCCGTTGGGGCTTGCCGCGCCGCCGGATAGGCCAACCGTCGAGAGAGGGACCGGTGCGCTCGATGGGCGGCACTCGATGCTGTACGCCAGCGTGTCTGTTCTGAGTGGCAACCCGCTCTGTCGAGGTGGCGGCCACCCCGCGCTGACATAGGCGTACACGTGCGACGAGGTCGGCGAGGCGGACCGAGGGTCGCCGAAGCTGGCGCCCGGCAAGCTTTTCCACTTCGACCGGTCCCCGAACAGCCGAGTTCCCGACTGCGCCCTTACGTCGATCTCCCGTGTTCCTCCGCGGGTGATCGCGCAGCTGACCGTCCGGTCGATGACCGTCGAAGCCGACGGTGCGGCGGTCGCGTTCGGTCGGGGTGCGGAGTCTGCGGTTCCCGCAGACGTGGAAGCGACAACGAGGCGGTCGAGCTGCCGCTGAGCGGTGTCGATGAGCTCCGGTGACGGATGCCGTGTACCGACGTAGAACTGGACATCGACGTAATGCCTGCCGACGGTCGCGCGGATCTGGTACTGGCCGAGCGGCCGCTCGGGCCGCACTTGCACCATGTAGGAGATCGAGTTCACTGCCTCGCGCACGCGCAACGGCAAGTCGTGCTCAGGGAAGTCCTCGTCGAACCAAGGGCGGGGCTCCCGCAACGTGAACAACGCCACGATGACTACGCCTCGCGGAGGAAGCTTCAGTAGCGTCGAATACGGAAGCCCGGAGGAGTTGCGGATCCCGCGGGCACTGTCCTCCGGGTGCAGCGGGACGTTGGTCGCTACTGCAAGAGCTTGTCGCTCGGGTGTCGCGTCTGCTCCCGTCTGGAGCACCGTCCATCCGGGCCCGGGAAGGAATCCCGTCCCAACTGGGCCACTCGCGGCGGTCCCGCTCGGAGCAATTAGCGCGCCGAGCCCAACGCCTAGACCGGTCGCGACGACGAGCGCCAGGACCAGCACGCCGGTCCAGCGAGCCTGGAGCGGCCAGCGTCGCGACGGGACGGGAGCAGGCAGCGGCCGTGATCGCGAACTCGCGTTCCGGGCCATCGAGCGGAGGTTCTGCTCGGAAGGTGTCGAGATCTGGCGCTCGAGCCCGGCGAACAAATGCGTGATGCGGCCCTCCTGGATCTCCCTCGGCTCTCGCCTCATCTCAGCAAGTCCTCCAACGCCTTCCGCGCTCTGGCGCTCC
>JBBDMS010000012.1:0-7103 GCA_040878185.1 Dongiaceae bacterium | reverse complement strand
ATCGGTTTCGGTCGCGGTCGCGGCCGAGCCGCCGAAGGCCGCCTGAGCGGCCGGGCGCCGGTCGGCCGGCCCCGCTACCGGTCCATTTCGCTGCTGTCGTATTCTGACAGGCGAAGGTCGCCGCCAAGGCAGCCCTACCCCACCCCTCGGGCGCCACAATCTGCTTGCATTTCCTAGGGTTTGCGGCGATATGCGAGACCGCGCGATGGCGCGGGGCGAGAGGGTCCGATTTTGGCGTTTGCGACCATGAGCAAGACCGGAATCAACAAGAACGCTGCCCGCGCCGCGACCGGTGCCGGGGCGGCTGCGGGCCGTGGCGATGCCGGCACCCTGATCATCGCCTGCGGTGCGCTGGCGCGCGAGATCGTCGATCTGATCGCGGCTTACAGATTCGATCGCCTCGCGGTCACCTGCCTGCCGGCAATCTGGCACAACACGCCGGACAAGATTCCCGACGGCGTGCGCGCGAAGATCCGCGCCGCGCGCGGACAGTATGGCCGCATCCTCGTCGCCTATGGCGATTGCGGCACCGGTGGCCTGCTCGACCGCGTGCTGGAAGAAGAGGGCGTCGCGCGCATCGACGGCCCGCATTGCTATCAGTTCTTCATGGGCACGGCCGACTTCACCGCACTCGCCGAAGCGGAGCCGGGTTGTTTCTTTCTGACCGACTATCTCGCACGGCATTTCGACCGGCTGATCATCGAAGGCCTCGGCCTCGATCGTCACCCCGAATTGCGCGACGATTATTTCGGCAATTACACCAAGCTCGTCTATCTCTCGCAGATCGAAGACGCCGCGCTCGAAACGATCGCCGAGCGTGCCGCCGCCCGGCTCGGTCTCGAATACGAACATCGCCGCACAGGCTATGGCGAGCTGGGCGATTTCATCCGGGATGCGGCGCGCGACACGGCTGTGCCGGCAAAAGGAAAGCATTGATGGGGCAGATCACGATCGTCTACTGGCGCGATATCCCAGCTCAGGTCATCGCCAAGAAGGGGCGCGAGACGGCGAAGCGCCATCTCGGCGAACGCTTCGAACAGGCGATCGACCGCGCGGCGATGCGCGCGCATCTGCGCGACACCGACGGTTATCTCGCCGAATGGCGCCGGTCCGATCCGCAGGAATGCGGCGACGATCTGGAGGCGGCGGCGATCGCGCTGTCGGAACAGCTCATCGCCGAGTTCGACGAGGAACGGCTGAAGGCGCTGGTGATGGCAGGCGGCAAACTGGATGGTGTCGCCGATGGCGCCAAGGGAGACACGGAATGACCGGGCTGAAATCGGCCGGTCGGCTCGAAGCGACGCTGCGCGCCGGGCATTTCGCGCTGACCGCGGAAACGACGCCGCCCGATGCGGCAGGTGCCGACGCGGTGTTGCGCAAGGCCGGCTGCCTCAAGGGCCTCGCCGATGCGGTCAATGTGACCGATGCGGCGGGCGCCCGCGCACATATGGGTGCGCTCGCGGCATCGGCCATACTCGCGCGCGAGGGCATCGAGCCGGTGCTGCAATTCACCATGCGCGATCGCAACCGCATCGCGATGCAGGGCGATCTGATCGGTGCGGCAGCACTCGGCATTCCAAACATTCTCTCGCTCTATGGCGACGATCCCAAGGGCGGCGACCAGCCCGATGCGAAGCCGGTACACGATATCGACGGGCGGCAGTTTCTCACTATGACGCGCGCGATGCGCGATACCGGCGCGTATCCCTCGGGCCGCAAGATCGAACCGGCGCCGCGCCTTTTCCTCGGTGCGGCCGACAGTCCGCGCGAGCCCGATGCGAAATGGAAGCCGGACGGGCTGCTCGCCAAGATCGATTGCGGCGCCGATTTCATCCAGACGCAATATTGCTTCGATATGGCGCTGCTGCGCCGCTACATGGCGGCGCTGGCCGATCACGGCATTCCCGAGCGGATCTTCATCCTGGTCGGCATCGGGCCGCTCGCCTCGGCCAAGGGCGGGCGCTGGATGAACGAGAATCTGCACGGCGTGCATGTGCCCGATGCGCTGATCGCGCGGCTCGAGAAGGCGGGAGACCAGGCCGCCGAGGGACGCCGCATCTGCGTCGAGCTGCTGCACGAGCTGACGGCGATTCCGGGCGTCGCCGGCGCGCATCTGATGGCGCCGCGCGGCGAACAGGCCGCGGCCGACGTGATCGCCGAATCGGGCCTGCTCGCTCGGCGCGCCGCCTGACGCGACAAGCGGCACAGACGTGAAAGGCGATCGGGAAAATCCCATGTACACGGTTCGGCTCTGGTCGGTGCGGCATGCAAGCGCGCTCGAACGGGTTTATGCGTTGTTCGAGCGGACTCTTGTGTTTGCAGCCCCGGTCCTGCGCCGGATCGGCTGGCAGCGGCTTGAGAAGCCGGTCGCGTTTGTCGAGCGCAACGTCAAAGGCTTTCTCTTCGATTGCCAGATGTGCGGACGCTGCGTGCTGTCCTCTTCCGGCATGTCCTGTCCGATGAACTGCCCGAAGAACCTGCGCAACGGGCCCTGCGGTGGTGTCCGCGAAAACGGTCATTGCGAGGTGAAGCCGGAGATGCGCTGCGTCTGGGTGCAGGGCTGGCAGGGCTCGCGCCGAATGGACGAGGGCGATCGGATTCTCGACGTGCAGAACCCGGTCGATTTCAGCTTGAAGGGCAGCTCCGCCTGGCTGCGCGTCGCGCGCGAGAAGAGCGGCGAGGAAGCGCCCCAAGGCAAGCCCGGGGCGGCGCACGCATGAACGCTGTCGCAACCCAGCCGCCCGGCCCGCTCTACGATCCCTCGGCGCCGCTCGCGCCGCTGCCCGGCCATTCCTCGCGTGGCCGGCTCGAGCGGCTGTTGCGGGCCGGCAAGTTCGCAGTGACGGCCGAGCTCAACCCGCCCGATTCCGCCGATCCGCGCGACGTGTTCGAACGCGCGCTGGTGCTCTCCGAAGTCTGCGATGCGATCAACGCGACCGATGCGTCGGGCGCGCATGTGCATATGTCGAGCGTCGGCATCTGTTCGCTGCTGACACGCGCCGGCTATTCGGTCGTGCTGCAGATTTCCTGCCGGGACCGCAACCGCATCGCGATCCAGGGCGACGTGCTCGGCGCCTCGGCGATGGGTGTGCAGAATGTGCTCTGCCTGACCGGCGACGGCGTGCAGGTCGGCGATCAGCCGGGTGCGAAGCCGGTGTTCGACCTCGATTCAACATCGCTGCTGCGGACGATCCGCACCATGCGCGACGAGAGCAAGTTCCTCTCCGGCCGCAAGCTCACTTCTCCACCGCAGGTCTTTCTCGGCGCCGCCGCCAACCCGTTCGTGCCACCGTACGAATACCGCGCGCTCCATATGGCGAAGAAGATCGAAGCCGGGGCGCAATTCATCCAGACCCAATACTGCTTCGACCTGCCGATGCTCGAACGTTTCATGGCGACGGTGCGGGACCACGACCTGCACAAGAAATGCTTTATTCTGGTGGGGGTCGGGCCGCTTGCCTCGGCGCGCGCCGCACGGTTCATGAAAAACAATGTGCCCGGCGTTCACATTCCCGAGCATGTCATCGACCGCCTCGAGAACTCGGACAAGCCGAAGCTCGAAGGCAAGAAGCTCTGCATCGAACTGATCCAGCAGATCCGCGAGATCGAGGGCGTGGCCGGTGTCCATGTCATGGCCTACCGGCAGGAGGAACTGGTTTCCGAGATCATCACCGCTTCCGGCGTCATGCAGGGCCGGCAGGCGCGTCGCACGCCCATGCAAAGACAGGAAAGAAAAAGGACCATCGTGCCATGACCGATACCGTTATCAGTTCGGCGACCAAGGAGGTCGTCATCGGATTCGACCGTCCGTTTGTTATTATCGGCGAACGCATCAACCCGACCGGGCGCAAGCTGCTGGCGGCGGAAATGGCGGCGGGCGATTACAGCCGCGTCCAGTCGGATGCGCTCGCCCAAGTCGCCGCCGGCGCGCATATGCTCGATGTGAACGCGGGCATCCCGATGGCCGACGAGCCGCGCATCCTCGCCGAGGCGGTTCAGCTCGTGCAGTCACTGACCGACGTGCCGCTGTCGATCGACAGCTCCATCGTCGCAGCGCTCGAAGCCGGGCTCGCCGTCTACAAGGGCAAGCCGCTGGTCAATTCGGTGACCGGGGAAGAGGAACGGCTCGAAGTGGTGCTGCCGCTGGTCAAGAAGTACGGCGCCGCCGTGGTCGCGATCTCGAATGACGAGACCGGCATTTCCGAGGATCCGGACGTGCGCTTCGCGGTCGCCAAGAAGATCGTCGAGCGCGCCGCCGATTTCGGGATTCCTTTTTCGGATATCGTGGTCGATCCGCTGGTCATGCCGGTCGGCGCGATCAACGAGGCGGGACGGCAGGTGTTCCACATCATCCGGCGGCTGCGAGACGAGCTGAAGGTCAACACGACCTGCGGCGCCTCCAACTTCTCGTTCGGCCTGCCGAACCGACACGGTCTCAACGCCTCGTTCCTGTCGATGCTGATCGGTGCGGGCATGACCTCGGCGATCACCAATCCGCTGCATAATGAAGAGATGACGGCGGTGATGGGCGCCGACGTCGCGATGGGCCACGATCCGAACTGCATGCGCTGGATCCAGAAATATCGCGAGAATGCCCCGGCCGCGGCGGCGGGCTCGCCGGGCGAGGACGGTGCCAACCGGCGCCGCGATCGCGAGAACCGGCGCCGGGCGCGGGCCTAGCGTATAAAGGTTGCCTCATGTTTCGACGGGCTCGGCATGAGGTGGTTGTTTGATTTCAGGCGGCGGGATCGGCGGATGGACGACGGGGTCGACCGATGCAGCCTTTTTCACGGGACCTCATCCTGAGCCTGTCGAAGGATGAGGCAGGTCTATTGAGAGAATTAGAAGAAACCGGATGAACGCCACCAACGACGCGCTTCTCGTCTTCATACCCTCCGGGCGGCGTGGCCGCTTTCCGCTCGGCACGCCGATCCTGCAGGCCGCGCGGGCGCTCGGCGTCGACATCGATTCGGTGTGCGGCGGCCGCGGCATTTGCGGGCGCTGCCAGGTCGAGGTGTCGGAAGGCGATTTCCCGAAGCTCGGCGTCGTCTCGAAGAGCGAGCATCTCTCGGTCTTCTCCGATGTCGAGAAGCGCTATTCGGCGAAGCGCGCGACCCTGAAAGAGGGCAGGCGGCTGTCCTGTTCGTCCGTGCTGCTCGGCGATCTGGTGATCGACGTGCCGGAAGAAAGCCAGGTGCATCGCCAGGTCGTGCGCAAGCGCGCCGAGGTGCGGGCGATCGAACTCGATCCGGTGGTGAAGCTGCATTATGTCGAGGTGCGCGAACCCGACATGCACGATCCGTCCGGCGACCTGCAGCGCCTCCAGGTGGCGCTCGCCCAGCAATGGGGCCTGCAATCGCTCGACTGCGATTTGCGCGCGATTCAGGGGTTGCAGAAGGCGCTGCGCAAGGGCGAGTGGAAAGTGACCGTCGCCGTTCATTACGGCCGGCAGATCACCGCAGTCTGGCCGGGCTTCAAGGATCGGGTTTATGGCTTCGCGGTCGATATCGGTTCGACGACGATCGCCGGCCATCTCTGCGATCTGACGTCAGGCGAAGTGGTGGCCTCGGCGGGCGTCATGAACCCGCAGATCCGCTTCGGCGAAGATCTCATGAGCCGGGTTTCCTACGTGATGATGAACCCGGGCGGCGATGTCGAGATGACCCGGGTTGTGCGCCAGGCGGTCAACCAGCTCGCGGCCACAGTGTCGACTGAAGCGGGCATCGAACCCGCCGATATTCTCGAGGCGGTCTTCGTCGGCAATCCGATCATGCATCATCTGCTGCTCGGCATCGATCCGATCGAACTCGGTGGCGCGCCCTTTGCGCTCGCGACCGATGGGCCGATCACGATCTGGGCCTCCGAGATCGAGATGCAGATCCACCCGAATGCGCGCATCTTCGTGCTGCCCTGCATCGCGGGCCATGTCGGCGCCGATACGGCGGGTGTCATTCTTTCGGAGACGCCGCATTTGAGCGATGAGATGACGCTGGTCGTCGATGTCGGCACCAATGCCGAGATCGTGCTCGGCAACCGGCATCGTCTGCTGGCCGCGTCCTCGCCGACCGGCCCGGCCTTTGAAGGCGCGCAGATTTCAGGCGGCCAGCGGGCGGCACCCGGGGCGATCGAGCGCGTGCGCATCGACTCCGACACGCTGGAGCCGCGCTTTCGCGTCATCGGCTCGGAGAAATGGTCGGACGATCCGGCTTTCGCCGCCGAGACGAAATCGACCGGCGTTACGGGCATTTGCGGCTCGGGGATCATCGAGGCGCTCGCCGAAATGTATCTGGTCGGTATCATCAACCAGGACGGCGTGATCGACGGTTCGATGGCCGCGAAGAGCCCGCGCATCGAGGCGGAAGGCCGCACCTTCAGTTATCTGCTGCGTGACGGCGAGCCGCGCATCCGCATCACGCAGAACGACGTGCGCGCGATCCAGCTCGCCAAGGCCGCGCTCTATGCCGGCGCCCGGCTGCTGATGGATCATCTCGGCATCGACCATGTCGATCGCATCACGCTGGCCGGCGCCTTCGGCAGCCATATCGACGTGAAATACGCGATGGTGCTCGGCATGATCCCGGATTGCGAGCTCACCAAGGTCGGTTCGGCCGGCAACGCGGCCGGCACCGGCGCGCGTATCGCGCTTCTGAACCTCAAGTCGCGGGCCGAGATCGCGCGCGTCGTCAAACAGGTCGAGAAGATCGAGACCGCCGTCGAGCCGCGCTTCCAGGAACATTTCGTCGATGCGATGGCGATCCCGCACAAGACGGCGACCTTTTCGCATCTTTCGGCAGCGGTGCGCCTGCCCGCGCCGAAAGAAATTATCTCGGGCGACGGCGAGCGCGAGCGCAGAAGGCGGAGACGGGCTTGAGGCGGCCCTCACCCGGCGCGCTGACGCGGGCCACCCTCTCCCCGAGGGAGAGGGTTTCCGATCGGCTTATGCAAGGACAGTACGACTCAAGCTTTCCCCTCCCCCACGTCGCGGGCGGCCGCGACCCGCGGGACCCCGCGGCCGGTGGCTAGTTTACTACTCCGAGAGGGTTCATCGATGGAGGAGGCGTTGACGTTGCAGTTCGGGCGGTACTACGAGGAGTTCGAGGTCG
>JBBDMS010000011.1:0-7226 GCA_040878185.1 Dongiaceae bacterium | reverse complement strand
CCGGTGAGCGCGCCACCTATATCTCGCCGCGCGGCGGGAGCCAGCTTCGCGATGCGCTGGCCGCGCTCGACAGCGATGCCGCCCATGCGGTACGCATCGAGATCGAACCGCCGCCTTCGACGGCAATCTGGTACGACTGGTTCAAGGAAGAGGTGCGCCAGCGCACCGGCAAGCCCGCCTGACCGCAACCCGAATCGCATTGTCCGGATGATCTATTATCTCCTTACCGAGCGCGGCGATCATACGTTCCGCGACAGCCCGATCCTCGACGATCCGCGGCTCGCAGGGCGTTTCGAGGTCGTTACCTATACCGAGGCGTTCCGTCGCCGCCACTGGCAGGGCGGGACGATCGTCTTTTCGGATATCGACCGGCTCATGCCGGCCGACATGCTCAGGGCGACGTTGCTCTATCGCCGGCTGCGCCGCGCGCGCGGGCGCATCCGCCTGCTCAATCATCCGACCCGCACCGCCAGTCGTTATACGCTGCTGCGGCGGCTGTACGAGGCGGGGATCAACCGGCACAACGTCTATCGCGTCGACGAGGAGCGCCGGCATCAACGCTTTCCGGTCTTCCTGCGCAGCGACAGCCGGCATGACGGGCCCTATACGGATCTGATCCGCGACGGGGATACGCTCGACGCCGAGATCTGGCGCCTGACCAGCTTCGGGCTGGATCCCCGGGATCTGCTGATCGTCGAATATTTCGATACGGCCGACGACATGGGCGTTTATCGGAAATGCACCGCCTTCGTCGTCGGCGACGCGATTTTCCAGCGCTATATGTGTTTCGGCGACCGCTGGGTGGTGAGCCCGCCGCGCACCGGCGACGTGCGGCGTATTCGCGACGAGCAATCCATGATCGACGAGGAAGCCGGCTATGTCGGCGCCGATACCTGGCTGCCGGTCCTGCGGCGCGTCGCCGAACTCGGCGGTCTCGGTTTCGGCCGCATCGATTTCGGCGTCAAAGACGGCCGCCCCGAAATCTGGGAAGCCAATACCAATCCCGACCCGGCCGCCTCCCGCTATGCCGAATTGGGCGGACGGGAGGAACGCATCGTGCCGATCGGGCGCCGATTGCTGCGCGACGCGCTGGTGGCGCTCGATGACGACGCGGCGCACGCGACGGCGATCGAAATCGATACGCCGCCGGCAACATCCGACTGGTACGACTGGTTCAAGGACGACGTACGCCAGCGCATCGGCAAGTCCGCCTGACGCCGCGCGGTTCAACCGCGCAGCTTCTTACCGAGTGTCAGCCGCGCAGCTTCTTCCCGAGCCTGAGCCTGAGGGCGTTCAGCTTGATGAAGCCTTCGGCGTCGCGCTGATCGTAGGCGCCGGCATCTTCCTCGAAGGTGACATGCGCCTGACTGTAGAGCGATTTCGGCGATTTGCGCCCGACCACGGAAACCGATCCCTTGTAGAGCTTGAGCCGCACCGTACCCTCGACATGCACCTGGCTTTTGTCGATCGCGGCCTGCAGCATCTCGCGCTCGGGCGAGAACCAGAATCCGTAATAGACCAGCTCCGCATAACGCGGCATCAGCTCGTCCTTCAGATGCGCTGCCCCGCGATCGAGCGTCAGGCTCTCGATACCGCGATGCGCCGCATGCAGGATCGTGCCGCCGGGCGTCTCGTAGATGCCGCGCGACTTCATGCCGACGAACCGGTTCTCGACCAGGTCGAGGCGGCCGATGCCGTTCGCGCCGCCGAGCTGGTTCAGCTTCGTCAGGAGTGCAGCCGGTGAAAGTTTCTCGCCGTCGATCGCGATCGGATCGCCGCCTTTGAACTCTATCTCGATATAGGTCGCCTTGTCCGGCGCCTGCTCGGGCGAAACCGACCGCGAATAGACATAGTCCGGCGCCTCTTCCCAGGGATCCTCGAGCACTTTCCCTTCGGCGGAGATATGCAGCAGATTCGCGTCGACCGAGAACGGCGCCTCGCCGCGCTTGTCCTTCGCGATCGGAATCTGGTGTTTCTCGGCGAACTCGATCAGTTTCGTGCGCGATTTCAGATCCCATTCGCGCCAGGGTGCGATCACCTTGATATCGGGATTGAGCGCATAATAGGAAAGCTCGAAGCGCACCTGGTCGTTACCCTTACCGGTCGCGCCGTGCGCGACGGCATCGGCGCCGGTCTTCTTCGCGATCTCGATCTGGCGTTTGGCGATCAGCGGCCGCGCGATCGAGGTGCCGAGCAGATAGATGCCTTCATAGAGCGCATTCGCGCGGAACATCGGGAACACATAATCGCGCACGAACTCCTCGCGCAGATCCTCGATGAAGATCTCCTTGATGCCGAGCATCTCGGCCTTCTTGCGCGCCGGCTCGAGCTCCTCGCCCTGGCCGAGATCGGCGGTGAACGTCACCACCTCGCAGCCATATTCGGTCTGCAGCCATTTCAGGATGACCGAGGTGTCGAGCCCGCCGGAATAGGCCAGCACTGCCTTTTTGATGTCACGCGCCATGGAATGCTCCCCGCCGAATGCGCGGCGAGTATAGGGAAGGGCGGCCGGGTCGCAAGCGCCCCCGTTTGCCGCCGCGCGGCCGGCGGGTCTAGCATCCGCTGGCAGGGCGGCGCCTTCGGGAAACAGGGGGAACATCCGATGCCCGCACAACAGAACGACTGGAACGTCCGCTACTCGAGACTCGACCGCGCGCTTGCGATGATGCCGCGCCGGGTCGACGGGCACGTCGCCTGGGGCAATCTTCGCGTCGCGCATCTCGATACCGGCTACCGGCGCCATCCCGCGCTCGGCTTTCCGGCGAGCGCAACCGGCGACAGCCCATGGGTGAAGCACACGCTCGGTCGCGATTTTTTCGACAACAGGACCGATCCGAAGGATCCGCTGATCAAGACGATCTGGCAGCCGCCGGGGCACGGCACTCGCACCGCGAGCGCGCTGACGGGCGATGACGCGCGGATCGTCGGTCTGGCACCACGGCTGCCGATCGTGCCATACCGCGTCAACGATCACAGCCTGATCGGCACGCAGGCGGTGCGCGCGATCGGCAAGGCGATCCGCGATGCGATCGACCAAAACAATTGCAAGATCGTCACGATTTCGCTCGGCTTTCCCGTCCTGTTCGAGGGTGACATGGGCGCGGCCGTCGATTATGCCTACGAGAACGGCGTGATCGTCGTTGCCGCCTGCGGCCAGATGACCAACAAGGTCTCCTATCCCGGCAAGCATCGCCGCACGATCGGCGTCGGCGGCGTGTGGAAGCGCCCGCCTGGATACCGGCTCTATTACGAATATGAGAACTATGCGCGGGTCGACATCTTCGCGCCGGCCAAGTTCGTGTGGCGTGCCGATGTCGATTGCGACGACGATGGCAATTTTCTCGGCTGGAAATATGGCGAGGGCGACGGCACGTCCTATGCGGTTCCGCATGTGGTCGCGACCGCCGCGATGTGGCTGACGCATCGCGGACCCGAGATCGCCGCGAAATACGGCGCCGGCTGGAAGCGCGTCGAGGCATTTCGCAAATTGTTGCGGCTGACGCAGCGCGTGCTGCTGTTCCAGGCGCCGCCGGACTGCATGGCCCGCGCGCTCGATGCCGAGGCGTTGCTCAAACGTGCATTGCCGACGGTCGACGATACCGACTACGACGCCGATCGCGCCGAAGACGACAGGGTGTGAGCCAAAAGGAAACCCTCTCCCTGTGTTGCGGTCGGCCGCGACCGATCGCGGCGTGGGGGAGAGGGAAGGGTGAGGGGTGTTGACGACAAACGCGACCCTCACCCGGCGTGCTGACGCACGCCACCCTCTCCCGCACGCGGGAGAGGGCGCGCCGGCCGAACTTGCCGCACTTATCCCTTGCCGATCTTCTCCAGCGAGCGCTTGAACGTGCCGTCGGGAAAGCCGTCGCCGCGGCCCCCGGGCGTCATGTCGAGCGCGTTCCACAGCGGCCAGACCATATCGCCATGTCGCGGATGCTGGCCGGGCGCCGCCTCCGGCACGAACAGCAGCTCGATCCCCCAGCGATGCCGGATCGTTCCGTCCTTGTCGCGATGAAACACGTTGAGAATCGGGATCTGGCTGCCGTCCGCCGCCTCGGCGTGATAGTCGGTGTTGTACGTCGTTGCGCCCGAGGAGAGGAACCGCGGATTGCGCCAGTGCCGTTCGCGCGCCCATTCGCGGATCGTCCCGATCGGCGCCTTTGCGACGACGGCGAAGGCGGCACGATCCTCGATCTGCGGCACATTGCCCTGCAGCCCGTCGAGTAATGAAGTGCAGCCGGGGCAGGGATTGCCGCCCGCCTTGTACATCATGCTGTAGACCATGAGCGTGTCGCGCGCGCCGAACAGCGACGAGAATTTCGTCTTCGTCTCCCGCCCGTCGGCGGCAAGATCGCGCGGCCCTTCGACAAATACGTAATCCTCCTTGAGCGCGCCGCCGGGCGGCAGCGCGCGGCGCTGGGCCGCAACCGCCTCGATCTGCGCCCTGAGCGCGATCTCGGCCTCGAGCAATTTGTCGCGCGCACTGCGATACGCAGCGGGTTCGTTCGGAAAGCGTTTGTCGTGCAGGGTCATGGTTCGGTCTCCCGCTGGGATTGATCGGGTTCTGGCGGTGGCTTGCTTGACACGGCCGGTCGTTGAGCTGTATTTAACATACAGGTTAAATAGTAGATCGGTCAAATGCCAGCCATCGACCCCCTGTCTGCCTCGCTTTCCGCTCTCGCCGACCCGACGCGGCGGGCGATTCTGGCGCGTCTGGCCGAGGGCGAGGCGACGGTGAACGAGATCGCGGAACCGTTCGAGATCAGTCTGCCGGCGGTGTCGCGGCATCTGAAAGTGCTCGAAGGCGCCGGGCTCATCTCGCGCGGGCGCGATGCGCAATGGCGGCCCTGCAGGCTCGATGCCGGTGGGCTCCGCACCGTCGACGACTGGCTCGCGCGCTATCGCATCTTCTGGACCGAGAATTTGGACCGGCTCGATGCCTATATCGCCGAACTCAGAGACGGCGAGCCGTCGCAATGAGCATGTCCGTCACCGACGACGAACTTTTCATCACGCGCATTTTCGACGTGCCCGCCGCCACGCTCTTTGCGCTCTGGACCAGGCCCGAACATCTGTCGCGCTGGATGGGCCGCGGCGGATCCGGTTCGTCCGATGTCACGATCGATCTTCGGATCGGCGGCGTCTACCGCGCGAGGGTCATCTCCGGTACGCATGGCGAAAACTGGTTTCACGGCGTCTATCGTGAGATCGAAGCAAACCGCCGGCTGGTCTTTACCTTCAACTGGGAGAACGACGGTCCGTCGGCCGGAATCGAAATGCTCGTGACGATCACGTTCGAAGATCGCGACGGCCGAACGATCCAGACCTTCCATCAACGGCCGTTCGGGAACGCCGAACGTCGCGATGCCCATCGCAACGGATGGACCGACCTCTTCAACCAACTTGCGGCCTATGCCGCGACCGCCGCCAGGGAGAACCAGACATGATCACGATCTCGGCTTTCAAATGGGTTCCGGATTTCGCGCAGGGTCAGGTGCGCGATCTGCGCGCGCGCTGGGCGCTGGAGGAAGCCGGACTGCCCTACCGGACGCGCCTTCTGGAGCAGGGCGACCAGGACAAGCCGGACTATCGCGCGCTGCAACCGTTCGGGCAGGTGCCGATCCTCGAGGAAGATGGCTTCACTTTGTTCGAATCCGGTGCCATCGTGCTGCATATCGGCGAACGCAGCGAGGCGCTGTTGCCGAAGGATCCTGCCGCACGGGCTCGCGCAACCCAGTGGCTGATCGCGGCGCTCAACTCGATCGAGCCCTTTGTCATGAACGTCGCGCTGATCGATCTCTTCTATAAGGACGAGGAATGGGCGAAGCAGCGCCGGCCCGGTGCGGTCGAATTCGTGCAGCGGCGGCTTGCCGGACTGTCGGCGTCGCTCGGCGACAAGCCGTATCTGGACGGCGATCGCTTTTCGGCCGGCGATCTGATGATGACGACCGTGCTGCGGATCCTCAAAGACACGGACATCGTGTCGAGCGACGCGCGGCTTGCTGCCTATATCGAGCGCTGCACGGCGCGCCTCGCCTTCCGGCGCGCGTTCGATGCGCAGATCGCCGATTTCAGATAGGCCGCCTGACAAATCCCTGGCGCGCGGCGCGACAATCGGTGGAACGTTCGGGACGCGTTTGTCGCCGATGGCCATGTTAGGTCGAATTCGCGACTGGAATGTTCGCGATGGGGCCTTGCCGTCTTGACCGCCGGTTCTGTAGCGTCGGCCAGTTTTGCCCGCCGCGAAAGAGGGAGTTTGTGCGATGCGTGTGACCGTGGCCGCGACCCAGATCTCCTGCGGCTGGGACGTCGACGAGAATCTGGCGAAGGCCGAGCGGGTAATCCGCAAGGCGGCCGGGCAGGGCGCCAACATCGTCCTGCTGCAGGAAATGTTCGCCTATCATTTTTTCGGCTTCATGGACTGGAAGCCGGAATATTTCGCCTTCGCTTTTCCGCTCGAGGGCAATCCGATCGTCGCGCGCATGAGCGCGCTCGCGGCCGAGCTCAATGTCGTGCTGCCGGTCAATATCTTCGAGCGCGCGAATCACGCCTACTACAACACGATCGTGGTGATCGACGCCGACGGAAGCACGCTCGGCATCTATCGCAAGTCGCATATCCCGGTCGGGCCGCCCGGCTGTTTCGAAAAGGTTTACACCGCACCGGGCGATACCGGCTTTCGTGCCTGGAAGACGCGCTTCGGCACGATCGGCGTCGGCATCTGCTGGGACCAGTGGTTTCCGGAATCGGCGCGCATCATGGCGCTCAAGGGTGCGGAGATCCTGTTTTACCCGACCGGCATCGGCTCCGACTGCCACGATCACTGGCAGCGCGTGATGCAGGGCCATGCGGGGGCCAATCTCGCGCCGCTGGTCTGCTCGAACCGGATCGGCAGCGAGAGCGGCGAATTCGGCACGACGAATTTCTGGGGCCGCTCCTTCATCGCGGGGCCGCAGGGCGAGATCGCCGCCGAAGCGGGCGGCTCGGATGAAGAGGTCGTCACCGCGACGTTCGATCTCGATGCGATCCGCCAGATGCGCGCGAACTGGGGCGTGTTTCGCGATCGTCGGCCCGATCTCTATGGCCCGCTCTTGACGCTCGACGGTGCGGAGACGCGGTAATGTAAACCGGTGTTTTTCACAGCTTCCTTTATCCTCATGGTGAGCTTGTCGAACCATGAGGGCTGCTGGATGCCTCATCCTTCGACAGGCTCAGGATGAGGCGGT
>JBBDMS010000010.1:0-37744 GCA_040878185.1 Dongiaceae bacterium | reverse complement strand
ATCGTCGACTGGTACATGGAGAAGAAGATCAACATCGACGATCTGATCACCCATGTGCTGCCGCTCGATCGCATCAACGAAGGTTTCGACCTGATGCATGCCGGCAAGTCGATCCGCACCGTCGTCGTCTACTGATTGGAAAGCGCATCATGAAACCCATCGATCGCGGGCAGGTCCGCACCATCGCCATTGTCGGCTCCGGGCTTATCGGTGCCGGCTGGGCCGCCTGGTTTCTGGCCCAGGGGTTCGATGTCCGCGCCTACGACAACGACCCGAAGAAGGAGGCGTTTCTGCGCGGCCTCGTCGACGATGTCTGGCCGCATCTCGAGCGGCTCGGATTCGCGAAGGGTGCCGACCGCAAGCGGCTCAGCTTCCACAATTCGATCGAGGACTGTGTCAAATGCGCCGACTTCGTACAGGAAAGCGTGCTCGAGCGGCTCGACCTGAAGCAAGACGTGATTGCCGCCGTGGATGCGGCATTGCCGGCCGACCGGGTGATCGCCTCATCGACCTCGTCGATTATCCCCTCGGAGCTACAGGCCAGGTGCCGGCACCCCGAGCGTGTCGTTGTCGGCCATCCGTTCAATCCGCCGCATTTGATCCCGCTGGTCGAAGTGGTCGGCGGCGCAAAGACCGATCCGGCGGCAGTCGAATGGTCGATGGATTTCTATGATTCGATCGGCAAGAAGGCGATCAAGCTGAACCGCGAGATTCCCGGCCACTACGTCAATCGCGTGCAGGAGGCGATGTGGCGCGAGGTGATCCACTGCATTGCCGAGGGTATCGTGAGCGTCGAGGATGCCGATATCGGCGTCGCCTACGGGCCCGGCCTGCGCTGGGCGATCATGGGACCGTCCCTCACCTTCCATCTCGGCGGTGGCCCCGGCGGGATGTCGTATTTCATCGAGCAATTCGGTCCGCATATCGGCCAGAGCTGGGAAAATCTGGGCGATCCCAAGATCACGCCCGAGATTCAGCGCACCCTGATCGACGGCACCACGCGCGAAGCATCCGGTAAGAACTATCGCGATCTCGTCGACTGGCGGGACCGGTGCCTCGTGAGCATCCTCGAGGCGGTTGGCAAGGAACCGGGCAAGCCGGACCGCGCATGACGATTGAGACGATCTCCGAACATCGCTGCTTCGACGGCACGCAGGGCTATTACCGGCATCACTCGGATTCCTGTCGGGGTCCGATGAAGTTTTCGGTCTATCGACCGCCGCAGGCCGCGCGCGGGCCGGTGCCGGTGCTCTATTATCTCGCAGGCCTCACCTGCACCGAGGAAACCTTTCCGATCAAGGCGGGGGCGCAGCGGATCGCGTCCGAACTCGGGCTGATGCTGGTATCGCCGGACACCAGCCCCCGCGAAGCGCGCTTTCCCGGCGACGACGAAAGCTGGGATTTCGGGCTTGGCGCCGGATTCTATCTCGATGCCACCGAGAAGCCCTGGTCCGCTGCCTACCGCATGGAAAGTTACGTGGTGCGCGAATTGCCGGCCGTGCTGGCCGCCAATTTTCCGGCGGATACCGGCCGTCAGGGCATTTTCGGGCATTCGATGGGCGGGCATGGCGCACTGACGCTCGCGCTGAAGACCCCCGACCGCTATCGCTCCCTCTCCGCCTTCGCGCCGATCGCAGCGCCGATGCGCTGCCCGTGGGGCGAAAAGGCCTTCAGCCGCTATCTCGGGGCCGACCGCACCACATGGCGCGCTCACGATGCCAGTGAGCTGATGCAGCAGCGCAAATTCGGACGCCCGATCTTGATCGATCAGGGGCTCGGCGATCAGTTCCTCGCCGGCCAGCTTCATCCGCATTTCTTCGAGGAGGCTTGCCAAAAGGTCGGGCAGGATCTGACCCTGCGCCGGCATGAGGGTTACGATCACGGATACTTCTTCATTCAGACTTTCATGGAAGACCATCTCCGTCATCACGCGGCCGCACTGACCGGGTGATGCAAGCCGCGAGTGCCGCATGGACGAGATCTTCGGACCGCGCGATCTGATCGACAATGCAGCTCTGCGAACGCTTTCCCGGCGCTCAAACCGGCGCGGACTGGTCCAGCTTGCGGGGCATCTGTTTCTGCTCGCCCTAACAGGCGCGCTGGTTATCGCGACGTCCGAAAGCCTGTGGCTGATCGTGACGCTACCCCTTCATGGGATCGCGCTCACTTTTCTGTTTGCCCCGCTGCACGAGACGGTCCACCGCACCGCCTTCCGCACTCGCGGACTGAACGACGTGGTCGCGATCCTTTGCGGACTGCCGTTGCTGCTGCCGCCGGTCTGGTTTCGCCATTTTCATTTCGCGCATCATCGCTGGACGCAGGACCCCGCGCGCGATCCTGAGCTCGATCCGCCGCGCCCCGCGACGGCGCGCGCATGGCTCTGGCATGTCAGCGGCGTGCCATACTGGATCGCGGCAATCCGGGGCCTCTTCGCGCATGCCGCCGGGCGCGTGAGTGAGCCTTACATCGCGACCCGCGACCAGGCCGACGTGGTGCGCGAGGCGCGCCTGCTTCTCGGTATCTATGCCGCGATCATCCTCCTTGCTGCGGGAACGGGATGGCTCGGGGCGCTGATCCTGCTCTGGATTCTGCCGGCCCTGCTGACCCAGCCGCTGTTGCGTCTCTATCTGCTGGCCGAGCATGGCGGCTGCCCGTTTGGGGTGGACATGCTGCGCAATACGCGCACCACCCGCAGCAACGCGATAGTCCGGTTCCTCGCCTGGAACATGCCCTTCCATGCCGAGCACCACGCGTTTCCCGGCGTGCCATTTCATGCCTTGCCCGCGCTGCACCGGCAGCTCGGGCCTCATCTCGCCGTGATCTCGACAGGCTATGCGGCCGCCAACCGGGATATTTTTCGCGCCCTAGCCCGGCGGGGGCCACAGGATTCGCCCCTTCCTGACGCTTGAGACCAGCGAGCCTGCTGCCTATAAGAGTCAGGGGAATAGCTGGGATGGGACGCCATGGCGGGTCGCCACGGGCAGGCGGTTAATTGGGCTTTGTTGATGCTGTTCGGGTCCGCGACGTTGTTCGCGTTCCTGGTCGTGCCACTATGGCTGCTCCCGAAGAGCCCCTGGTGGGGCGTCACCCTCATCCCCATCGCGCTGCTCAGCAACAGTTTCTGGGCGCTCAATCACGAAGCGATCCATGGGAGCTTCAACCCGGATCCGCGCGTGAACCAGCATTCCGGGCGCGCCATGGCCGTGCTGCTCGGCACGTCATTTCGCCTCGTTCGCTTCGCGCACCTGATGCATCACCGGTACAACCGCTACCGGCTCGACCGGCCGGACGTCTACGAACCGGAGAAGGGCCCCTACGCCGTCGCAAAATTGCGTTATGTGAGCGAACTGCTGCTGCTCCTCTATCTTTCGGAAGTGGTGGTGCCGCTGCTCTGCCTGCTGCCGAAGTCCGTCATGCGGCGCATCTTCGACTACGTCTATCGGCATCCCGATCCGGCCGTACAGGAGGTGCGCACGATTGGCGCCCGCGTCTTCTTCCGCCACAGCAGCCTCAAGGAACTTCGGATCGATGCGATCCTTGTCGTCCTGATGGTCGCCGGCGCCCTCGTTCTCTACGGACCCTGGTGGCCGATGTTCGCCGCATTCCTGATCGGTCGCGGCGTCCTCATTTCCGCGCTCGACAATGTGTATCACTTCGGAACGCCGCTCGACCGGATCGATTTTGCGATGAATCTCCACCTTCCCACGCCGCTGCGACTCGCAATCCTCAATATGAATATGCACCGCGTACACCACCACGATCCGCAGCTTCCCTGGTGGCGATTGCCGGCGCAATTCCGCGCGATGGGAGACAGCTTCGATGCCGGCTTCATCGACACCGCACTCGCCCAGTTCTCCGGACCGGTCAGGATGACCGCGGCCTCGGCTGTCCGCGCAGAGCAGGCATGACAGCGCCAACGGCGCTTGCCATAAGATACGCTCCGACGGCCTATCGAAAGCGGCGAGGATGACGATCGACAAAATCGAACTGCGCAACGCGCTCGGCAGCTTCGCGACCGGAATTACCATCGTGACGGCGGTCGGTCCGCAGGGCGACCTGCTCGGCATCACCGCGAATTCGTTCAACTCGGTGTCGCTCGATCCACCGCTCGTGCTCTTCAGCCTCGGTCGCGGTGCCTACAGCCTCAAAGCGTTCCAGGCATCGGGCGCGTTCGCGATCAATGTCCTGCGCGAGGATCAGGAGCATCTCTCGTCGAAATTTGCACGCGCGCTGGTCGATAAATGGACCGATGTGCCCTACGAGACCTGGGTGACCGGCAGCCCTATCCTCACCGACGCGATCGCCTCGTTCGATTGCGAGGTACACTCCATGTACGACGGCGGCGATCACGTCATTTTCGTCGGCCGGGTGCTGCAGCTTCGCTGCAATGCCGATGAAAGCCCTCTCCTCTATTTTCGCGGCCGCTACGCCCGGCTCGCCCGCTAAGCCGAACGGCGGGGCTTTTACTCAGGCCCGATTTCCAACCATTCGCCCCGCAGCGACGCCAGGAGCGGCATGAACCGTGGCTGGGCGCCAGCGGCGAGCCGCCAAGGCATGGAATTGGTCGGCAAAATCCGCGGGAAATGGGGCATGTTGCGCCGGTTTTTTGGCATCGTGTACCTTCACCGGCGACAGTCCCGGAAACGGCCGCCGGTGAGCGGCGGCTCGATCGGGTGCAGCTTCGACAGGGAAGCGCGAAAGGGAGACCATGAGCAAAGTTAAAAAATGGGGCAATGAAGAGTTCTGGGGCGTCGGATACGAGTACGATCCGCAATGGCTGCTCACCGACGAGCAGAAGAAGATCCAGGCGCTGATCATCGATCTCGCCCAGAACCAGATGCGCGAGAACGCGGTCGAATCGGACAAGAAACTCCTCTTTCCGCGCAAGAACTTCGAGATTCTTGCGAAACACGGCATCCTCGGCCTGCTGGTACCGAAAGAACTTGGCGGCATGGGCCAGAACCACACCTGTGCCGCGATGGTGGTCGAAACGATCGCGCGCTACGCCTGCCCATCGACCGCGATGTGCTACACGATGCACACTGGCGCCGTCGCCGCCACGTTGTTCCGCCATCACGACAGCGAGATCATCAAGGACATCATGCGGCGCATCGACAAGGATGTGCTGATCGGCACGCTGTCTTATTCCGACCCCGAGACCGGTTCGCATTTCTGGTACCCGTTCTCGTCCGGCGCCGAGAAGGTTGAAGGCGGTTACAAGGTCCGCAAGAAGGCGTCCTGGACGACATCGGGCGGTTTCGCCGACTGGTATATTCTGCAGACGACCAGCCCCGATTTCGGCGGCAACTATGCCGACCTGACTTGCTGGCTCGCGCTCGCCAACGAGGTCAAGGCCGATCCCTCGAAATGGGACGGGCTCGGCCTGCGCGGCAACCAGTCGGGCACGCTCGAGCTCGACAATGTGCTGCTGGCCGATAATCGCATGGTCGGCCCGCGCGGCGACGGTGCGGCATCAAACGACGAATGCGTCGATCCGTTCTTCCTGCTCTGCTCGTCCTCCTGCTGGAACGGCATCTCGCTCGGCCTGATCGACATCGCCAAGCGCCATACCACGATGAAGAAGCATGTCGACGTCGGCATGCGTGTCGCGGACTATCCGACCATCCAGGATTACTTCGGCGAGGCCTTGGCGGATACGAACGCCTCGCGCGCACTCTCCTTCATGCTGGCGAAGGCGATGGACGATGTGACCAATAATTGCGACTGGTCGATCCACCGCGATCTAAAGGCCCTGCCCCGCGCCCAGTTCCTGCACTGGATGTGGATGGTGAAGTTCACCGCCGCGAAAAACGTCGCCCATGTCGCCGACAAGATGCTGCATGCCTGCGGTGGCACGGGCTACAAGCCGGGTCTCGGCATCGAGCGCTATCTGCGCGACGGCAAGGCGGGCTGGGTCATGGGCCCGACCAACGAGGTACTGCGGCAGTTCATCGGCAAATCCTGCCTGTTGGGTTTCGAATCGCTCGATTACTGGAACACGTCGCTCAACGAGCGGGTGCTGCATAACGAGATCAAGAAGCTCGACCCGAAGGGCAAGCGCGCGCTCGCCCAGAAGCTGATGGACGAGGCGAAGGCCGCCGAATAAACCCGTTACTCGTGCGGAGCCAAGCGACAAGGGCCGGCTCCATCGGGGCCGGCCCCTTCCATTTCCCCCGCGATGCGGATCGCCGACCGCATGATAGGATCGCCACGACAAAGCGAACGGACCCTGCCATGTACAATCCCCCGCATTTCCGGATCGACGATCGCGACGGGCAACGCGCCTTCATGGACGCCCATCCGCTGGCACAGCTCGTCACCGAAACACCGTCCGGTATCACCGCGAACCCGGTGCCGCTGCTCTATGGTCCGTCGCCGGAACCGCTCGGCCTGTTGCGCGGGCATCTCGCGCGCGCCAACCCGCAATGGCGCGACAGCCGCCTCGACCGGCCGGCGCTCGCCATCTTCCAGGGCGCGCAGGCCTATATCTCGCCGAGCTGGTATGCCGAGAAGGCGGCGACCGGCCGCGTGGTCCCGACCTGGAACTACACGACGCTGCATGTCTACGGACGCCTTGCGATCCACGACAACCCGGATTGGCTGCGCGCGTTCCTGACCGATCTCACGGCGCGACATGAAGGCGGCCGGGCGGCACCCTGGGCAATCACCGATGCGCCCGAGGATTACATCGCGCGCCAGCTCAAGGGCATTGTCGGATTCGAGGTGACAATCGAGCGGATCGAGGCGAAGGCCAAGCTCAGCCAGAACCGCAACGAAGCCGACCGCAGCGGCGTCGTAACCGGCTTGCGCAACGAAACCGACCCGCTCGCGCGAGTGACCGGCGAACAGGTCGCAGAGAACCTCGCGAATTCTCCAAAGAGGTAGTGAACGAAGCAAGGGCGAACACTATTTGTGGCGCCAAACCTTTATGGCCGACACAACAAGGATCGCAGCAAGCACTGGCAATAGTACAACCTCGGGAACGACGCCGAGCAAAAGCCCGCCGACAAACGCGCCGACGATCGACCCTGCGGCCATCACGAACATGAATGTACGATTGCGGGTCAATACAGCGAAGCTTTGATCCCGGCTGTACCGAGTAAACCCGACAATCATGGTCGGCAGACTCACGGCCAGTGACAGGCTGCCCGCAAGCTTGATTTCCACGCCGAAGAGCAGGATAAGCGTCGGTATCAGCAATTCTCCCCCGGCAACGCCAAGCAGGGATGCGACGACGCCAATCGCAAAACCTGCCACGATCCCAGCAAACATTTGGGCGAACCCATCCAGTATCGCTCCATCCGATCGAGCCCCGTGGCCGATCAACAGAACCGCCGCTATGACAACAAGCAGAACCGCTATCACCTTGTAGAGTAGTTCGGACCGAAGACGAGTTGCCCAACTGGCGCCGAACCAAGCTCCCAGCAGGCTTCCAGCCAAGAGGTTGACAATGATCGCCCAGTGACTCGCGACACTGTCGAGAGGGACAGTTCCAGTTCGAAAAAAGAGCGAGAAAAGGACAACCACGAGGCTCATTGCTTTGTTTAGAATCACCGCTTCCAACGCGGCGAAACCAAAGGGGCCAATGAGAAGTGGCAAGCGGAACTCGGCGCCACCCAGGCCGATAAGGCCACCCAGTGCGCCGACAATACCGCCGGCGCCGAACGCCCGGAGGTTGCGACCTGAAACCATTCGCCTATCCAGCCTTGCGGGGAGCCGCTAAGACCGCGGCCGCTTCTTGTCTGGATCGTAGAACGGATAGCGGACGACCTTCGCGGGGATGCGCTTCTGATGGCCGTCGATCTTGCCGATCTCGACCTCGGTGCCGATCGCCGCATAGGCGACGTCCATGCGGCACAAGGCCACCGGCTTGCCGACATATGGCGAGCGCACACCGCTCGTCACCACGCCAACCTGCGCGCGGCCGACATGCACGCAATCGCCATGTCCGGCCGGCTCCTGCCCCGCCAGCTCGAGCCCGACCAGCACACGCTGCGGGTGCTCCTTGCGCCGCGACAGCGCCGCATGGGCAATGCACTCGGTGTTGCCCTTGAGGGCGACGGTGAAACCGATCCCGGCTTCAAACGGGTCGATCTGGTCGTTGAATTCGTAATTGAAGAAGATCAGCCCCGCCTCGATACGCAGGATGTCAAGCGCCTCGAGCCCTAACGGCTTCATGCCGTGCGGCTTGCCGGCATCCCAGACGGCATCCCAGACGACCGGCGCATCCTTCGGGTGACAGAAGATTTCATAGCCCAGCTCGCCGGTATACCCGGTGCGCGAAACGACAATGGGAGTGCCGTTATACCCGCCGATTCGTCCGACGGTGAACCGGAACCACTCGATTTCGTCGACCCGTGGCCGCGCCGGTGCTGTCCAGACGATGTCCTTCAGAATCTCGCGACTCTTCGGACCCTGCACCGAGATATTGTGCAACTGATCGGTCGACGATTTGACCCAGACCTGCCGCAGGTCGCGCTGCTCGGCGAGCTCGCGCAGAAACCTGCCGTCATACTCGTCCCCACCGATGAGGCGATAGCGATCCGGCCCAAGCCGGAACACGGTCGCATCGTCGAGCATGCCGCCATGCTCGTAGCACATCGCCGTATAGACGACCTCGCCATCGGCAAGCTTGCGGATGTTGCGGGTGCAGGCGAGCTGCAACAGCTCCTCGGCATCCTGGCCCAGCACTTCAAACTTGCGCAGCGCAGAAATATCGTAGACGGCGGCGGCTTCCCGGCAGGCCCAGTATTCCGCGGTCGGCCCCTCGTTGTTGAAGCGCTGCGGCAGCCAGAAGCCGCGATACTCGGTAAAGTTTCTCGTCAGCGCCGAGGTGCGCGGATGAAACCCGGTCTCGCGGGTCAGTCTCGGTTCGGCATCGGCACTCATCCGGAAAGCCACTCCCCGCGAGAAACTTTCCTTCTCGCCATAGATACGAACATGAATATCGGTCGGATTCCACGCATTGGTCGCATCGATATCGTCGGGACAGGACGACGAGCCGCAGACCAGATCGGTCATCGCGCGCATCAGCACATAATCACCCGGCCGCGACCAGGGATCGTTGAGGAAGATCGCGTTCTGTGCGTTGACGCCGGTATTGTAGAAGAGGTTGATCGCCTGCCAGCCGGGCCGCCTGTCGAGTCCGTACGGCGCCAGCGCATCGTTGAAATTTTCCGAACAGCTCGGATGGCCCGGATAGCCGGCATCTTCGTAGAAGCGTGCGGTGCAGGCGAGACCGAAACTGTCATGCCGGCCGCAGGTATCGCGGATCACATCGCAGAGCGGCTGCAGATCGCGATCGAAATATTTCGAGGCGAGGCCCGGCAGCGGATAGAGCGTGCCCATGAAGGTGCGTGTCGCCGACAGATCGAGGCCGCGCTCGGTGCCGTCCTGCATCCGGCGCGCATTGAAGGCGAGGAAATCCGAACATTGCCGTCCGTCGACGTCGATGATCTGGAGATACTGGCCCTCTTTGACCGTGTAGGACTGGGCCGTGCCGCGGTCGATGCGGTATTCGGCAATGACGTCGCCGAGCGGCGGCGGCAACGGTCGCTCGATCCGGTTCTCGATCCGCGCGCGGCGCACAATCGCCAGCAGGTCGGTTGGTGGATCCTGCTTCTCTAAGTCCATCGGCCCGCCGGCCGCATGGACGATGCAGATCGCCTCGCGCTCCGATCGATAGATGACGCGCTCGCCCGCTGCCGTGTCGCCCGGCAGTGGCACGGCCACACGATCGATTCCCGCCGGTACGCCGTGATCGCGCAACACGCGCGCGACATCCTGCGTTTCCTCGCTGCCGACGAGCAGCCGCGCGATGCCGCCCGACGGGGCCGATGCGCTGAGGCCGAGTGCCGCCGGATCGGGCTTGCCGTCCGGCGAGAACAGCGCCAGCTCGCAACGCTGCTTGCCTTCCAGGTCGACGATCGTGAGTTCGTCGTCCGGCAGCAAACGCAGCACGACTGCACCGCCGCCGCGCACGAAATAGCGCTCGGTTCCCGGCTCGAAGACCGGCAAGCCCGGCTCGAGAAAGCGCGGCGTCGGACGGTCGGATGCTGTCGACTGGATGTTCAAGAATGCCCTCCGGCTATCCTTCGGCCAAAGCTATCAGCATTCGCGAAGGGGCACCAACCGCGCCGCGGCTGCCAAAGGTGCTGGATTGGTCCGAAAACCGGGTGTTGTTGCGGGATCCCGATCAGGCCGCCGGATACTCGATCGCCTCGATTTCCAGCTCGCGGTCGCCCGCCGGCCGCTGCCAGACCACGACATCGCCCGCCTTGGCTCCCGTCAGCGCGCGCGCCAGCGGCGAGACCCAGCTGATGAGCCCGGCTTCAGGATCGGCCTCGTCCTCGCCGACGATCGTGAATTTGCGGCGCTCGTCGTCCTCATCGAGCGTGGTCACGCGAGCCCCGAAGGCAACCTGGTCATGGGGCTGGCTCGCCGGATCGATCAGGATCGACCGGTCGAGCCGTTCCTGCACATAGCGCAGGTCGCGCTCGACGATCTTGAGCTCTTCCGTATCCATGAGGTCGCCGTCCTGCGCCTCGAGCAGACGATGTCGCTCGGCCTGCAGCGCCTCCACCCGCTCGCGCAGCATCGACTGGCCGCGCGGGGTGACATGGTTCGGATACGGGCTTTGCGGCCGTTCCGGCAGCTCTTCAGACCCGGCGTTCTCGGCCCCTTCCTTCACGAAAGCCCGACTCATGTCCGTTTTCCTGCAAAATCGTTGTGCAACAAGGCGTTAAATATAGGTACTCTGAGGCCCGCTGCGAAGGGGCCTCGCAAAAAGGGAAACGACCTTGGGAAACGTCCATCTGGCCTGCGATGCGAAAGCCATGCTGGGCGAAGGACCGATCTGGTCGCCGGCGGAGCGCAGGCTCTACTGGCTTGACCTGACCGCCCCCGCCATATGGCGCCTCGACCCCGAAAGCGGGCGCAACGAACCGGTCATGGCCGCGCTCGATGGCTATATCGGCGGCATGGTGCCCCGGGCATGCGGGGGTTTCGTGCTCGTCGACCATCGCGGGCTGCATACCCTCGACACCGCGACGGGCCGTGTTGAACGCTTCGGCAGTCTGACGCCGAACCGACCCGATACCGTCTTCAACGACGCCAAATGCGACCGGATGGGCGCGCTCTGGACCGGCACCAAACATAACGGCGAGCGCGATTCCGTCGGCGCCCTCTTCCGCATCGAGGCCAATCGATCTTCCGCCCTGATCGACGAGGGTATCATCTGCGCCAACGGCCCCGCGTTCAGCCCCGATGGCGGCATCGGCTATTTCGCCGACAGCAACACGCGACAGATCTATCGCTACGAGATCGACACCCGGGCCAACCGCATCGGCAAGCGCCAGGCGTTCGCCACCGTCGCGCCGGCTGATGGCGAGCCGGACGGCATGACCGTCGATGCCGAAGGCTGCCTCTGGGTCGCGCTCTGGGGCGGCTGGCGCGTGCGGCGCTATACGCCCGATGGAAAAATCGAGCGCGAGATTCGCGTGCCGGTACCGCAGCCGACCTCACCTGCTTTCGGCGGCGCCGACATGCGCACATTGTTCGTCACTTCGGCGCGGCGCGATCTCGATGCCGCCGCCCTCGCCGCGGCGCCGCTCTCCGGCGGCCTGTTCGCCATCGACACCGACACCAGCGGATTGATCGAGCCGCGCTTCGCCGGATGAGTCCGCCGAAGCGATACGATGTCGCGATCGTCGGCGGCGGCGTGATCGGCAGCGCCGTTGCGTATTTTCTTGCGAGCAACGACGATTTCAAAGGTCGTGTCGCCGTCATCGAAAAGGATCCCGGCTACGAGACGGCAGCGACCGCACGCTCGGTCGGCGGAATCCGCCAGCAATTTTCGACGCCCGAGAATATTCTCATGTCGCAGTTCGGCGGCGCGTTCGTGCGCGATGCCGACCGATACCTCTCGGTCGACGGCGCGCCGTTGCATCTGCCCTTTGTCGAGAACGGATATCTGTTTCTCGCATCCGCTGCGGGCATGCCGATCCTGCATGCCAATCACGAAACACAGATCACGTTCGGCGCCGATGTCGCGCTGCTCGATCCTGCGGCACTCGGCCGGCGTTTTCCCTGGCTCAATGTCGAGGGGTTGGCCGGCGGCTCGTTTGGACTGTCGGGCGAAGGTTGGACCGATCCCTACAGCCTGATGCAGGCCTTCCGGCAGAAGGCGATCGCGCTCGGCGTCGACTGGATCAAGGAGAGCGCGATCGGTCTCGATCTCGCCGGCAGCCATGTCGAAGCGCTGCGACTTGGCAATGGCGATGTGCTCGCCTGCGACCATGTCGTCAGCGCCGCCGGCTGGCATGCCGCCGAGATCGCGGCGATGGCCGGCATCGATCTGCCGGTGCGTCCGCGCAAGCGTCTCGTGTTCGTTTTTGCCTGCCGCGAACCGCTCGAGCGCGTGCCGCTGACCATCGATCCGAGCGGTGTCTATTTCCGGCCCGAGGGCGCGACCTATCTTTGCGGCGTATCGCCGCCGGCCGACCAGGATCCCGACTGCGTCGATTTCGAGATCGACTATTCCCTCTATGAGGACACGATCTGGCCGACACTGGCCGAACGGGTTCCCGCCTTCGAGGCGATCCGGCTGGAGCGCGCATGGGCCGGTCATTACGACTATAACCTGCTGGACCAGAACGCAATTTTGGGTGCGCACCCGGCGGTCGATAACCTGTTGTTCGCGACCGGCTTCAGCGGCCACGGGCTGCAGCAATCGCCGGCCACCGGTCGTGCCGTTGCGGAACTCGTCACCTACGGCGAATATCGGTCGCTCGATCTCCGGCGGTTCGGTTTCGCGCGCATCCTCGCGCTGGAACCCCTGCGGGAAATCAACGTCGTCTGAGGCCCCTCAGGGAGACCAACGTCATGACCGTCAAGGCGCTCATTTCGATCATCGGCGAGGACCGCACCGGACTGATCGCCGGAATCGCCGGGCGGCTTTACGATCTCGGCGTCAATCTCGGCGACACGAACTTCGCCGTGCTCGGTTCGGCCGCCGAATACACGTCGGTCTGCGAACTGCCCGAAGGGCTCACGCTCAACGCCGTCGAACGCGATCTGCGCGGGCTGCCTTTGCTCGCGAGCGCCGCCGTCAGCGTCACACCGTTCACCTACGGCATGATGCATGGCCCAGCAGCCCGCATCACGCACAGGATCGAGATGGCCGGGCTCGACAGTCCGGGTCTGATCGCCCGGATATCGGAGGCATTCGTCGCGTTCGGCGCGAACATCGTGCGGTTGAATTCGGAGCGCGAAGCGGGCGCCGACGGGCTGCGTTACATCACGCGCGTCGATGTCTGGATACCTGCCGCAAAAGCCAGCGCCTGCCTTGCGACCGTCGCGAACACGGCGCAGCAACTCAGCCTCACCTGCAACTGGCAGGAAGTCGCGTCGGATTGAGCCGACGCACTTATTCTTACGGCTGCACCACCACGCAGGTGAGATTGCTCTTCGCCGCGTTGATGTCCGTGGCAATCATGCGGCGGTTGGCGCAGCGCTCGTTGTACCCGGCCACCGTCTCGTTGAAGGTACGCGACATCGCGTAATAGTTCGGCGTGAGGTCGCGTCGCAGCATGTCGCGGATATGGTTGGCTTCGTAGATCATGCGTTTGATCTGCTCCTGCGCCGTCAGATCGTCGGGCGAAATGGTCACGCGAAACGCTTCGATTTCGCCCTCGCGCTGCGCCAGCGACATCTGGCGCTCAGTGACCATTGCGCGCAACGCATCGAGTTCGGGACGCACCGCATCGATCTGCTGCTGCTGACACATGCAGAACCGGATCTCGTCGACGGAAAGCGGCGGGGCACTGGATTGCGCCTGCGCTGCGACGGGCGCCGCAAACGCGATGGCCGCCAAGACAGCCGCATACGCAAAACGGCGCGTCGTTCGTTCATTCGTCATCGGTCTCTCCTCCGCTTTCGGCTCGTCACCGTCCCGCCCGGACGAGCGACTTCCGGAACCGGGACAACCGGTGCGCCGCCGGTTTGTTCCCCGCGACCATCGTAATGGTCTCGGCCGCCGTCGCCATCCCGCATCAGCGGCGGCGCGCCTTCGGCAAATTCTTCGGCCGCCGACTTTTCTTACGAACCGGTGGCATTTGTATGGCAGCCGCGGCGACCGCGGGTTCCGCCGCCGATTGTACCGCCGATTGCGCGGCAAGCGGCGCGGAAGGAGTGCGCCCCGCCGCCAGATCCTCGAGCAACTTTACATGTTTCGGCAGCAGGTCGTTCAAAGCATAGCGTTCGACGATCGTCTCGCGCGCCGCTTTCCGCAGCGCCGCGTAGCGGTCGCGATGGTCGAGCGCCTCCTCGATCCGGTCCGCCAGTTGCGAAGGCGAGAAGAAATCGACCAGCAAGCCGTTCTTGCCGTCTTCCATGACTTCGCGAATGGGATCGGTGTCGGACGCGACGATCAGGCATCCCGCCGCCAGCGATTCCAATAGCGACCAGGACAGAACAAACGGGATCGTCATGTAGACATGCACGGACGATGCCTGGAGCACTCGCAGATAGTCGTCATACGGCAGATGACCGGTAAAATGCAGGCGCGACTGGTCGATATCCCTCAGCTCGTCGAGCAGCTTTTTCTTGTAGCTCTGCCCCTGCGGCAGCTTCTTGCCGTAGGCGACACGGTCGGTACCGACGACGACCGTTTGCAGATTGGGGCGGCGCTTCTGTAGCAGCGCCACCGCATGCATGAACTGCGGAAAACCGCGATAGGGTTCCATGCCGCGCGTCGCGTAGGTGAGGATTTCGTCGGCACCGCTAAGATCGAGATTGATGTTCGGAAAAACGAGCTTCGCCGCCGGATTCGGCTTGAAGAAATCGGTGTCGATTCCGTCATGCATCACGCTGATCTTGGGATGGAACAGTGGCGGAATCTTGCTCGCCTGGAACTCTGTGGGGCAGATACCCCAGTCGCAATTCACCAGATCCATGATGATCGGAATGTTGCGGGTGCGGACACGGCACATGTCGTCGTAACTGACCTTGCCGCGCGAGAAGAAATCGACGTCGGAATCGCGCGCGTGATAGAACCACTCGAAATAGGAAAGCTGTCGGGCCTCGGGAAAAAGGTCTTTGACATAGAGCGTACAGCCCCAGCCGGAGTGCCCGCAGACCACATCCGGTACAAAACCTTTCTTGCGCAGATCGGACAGCGAGCGGAACACGCCCTGCGCTTCGAGGACGGCGAGCTCGGTGTTGCGCAGATAGTGGTGCGTTTCCTTACTCGCCTCGCGCGACGCCTTGTAATAGACCCGCGATACGCCCGGCAGCGTCTTCTTGTTGTCGAAGGATGCCCCGACAATCTGGTTGTTCTTGTCCGCGGCAAGCGCCGCCGCGACATGCTTGAACTGCGCCGGAAAATTATTGTGCAGGAAGAGGACGCGCATTGATAACCCATGGTTTTGTCGCCGCGCCGGCCCCGCGACCGGTGACTAACGAGCCGGTTCCCTGATTTACCCGGTTTCGCCGGCCATTGCATCCCCGGCAAGCCCGGCCGGGTCATTCGCGGGCTGGCCGCCTCGATTCGGCAATCTTATAGTCGGCCGCCGACGCCATGCACGGCAACGAGGGAGCTTCACGGGTGCGGATCATCGTTCTGGGCGCCGGAGTCATCGGCGTCACGACGGCCTGGTATCTGGCGAAGGACGGCCACGCCGTAACCGTCGTCGATCGCCAGCCGCGTGTCGCGGCCGAGACCAGCTTTGCCAATGCCGGGCTGATCGCGCCGGGCCACGCCTATGCCTGGGCTTCGCCCCGGGCGCCACGGATGCTGCTGCGTTCGCTCTGGCGCGACGACACGGCGCTGAAGCTCAGGCTGCGCGCCGATTTGGCTTTGTGGCGCTGGGCCCGTGCGTTCCTCGCCAACTGTCCGGCCGAGCGCAACCGTCGCAATACCCTGATCAAGCTTCGCCTCTGTCTGTTGAGCCAGCGTCTGCTCGACGAGGTGACCGAAGCCGAGGCGCTCGACTATCACCGCATCGCCAAAGGCCTGCTCTATCTGTATCGCGATCCGGACCATCTCGCGGCAGGGCGGCGAAACATGGCGCTGCTCAACGAGAACGGCATGAACCTTCGCGCCATCGACGCCGAGGAGTGCCGGGCTATCGAACCGGCTCTGGCCGGCTCGCACGCGGCGATCGCCGGCGCGATCCACGCGCCGACCGATGCAAGCGGCGATTGCCGTCTGTTCACCGAGCAGCTTGCCGAGCGGAGCGCGAGACGCGGCGTCGATTTCCGGTTCGGTCGTACGGTGACCCGCCTGAGAATCGAGCGCGACCGCATCGCAGCCGTCGCCACCGATGAAGGCGACATGACCGCCGATCATTATGTCCTCGCTTTCGGCAGCTATGCCGCGCCGCTCGCCCGAACGGCGGGACTACGTCTGCCGGTCTACCCGGTGAAGGGATACTCGCTCACTTTGCCGCTGCGCGATGCGGCGCTTGCGCCGAGCGTCGGCGGTGTCGACGAACATAATCTCGTCGCCTATGCGCGCTTCGGAGACCGCATGCGCCTGACCGGCACCGCCGATATTGCGGGCTACGATCGCAGCCATCAGCCCGCCGACTTTGCCTCGATGATCGCCGCTGCGCGCGGCCTGTTCCCCGACGCCGCTCACTATGATCGGCCGGACTACTGGACCTGCCTGCGTCCGATGACGCCGGACGGACCGCCGCTGCTGGGCCCGACATCGATCGGCAATCTTTCGCTGAACGCAGGGTCCGGCCATATGGGCTGGACGATGGCCTGCGGGAATGCGCGGATTGTTGCCGATCTGATCGCCCGGCGCACGCCGCCGATCCCGCTGGATGGGCTCACACTCGAGGGCCGCTGACGCCCGGCGTCTGTGGGCGTCTGGTTGGGCGTCGGGTCGGGCGTTGGATTGCGCGTCAGGTGCGGAAGAGCCGACCGAAGCCCGGAACTGGTTCGGCGATACCGGCAAGCCGCAGGCAATGCCAGGCCATGGCATGATTGCTCGACGTGACCGGCCGGCCGAGCTCCGCTTCGAGCTCTTCAACGATCGACGCGACGCGCAGGCTGGTGCAGGAGACGAATACGCCGTCGACGCCCGGCTCGCGCATCAGATCGCGCACGGCATCCTTGATCGAAGCCTGGCTGATGCAGGCCACTTCGTTGTCGTTCTCGTGATTGAACGAACCCATCACCGGCACGCCGATACCGCGCATCTCGATATGCCGCCGCAGCATCTGATTGACGCTCTCGACGTAGGGCGTCAGCAGCGCGATGCGCTTGCAGCCCATCGCCTTCAGCCCGGCAATCGCACCGGTGATCGGCGTGGTGCAGGCAACGTCAGGACGCGCCTCGCGGATGCGCTCGAACACCCGCTCCTCACCGATGACAACCGTTCCGGACGTGCAGCCATAGGCCACGACATCGAGCGGAATGCCCGGGAGGATCGCGGCCGCCGCCGCGGCCATGCCCTTTTCCATCTCGGCCAGCGTCGTCGGGTTGATCTCGGGCGCGTTGAGAATCCGCGTTTCGTAAAACGCGACGCCGTCCATCCGGAAGATCTGCCGGAACTCATGCTCGATCGTGTGGTCGGTCGCCAGCACGATCATGCCGATCCGGGCACGATGAGCGACCCCGCCATCGAGCGCGAAGCGCATATGTTCCTTGCTCAGGGCGGCGGCCGGCGGATGCAGAGCGGTCTCGTTCATCGCGTCGTTCCTCCCTCGCGATGCCAGAACGCCATTATAGGCAATGCGGCCCTGGAACCAAACGCTAGAGCACGGCCCACAACAGCAAAGGCAGCGTCAGGAACGAGAGGATCGTCGAGAGCATGACCATGCCCGCCACCTGCTCGGGCTGCCGCGAATAATATTGCGCGAACAGATAGTTGAAGACGGCGACGGGCATCGTCGCCTGGATCAGGATCGCGCCGCGCGCCAGATCGCTGAGGTCGAAGAGAACGCCGATCCCGTAGCCGACCGCGGCGCCGCCGGCGAGCCGGACCAGCGAGAGAACCAAGGCCCGGTGCAGGGTCGTCACCCGCAGCCGCGCGAGCGACACCCCCAGCGCGAGCAGCATCATCGGGATCGTCACGCCGCCGAGCAGCTCGATCGTATTGCCGATCCATTGCGGCACCGTCCATCCGGTTGCAATCACCACGACGGAGAATGCGACCGCATAGAGGATCGGCATGGTCGCAAATCGCTTCAGCGAGAAACTGCCCGACACGATCGCGATGCCGACCGTGAACTGCAGCGTCGCCGTCAGCGCGAAGATGACGATGGCGAACGCCAGCCCGGCTTCGCCGAATGCGAAGAGACAAAGCGGCAATCCCATGTTGCCGGTGTTGGGAAACATGAGGGCCGGCAGGAACGAATGAAACGGCAATTTCATCGCGCGCAACACGGCCATACCGATCAATGCGAAACCGGCGGTTGCCGCCAGGCTCGCAATTGCCACTTCACCCAGCGCATCGAGAGGGATATCGAGACTGGTAAGCGTCGACGCGATCAGGCAGGGCGTCCCCACCATCGTGACCAGATTGGTCACGAATTCCGTCTCGAACGCCCGCCCCCTGCGTGCCCAGACAAACCCTATGCCGGCGCAGATCAACACCGGCGCGATGATGGCAAACAATTCCGAATACACGATTTTCCCCGATTTCCAACGCCCTCGGGCGGTGCCGGCACCCTAGCAGCGGCTATGCCGGGCGAGAAGCGATGACGGTTGCGCGCGGCGCCGCTTGCATGGATGCTTATCGACAGATGCCGGCCCCCGAACAACCTGCGGCATCGTGGAGGACTCACTTAATGGAAAAGAACCGTTTCATGGATCTTCTGGCCGAAGGGAAAATGACCCGTCGGCAGATGACGAAGGCGCTGGCGTCGGTCGGTCTCGGCCTGATGACGGTGCCGGTGATAAAGCGTCCGGCCGCTGCCGCCGTGAACGACATCACCTATTACACCTGGGCGTCGTACGAAATTCCCGAGCTGCATCCGGCCTATTTCGAAAAA
Source organism: Dongiaceae bacterium (assembly GCA_040878185.1). Lineage (GTDB taxonomy): Bacteria > Pseudomonadota > Alphaproteobacteria > Dongiales > Dongiaceae > JAWXBK01. Next base: position 18,740 of record JBBDMS010000010.1, on the reverse strand, counting down.
TACGGCGGCAGCCCGGAGCCCGCGTTTTTCGCCGACGAGGAAGAAGCGCTGCAGAAGCTGCGCTCGGGTTACACCCCCGACCTCTCCCATCCCTGCACCTACACGCTGCCACGCTGGCGCGATGCCGGTGTTATTGCGCCGATCGATACGTCGCGGCTGACGCATTACAACGACATTTTCCCCGAGTTGAAGACGATCAAGGGCACGTTTGACGACAAGGGTGTCTATTACGTCCCGGTCGATTGGGGAAATTCGTCGATCCTCTATCGAACCGATCTGGTCGAGATCGAGGAAGAATCCTGGATGCTCCTGTTTGACGAGCGTTACGCCGGCAAACTGGCGGTGTATGACGCGATCGACGGTGCCGTCACAGCGGCGGCGCTCGCGCTGGGCATCAAGGATCCGTTCAACATGACCGATGAGCAGATCGAACAATGCCGCCAGCTCCTGGTGAAGCAGAAAGACCTGCTTCTCTATTACTGGAGCGACAACACGACAGTCGAGCAGAGCCTCGCATCGGGCGAACTGGTTGCCGCCTATGCGTGGAACGCGTCGGTCGTAACGCTCAAGCAGCAGGGCATCCCGGTCCAGTACATGAACCCGAAGGAAGGCATCCTCACCTGGGTTTGCGGGCTGGTCCTGATCGAAGGTGGTCCGGGCGACGAAGAGGCGAAGTACGATTTCATCAACGCGATGTCGTCACCGGAAGCCGGCCAGTTCGAAATCGAAACCTATGGGTATGGCCATTCCAACATGAAGTCGTTCGAACGGGTCGCGCCGGAGCGGCTCGAAGAGCTGGGCATCTCGTCGCCGACGGCGCTGTTTGCGCAAGGCGTCTTCCTGTCGGAAGTCCCGCCCGAGACGCGCGAGAAATACATCACGATGTTCGAAGGCGTGAAGGCCGGTATCTGACCGTCCTTATCGCTGACGGAGGTTGCGGGCGGAGCCCGAAGGCTCCCCCCTTTTCTTTTAACGCGACGGCTACGCCGCGCGCAGGCCCAACAGGGCGCGCGCATCTTCCGGCGTTGCGGGCCGGCGGTCGTACTCGCCGCACAGATCGGCGACCTGACGAACCAGTTCGGCATTGCTCGCGGCCAGCCTTCCCTTCGCGATATAGATATTGTCCTCGAGGCCGGTGCGCGCATGGCCGCCGCGCGCCATCGCCCAGCGATTGACCGTGACCTGATGGCGGCTGACACCGGCTGCCGTCCACGTTGCGCCGGGCAGAACCTCGGCCAGCTCGCCGACCAGAAAATCGAGGATCGGTTCGCGCGCCGGCATGGCGCCGGGAATGCCCATGACGAACTGCACATGCGCCGGCGGTTCGATCAACCCGCGATCGACCAGTGCACGCGCGTTGTAAAGCATCGCCAGATCGAAGATCTCGATTTCCGGCTTCACCTTGTTCGCGATCATCGAGCCGGCCAGCGCATCGATCAGCGCCGGCGGATTTTCGTAGATGATGGTCGCGAAATTGACCGACCCCGTCGCGAGCGAAGCCATGTCGGGCCGATGGACGAGCGCGCTGCCGCGCTCGTCGGGATCGCGTCCGCGCCCGCCGGTCGAGAACTGGACGATCATCCCGGGGCAGTGTCTGCGGATGCCTTCCTGAACAAGGGCAAAGCGCGCCGGATCGGAGGAAGACCGGCCCTCGTCGTCGCGCACATGGATATGGACCAGCGATGCGCCGGCTTCGAAGGCTTCGTGCGTGCTTTCGACCTGCTCGGCAACGGTAACCGGGACCGCCGGATTCTGATCCTTGGTTGGCTGGCTGCCGGTGATCGCGACCGTGATGATACAGGGTGTGGCCATCGTCTCCTCGCACGAGAAACGGGCAGGCTAGCACGCCGGAACGGCCGGATTCGAGCGGCCTTGCGCGGCCCCGGCCCGGCGGCCATGCTGCCGCCGAATTCGCAGCAATGGGAACCGACATGACTGCCATGACCTGCGGCGAGGCCGCCATCGCCCTTCTCGAACCGCATGGCGTGGATACGCTGTTCGGAATCCCCGGCGTTCATACGCTGGATCTCTATCGCGGCATCGGGCGCAGTAAAATGCGGCATGTCGGCGTGCGCCACGAACAGGGCGCGGGTTTTATGGCCGACGGTTATGCGCGGGCCAGTGGCCGTCCCGGCGTCTGCGTCCTCATCACCGGTCCGGGCGTCACCAACGCCGCGACACCAATCGGTCAGGCTTTCTCCGATTCCGTTCCCGTTCTGCTGCTCTCGAGCGTGAACGAGACCGAGCATCTTGGAAAAGGTCGCGGCCGGTTGCACGAAAGCACCGACCAGCGCGCCATCATGGCGCCGCTCGTCGGATACAGTCACACGGTACGTACGCCGGACGAGCTGCCGAAGGCGATCGATGCCGCCTTTGAGATGTTCGCAACAAGGCGGCCCCGCCCCGCCCATATCGAAATTCCTCTCGACGTGCTCGCGATGCCGGCGCCGAATGGCAAGCCCGCATTGTCGAAGAAGACGCGCGCAACGCCGGCCGACAAGGATGTTGCCGCCGCAGCGGCGATCATCGATGGTGCGAAGGCGCCGTTCATCATCGCCGGTGGCGGGACGGTCGACTGTGCGGCGGCGATTGCCACGCTCGTCGAGCGGATCGATGCCGATATCGTCCTGACCGTCGCCGCCAAGGGTGTGCTGCCGGCATCGCATCCCAATTCGCTCGGTTCGACACTGGCGCAGCCGGCGACGCAGAAGGCTCTCGAAGAAGCCGACGTCGTGATTGCGGTCGGCACAGAACTTTCCGAGACCGATAGCTGGACCGATATGTTGCCGATCCGCGGCCGCATCGTGCGCATCGATATCGACCGGCCGACGTTGACCCGCGACTACAAGCCGGACGCAACATTGCTCGGCGACGCCGGCATCGGCATCGAGGCGCTGGCCGCGGCCGTCGCGCGCAAGCAGCCGTCGAACTCGCGGGCCCGCGCACGCGACGAGATCCGCCGGCGCAACGCGGCCGAGCGTACGCCATTGCAGATGAAGCATGTCCGCGTGCTCGATGCGATGCGCAAGGCCGTCCCCGAGAACGGCACGTTCGCGACGGACATGACCCAGATCGCCTATACCGGGAACTATCATTTCCCGATGTCGCAGCCGCGCCGCTGGTTTCATCCGAACGGTTTCGGGACGCTCGGCTATGCGTTGCCGGCGGCGATCGGCGCCAAGCTCGCGACGCCCGAACGCCCCACCGTTGCGATGGCGGGCGATGCGGGGTTCCTGTTCACCGTGCAGGAGCTCGCGACGGCAGTCGAACTTAAGATGCCCCTCGCGATCCTTCTTTGGAACAATGATGCGCTCGGCCAGATTGCCGAGGACATGGTCAGGCTCGGAATTCCCGAACTCGGGGTCAAACCGCGCAATCCCGACTACCTGGCTTTGGCGCGTGCGTTCGGGGCCAATGCGGTTCGGGCGGAGAGTGCCGGCGGCCTTCACGATGCCCTGACCGGAGCGTTTGCCGCCAACGGACCTACCCTGATTGAGGTGCGACAGGACGCCGCTTGGCTGGGATGAACGGCGGATAGCCGCGCCACACATCCGGATGGATAGCCCGGGGATACAGGATCGTGACGTGACTTCCGGCCGTATTTCTGGCTGAATCCGGGTTAGCTTGGGCGCGGGGATCTATGATTCGACGGTGCATCAGATCGGCGGTTAAAGGCCTGTGTGGTTCCCTCGTCCTGGTTTTCGCAACCGGGGCCGGCGGCACGGAGGATATCCGCTATGTCGTCGACAGCTTCGACCGGATCGTCTTCCATGCCGAATTCGATCAGACGCTCGACCAGCGGGTTACCAAATGGGTCGACCCGATTAACGTCTATCTCGACATCCGCGCCGGCGACCCGACGCTCTATGAGCGCCTCGTCGAAAGCCATCTTGTCGATATCCGCTTTCTGACCGGGCTCGACAGCCGTATCGTCATGGACCCGGCGGAAGCCAATTTCTTCATGGTGTTCGATCGCGACGACCGACTGATCCAGTCGGTCGTCGATTATCATCCCCCGCTGGTCAAGGACAGCAGCGGGGTCGCGAAAACGCTGTGTTTCGGCATCTATTCGGTCAACAGTGAATCGGAAATCAAGCGCGCCGTCATCGGAATTCCGACCGATCGCGCCGCATCGGCCGGCAAGCTCGATGCCTGCATCGTCGAAGAAATGACCCAGGTGCTGGGCCTGCCGAATGATTCCGAAGAAGTGTTCCCTTCGATCTTCAACGATCTTTCGATCGATGATCATTTGACCGCGCTCGATCGGACACTGATCCGCCTGCTCTACGACCCGGCCCTGCCGCCCGGCATGCACAGGGATCAGGCACTGGCGCGGATCGAGTCACTGGCGATCGACGATCCCGTGATCGCGCAGACGACCCCGTCACCGGGCAATAGCAACAGCCGCAGCAACACCGGCGTTGCCGGTACCGATACGGCGAGCGGGCCCGGCATCAACAGCGGCGGCATCGACACGGGCGATGGGGCGACGGGCGGTGCCCAGGATACCGGCGAGGGCGCGGCGGCGGACGGCCCCGGCTCGCTTTCCGTCAGCGCCGAGCGCAACAACGACTCCTGACCAGCTACGGCGATAGGCGCCCGGCCCGGTTTCCCGCACATAACGACCGCAATGGCTTTTCCAGCCCTGCAGAGCCCGCGAGGCCTATGGCTTGAGCTAGGGCGTCAGGGCAGTATCCGGGGCCCAGAAAAGCGGAAGGCCCCGCCACCTTGAGGGTGACGGGGCCAGTCCAGCGTGTGGGCCCGGTCGGCAGCACCCCAATCGGCCCGTTGTGGGGGTGAAGCGACCGGTAGAATCGGCGGGGGCAGGGCATGAGGACCATCCGCCGATCACGAGTTAACTATGAGGTATGCCTCCCGACCCGGCTTGTGGCTTTTCTGTGGCGTCTGCCGCAGCCCGCAAGCGTTTGGAGTGAAAAGAAACTCTACCAGAGGGCATAACAGGCTGTGACAGCGGATCTGATCATTACGGGCGGTCGAATCGCCACCATGGACGGGGCGAACCGGGCCGCGGAGGCGGTGGCGATTTGGCAGGGCCGCATTCTCGCCGTCGGCACCCATCGCGAGATCGCCGCCCTTGGCGGACGGGATACGCAGAAGATCGATCTTGCCGGGCGAACCCTGGTACCGGGCATTGTCGATTCCCACTGCCATCCCGATCACCACGCGATCGACCTGCTGCATTGGCGCCAGATCGGCTGGCCGCAGATACGTTCGATCGACGACATGCTGCGCATGGTCGAACGCGAAACCGCCGGGATGAAGCCGGGCGATATGTTCCGGGGCTTCGGCTACAACGACCAGAAATGCGGTGGCTATCCGACCATCGATCAGCTCGATGCCGTGTCGCATGGCATTCCGGTCTGGCTCTATCGCACCGATGGCCATATCGCGATCGTCAATTCAGCCACGCTGCGTATGTTTGGCGTCGCCGAGGATGCACCCGACCCGCGCCACGGCCGCTACGATCGCAATCCGGCGACCGTACGCATGACCGGCGTCATTCGCGAGATGGCGGCCTGGGATCTGGATTCGCGCATGAAGCGCGACTACCGCGTCGAGGATTACGAAACCGGCCTGCCGCAAGTGTTCGATCTCTATCTGCGCCACGGCGTCACGTCGCTGCATAATTCACTGACGCAGGGCAAGGCGATCCAGGCCTATCAGCGGCTGCGCGAGGCGGACCGGCTCGCGATGCGCATCGGCATCATCCTCGACGGGCGCGACGAAGCCCTGGTCGATACCTACATCAAGGCCGGCATCCGCACCGGTTTCGGCGACGAATGGATCCGCATCGTCGGCGTCGAATGGTGTCCGGATTGCTCGACCAGCGGCCGCACTGCGGCCTATTACGAGCCCTATGTCGGTACGGCGGTTCCCGGCGAACCGGTACCGAATTACGGCATGCTGCTCTACGAAGCCGACGAACTCATTCCGCAGGTCGTCCGCGCGCATAAAGCCGGCTTGCGCGTCTGCGTCGAGGGGCTCGGCGATCGCGGCATCGATTTCGCACTCGATGCGATCGAGGCGGCACTCGAGGCCCATCCGGTCAAGGATCATCGCAGCCGCGTCGAGCATTGTTGCTATGTAACGCCGACGATCATGGAGCGCATTCGCAAGCTCGGGGCGGTCGATTCCTCGGCGACCGGCTTCATGTACTCCCTCGGCGATGCCTATATCGCCAATCGCGGTTCGCAGGCGATGAGCTGGATGTTCCCCCATCGCAGCCTGATCGATGCCGGCATCCCCGCCCCCGGCCATTCCGACGCGCCGATCTGTTCGACCAATCCGTGGGAAATCATCGGCGCCATGGTCACGCGGAAAACCGATACCGGGCAGGATTTCGGCCCCGGCGAGGCGATCACTGTGACCGAGGCCGTGCACGCCTACACGACGCTCGGTGCCTGGGCGGGTTTCGAGGAAAATCTCAAAGGCTCGATCGAGCCCGGAAAGCTCGCCGATTTCGCGGTGCTCGATCGCGATCCCTTCGCGATCGATCCAGACGATATCAGGAACGTGCAGACGACAATGACGATCGTCGGCGGCGCGGTTCGCTACGAAGCGTAGCGCCCGCGATCGATCAGACGAGCCCGGTGCCGCGCAGAAAATTCTCGATGATCCGGCCGCCGTCCGGCGTCTCGCGATAGCGCAGCGCATCGGGCGCAATCGCGCCGTCCCACGCAACCACCATGCCGAGCCCCGTGGATTCGGGGTGGAACTGCGTCGTGTACCAGTCGCCGCCGAGATCGAGCGTTGCCACCACACCTTTGAATGTTGCCAGGAGATTTGCGCCGTCGGGCAGCCGGCTGACGTGATCGAAATGCCCGAAATGAACCGCGGGCTCCGCTTCGCCAACGCCGTCGAACAGGAAGTGGTTGCGCCCGACTTCGGTCAGATCGAGCTTGCCCGTCTCCGAAAACGCCGTTCCGTTCATCCGGTCGACCTTGCCGCCGAGCGTAACGGCCGCCATCTGATGGCCGCCGCAGATTCCGAAGAGCGGCCTCCCGGTCTCGCGCCAGTCGCCGAGCCACTCGATAGTACGGAGCTGCCAGTCGCGCCCCTCGTTCACATTATGGATGCTGCCGCCAACGATCACCCCGTCATAGCGATCGGGCGACGGCAGGGCTTCGCCGAGGCTCGCATCGACGCCGTCGATCTCGACCTTGCCCTCAAGCCCGCGCTCGCGCAGCCGCGAGGCGATCCAGTCCCAATCGGTCCGACCGTCCTCGAACCCGTCGAATACCTCGCGCCGCATGACGCCGGGTTCGCCGAGGATGGAAATAGAGAGCAGCCGATTCATAGGGGCCTCCGTTTGCGGCCGCATTCTTGAAGGAGTCGGCGGGTTTCGGCAACCGGATCGGGCGCAGGGGCGGCATGCACCACCCGCAGGGCCCGCTGCCCGCACATCCGGCTGGGTTGACAGGGCAGCGGCCGGTCGGGCGAACTGCCGCCTCCCCGACCCCAGGCAGGAGCTCCGGTGGGCCCGACCGACGAACTGGCCGCGTTTCTGGCGCGGCATCCCGAAGCCGCCTTTCTCGACGTTATGTTCTGCGACATTTCGGGGGTCCTGCGCGGCAAGCGCATTCCGATTGCTGATGCGCCGGGGCTCTATGCACAGGGTATGCACGGCCCGGTTTCGGCGATCACCCTTTCGGTCACCGGTCATACCGACGATCCCTTCGGCCGCGGCAATTCCGATGGCGATCCCGACCAGTGCTTCCGCCCCGTCGCCGGTACGCTGGCGCCGACGCCCTGGCTCGGCCCGGACATCGCGCAGGTGCTGTGCAGCTTCTGGCGCACAGACGGCAGCCCGGAACCGACCGACCCGCGGCAGGTGCTGGCGGGGGTGCTCACTCGCTTCGACGCGCTTGGCATCACGCCCGTCGTTGCCGTCGAACTCGAATTTTTCCTGATCGACCGCGAGCGCGCGCCGGACGGGGCGCCGCAGCCACCGATCGCGCCCGGCACCGGCCGGCGCATGCCGCTTAACCACAGCTTCGGTTTGTCCGAACTTGAATCGATCTCCGATATCGCCACCGATTTCTCGCGCACCGCCGAAATACAGGGCCTCTCGCCCGGCACGATGATCGTCGAATATTCCGGCGGACAGTTCGAAGTGAACCTGCGGCACAAGCCGGATGCGATGCGCGCCGCCGACGAAGGCCAGCTATTGCAGCGGACGGTGCGCAATGTCGCGCGGCGCCACGGCATGGAAGCCACCTTCATGGCGAAGCCCTATGTCGACGGCGCGGGCAGCGGGCTGCATTTTCATGTGAGCCTGCTCGATCGCGACGGACAGAATCTCTTCGCGGCGGGCGAGGCGATGCAGAACCAGCCGCTGCAGCATGCTGTCGGCGGGCTGTTCGACACGATGGCCGAGGCGATGGCCTTTTTCGCACCCAACAACAACTCCTATCGTCGCCTCGCACCGGGCCAGTTCGCGCCGACCGGCAAATGGTGGGCGCTCGATCATCGCGGTGTCGCGATTCGCATCCCCTCGGGCCCGCTCGAAGCGCGCCGGCTCGAACATCGGATGGCCGGGGCCGACGCGCAGGTCCATCTTGCCCTCGCCGCCGTGCTCGCCGGAATCCATCACGGGCTGACCCAGCGCATCGCGCCGCCCGAGCCGATCGTTGGTCCCGTGCCCGAGGAAGGCGATCCAGAATTGCCGATTCTACTCGATACCGCACTCGCCAAACTCGGCAGCGCGAAGGTGCTGCCAACCTATCTGGGTGCTGAATTCTGCCGGCTCTATGCCGAGGCCAGGCGACTCGAAACCGTTGGTTTACGGGCGATCATTCCGCCGGCCGAGTACGATTATTATCTGCGAACCAGCGGCTGACGCGGCGTCGCGCGCCACCGCTTGACGACGCCCGACACTCCGGCGGTAATGGGGTGCCGGCCCGGCGACCGAACATCCAGGGGGTTCGCGATGCTCAAGGAATTTCGTGAATTTGCGATGCGCGGCAGCGTCATCGATCTTGCGGTCGGCGTCGTCATCGGCGCGGCCTTCGGCAAGATCGTCACGTCGCTCGTCAACGACATCATCATGCCGCCGATCGGGCTGCTGCTTGGCGGCATCGACTTCAGCAACTTCTTCGTCACGCTTTCGGGCGGCGAGTATCCGAGCCTCACCGCGGCGCAGGAGGCCGGAGCTGCGACACTGAATTATGGTGTCTTCATCAACACCATGATCCAGTTCCTGATCGTCGCCTTCGCGATTTTCCTGGTGATCAAGCAGATCAACCGGCTGAAGCGCGAACAGCCGCCCGCTCCCGCCGCACCGCCGCGTCAGGAAGTGCTGCTCGAAGAGATTCGCGACGCGATCAAGTCGAAGGGCGCTTAAGCTTCGGCACACGCGGTAGCCTCATCCTGGGACCAGTCGAAGGCTGAGGCGGCATCTTTGCGTCGGCCATCGCTCGACAGGTGCATCATGCGTGCGCTGGATATGCGCGCCGCATGACTTGCTATCGTTCAGCCGGATTCGCGATCGCATAGAGACGGCAGCGCATATCGTCGAGCACGATATCGCGTTCGAAGGCGAGGCCGGCCTTCTCGGCGGTGCGCTGCGAGGCGAGGTTCTCCGGTGCGATCAGCGAAATCAGGCGCGGAAGCTTCAATTGCTCGAAGCCATGCCGCACCAGCCCGCGCGCGATTTCGACGCCGAGACCCTGTCGCCAGTAATCCCGCGCCAGCAGATAAGCGACCTCAATTTCGATCCGGTCCTCGATGGTCCAGGGCAGCAGCCCGCAGCGGCCGATGAACCGGCCGCTCGGCTTGTGGATGGTTGCCCAGAGACCAAGCTCCGGGCGATCGGGATGGCCGTCGAGAAACCATTCCAGCTCTTCCAGCGTCTCGTCGCGGCTGAGTACGCCTTCCGGAAAATGCCGTCGCACCTCGGGATCGCTGTAGATCGCGTGCAGATCGTCCAAATCGCCCGGCACGAAGCGGCGCAATAACAAACGATCGGTTTCGAGGATCGTCATGACGGCGTTAGCCCTGCGATCATCGCCGCAGACGCATCAGAACGTCTCGGTCCAGGGGCGGAGTTCGATTTCCCATGTCCAGGCGCTGCGATGCTGGCGGTGGATCGCGAGGTAAGTCTCGGCCATCGAATCCGGATTGAGCCGGTCGTCCTTGCCGTTGCCGCCGCGCGGCGCTATCGATCCGTCGATCACGAAATGCGCGATATGCAGATTCTGCGGCTGGAGCTCGCGCGCCATGCTCTGCGCGAGGCCGCGCAGCCCGAACTTGCCCATCGCGAACGGCGCCGAGCGCGCATAGCCTTTCACGCTGGCCGAGGCGCCGGTGAAAAAGATGCTGCCGCCGCCGGCCTTCACCATGCGCTTGGCCGCCTGCTGCGCGACGAGAAACCCGCCGAAGCAGGTGACAAGGATATCCTGCTTCACCGTTTCGGGGTCGAGATCGACCAGCGGCCCACGCGAGCGCCGGCTCGGATTGTAGAGAACCCAGTTCGGCGTGCCGAAATCGCGGTCGACATTCTCAAAGAGGTTCGCGACATGACGCGTATCGGACGCGTCGCAGGCATAGGTCTTTGCGCCGGTTTCCTTCGCCAGCTCGCCGAGATCGTCGGGGCTGCGCGCCGCCAGCGCGACCGCCATGCCCTCGCGCGCCATGATGCGTGCAACCGCCGCGCTCAACCCTTCGCCGGCGCCGACGATGAGACCGATTTCCTTGCCCTGCATAATGTCGCTCCTCTGCGAAACCTTGTTACTCGCGCGATACCGGTGGATTGCGCGCCCGACCGTCAGTCAGTTGGGCGTCGTCTGCGCGAGTTCAACCGACCGCCCCCATCAAATGCATGACGGCGACACTGATGCGTCGCACATCATCATGCAACGCATCGAGCGGGTCGAACAGCATGCGATGCTCCCGCGCATAGCCGCGCTCGCCCTCGGCCCGATAACTGGCCGGCTCGCCGAACGCCTCATCGTCGACCGATGCGGCGGCGGCCGGAAACGTCACCCGAAGCTGGCGGGTCGCCGAGGGCACGCCGAGATGCAGCAGATCGCCCAGCACGTCGTCGACCGTGAAGTCGGCTCGGCTCGAGAATCGCGGCAGCCGCGCCGTCAGGCGAAAAATCTGCCGGATCAGTGCAATGCGCAGCGCGTGCAGGAGTTCGACATCGGCTTGCGTCTCCGAATATTCGAGCGGCCGGTCGGCCCGCGCGAGACCGTCCGCGAGGTCGATATCGTCCTGCAGAAACATCCGGAGCATCCGGTTCATGCGCGAGAACCGACCGATCTCGTTCAGCATCTCCGCAACGCGGCGCAATTCCTCGCGTCGGCTGCCGTTTTTGTCGGTCGCCGCCAATAGCAGCCAGCTCACGGGATCGAGCAGCGATACATAGGCAACCAGCGCATCGCGGCTGCTGACTTTGCGCGCAGCGGCGGCCAGCGCGACCAGTGAACGCAGGCGCGGCGACTGTTCGTGCATCTCGACGAACCGGTCGAGATCGAGCGCCATCGCCCGCCCGACCCCGCCCAGACTGTTCGCGAGATAGCCCATCTGCTGCAGCACGGCATTGTGGGGAATGGCCCGAAGCTGGCGCGGCGATGGCATCTCGGCCGCCTTGCCGCTGTCGGTCTGGCGGCGCGACGGGCGCGATCCCGACGGATAGAGCAGATTGGTGCCGAATGCGCCGAGCAATGTCGCGTAATTCGGATCGTCGATCAGCCCTTCGTTGAACTCCTTGATCGTCACGAAGAAATCGAGCGAGTAATCGGTCTCGCGATAGAACGGATCGGGCCGCTCGACCGGCGGCGTCAGCGCGTGCTCGACCAGGCGCGTCAGCGTCGCAAAGGCGAGCGCCGGATTGGCAAACAGCGCGTAGCCGTCGCCACCCTGGAACGAGAGCTCCTGTTTCACCGCGAGCCCGTACCCGGCAAAGCGAAGCCGCGATTCCGGCGTGTCGATATAGTCGAGCCTGGCAATGAAGCTGTCGGGATGCGCGCCCCGGCCGATCGATTCGCCATGCGTATCGAAGATCAGCAATCCGATCCCGGGCAGATCGGCCTCGGCGAGTGCTTCCGCGACTTTGATTCGCAGCCGCTCGACCGCGAGTGCCGCAGCCGGCTGCCCGACATAGCGGCCGGCATCGGAATAGCCGGTCTGGATGCAGAGCCGGCCGCGTCCGCGCAGATAAGCGCGATACTCCTCGTTCGCCAGCAGATCGCGGATCACGTCGTGGCCATGCCGCAAGGCCTGGGGCGTTTCGAACAAAGGCGAAATGTCGAGCCGGTCGGCAACGCCGAACAGCCGGGCGAGATAGAGCGCCGCCAGAACCGTGAAATGCGAATCGCATTCGGCGATCAGGAACCGGATCGGCGTCTTGCGATCGATATGCTTCAGGAATTGCGCAACCAGCATGAACAGCCGGCGGCCGGACATCGATTCGGTCATGATGGAACCGAAATTGACCGACATCGGTTGCATGCTGGCGAAGCGCTGCTCAAGTTCGGCGAGATTGCGCCGCCGCTGACCCGGCTGGTTGGGATCGCCGTCGAACCCGATATCGTGCCGCACCGCGTTGTGGATCTGCGCCGCATTGAGCCGCACATGGATGTGGGCCGACCCCGTGCCGAAATTGGCGGCATCGGCGCGCAGCACCGCGAGATCGAGCGCATCGACGTCGCTCGCCGCCTCGATCGCCGCGTCGAGGCTCTCGAGGATCGGCGCCGGATCGGCAAACCGCGTATCGGCGCTTTCCGCCAATACGCGCAGAATCGGCGCCAGCGTGTCCGAATTCCCGTCGCTGTCGCGCAGCGCCGCCACGATCGCTTCGGTCTGTTCGCAGGCCGTCGCGAGTACACCCTCGGGATCGTCGGTCGGGCCGGCTGCGTCGCGATAGCGGGCAAGCTGGCGCGCCGCAAGATCGAGTCGCGCCTCCAGCGTGTTGAACCAGCGTATGTCGTTGCGACCGTCGAGATCGAAGCCGACCCAACTCGCAACGGTGACGAGGCGCGGTACCAAAGCGCGCCATTCGCGCGGATAGGCATTCGCCGCCTCGTCCAGCAAAATCAGATAGAGCCGCGCCAGCGCATTGTGCAGATGGCCGATCGCGAGGCCGGCCGCCTCGCGTTCCTTCTCGAGCGTAATGCCGTCCGGCAGCCCGTGCCGGGCGCGCGCGGCGGCGGATTCCGCGGCGCGGCGCTCGGCCGGATCGAGCATCCGCCCCTGCGCATCGCGACCCGCCGCCAGCGTCGCCAAAGTCTGAGTGAGCTCGGCCGAGAGCGCGAAAGTCGGGTGCGCGGTCAGCACGATGCCGATCCGCTCCGCCTCGACCGTGCGGCGGAAGGTTTCGAAAGGAACCTGCCGGCCGCTGCCGTCCTTCATCAGCCCGCGGATCAATACACGCAGGCTCTGTTCGTTTTTCTCCGGATCGACCTCGCCGAGATAGCGGCGGAGACGCGCGGCCCGTGCCAGAAAGGCCTTGAGCGTCAGCGCGCGGATCGATCGATCGAGATCGAAGACGCCGATCTCGCTGCTGTCGATCGCCGCCGAAATCTCGTTGGCGAGCAGATCGACGGGGCTTTCGAGGGGTGCGGCATCCCGGTTCTCGCGCAGCGCGCGCAGCCGCCCGGCCCAGGCGGCAAGCCGGGGAGCGGTATCCGGAAACTGCGCCGCCACCGGATCGGCGACGGGCGTTTCGATTGCGCGGTCGTCCATGATAATTCCTTCGTCGGCCGGCTTCCGCGCCCTGCCCGATCCTCAGCGATGCCCGACCCGATTTCATACGCGAGAGGCCGTGAGCGTCAAACCCGCATTCGGTCGCAGCCGGAAGACGGCAGAGCGATCCTGCCCGTCAGCACTGGCATGCGCAGGCCGCCGCGCGACCGGCTCTGGCGGAAACGCGGCCCGCCGACCCGCTACAGCACCTTGCCGGGATTGAGAATGAAGTTCGGATCGAGCGCGGCCTTGAGCGTGCGCATCAGCGCGAGTTCGGCCGGCGTCCGCGAATAGGCCAGAAAATCGCGCTTCAGCGTGCCGATGCCGTGCTCAGCCGAAATCGAACCGCCGAAATTGCGCACCGTGTCGTAAACCGCCGTCTCGGCGCCATGCCTTGTTCCCTCGTCGTCTGTGCCGGGCGCAAGACTGACATGCAGGTTGCTGTCGCCGATATGGCCGTAAAAAGTCGCCACCAGATCGGGCCAGCCAGCCGCGAGGCGGGCCCGACATTGTTCGACGAAATCGCCGATCGCGCCGATCGGCAGGCTGACATCGAGATGGATCTGACCGGCGACATTTTCCCATTCGGCGATGCCTTCGCGGATCGCCCAGATGGCGCGCGCCTGCTTTTCCGATTGCGCGACCGTGACGTCGATCAGCAACCCGCGTTCGTGTGCTGCCGCCAGCATCGCCTCGAAAGCCTGCGCATCGGCGTCGGGATCGGTCCCGGCATGCTCGACGATCACATAGAAAGGATGGATCGACGGCATCGGCGGCGTGCCCTCGCGCCGGCTCGCGACAAAATCATAGGCATCGAGCCACATCGCCTCGAACGCGCTCACCTGCCCGAGCGCCTGTTGCGCATGGCGCAGGAAGGCAACGACCGATTCATAGTCGGGCAGCGCGCAGAGCGCGGTCAGCAGATCGGCCGGCCGCGGATGCAACCGCAGGACCGCGCGGGTCACCACGCCGAGGGTGCCCTCCGACCCGATGAAGAGATGCTTCAGATCGTAGGCCGCGTTGTTTTTCAGCATCTTGTTGAGGCTGGCGAGAATCGTGCCGTCGGCCAGCACCACCTCAAGGCCGAGCACCTGCTCGCGCGTCATGCCATAACGGATGACGCGGATGCCGCCGGCATTGGTCGAGATATTGCCGCCGATCTGCGCCGAGCCGCGCGCGCCGAGATCGAGGCCGAGCATGAACCCGGCATCCGCCGCGGCCTCCTGCACGGTCTGCAACGGCGTCCCGGCCTTGACGGTGATCGTCGCGGCGGCCGTGTCGATCTCCTCGATGCCCGCCATCCGCTCCAGCGAGAGCGCGATCTCGCCGCCCCGCGGCGTTGCGCCGCCCGCAAGCCCGGTCAATCCGCCCTGCGCGATCACCGGCTGACGGCGATCGTTACAGAGCCGCAGGATGGATGCGACCTCGTCGGTCGTCCGCGGCCGCACCAGGGCCAGCGGCGAATGCGGCGCGACGCCCGTCGCATCGCACCAATAGCGCCGGCCGATCGCATCGCCGCTCTCGACCGCGCTGTCGCCCAGCACTTTCCGCAATGCGACGACGATATCGTCTGCCATCTGCCCCTGCCCGATCGATCCGCCTGTTGCAGGATCATCGAGGCGCTTGCGAACCGCAAGACGCAAGCTTTAGAGTCCGCGCCGGCCGTGGCACAGCGGCCTTATCGACCGGAGGATAATCCGCAATGACTGCCCGTTTTTCGCTGCGCCGCCTGCTCGCAGCGGCCACCACGCTGGCTGCCCTGTCACCTCTCCTGGCAACGCCGGCCGATGCGGACGAGGTTCTGGCGCGCGGCGAGTATCTCGCCAACATCATGGACTGCACCGGCTGCCACACGCCCGGCGCGCTGGCCGGCAAGCCCGATCTCGGGCAGTTTCTCGGTGGATCGGATATCGGGTTTCACATTCCGGAGGTTGGCATCTTCTACCCGCCGAACCTGACGCCGGATGTCGCAACCGGTATCGGAAGCTGGAGTGTCGAGGACATCGTGGCGGCGGTGCGCACCGGCGTCCGGCCGGACGGACGCGAACTGTTTCCGCTCATGCCCTGGCCTTCTTACGGTTTCCTCACGGACGAAGACGCGCTGGCGCTCGCCACGTATCTCAAGAGCCTGCCGGCCATATCGCATCAGGTGCCCGCGATGGCCGCCAGCCCCGATCAGGCCATAGCACCCTATCTGACGCCGGTCGTTCCGGTACCATAACGCAGGCCCCGATCGGCGCGCCCAGGACGGGCTGTCGTCGCAACGGCCGGCAAAAGGAGATCCCATGGCAATGATGAAAGCCGGCTGGCAACTCGCGCTGGAGCAGCGCCACGTGACGGCCGCGCGGATCGGCAGCACGGTCTTCGTCGGCGGCGCCGGCGATGTGGCGGCCGACGGGCGGATCCGTCACACGGGCGATCTGCCGGCACAGATCGGCGGGGCGATGAGCAATCTGCGCAGCGCCCTCGCGGCCGAAAATGCCGGGCTTGGCGATGTCGCGCGGCTCAAGGTCTATTACAGCCCGAATGCCGGGCTCGACGAATGGTCGCTGCGCGCCGACCTCCAGCGCCATTTCCCGTTCAACCCGATGCCGGCCATGAGCCTGCTGCCGGTCCCGCTGCAACCCTTTGCCGGACAGACAATCCAGATCCAGGCGATCGCCATCGTCGGCTGGCGTCATGGACCGCGTGCGCACGCCGTCACGCGCGCCGTGCCGAAATCGGTTGCCGCCCGGTTCGAACATCCGGTCTATACCGTCGGGTTGCGCGCCGGCGAGTTCGTGACGGCGCCCCTGCGTGCTGCGATCGACGAAGACGGCGCGTTGCTGCATCCGGACGATCCGGTTGCGCAGTCGCATGCGATCATGAACGACATCGATGCGACCTTGTTCCATCTCGGCGCCGGTCCGCAGGATGCGATCAAGATGGAAGGCTATTATTTCGGTACGACGCATCAGGCCTGGGCACCGCTCGCCGCGGCGCGCGCCAGTCATTTCCGCGAGCCGGGTCCGGTCGCGACGGTCGTGCCCTGCCATGTGCTCGAGCCCACGGGCGCGCTGACCAAGATCGAGGTCATGGCGATGCGCGCCGATAACGGCCTGCACAACAAATACATCCCGCGCGAGGATCGCTGGCCGGACAGTGTGTGGGACTGGTCGCTGCCGCTGCCCTACCGGCAGGGAATCCGTCTGCGTGACCAGATCTGGACCGGCGGCCAGGTGCCGTTCGATCGCGGCTCAAGCGCCGACCCGGCGATCTACCCGTTCGATCTTCTGAAGCAGACCCGTTTCACGATGGGTCTCTGTAACGACATCGTCGAAGGTTTCGATCGCTCCTCGCGCGACTATCGGCTGCTGGTCTGTTACTTCACATCCAGGGGCAGCGAAGACGAAACCCGCGCGTTCGCGGCGGCGATCGCCGATACGGTCGACGGACCTTTGCCACCGATGACCCTGGTGCCGCAGCCGCACATGCATACCGACGACGTGCGGGTCGAGATCTGGGGCATCGCGCAGGGCTGAGCGGTCCGTGACCGCATTGTTGCCCGCAAAGAAAACGGCCGACCGGATCGCTCCGGCCGGCCGATTTTTTTAACAATCGATCAACCGGTTACAGCCCGGCCATCACGTCTTCGTAGATCTTGATATAGAGCTGATCGTAGGGCGGTTCCTCGCCCTCGAGGAAGATCGAGGTCGACATGATCTTGGTCGGGTCGGCAATACCGAGGCTTTCCAGCACGGCCGGATCGACTTCGGCGAAGGCCTTGCTGTTCGAGTGGCCGTAACCGAACTCGGTCATCAACGATACGCCGCTCCCGACCGAGAGCATCGAGTTGATGCAATCGTAGACCGCCTGGGTATCCGCGGTGCCGACGTTGGTATGGACGAGGCCGCAGACCCAGGTGCGGATGCCTTCCTTCGGCACGGCATACTTCACCGGAATGCCCTGCTCCGTCAGATTGAGCAGCGCGTCGTTCCAGGCATAGGCAATGACGATCTCGCCGGACGACATCGCCTGTTCGACTTCGCTCTGGCTGTTCCAGTAGAAGCGCGAAATCTCGCGCTGCTTGACCAGCATCTTCTTCACTTCCTCAAGCTGCGTATCGTCGAGCGTGAAGATGTTGGTGTAGCCGAGTGCCTGGGCCGCAATTTCGACCGCCGCCGCCGCCTCGTTATACATCGAGATCTTTCCGGCATAGCGTTCGTCGAACATCATGTTCCACGACTCTTCCTCCACGTCCACCATGTCGGTGCGATAGAGGATCGACGAGTTGCCCCATTCCCACGGAATGAAGAACACATTGCCCTGATCGTCTGAGGCGTTCTTAAGGCCCTTGAGGTCCGGCCAGATATCGTCCCACGCGTCGATCTTGGAAAGATCGAAGGGCTGGATCAGATCGGCCTGACGCCAGCGGATGACAGTCTCCGAACAGGGGTGCACGAGGTCGGGCGTGAAACCGCCATTGACCTTCTGAACCGCTTCTTCCTGATTGGCGAAGATCGCGAAATCCGGCGGGCCGCCATATTTCTCGATGAACGGCGTGTGGAAACCTTCCAGCTCATAACCCGACCAGGTGAGATAGGTAACGCCGCCGGCCGACTGCGCCGGCTTCATCACGACCGGCATGGTGACGAGCGCCAGCCCGGCGGCCGCCGCCGTCTTCGCCAGTTGCCGGCGCGACAGCGCCGTCCGCTGCAGTATTTCTTTTCGCATGAGGTCCTCCCTGTGACCACAGTTTGGGCCCGGACGGACGCCCCGCCGATGGGCCTGGAAAACGCTACCATGCGTCCCGGAAACATTGATACGCCCGTGCGGTCACAAAGCCGCGGGCACCTCAGGGCCGCCGCCAGCTTGACTTATCCCACTCCGGCAGCGGCCCCGGATGGTAAGGGAGATCGTCGGTTCGCGGGGTCCACTGGCCCGCCGCCATTAGATTTTGGACATGGGCCGCGATCTCGGCCAGCGGGGCGAACCAGACCTTCGCCGTCGCCCGCATATGCTCGATCATGTCGATCATCGCCCGGGCCCGGGGC
>JBBDMS010000009.1:0-7665 GCA_040878185.1 Dongiaceae bacterium | reverse complement strand
TCCGCGAAGGCGGCCGCACCGTCGGTGCCGGCGTCGTCGCTTCCATCATCGAATAACGGTCGGCGGGAACCTATTAAAGAGTATCGGACCGGTCGACGCCGTTCGGCGGCAAGGCGCGAGCCCGGGATGGCGATAGGAGTGTAGCTCAATTGGTTAGAGCACCGGTCTCCAAAACCGGGGGCTGGGGGTTCGAGTCCCTCCACTCCTGCCAGTGCCGGAGCCGGTAACGAGCTACCAACGAGTTCAAGGAACGATGGCAAGAACGAGCCCGACGGAATTCTTCTCCCAAGTTCGCCAGGAAGTTCGCAAGGTCACCTGGCCGACCCGTAAGGAGACACTGATTACCACCGCCATGGTGTTCGTCATGGTCATCGTGTCGGCGATATTTTTCATGCTGGCGGATATCGTGCTGTCGTTTTTCGTTCGGCAGATTCTCGGGCTCGGAGGCTGAGCGATGGCCTATCGCTGGTATGTCGTTCATGTCTATTCGGGCTTCGAGCGCAAGGTTGCGCAGTCGATCCGCGAGCAGGTCGCCAAGACAGGCATGCAGGATCTGATGCCCGAAGTGCTGGTGCCAACCGAGGAAGTGGTCGAGCTGCGGCGCGGCCAGAAGGTGAATGCGGAGCGGAAGTTTTTTCCGGGCTATGTGCTCTGCCGCATGGAGATGACCGACGAGACTTGGCATCTGGTGAAGAACACACCGAAGGTGACCGGTTTTCTCGGCAGCCGCGGCAAGCCGCAGCCGATCTCCGACGAAGAGGCGCAGCGCATCCTGCATCAGGTGCAGGAGGGCGTGGAGCGGCCGAAGCCGTCGGTCATTTTCGAGATCGGCGAACAGGTGCGCGTCGCGGACGGCCCGTTCACGTCGTTCAACGGTCTCGTCGAGGATGTCGACGAAGAGCGCGGACGGCTCAAGGTTTCGGTTTCGATCTTCGGCCGGTCGACGCCGGTCGAACTGGAATACTCGCAGGTGGAAAAGCTCTGA
Source organism: Dongiaceae bacterium (assembly GCA_040878185.1). Taxonomy (GTDB): domain Bacteria; phylum Pseudomonadota; class Alphaproteobacteria; order Dongiales; family Dongiaceae; genus JAWXBK01. Next base: position 6,680 of record JBBDMS010000009.1, on the reverse strand, counting down.
CTGCGAGACGGCGTCCGGCGGGTTCTGGGGTTTCCGTCGGGTCGCATCGTTGCGGGAGGCCAGCCAGGGCCGTTTACCGCATCACCCCGGTAACGCTTCGCGCCGCCACGGCGGAACGGAGCAGCGGTTTCGGCGGCGGCACGATCCGGCGTCCGGAACGACTGAGGTAAGGACATGGCGAAGAAGATCGACGGTTACATCAAATTGCAGGTGCCGGCGGGGAAGGCCAATCCCTCGCCGCCGATCGGGCCGGCGCTGGGCCAGCGCGGTCTCAACATCATGGAGTTCTGCAAGACGTTCAATGCGCAGACCCAGGGTCTCGAAGTCGGCATGCCGATTCCGGTGGTCATCACCGTCTTTGCCGATCGTTCGTTCTCGTTCGTCACCAAGACGCCGCCGGTGAGCTTCTTCCTGAAGCGCGCCGCGAAGCTCGACAAAGGCAGCAAAACGCCCGGCCTTGGCTTTGCCGGCAGCGTGACGACGGCTCAGGTTCGCGAGATCGCGAAACAGAAGATGGCCGACCTGAACGCACACGATGTCGATGCGGCGGCGCAGATGATCCGCGGTTCGGCGCGTTCCATGGGCATCGAGGTGGTGGAGTAACGATCATGGCAAAACCAGGCAAGAGACTCCGCACCGCATACGACAAGATCGATCGTGACAAGGGTTATCCGGTCGACGAAGCGGTTTCGATGGTAAAGGAACGCGCGACGGCGAAGTTCGACGAGACGATCGAAGTGGCGATGAATCTCGGTATCGATACGCGCCATGCGGACCAGAATGTGCGCGGCGTCGTGCAGCTTCCGCATGGCACCGGCAAATCGGTTCGCGTTGCGGTGTTCGCCAAGGGCGACAAGGCGGAACAGGCGCGCAAGGCCGGTGCCGATCTGGTCGGCGCCGAAGACCTCGCCGAAAAGATCCAGGCCGGCGAGATGAATTTCGATCGCTGCATCGCGACGCCCGACATGATGGGCGTGGTCGGCCGGCTCGGTAAGATTCTCGGCCCCCGCGGGCTGATGCCGAATCCGAAGCTCGGCACCGTCACCGCCGACGTCGTCGAAGCGGTGAAGGCGGCGAAGGGCGGGCAGGTCGAGTTCCGCGCCGAAAAGTCCGGCATCGTTCATGCCGGCGTCGGCAAGGCGAGTTTCACGCTGGAGGCGCTGCAGGAAAACGTGCGCGCCTTCATCGATGCGATTACCCGCGCCAAACCCGCGGGAGCGAAAGGCTCATACATCAAGAAGGTGAGCGTCAGCTCCACGATGGGTCCGGGCGTGAAATTGGATCTGGGTTCGTTCCAACAGCAACCGCAGGAACGCACCTGACATGAAAGCCCGCCGCATCCGGTAACGGAGGCGGCGGCGGGCAGGAACGGGATTACGGTCCCGCTCCTGTCGACCTGTCCGAGACTGCAGGTACTCCGGGTCGGGAAACCGGCCCGGGATGTAATGCCCGAGCGGCGCCTGCATAGACGGGAGGCAAACCGTTGCAACGTCCGAATGCCGCGAGGCTTCGGAACGCAATGGCTTGAACTTCTGGGACAGGCTGAACCGGACGTTCCGGGGCCAACCCGGGATGTCCAGACGCAACCGGACCGGCGGCGCGCCATGCGCGGCAGTCGGCGGTCCGAGGCATCGGAGACGACACGTGGACCGATCCGAAAAGAAGGATGTCGTCACCCGCCTCCACCAGACATTCGCCGAAAGCGAACTGGTGGTGATTACCCGCCCCGTCGGGCTGACGGTCGCCGAGTCGACCGTTCTGCGCCGTCGGATGCTGGAGGCAGGTGCCGGTTTCCGCGTTACCAAAAATCGGCTCGCGCGTCGTGCGCTCGAGGGAACCCAGTTCGAGACTTTGGCGGACCTGTTCACCGGTCCGACGGCAATCGCCTATTCGAAAGATCCGATTGCTGCAGCCAGGGTCGCGGTGGGTTATGCGAAGGAGAATGAGAAGCTCACCGTCATCGGTGGCGCTATGGGCAGTCAGATGCTGGGTCTCGATGGGATCATGGCACTGGCAACCCTGCCATCGCTCGACGAACTGAGGGCAAAGCTTGCCGGTCTCGTGCAGCGGCCCGCCACGTTGGTGGCGAGTGTGCTGCAGGCGCCGGCGGCTCAGTTGGCCCGGGTGTTCTCGGCCTACGCAACCAAGAGCGACGCTGCGTGAAGCCGTTGCCGATCTGAAGAAACCTGACGTCAGGACGTTCAAGCCAGGAGAGAAGACATGGCCGATTTGGACAATCTCGTAGCCGAACTCTCGAAACTCACTGTTCTCGAGGCGGCTGAATTGAGCAAGAAGCTGGAAGAGGCATGGGGCGTCTCCGCTGCAGCACCGGTCGCCGTCGCGGCGGCTGGCGGTGCGGCTGCTGCGCCCGTCGAAGAGAAGGACGAATTCAGCGTCGTTCTCGTCGCTGCCGGCGAAAAGAAGATCAACGTGATCAAGGAAGTTCGCGCGATCACGGGTCTTGGATTGAAGGAAGCGAAGGATCTCGTTGAGGCCGCGCCGAAGCCCGTCAAGGAAGGCGTGAAGAAGGAAGAGGCCGAAGAGATCAAGAAGAAGCTCGAGGATGCCGGCGCAAAGGTGGAGCTCAAGTAGCTCCCGTTGCGCGTCTTCGTCGGGTTGACGATGCAAGCCGTGACCAGCCGCGGAGCGCACAGGCGTTCCGCGGCGGCGCGGCATGCGCCGTCTGAAGGGGCCGCCGGGGCGGCCACGTAAGTTCGGAACGGGCCGGCGTTCTCCGGCGACGTACATAAAGGCGGGGCCGGTGCAGCCGGCGCCGATCGGCACACGGGACAGCGCTTCGGGTGCCCGCGCCATTGAGAAACGAACGAGGACCACGATGACAATTTCGTTGACCGGTCGCAAGCGAATCCGCAAGACCTTCGGACGCATTCCGGAAATCACGCGGATGCCGAACCTGATCGAAGTCCAGAAAAGCTCGTACGACGCTTTTCTGCAGATCGGTGTTGCGCCCGATGGACGGCGTATGAGCGGGCTGCAGGAGGTCTTCAACTCGGTTTTCCCGATCAAGGATTTTTCCGAGCGCGCCGAGCTGCAGTTCGTGCGCTATGAGCTCGAGGATCCGAAATACGACGTCGAGGAATGCCAGCAGCGCGGCATGACGTTCGCAGCACCCCTCAAGGTGACGCTGCGGCTCGTCGTATGGGACGTCGACGAGGATACCGGCGCGCGCTCGATCCGCGACATCAAGGAGCAGGACGTGTACATGGGCGACATGCCGCTGATGACGTCGAACGGCACGTTCGTCGTCAACGGCACCGAGCGCGTGATCGTCAGCCAGATGCATCGTTCGCCGGGCGTGTTCTTCGATCACGACCGCGGCAAGTCGCATTCCTCGGGCAAGTATCTGTTCGCGGCGCGGGTCATTCCCTATCGCGGTTCGTGGCTCGATTTCGAGTTCGATGCCAAGGACATCACCCATGTGCGCATCGACCGTCGCCGCAAGCTGCCGGCGACGACGCTGTTGCTCGCCCTCTGGGGATCGCGCGCGGCCGCCAAGATGGCCAAGGGCGAGGACCTCTCGGAAGAGGATCGGCGTTTCGGCGGCATGTCGAACGAGGAAATCCTCGATTTCTTTTACGACAAGGTCGTCTTCACCCGCTCGAAGAAGGGTTGGCAGACGGCGTTCGATCCGACCCGCATGCGCGGCGTCAAGCTGATGCACGACCTGATCGATGCGAAGACCGGCGACGTCGCCGCCGAAGCCGGCACCAAGATGACGCCGCGGACCGCGCGCAAGCTGCAGGATTCCGGGCTCAAGGACGTGCTCGTCGCGCCGGAGGAACTGTACGGCCGCTATATCGCCTCGGATATGATCAACGAAACGACCGGCGAGATCTATTCGGAAGCCGGCGAGGAGATTTCCGAGAAGCTCCTGGTCGAACTTGAGGCGGTGAAGATCACCGTCCTGCCGACGCTGGCGATCGACAGCGTCAATGTCGGCCCGTACATCCGCAACACGCTGGCGATCGACAAGAACGCCAGCCGCGAGGAAGCGCTGATCGACATCTACCGGGTCATGCGCCCGGGCGAGCCGCCGACTCTCGATACGGCGGAGGCGCTGTTCCAGGGCCTGTTCTTCGATTCCGAGCGGTACGATCTCTCGGCCGTGGGTCGCGTGAAGATCAATTCGCGCCTCGACCTGCAGGCCGAGGACACGATCCGCGTTCTGCGCAAGGAAGACATCCTCGCGATCGTGCGCACCCTCTGCAATCTGAAGGACGGTCGCGGCGAAATCGACGACATCGACCATCTCGGCAATCGCCGGGTGCGTTCGGTCGGCGAGCTGCTGGAGAACCAGTACCGCATCGGCCTCCTGCGCATGGAGCGGGCGATCCGCGAGCGCATGAGCTCGGTCGAGATCGATTCGGTGATGCCGCACGATCTGATCAACGCCAAGCCGGCGGCAGCGGCGGTGCGCGAGTTCTTCGGCTCATCGCAGCTCTCGCAGTTTATGGACCAGACCAACCCGCTCTCCGAAGTGACGCACAAGCGTCGTCTCTCGGCGCTCGGGCCTGGCGGTCTCACGCGCGAGCGCGCCGGCTTCGAGGTGCGTGACGTGCATCCGACGCATTACGGCCGCATCTGCCCGATCGAAACGCCGGAAGGCCCGAATATCGGTCTGATCAACAGCCTCGCGACCTACGCGCGCATCAACCAGTACGGCTTCATCGAGAGCCCCTATCGCCGGGTCGAAAAGGGCCAGGTGACGCAGCACGTCGACTATCTCTCGGCCATGGAAGAGGGCCGCTACGCGATCGCGCAGGCGAACGCCGAGCTCGACGAGAAAGGCCGCTTCGTGGCGGACCTGCTCCCGTGCCGGCGCGGCGGCGATCTCGTGCTCGGCCGTCCGGAAGACATCGACTACATGGATGTCTCGCCCAAGCAGCTCGTGTCGGTCGCGGCGGCGCTCATTCCGTTCCTTGAGAACGACGACGCCAACCGCGCGCTGATGGGCTCGAACATGCAGCGTCAGGCCGTGCCGCTGATCCAGGCCGAGGCGCCGATCGTCGGTACCGGCATGGAAGAAACCGTCGCGCGCGATTCCGGCGTGACGATCGTGGCGCGGCGCAGCGGCATCGTCGACCAGGTCGATGCGACCCGCGTCGTGGTGCGTTCGACGGAGGATACGTCCAGCGATACCTCCGGCGTCGACATTTACAACCTGCTGAAGTTCCAGCGCTCGAACCAGAACACCTGCATCAACCAGCGCCCGCTGGTGAAGGTCGGCGAACTGGTTAAGGCCGGCGACATCCTGGCGGACGGGCCGTCGACGCAGTACGGCGAACTGGCGCTCGGCCGCAACGTGCTCGTCGCGTTCATGCCGTGGCAGGGTTACAATTTCGAGGATTCGATCCTCATTTCCGAACGGCTGGTCAAGGACGACGTCTTCACCTCGATCCATATCGAAGAGTTCGAGGTGATGGCGCGCGACACCAAGCTCGGCCAGGAAGAAATCACCCGCGACATTCCGAACGTCGGCGAAGATGCGCTGCGCAATCTCGACGAGGCGGGCATCGTCTATATCGGCGCCGAAGTGCGGCCGGGGGATATTCTGGTCGGCAAGGTGACGCCGAAGGGCGAATCGCCGATGACCCCGGAAGAAAAACTGCTCCGGGCGATCTTCGGCGAAAAGGCCTCGGACGTTCGCGATACTTCGATGCGGCTGCCGCCGGGCGTGTCCGGCACGGTCGTCGAGGTGCGAGTGTTTTCGCGCCGCGGCGTCGACAAGGACGAGCGCGCGCTCGCGATCGAGCGGGCCGAAATCGAGCGTCTCGCCAAGGACCGCGACGACGAGAAGGCGATTCTCGAGCGCAGCTTCTATGCGCGGCTGAAGGAACTGCTGATCAACCAGTATGCGGTCAGCGGCCCCAAGGCGATGGAGCCCGAGACCAAGCTGACCGACAAGGTGCTGGCGGACATCACGCCCTCGCACTGGCGGCAGGTCACGGTGAAGAACGACAAGCGCATGTCGGAAATCGAGGCCCTGAAGAAGCATTACAAGGAGGGCATCGATGCGCTGACGGCGCGCTTCGAGAACAAGGTCGAGAAGCTGCAGCGCGGCGACGAACTGCCGCCCGGCGTGATGAAGATGGTCAAGGTCTTCGTCGCGGTGAAGCGCAAGCTGCAGCCGGGGGACAAGATGGCTGGCCGGCACGGCAACAAGGGCGTGGTGTCGCGGATCGTTCCGGTCCAGGACATGCCCTATCTCGATGACGGTACGCCGGTCGATCTCGTGCTCAACCCGCTGGGCGTGCCGTCGCGCATGAACGTCGGGCAGATTCTCGAAACGCATCTCGGCTGGGCCTGCGCGAATATCGGCCGTCAGATCGGCGAGATCGTCGAGCAGGTTGCCAGCAACGGCAAGGTGCAGGAGCTGCGCAAGCATATCCGCGAGCTGTATGGCGACGAAATGTACAAGGCGCAGATCGCCGATCTCGACGATGCGCAGTTCATGGAGCTTGCGAGCAATCTGCGGGAAGGCCTGCCGGTCGCCTCGCCGGTGTTCGATGGCGCGCGCGAGGAGAACATCGTCGAGCTGCTGGCGAAGGCCGGTCTCGACGTGTCGGGCCAGGTCACGCTGACCGACGGTCGCTCGGGCGATTCGTTCGAGCGCAAGGTGACGGTCGGCTACATCTACATGCTGAAGCTGCACCATCTGG
>JBBDMS010000008.1:0-7682 GCA_040878185.1 Dongiaceae bacterium | reverse complement strand
GGATGAGCCTGTCGAAGGATGAGCCTGTCGAAGGATGAGCCTGTCGAAGGATGAGACCAGCGCCGTCACAGGATCTCGAAATGCGCGTCCTTCGGAATGCCGTCGGCGCCGTTGGTCGGCACCAGATCCTGCGGGCAGGACGAGAACACGATCGCGATATCCATCTCGGCGCGGAACGCGACATGATCGCCCGGCTTCGAAACCGGCGGTTCGATCACTTGCGTATAATCCGGCATCGCGCGCGAATTTTCCCACAGATTGAGCGGGCAGGGCGTCAGCGGCAGTTCGATGCCGATCGAGGCGAGCGCGGTTGCCAGATTGTCGGTGCAGTTGTCGTGATAATCCTTGCAGCCGAGAAGCTGGTAACGATAGACGTCGCAGGCGGCGAGCGTCGTGTCGTGCACGCCGGGCGATGTGTCTTCCAGCATGGTGAGGATCGGCCGCCGCTTGTTGGTGACGAGGGCGAGACCCGGCTTGGGTGCCGCGCGCTGCATCTGCACGCGGCTATGTTCCATCGACATGAACTCGCGCGGATCGTCGGCGTTGAACGCCCAGGTATCGACCACCTGCGTCCCGTGCGTGTTCACGATGCGAATCGTCTGGCCCTTGCGCGCCCAGGCGGCGATGCCCTTGCGGGCGGGTATGAGCTGGAGGCCGCTCATGCCGCATTCTCCACTTCGGCGTTGATCCTGCGGCCGGCTTCGCGCTCAACGACGGCCAGTTCATATTGCGACTGCAGGTTCATCCAGAATGTCGGCGAATTACCGAAATATCGACCCAGGCGCAACGCAGTCTCGGCCGTGATACCGCGTTTGCCGTTCAGAATATCCGTGATGCGGCCCGACGGCACGCGCAGGCTCAGCGCCAACTGGTTGGCCGACAATTTCCGGGCTGCGATTTCGCGTTTCAGAATCTTTCCGGGATGAACAGGAATCATGGCAAACATCCTTGATGATCTCCCCCTCACCCTACCCTCTCCCCCTCGATGAGGGGGAGAGGAAAGTCCGTGTTGTTCTCGATATTGTAGCCGGCAACAGTGAAAAACCCTCTCCCCCGGACGTCGCGGCCGGCCGCGACTGATCGCGGCACGGGGGAGAGGGCAGGGTGAGGGGTCAGCGCAGCAGAAACCCTTGGCCGAGCTCGTCGCCGGGTTCGAGCGTAAACCGGCTCTCGCCGGTGTAATGCGCGCGGCCCGACACCTCGACGCGTACCGCATCGATATCGCCCGTCTTGATATGCGAGACGAGCCGCGCGGTGAAGACCGAGCCGGTCACGCTCGAGAAGGCGCGCGTCTCGTCCATGCCCACATCGCCGCGCGCGGCCATGATCGCCATCCGCGCGGTCACGCCGCTGCCGGTCGGACTGCGGTCGACCTCGCGTTCGGCGAAGACGCAGATGTTTTTGGACGGCCGGCCAGCACTCTCGCCGCCGCTATCGCCGCCATCCGTCAGGATCGTGCCGTAGAGGAAGGCGAGATCCTTGTCCTCGGGATGCGCGAGCGCGATCTGTTTTGCCGTCGCCTTGGTCATCGCATCGGCCGCATCGACCAGATCGCGTAACCGGGCATCGATCGAAAGCCCCAGCCGTTCCGCCGGCAGGATCGCATAGAACGCGCCGCCATAGCCGATATCGGTTTTGACTTCGCCGAACCCAGGCACGTCGACCATCGCATCGAGCGCGAAGGCGAAAGCCGGCACGCTTTCGAACGCGACCGCGCCGTCGGCGGCGACCCGCGCGCGCACCAGCCCGCAGGGGCATTGAATGTTCACGATCGTCTCGGGCGCGGGCGCGCCGGGGGTCTCCGGCGATGTCCGCGCGACGATGCCGCGATCGACGGCAAAACGGCCGACCGCGATGGTCGCGTGGCCGCACATCGTCGAATAGCCCTCGTTATGCATGAACAGGACCGCCATGTCGGCGCCGGGCAGATCGGGCTCGACCGGTATCACGCCATACATGTCGTAATGGCCGCGCGGCTCGAAGATCAGAAGCTTGCGCAGATGGTCGAAGCGTTCGCGCGCACAGCGCCGCTTGTCGAGGATCGTGGCGCCCTCGATCCGCGGATAGCCGGATGTAACGATGCGCACCGGTTCGCCGCCAGTATGCATCTCGACCGTCTCGATGATTGTCGTGCCCGTTGCCGACATCGCTGATCCGCCCCTCAAACCCGCCATTGACCCAAGATCGCGGACGACTAGGCTAGCGCGCCAGCACACGATGGCGAAGAGGCACCGGAAAGGGCTGCAACGATGAGCACGAATATCCGCATCAACGGCGACCGGCTCTGGGAGAGCCTGATGGAGCTGGCGAAGATCGGCGCGACCGAGAAGGGCGGGGTCTGCCGCCTCGCGCTGACCGATCTCGACAAGCAAGGCCGCGATCTCTTCGTGCGCTGGTGCGAGGAGGCCGGCTGTACGATCCGCATCGACAAGATGGGCAATATCTTCGCGCGCCGGCCCGGCAAGGATAACAGCCTGCCGCCGGTGGTGACCGGCAGCCATCTCGACACCCAGCCGACCGGCGGAAAGTTCGACGGCTGCTATGGCGTGATGGCCGGGCTCGAGGTGATCCGCACGCTCAACGATTACAATTACGAGACCAATGCCCCGATCGAGGTGTCGGTCTGGACCAACGAGGAAGGCTCGCGCTTTGCGCCTGCGATGATCGCCTCGGGCGTCTTCGCCGGTGCCTTCGATCTCGATTACGGGCTCGCCTGCAAGGATACGGAAGGGCGGACCATCGGCGACGAGCTGAAGCGGATCGGCTATGCCGGCGACGAAACCCCCGGCGATCATCCGGTCGCGGCGTTCTTCGAGGCGCATATCGAACAGGGTCCGATCCTCGAGGCCGAGGGCAAGACGATCGGCGTGGTGCAGGGCGTGCAGGGCATCAAATGGTTCGAGATCGTGCTGACCGGCCAGGAGGCGCATGCCGGGCCGACGCCGATGAAGCGCCGCAAGGATGCGCTGGTCGGCGCCTCGCGCATCGTCACGCATGTCAATCGCATCGGCCTGCAGAATTTGCCGAACGCCTGTTCGACGGTCGGCATGATGCTGGTGCATCCGAACTCGCGGAACGTGATCCCGGGCCGCGTGTTCTTCACAGTCGATTTGCGCCATCCCGACGAAGCGGTCCTGAAGAAGATGACGGCGGACCTCGAACGGAGCTGCAAGGAGGTCGCCGACGAAGGCGGCCTCTCGCTCGACTTCAAGGAGATCTGGTATTCGCCGCCGGTCAAGTTCGCGAAGGAATGCGTCGCCGCCGTGCAGCAGGCAACCGAGGAACTCGGCCTGCCCAATCGCGAGATCGTCTCGGGCGCCGGCCACGACGCCGTCTATGTCAGCCGCGTCGCACCGACTGCGATGGTGTTCGTGCCCTGCGAGGGCGGCATCAGCCATAACGAGATCGAGAACGCAGCGCCGAAGGATCTCGCCGCCGGCTGCGACGTGCTGTTGCGGGCGATGGTCGCGCGCGCGAACGTCTAGCTGCACACGAACGTCTAGGCGCGCGACCGGCGCATCGCCGACGCATTGGACGGGCGCGTTGGGCGCGCGGTTACACCACCGCGTCGTTGAGCCGCCAGTCGAACCGGTAATCGTCGATCTCGTCGCGGCCGACCAGGATCGCGCGCAGCCGTTCGGCGCCATATTGCGCCAGATGCGCGAGCACCGATTCCTCGCTGCCGCCGAAATCGTCTTCATAATCGTCGTAGATTTCCGACACGACGAAATCGCCGTCCCGGTCGATCCGCGCGCCGCGCGGATCGTTGATGTAGATCGCGGCCCCCTCGACCAGCAGCAGCGAACTGTTCTCCGCGGTGTAGGCGACCGAGGCGACATTGGGACTGCCATTGGCCGCGCGGTTCACGGCGTAATGGATCAGCGGCGTGCGCCAGATCGGCCGCAGGATGCGATGCTGGATGTCGTCGAGCGTCACGTCGGCGCCCTCGACCTCGACCAGCGGATATTCCCACGGCCCGTCGCTGAAGAACCCCGGCGAGATGTCGATGTCGAGAATCGATTCGACCGGATAGTGATCGAGAATCAGATTGACGGTCACCGCGTTGTACAGATTAACCCAGTAAGCGAACTGCGCCTCGCGCCGGTACTGCCGGATCGGCAGCGCCGCGAGGCTTGCGATGTAGCGATGCAGCCGGTCGCGATCCTCGAACGTTACCGCGCGATAGGCGAAGCGGGCGACGCCGTCGGTGCCGATGATGCGGTAGCGCTGCAGCAGCGCGTTCCAGGGATCGTGATCGATCCGCGCCGGATTTGCCGCGTCGGCGGGCAGCCAGCGCTCCCACAGATTCGCATCGGGTGCCGCCTGCGCCGCTCTTTGTATCGGCGCGAGCGCCGCGACGCCGCCCAACGCCGCCGCGCGCAGCAGGGCGCGGCGGTCATATACGGCACCGCTGCCATCGCCCCTCCGCCTGGCCGTCCGCGACATCGATCCGGTCCCTCGCCCGTCCGCCATTATCCTGTTGCCACGCCGCTGCGGCTCGGCCGGTGCCGACGTCAGCCGAACCATTATAGCGGAAGCGCGCGCCGGAGTGCTGGCCCGAACCGGTGCGATGCAATAGCCTCCGCGACCATGAAAGCGATCGTGCATGGTGGCGAGCCGCCGACGGACCTGCCGTCTGCAGGCAAGGATCGGCCCGGGGATCAGATCGGGGAACGGCTCGGGGCGCGCTTCGTCGACCATCCCGATCCGCAACCGGCGCCGGGCGATTGCGTGGTCCGGCTCAAGGCGGCATCCCTCAATCATCGCGATCTCTGGACCTGCCGGGGGCGTCGTGCCGAAGCCCCGCCGGTCGTGCTCGGTTCCGACGGCGCCGGCGAGGTGATCGCGGTCGGCAAGGGCGTGCGGCGGCCGCGCCTCGGCGATGCGGTCATCGTCAACCCGGCCTTGAACTGGTCGCGCGGCGACCGGGCGCCGCCGGCCAATTTCGAGATCCTGGGCCATCCGCGCGACGGCACCCTGGCCGAGCTGGTCGCGATCCCTTGCGTCAATCTCGAACCGAAGCCCGCGCATCTCGACTGGGCGGAGGCGGCCGCCCTCGGCCTCTCGGCGACGACCGCCTGGCGGGCGCTGGTCAGCCAGGGCGGCATCGTCCCCGGCGCCGTCGTGGTCATTCCCGGTATCGGCGGCGGCACCGCGCTCGCGGTGCTGCAACTCGCGATCGCGCAGGGCGCCCGGGTTTACGTCACATCGACCGCGCCGCAGAAACGGGCGCGCGCGCTCGAGATCGGCGCAGCGGGCGCGTTCGACAGCATGACCGACTGGGCGGCGGCGATCCTCGATGCGACCGACGGCGCCGGTGCCGACATCGTGGTCGAAAGCGTCGGCAACGTAACGTGGGAGCGCAGCCTGAAGGTGCTCGCGCGCGGCGGCCGGCTGGTCGTGTACGGCTCGACCTCGGGCGACCGGGTCGAAACCGATCTCGTGCCGCTGTTTCTCGGCTGGCGATCCATTCTCGGCACGACATTGGGCCATCGCGGCGAGTTCCAGGCGATGCTGCGCTTCGTCCAGCGACGCGCGATCGCACCGGTCATCGATCGCCGCTTTCCGCTGTCGGAAGGAACGGCCGCGTTCGCCTATCTCGCGAGCGGCCGGCAGTTCGGCAAGATCGTGCTCACCATGGATAACTGATCGTGACGTTTCCGCCGCCAGAATCGCGTAGCGCGGTTCGCTGATCGCGATGGCGTCGATTCTCAAACGCATTGCGCGCGACCGGCTCGGTTTCGCCGGTATCGTGATCGTTGCCTTGTTCGTCGCGGCGGCGCTCGCCGCACCCTGGCTCGCTCCCTATGACCCGAACGAACAATTCTTCGAAGGGCTGACGCTCGAAGGATCGCCGCGTCCGCCGAGCCTGGAGTTCCTGCTGGGCACCGATCTGCTCGGCCGCGATCTGCTGTCGCGCCTGCTTTACGGCGCGCGCACGTCGCTGGTGATCGGCGTCGTCGCCAACGGCGCCGCCGTCGTCATCGGGACCCTCCTTGGCCTGATCGCCGGCTATGCCGGCGGCTGGCTCGGCAGCGCGGTGATGCGGTTCACCGATCTGATGATGGCGTTTCCCGCCTTGCTGCTGGCGATCGCGCTGGCCGCGATCTTCGCCCCATCCTTGTGGATCGTCGCAATGGTGATCGCGCTCGTGAACTGGGTGCAGATCGCGCGCGTCATCTATATCGAAACCCGGGCTCTCACGGCGCGCGAATATATCGAGGCGGCGCGCGCGCTGGGCGCGGGCCATGCGCGTATCGTCTTCGTGCATCTCCTGCCGCATCTGGTACCGACGATCCTGGTCTGGGCGACGCTCGGCATCGCGACGACGGTGCTGCTCGAGGCGACTTTGTCGTTCCTCGGGATCGGCGTGCGCCCGCCGACGCCGTCCTGGGGCGGCATCATCTTCGAGAGCCAGTCCTATTTCCTGTCGGCACCGTGGCTCGTGTTCTTTCCCGGCATCGCGATCATGCTCGCGGCGCTCGCCTTCAATCTGATGGGCGATGCGCTGCGCGACGTGCTCGATCCGACGCAGCGGGGCCGGTGATGGGCCGCTACCTCATTCGACGCCTCGCGGCAGCACTGCTCATCCTGCTCGGCGTGACCGCGATCACCTTCACGCTCAGCTTCCTCATTCCGGCCGATCCGGTGCGCATGATCGCCGGCCGCAGTGCGACGCCCGAGACGGTCGAATCGATCCGCCATCAGCTCGGGCTCGACCGGCCGGTCTACGAACAATATGCGAGCTATGTGCTGCGCCTCGCACAGGGCGATCTCGGTCGCTCCTATGTGCAGAAGACCGAAGTCGGCACGCTGATCTGGTCGCGTTTGCCGGCGACGATGCTGCTGATGGCGGGTGCGATCTTCTTCGAGCTCGCGATCGGCATTCCCGCCGGCATCTACGCGGCGACGAAACGCGGGCGGCGCTCCGATCGCGGCATCATGATCTTCTCCTTTGCCGGCGTCTCGGCGCCGCAATTCGTTGTCGGCCTGCTGCTGCTCTACATATTCGCCTATCGGTTCGGCTGGTTTCCTCTGTCGGGCTACGGCACGCTCGGCCATCTGATCCTGCCCGCGCTGACGCTCGGCATCGCCGGCGGCGGCTGGTACTCGCGCATGATGCGCTCCTCGATGATCGAGGTGCTGCGGCAGGATTATGTGCGGACCGCCCGGGCGAAGGGCCTGGCCGAACGTTCGGTCGTGCTGGTGCATGCGCTGCGCAACGCGATCCTGCCGATTACCGCCATGATCGGCCTCGATATCGGGCTCTTCATGAGCGGCGCGGTGGTGGTGGAATCGGTGTTCGGATGGCCCGGTATCGGCCAGCTCGCCTGGCAGGCGATCCAGCGTCTGGATATTCCCATAATCATGGGGGTTACCCTGGTAGCCGCCGCCGCCATCGTGATCGGCAACCTCCTGGCGGATTTGATCGCGCCGCTCGTTGACCCGCGCGTCAGGCTCCGATGAAATGCCCCATCCCCATCCGGGGAGGGAGGACTAAACCCATGCGTAAACTTCTGATTGCGGCGACCGCGGCCTTGCTGCTGGCGGCGCCGGGCCTCGCCTTCGCCCAGGCGAAACAGGGCGGCGAGATCGTCATCACCTACAAGGACGACGTGTCCACGCTCGATCCGGCGATCGGCTACGACTGGCAGAACTGGTCGATGATCAAGAGCCTGTTC
>JBBDMS010000007.1:0-39802 GCA_040878185.1 Dongiaceae bacterium | reverse complement strand
CCCGCCCCCGTTGGCCGCGGCCCGGTGCCGCGGCACACGGGGCCGCCTGGTCTCGGGCGCTGCCCCGGACTTGCTTCAGGGGGCCCCCTTGGATATAAACCCGGCCTTCTCGGCGGCGCCCGAAAACCAGTTCCAGAGCCTTGTCCCAGAGCGTGACCATGAAAAAAGACATTCATCCCGATTATCACGAGATCAACGTCATCATGACCGATGGCAGCACGTTTACGACCCGCTCCACCTACGGGAAACCGGGCGACACGCTGCGCCTCGATATCGATCCGAAATCGCATCCGGCCTGGACCGGCGTGCACCGCCTGGTGGACAGCGGCGGCCAGCTCGCGAAGTTCAACAAGCGCTTCAAGAATCTCGGCCTCAAGAACTAGGCCTCAAGAACTAGGCCTCAAGAACTAGGCCCGGGTTCCCATCGGACCGTTCCACGCCGCCGGCACCACCGGCGGCGTTTTTCATTGCGGTCAGGAAATCGTCCGGCCCGTCATAGCCAGGAGTCACGCCCGGAGATCGCGGCCGGCGATCCTGGCCAGCAATCACGCGCGAGCGGACACCTCGCCGAGCATATCGTCGAGCCGCGCCACGCGCTGATAGAGGCGGCTGCTCCGATCGAGCAGATCGTGCAGCGCCGCCGTCAGCACCAAAGGCGATGGCGTGGCCGCGCCGCAGACGTCGCGCGCGCCGAGCCGCAGGGCCGCCGCTTCGCTGTCGCGGACGAGCCCGCCCTCCTGGGCCGCGCGGCGGACGGTCAGCCAGGCGACGATCTGGGTCAGCCTCGCGGTCAGTCGCATGGTCTCGCAGGCGGCGACCAGCCTGAGTGCTGCCGGCATCGGCGTTTCCGATCCCTTGCGGCAATGTTCGAGATATCGGCGCACCTCGTCGAGGAGCGCGAGCGCCTCCTCCCGGGTGCGCGTCAGACTGGTCACGCTGGCCGGTCCGCTGGTTCGCGCCATCGGATCCCCCTCCGTTCGGCCGGGTTGGACCCGGCGAGAGGATGCGATCCGGCGGAACTTCTTGAAGGCGGCTTTCCGACCGCCTTTTCCCCCACCCCCGATTCGCAACCGTTTTTCCTTTGAATCTCAATCGGATTCCGCGCGCAAGCGAAAACGACTCGGGGATGGTTGGCGGCAAATCGCCGGCGCGACTCGCAATGCTTGCATGTTCGGCACTGCGACTCGCCCGAGGCGGGCAGCGGGCGCCCGAAAGCGGGGCGAAAAATCGGGGTGAAAATTCCTGGGTCAAGAAATCGGGGCGATCCGCGGCCTCCTGCCGCAGCACGTCTTGAATTCGGGATCGACGGCCCTAAATCGGCCTTTCGTCGGAATGCCCGAACGGGGTTTCGACGAATAACCCCCGGCTCCGGTGTCTCGCGCGCACACGCGCAACAGAGCCCGACCGGATCATGTTGCTCACAGGAGGATATGAACGATGCGTGGTTTCGATCTCACACCCCTTTTCCGTTCTTCGATCGGCTTCGATCGCATGCGCGATCTCATGGAAACCACCCAGCGCATGAGCGATGCGCCGGCTTACCCGCCCTACAACATCGAAAAACTGGGCGACAATGCCTACCGGATCACCATGGCGGTGGCCGGCTTCGGCGAGAACGAACTCACGATCACGGCGCAGGACAATTCGCTGGTGATCGCGGGCAAGGTCGAGCGCGAGGAAGGCGTCGACGAGCCGAAGTTCCTGCATCGCGGCATTGCCGGGCGTGCCTTCGAGCGCCGCTTCGAACTGGCCGAGCATATCCGGGTCAACGGCGCGAGCCTCGAAAACGGGCTTCTCCATGTCGACCTGGTGCGCGAAGTGCCGGAAGCGATGAAGCCGCGGCAGATCAAGATCGCCGCCGACACGGGCACCAGCACGCAGCGCGTCATCGATCAGAAGGCCGCGTAACCCAACCGGGTGCGGGCGCGAGCCCTCTTACCAACCGACTGTTATTCGTTCCTGAGGGCCGGGCGGCAACGCCCGGCCTTTTCTTCGCGCCGGCGGCATCCGCCTGTCCGGGCCGTCAATGCGCGTCCAGGACCGCCATCGCCTCGTCGCGGCTTGCGACCGCATGCGCCTTGCCATCCACGAGGACATATTTCCATGTCAGCGTCGGCGCGCGCGAAATCTCGTCCGGCGTGACGGCCAGCAGTTCGGCCAAAGCGCGGGGCGATCGTGCGATGATCTTTTCGGGATCGACACCGAAAAGGCGTGGCACAAAAATCGCGTCTGCAACGCCGCCGATCGGAACGATGGTTCCGTCCCGATCCGAGAGATCGAAGATCGTCCGCAGAAAGCCGTACTGGACAAGTCCGCTGCAGATGAAATTGGCCGGCACGAGGCGCTTCTTCTCATAGTCGCGCGTCAGCGAACTGCGCATCGCACGCGCATAGCTCGCCGTACCCAGAACCATGCCGCTGATCACCGATCTCGCGATCCCGAAAATGGTCGACCAGTCATAACCCGCGCGAACAAAATCGAGCATCCGGCCGCGCACGAGCTTCTGCAGGTCGGTATTGAACCAGGGACGCTCGAGGCGAAGCACGGCCAGAGCAATCTTCGGCCCCTTACTGGGCCCGGCGCCGATCACGTCGGTGATACCGCGAATGGAAATCCCTTTCGGCACCGCTTCGATCAGGAAGGTCCGCTCGAATCCACTCTGGCGATCCGGAATGAGGAAAATCAGTGCCGCGTGGCTGAACGGGCTGCGCGTCGCAAGCCGGATCGCCCGGCTGAAGAGGCTGGTGCCCCGGACGAGCACGATATCGGCACGCGACAAATGCCCGCCATCCAGAAAGGCGTCGATATCGATCGGAAAGGAAGCCATCACAGCACCCGGTTGCGATCCGCCCCGCCGGTCCACGTCTCAGTCCTAAACCAGATAAGGCCGAAACGCATCCCGAGATGGCGCCGGGCGGGCGCGTTGCGGGCGCGGCGCGATCCCGTGGCCACTATTTTGCCCCGGCCGGCAGCAGGGTATTTGCCTCACAATGGTTGGCAATCGCACCATCCGGCCCCTTATCGGAAAGAAGGCTGATCCGCGTCGCCCTGGTGAAACCACAGAGGCTCGCGCCCATGCCATCGACCGCCATTTCGCGCATCAATTTCCATCCGACCAGCCGCCGGCTGTTCGTGACCTTCGTCGGATCGGGAAAGACCTACATGTATTTCGACGTTCCGGCCGACGAGTATCAGGCTTTCATCGGCTCGTCGTCGCGCGGCAAATACTTCAACGAACGGATCCGCGACCGTTACCGGTATGTCGAACTGCAATCGCGGGAAGTCGGAACCAAGGCGCGTCAGGACCAGTCCGCCTGAGTCGCGGCCGTTTGAGCCGGGCCACCTCAGTCGAGGCCGCCCGAGCGCAGACCGCCCGAGCGGGATCGCCGCTCACTAGACAGCAGTCAGAAACGCCCTCAAGGCATCGGTCGTCGCGTCGGGCGCTTCGATCGTCATCATGTGGCCCACGTTCGGCAGCACGACCTGCCGGGCATTCGGCAGCGCCTTCGCGAGCGACTGCGCGGCCTTTGGCGGCGTCATCGCGTCGATCGAACCGAGCAGCAGCAAGGTCGGACAGGTGACCTTGGCCGCCGCCGCGAGACCGTTGGTGTAATCGGCGCAGGCCGCCATGTCGTTCGCCATCACGCCGGGCCCCGCGCGCTCGAGCAGCCGTACCGCACCGCCCAGCATCCACAGCCCGGGCGAGGCATGGCCGCCGAAATGCGCGCGCCGCCCGTGGCCCCAGCTCGTGACCAGCTCGTAAGCGAGATGTTCGTTCGCCCTGGCTGCGGCCATCAGATCGGGATGCACCGGCATCGCCTCGGCCGTGCCGAGCAGCATCAGATGCGAGATGCGCGCGCCGCCCTGTGCTGCCGCCTCGAGCGCGATCAGCGAACCCATGGAATGGCCGGCAATCGCGGCTCTCTTGACGCCCAAAGCGGCCAGATAGCGCAACAGCCAGGCGCCGCATTCCTCGATCGTCCGCAGCGGTTCGCCACCGGATCGCCCATGGCCGGGCAGATCGACGGCGAGTACGCCATAGCCGCGATGGCGGAAATAGCGCGATTGCAGCACGAACACGGAGTGATCCATCGCGGCGCCGTGCACGAAGACCAATGTCGGGAGACTGACGTCGAACGGCTTGCCGCCGGTGGCCGCGAACACGCGCGCGCCTTCGAATTCGATCTCCATCGTCTTACGCTTTCTGGGACGCGCGCAGCGCCTGGCCGAGATCGTCGAGAATATCGTCGATATGTTCGAGCCCGACCGAAAGCCGGATCAGATCCTCGGAGAGCCCGGCAACCTTGAGCGAGTCCGCATCGAGCTGCTGATGCGTCGTCGAGGCCGGATGGATGACCAATGTCTTGGCGTCGCCCACGTTCGCGAGATGCGAAGCAAGCTTGAGCCGCTCGATGAAGCGTTTTCCAGCATCGCGGCCACCCTTCACGCCGAAGCTGATAATCGAACCCGCGCCTTTCGAAAACAGTTTCTTCGCCCGCGCATGATCGGGATGCGCCGCAAGCCCGGGATAATTGACCCACTCGACAGCCGGATTCTTTTCGAGGAACGTGGCGCACGCCTGCGCGTTCGACACATGGCGTTCCATGCGCAGCGGCAGGGTTTCGACGCCCTGCAGAATGTAGAACGCATTGGCCGGGCTCATCGAACAGCCGAAATCGCGCAACCCTTCCGCCCGCGCCCGCATGATGAAGGCCTGCGGGCCGAACTCTTCGGCGAAATCGATGCCGTGATAGCCGGCATAGGGCTCGGTCAAAGTCGGGAACTTGCCCGATGCCTCCCAATCGAACCGGCCGCCGTCGACCAGCACGCCGCCGAGCGCGACGCCGTGTCCGCCAAGCCACTTTGTCGCCGAATGTAATACGAGATCGGCGCCGAATTCGCAGGGTCGGTTGAGCGCCGGCGTCGAGAAGGTCGAATCGATCATCAGCGGCACGCCGGCCTTATGCGCGATCGCCGCGACCGCTTCGAGATCGAGAATCTCGAGACCGGGATTGCCGATCGTTTCGCCGAAGACCAGCCGCGTTTCCGGCTGGATCGCCTTGCGGAAGCCCTCGGTGTCGTGCGGATGGACGAAACTCGTCGTGATGCCGAAGCGCGGCAGAGTGAGCTTCATCAGATTGATCGAGCCGCCGTATAATGCTGCAGACGCAACAATGTGCCCGCCTTGCCCCATCAGCGTCGCGATTGCGAGAAAGAGCGCACCGTGACCGCTCGCCGTGCAGATCGCACCGACCCCGCCTTCGAGCGCCGCGATGCGTTCCTCGAGCACCGCCACGGTCGGGTTCGAGATTCGCGAATAGATATGGCCGGGCCGCTCCAGATTGAACAAGGCCGCGGCGTGATCCGTATCGCGGAACACGTAGGACGTCGTCTGGTAGATCGGCACGGCGCGCGCGCCGGTCGTCGGGTCGGGCTGCTGGCCCGCGTGCAATGTCTGGGTTTCGAGCTTGTAGAATTTGGGATCCGCCATATCGCCCCGCCTGAAGTCCTGCCGGAATTGGTCGGTGGAATTGCGTCGCACTCTAGCGGATCGGGCGCGCGCCGCCACCGGGCCACCGCAAGGGCGCAAAAAGGAGCCGCCGGCACCGCGGGGAAGACATGCGGACCGGCGGCGCGAGGCGGCAGAGAGAGCCGTCAGGCGAACGTCCGGCGAAGGGGGCGGACGCCCGCCTGATCGTCCTGGCCCGGGCCCCGTCGGGTTTGAAGCCCCAGGGAGTTCAGAGAGAGGAACCCGGCGTCCCCGACGGAGGCGGGGACGACCAGAGCCTAACCGCCTCGCGTGACACGGCGATGACAGGCGGGAGACGCTGCCGCGACGATACGTTTCTACGGCTTCTTGAAGAACGAATCCGCGACCGAGAACTGGCTCTGCTTGCGCGCGATGTCGGCCTCGACCCGGACGATCTCTTCGCGGAGTTCTTCGATATAGGCGTGCAGCTCGTCGACCGACAGGCGCTCCAGATTGCGCTTCTCCGGCTGCTTCTTGCGCGGTTCCAGATCCTCGATATCCATGATCCAGCCTCCGACGGCCTCATCGATCGAGGCCGCGACCGCCTACCATAATGCGCCGCCCGATACGGTCAAATCCTGCATCGTGAGCGCGGCCGCCTCGTCGCGGCAGAGATAAACCGCCAGCGCCGCGATCTCGTCCGGTTCGATCAGCCGCTTCTGCGGCATCGCCTCGGCGATGCGCGCGAAATTCTCCTCGATGGTCCCCGTTTGCCCATGCGTCTCGATCTGTCGCAATATATCGAGCCGCATCAGCTCCGTCCCCACCGACCCGGGGTTGATCGCGTTGCAGGTGACGCCATGTTCCGCGCCTTCGAGCGCGACGCATCGCGTCAAGCCCAGCAGGCCCGCTTTCGACGCGCAATAGGCGCTGTGGCGCGGCCAGCCCACATTCGCCGCCGTCGAGGCGATGTTGACGATGCGGCCCCAGCGCCGCTCGACCATCGGCCCCATGCAGCGTTTGATCGTGCGATACGCGCCCGACAGATTGACGTCGAGCACGTTCTGCCAGGTGTCGTCGTTATGGCCGACGATCGCTTCCTGCGCCGCGACCCCCGCCGCGTTGACCAGGATGTCGATGGTCGCGAGTTCGTGCACGGCGGCCTCGTGGAACGCGTCGATCGATTCGTTGCTGCGCAGATCGAGATTGTCGGCGAAGCAACGGACCTTCTCGGATCGAATCGCGCGCACGACATCGTCGAGCGCCTTCCGGTCGGGTCGCGTGGTGTAGGCAGCACCGTAAACCATGCCGCCTTCGAGCAGCGAACCGATCGCCACGTCGGCGCCGGCGCGCGCCAGTGCGAACGCAATGGCGCGGCCCATGCCGGATGCCCCGCCGGTTACCCAGGCCGTACGGCCTTCGAGAAAGCGTTCCGTCATCGTGAATTACCCTGTTTTCGCTAAAGGATTTCCTCGCCGAACCAGCGATAGACGCCGGCCTCGCCCGGGCGGAACCGGTCGCCCGACGGCGTGACGCGGACGAACCGCTCCAGCGCGACATAATCCGGCAGGGTCCAGATCGCGATCCCGCCGGGATTGGGTCCGAGCAATCCGATGCGCCGCAGCACGAAGTTCAGCGTCGCCCCGGACATTTGCTTGCCGCGTTCGATGAAGGGCGCCGCGACGTCATCGGGTATGTCGGCGCCATCGGTCGCGAAATATTCGATGTAATGCAGCCCCGCGCGATCAGGTGCGGTCCCGGTGAACAATTCGTCGTAGCAGCCCGCCTTCTGCAGATGGATCGCGCGATGCGTCGCCAGTTCATGCGCGTCGCGCAGCCCCTTCTCGGAACGGAAATACGCTTCCCACTCGTCCATGCGCTCCATGCCGCTGCATTTCCACAAAGCGAGATAACTCGGCATGGGGCCGAGGCGCATCGTCCGCCCGAATGAGCCGACCAGGGAATCGTCCGGATCGGTCCAGGCCGACTGGTTGCCCAGATAGCGGAAAATTTCGATCGGCATGAAACGGTCGCGCTCGACATATTCGATGTAGATCAACGAACTACTCCATCCCTGTGATAGCAGCCTTATTGCTGCACGCTCGCGGTCGTCCCGCGCACGATCAGTTCCGTCGGCACGATGATATCGCGCGGCCCGCTTACTTCGATACCGCCCGCTTCGATACCGGGGGCGCCGATACGGGCGATCCGTTCGAGCAGCAGTTCCGCGGCGCTGGCGCCCAGTTGCCGCGAGTTCGGCCGCACCGTCGTCAGGTCGATCTCCGGCAAAGCCGATACGAAGATGTCGTCGAACCCGGTGATCGAGATCCGATCCGGCACCGCGATGCCCGCGCCGGCAAACACGCCCATCGCGCCGAACGCCATGAAGTCGTTGGCCGACACGATGGCGGTCGGCAGTTCTCCGGCGCGAAGAAAATGCGCGGCCGCTTCCCGTCCGGACTCGATCGAATAATCGCCCTGCGTCACGTGGCGATCCTCGACCGTGAGGCCAAACCCGCGCATCGCCGATCGGTAACCCTGAAACCGTTCCTCGGCCGCGCTCGAATCCGCGCGCCCCTTGATGAAGCCGATGCGCCGGTGACCGAGCCCGTGCAGATGCGCGATGGTCGCGCGCACGCCGCCGTCATTGTCCATGCCGACATAATCCGTGTTCACCGATTTATGACGGCGGTTCAGCATGACGAACGGTGTTCCCTGTTCCTGCAGTTGCAGAACCTCGTCGCTGTCCGATGCAGTAGAGGCGAGAATCAGCCCGTCGAGCTGCCTGTCGAGCAGATGCCGCAAATAGGCGGCCTCCTTGTCCTTCCGGTAATCGGTGTTGCAGACGATCAGGTTGAACTCGCGTGACCAGAGCAGATCCTCGATCCCGCGCACGATGTCGGGGAAGAACGGGTTGGAGACATCGGCCAGCAGCAGCCCGACCGACCAGGTCTGCTGCAGCCGCAAGCCCCGGGCGAGCGACGAGGCGCGATAGCCGAGCCGGCGGGCCGCCTCGACCACCCGGGTCCTGGTCTCCGGGCGGACATAGGCCTTGCCGCCCAGCGCCTTGGACACGGTCGAGCGCGCGACGCCACTGGCGAGCGCGACTTCCCGGATCGTGACCTTGGGCCGAATGACCACGGACATGGGCTGAAACTATCGTAAAAAATCGATTTCTGAAATCCATTTCTGGCGATAGTCTGGGGTCACCAACGAAGAACCACGCCTATCAGGGAGGTCTCGATGCATAACGCCATGGCCGGCAGGGTGCAGCCCCGCCGCATCGGTCGCCGAACCGTCTTGCAACTGCTCGGCTCGACCGGTCTCGCTTTCGTTTCGATCCCGGTCATCAACGGCCGGGCGCTCGCCGCCGACGATCTTCTGGTGTTCGACTGGGCCGGCTACGACGTGCCGGAACTGCATCAGGACTACATCAAGAAATACGGCGCCTCGCCGACGATCGCCTTGTTCGGCGACGACGAGGAGGCCTATCTCAAGGTCTCCGGCGGTTATGAGGTCGATCTCGTTCACCCGACCAGCTACGCGATCGCGCGCTATCGCGACGGCGGGTTGCTGAAGCCGATCGACACGTCCCGCTTGAGCAACTGGCCCGACGTGATGCCGCAGCTCGCGAATCGGCCCGGCATGTCGACCGACGGCAATCAATGGCTGGTGCCGTGCGGCTGGGGCTACAACTCGGTCCTCTATCGCTCCGATCTGGTCGAGATCGAGGAAGAATCCTGGAGCCTGCTGTTCGACGAGCGCTACAAGGGGCGGCTCTCGGTCGCCGGCGAGATGGACGGCACGGTGATCCCCGCCGCCATGACGCTCGGCATCGCCGATCCGTTCAACATGAGCGACGACGAACTGGCGCAGGTCGCCGACCTGCTGCGCAAACAGCGCGCGCTCAACCGCTTCTACTGGACCGATCCGACCGAAATCGAACAGGCGATCGCAAGCGGCGAAGTCGTTGCCGCCTACACCTGGGCCGCATCGGCGAGCACGCTCAAGAGCCAGGGCATTCCCGTCAAATACATGACGCCCAAGGAAGGCGTGCTCGGCTGGATCGACGGCTTCATCATGCTGAAGGACGGGCCCGGCATCGAGCAGAACGCGTACGACTATATCGATGCGTGGCTCGCGCCGGAGACCGGCCAATGGATGATCGAGAATTACGGCTACGCGCATTCGAATGAAAAATCGTTCGGCATGGTGAGCCAGGAGCGGCTCGACGAGATCGGCATTCCCTCGACCGACGAAGTCCTCTCGAAAGGTGTGTTCCTGCAGGAAATGGACCCGCAGGTGCGGCAGAAATATGTCGAGATGTTCGAGGCGGTTAAGGCCGGCCAGTAATCGCGTCCTATAACCGGAGCGTCGTGCCGAACCGCACGGCGCTCCGGCCGGCGCGCTCATCTCCCTATAGGAACGCCATGAACGACCACGCCATCGCGGCCGCAAACATGAACGGCGCCGAAATCATCGCCACCGCCCTGAAGCGCCACGGCGTCGAGTGCATCTTCGGCCAGAGCATTCCAACCGCCCTGTTTCTCGCCGCACCCGATCACGGCATTCGCCAGATCGGTTACCGGACCGAAAATGCCGGCGCCATGATGGCCGATGCCTATGCGCGCATTTCGCATCGCGTCGGCGTGGTCGCGGCCCAGAACGGACCCGCGGCGACGCTGCTCGTGCCGGGGCTCGCCGAAGCGAAAGCCGCCTCGATCCCGCTGATCGCGATCGTGCAGGATGTCGACCGGCGCGCGCGCGATCGCAATGCGTTTCAGGAACTGGATCACTTCGCCTTGTTCGGCGGCGTGGCGAAATGGCTGCGCCGGATCGATGCCTGCGAGCGGATCGACGATTATGTCGACATGGCATTCACCGCGGCGACCAGCGGCCGGCCGGGCCCGGTCGTCCTGCTCGTTCCCTACGACCTGCTCTCGGAACCGAGCCCCGCGCCGATGCGCCGGCAGCTATCGCTGGGCCATTATCCGCTCGACCGGCCGGTTGCCGACCCGACCGCGATCGACGAGGCGGCGAATTTTCTCGCAGCCGCGCGATGCCCGGTAATCTATGCCGGCGGCGGCGTGCACGCCTCCGATGCCTCGGCCGAACTCGCCACGCTGCAACAGCGTTTTCATTTGCCCGTTGCGACCACGACGATGGGCAAGGGCACGGTCGACGAGAATCACCCGCTCAGCATCGGCGTGCTCGGCTATTTCATGGGCAGCCGCGGCATGACGCGCCATCAGCGTCCGTTGGTCGAACAAGCCGATGTGATCCTGCTGGTGGGCAACAGGACCAACCAGAACGGCACCGATTCCTGGAAACTGCTGCCGCCGCAGGCGCGATACATACATATCGACATCGACGGGCTCGAGATCGGGCGGAATTACGAAGCGCATCGTCTCGTTGGCGATGCGAGATCGACGCTCCAGGCGCTGACCGACGCGCTCGCGACGAAAGACACGCGCCACCGTGAATCGTCGCGGCCGGCACTGGAATCGCGCATCGCCGCGGCGAAAGCGGCGCACCGTGCTGAGGCCGCCTCGATCAGGGCATCGAACGACGCGCCGATACGGCCCGAGCGGCTGATGGCGGAACTCGATCGATTGCTCACGCCCGAGCATATCGTCGTCTCCGATGCCAGCTATGCGTCGATCTGGAGCTCCAACTATCTGAGCGCCCGTCGCCCGGGCATGCGCTTTCTCACCCCGCGCGGCCTTGCCGGTCTCGGCTGGGGATTGCCGATGGCGATCGGCGCAAAGATCGCGCGACCGCAGTCACCGGTCTTCTGCCTGGTTGGCGATGGCGGCTTCGCGCATGTCTGGTCGGAGCTTGAAACCGCGCGGCGGCACGATTTGTCGCTGGTCGTGGCGGTGCTCAACAATCAGATCCTCGGATACCAGAAGGACGCCGAGGACATTCTCTTCGGCAGTCATTCCGAGGCGGTACAGCTCGGCCCGGTCGACCACGCGATGATCGCCCGCGCCTGCGGATGCCGCGGCCATCGCATCGAACGGCCGGACGACATCGCGGGCCGCCTCAAAGAGGCGTTCGCGGCGGACGATGTAACGGTACTCGATGTGCTGATCGATCCGTCGGCGCGACCGCCGATCACGTCATTCGAGGGTCATCTGGAGTAGACTGGCGACCCCGAGTCCCGACTGCCGAGTCCGACTGCCCGCATCCGATCTTCAGGAGCTGCCTAATGGCCGATCTGCCAGAGACCATGACCGCGATCGAAATCCGCACGCCCGGCGGGCCCGAGGCCCTCGTGCCCGGCCAGCGGCCGGTGCCGCAACCGGGCAAAGGCGAGCTGCTGATCGAAGTCGCGGCCGCCGGCATTAACCGGCCCGATATTCTGCAGCGCCAGGGCGGCTATCCGCCGCCGAAGGGTGCGAGCGACATTCCCGGCCTCGAGGTCGCCGGCCATGTCGTTGCGCTCGGCGAGGGCGTGACGAATTTCGCGATCGGCGATGCGGTCTGCGCGCTGCTCGCCGGCGGCGGCTATGCAGAATATGCGGCGGTGCCGGCGCTGCAATGCCTCAAGGTGCCGCGCGCGATGGGCATGGTCGAGGCCGGCGCGATTCCGGAGACCTTCTTCACCGTCTGGACCAACGTGTTCGAGCGCGGCGCGCTCGCACCCGAGGAAACCTTCCTCGTGCATGGCGGCACCAGCGGCATCGGCACGACTGCGATTCAGCTTGCGCATCTGTTCGGCGCGCGCGTGTTTGCGACCGCGAGCGGGCCGGATAAATGCAAGGCCTGCCGCAATCTCGGCGCCGAAATCGCAATCGACTATCGGAAGGAGGATTTCGTCGAGGTGGTCAAGGACGCGACCGACGGGCGCGGCGCCGATGTGATCCTCGACATGGTCGGCGGCGATTACATCGCGCGCAACCTGAAGAGCCTCGCGCTCGAGGGCAGGCTGGTGCAGATCGCCTTTCTTAAGGGCAGCAAGGTCGAACTCGATCTCCTGCCGATGATGCTGAAGCGGCAGTTCATTACCGGTTCGACCCTGCGGCCACGCTCGCCCGCCGAAAAGGGGGCGATCGCCGCGGCCTTGCGCACGCGCGTCTGGCCGCTGCTCGAGGCGGGCAAGATAAAGCCGGTGATCTACAAGACGTTTCCTCTCGCCGAAGCGGCCGAGGCGCATCGCCTCATGGAAACCAGCGCGCATATCGGCAAAATCGTGTTGACCGTGCGGTAGCGCCGGTCACTGCGCGTCGTCGTCGGCAATGCTCGCAAGCGCGATGCGCACCTTGGCTGCCAGATCCTGCTTGCGATAGGGCTTCTGCAGCAGATGCACGCCGGGATCGAGGCGACCGTGATGAACGATCGCATTCTCGGTGTAGCCCGACGTAAACAGCACCGGAAGCGTTGGCCTCAGCGTACGTGCCGCCTCGGCAAGCTGCCGGCCGCTGATCCCGCCGGGCATGACGACATCGGTGAACAACAGGTCGAAATCCTCTGCGCGTTTCAGCGCTTCGATCGCCTCCGATCCGTCGCGCGCGCTCACCACATCGTAACCGAGACCGGAAAGCTGGCCGGCGACATGCTCGCGAACGAGATTGTCATCTTCGACGAGCAGGATCTTCTCGCGCCCGCCTTGCGCCGTCGCGGTGCGCGGCGGTCTTGCGGCGGTACCCGCGTCCGCCATGGCGCGCGGCAGATAGAGTTTCACCGTGGTGCCCTGCCCCGCCTCGGAATAGATCCGGACGTGACCGCGCGACTGCTTCACGAAGCCGTACACCATGCTGAGCCCGAGCCCGCTGCCTTTGCCCACTTCCTTGGTGGTGAAGAACGGTTCGAAGGCGCGTTCCAGCGTGGCGCTGTCCATACCGGTTCCACTGTCCGACACGGCGACCATGACATATTCGCCGGGCTCGACCTCGCTCTGGCCGATCGCATAGGTCTCGTCGAGATGGGCGTTGGCGGTTTCGATCGTCAGCCTGCCGCCGTTCGGCATCGCATCGCGCGCGTTGATCGAAAGATTGAGAATCGCATTCTCGAGTTGGCCGGGATCGACCATGGCTTTCCAGAGACCGCCGGCCTGCACCAATTTGACTTCGATATCCTCGCCGAGCGTCCGGTGCAGCAGTTTGTCCATGCCGAGCACCTGCTCGTTGACGTTGATAACGCGGGGTTCGAGCGGCTGACGGCGGGCAAATGCCAGGAGACGGCTGGTGAGTTCGGCACCGCGCTCGGCAGCCCTTTCGGTCATCTCCGCGAGCGCATGGAGTTTCCGGTTGTCGCTCAGCCCCTCCGACAAGGCCGTCGCATTGCCGAGAATGATCGTCAGCAGATTGTTGAAGTCATGCGCGATCCCGCCGGTCAGTTGGCCCACGGCCTCCATCTTCTGCGACTGGCCGAGTTTCCTGTTGAGATCCTCGATCGCGGCACGCTGGTGCTGCAGCGATTCCGCGGCGCCGTTGAGAACGCCCATCAGTTCACCCAGTTCGCCACGCGGATGGGGCGGCGGGATA
Source organism: Dongiaceae bacterium (assembly GCA_040878185.1). Lineage (GTDB taxonomy): Bacteria > Pseudomonadota > Alphaproteobacteria > Dongiales > Dongiaceae > JAWXBK01. The sequence goes on along the minus strand of JBBDMS010000007.1, from coordinate 25,843 downwards.
CGTGCACTGAGATCGCCGAGACCGAGACTGGTCGCCATCGCGGCGATGCGCCCGACCTGGCGGCGGATACTGACCTCGGCCAGCATCCACACACCGCCGAACAGCAGCAGCGACACCAGCGCGAGCGTCACGAGCCCCTGAAGGAAGCGCCGGTTCGCGTCGGCGAGCAGATCGCTCTTGGGCTGCCCGACCATGATGTGCAACCCGGAATCGTGAACGCCGGGCGGAAAGGCGGCAATGGCCCAGACCTGCGGTTCGCCGTCGATGTCGGGAATTTCCAGGATACGCGCGTCGTCGCTTGCCATCGCCAGCCGGAACAGATCGGTGTCGGCCATCGAGGTGCCGACCAGTTCGCTTCGCTCGGTGCCCGGCAACCAGACCAGTATCGTGCCTTTGTCGTCGAAGAACAGAATCTCCGTTCCCTCGAGTTGCCGCTGATGCCCTTCCGCAAACTTTTGCAGATTGAGCGAAGCGAGCAGCACGAATTTCAACGAACCGGTTTGAGAGCGCGCGGGGTGCGCGATCTGCATTACCGATATGCCGGTCAGCCGGCCGAAGGCGGGCTCCATAGTCACGCCGCCTCGCGCCAGAAGGGCATCGGCGAAGTATTTGCGATCCGTCAAATTGAGTTCGCGTCCGGTCTGTAACGAATCGCAATACAGATTCCCGTCCGGGTCGATGGTCAGGATTCCGGTATATTGCGGGTATTCCTCGCGCACCTCGGAGAGAAAACGCGAACAGGCGGCCCGGTCCCGCGCATCGAGATCGCGCGCGCGGGCCAGCCCGTAATGCAACTGCGCGGTGCCCTGAATCTTTTCGTCGAGATCCTCGGCGATCGACGTCACCGCGGCGGACAGGCTGTCGACCGCCGCGTCGATGGCGCTGGCGCGCTCCTGGAAAAACCGAAATCCGAGCAGAATGCCCGGCAGCAATGTGGCCAGCGCAACGAGAAGCAGGAGGCGGGTGCGGATACTCATGGCGCCGTGGTCACGTCCCTGTTGCGGCGCTCTCGAGACGCTTCGCGCGATCGAGCGGCCAATATCCGGTTAATCAAGATAACCCGAACCGGCCGAGCCGTGTAGGCGCGATTTCACACTATCGATGGTCGCGCCATGCGCCGCGGCGCCCCCGGCGTTCGGATCGGCGATAAAGCCATCTCGAATAGATGGTTAGAACCCCTCTGCGTTTGGCGGTTCGATCCGTCCGGCAGCATGGCAGCCATCCGCCGCCTATTCGTCCGCGAAAACCTGCTCATAGTAGGCATCGGGGTCGACGAAAAACGCCTGCAGCGTCCGAAAATGATCGGTCTCGAAGAGGCTGGTGCGCCGGATCGCGCCGCCGCTGAGATCGAGCAGTTGCACGCCGGGATAGCCCATCAGCACCGGGGAATGGGTCGCCATCAGGATCTGCACGTTGCGACTTTTCTCGGCACGGCGCAGCAGACGCACGAACCGCGCGAGGCGCTGCGGCGACAAAGCCGCTTCCGGTTCGTCGAACAGATAGATGGCGCGCCGGTCGTTGCCGAGCCGGTTCTCGAACAGAGCGAGGAACGCCTCGCCGTGACTCTGCGCGTCCAGCGGCGTGCCGCCATAGTTGAACCGCATGATCGGCCAGTCCTTCGCCGTCTCTTCCAGATAGCGCACCAGTTCGAAATAGGTTTCGGCGCGAAAGAAGAAGCCGTTGGCGATCTTCGGCAGCCAGGAGAAGCGCAGCGCCTGCGCGAGACCGCCCGCGAGGTCGCCTGCCACGTCGCGATGATCCTTGCTGCCGCCGCCACGGCCGAGCCCGATATGGTCGGCAATCGTCTCCAGCAGGGTCGATTTGCCCGACCCGTTCTCGCCTGCGAAGACCGTGATCGGGGAATCGAAGGCCAGCCTGAAGTCCGGGTCGGCCAGGCAGGGCAGGCTGAAGGGATAGGCCAACGGCGCCGTGGGCCGTTCCCGCCAGGTTACCGTTCGCAGAAAAGGCGGGTTCAGGGCACTCATTGGGCGCAAAAATCCGCTGATTTGCTCGATTCGGGATAGAGGACGATACCGGCCCGTCCGGGCTTTTGACAGCCTCCAGCGGCAAATCCTTCTGGCCCCGATGAGGTCGCCTGTGCTATCTCCCCGCCCCGAGGATCCAGCGTCGATCCCGCAAGTCCGGCCTCTCCCTGAAAATCCGAGACCCGCTTGCGGACCCGTCCTTCCCGGGCGGGCGGGCCCACTTATATGGGTTCTGCCCCGGAGAACACGGTTTCGAGCGCCGGACGACGGACGAACCGCGAGGAGAGAAAAATGGCCAGCAAGATGCCGCTCATGCCCAAGGCGACGGCCATGTGGCTCATCGAGAACACGACGCTCACCTTCGAGCAGATCGCCGATTTCTGTGGCGTACATCCGCTCGAGGTGCAGGGCATCGCCGACGGCGAGGTCGCGACCGGCATTCAGGGCATGGACCCCGTCGCCAATGGCCAGCTCACGCAGGAAGAGATCGACCGCTGCCAGGAAAATCCGCGCGGCAAGCTCAAGATCGCGAAGACCGACATTCCGATGCCGGTGAAGCGCACCAAAGGCCCGCGTTACACGCCGGTCGCGAAGCGCCAGGACAAGCCCGACGCGATCGCCTGGCTGCTGCGCCATCATCCTGAGCTTACGGATTCGCAGGTCGCGCGTTTGATCGGCACGACCAAGCAGACCATCGCCGCGATCCGCGACCGCTCGCACTGGAACTATACGAATCTGCGGCCGCGCGATCCGGTCCTGCTCGGCCTCTGCAGCCAGACCGATCTCAATGCGGCGATCCAGCGCGCACGCCGCGCGCTCGAACGCGCCGGCAAGGAATTGCCGAAGCCCGAAGCACAGCCGCAGCACGTCCCCGAGCCGGAAAGCCGGAGCTCGATCCCGGGCGGTATCGACATTTCGAAGATCTTTTCGACGCGCAGCAGCAGCGGCAATAACTGACGCGCGCTTTCATCGGATAGCAAAAAGCCGGCGGATTTCACCGCCGGCTTTTTTGTTATCGGCGACAGCCAGTCCGAAATTCACCCCCCTCCCTACCCTCCCCCCTCAAGGGGGGAGGGAGAATACTTTCTTTACCCCCTCCCCTTGCCGCGGGCGGCCGCGGCAGACCGCGGCGTGCGGGAGGGGAGACGGAGAATTCTTTCTTTACCCCCTCCCCTTGCGGGAGGGGGAAGGGGGAGGGGTATCGCTGACCAAGATTTCGGAATCCGAAAAGAGCGGGAGAACGGACCCAGGCGCCGTCACGAAGGGCGAGCGTCCCCCACCGAACCCTCGCCACCCGCATAGCCGATGCTGCGCAGGACGGCGCCGATCTCGTCGAGGATCGCCGGATCGTCGATCGTCGCCGGCATCTTCCATTCCTCGCTGTCGGCAATCTTCTGCATTGTGCCGCGCAGGATTTTACCCGACCGCGTCTTCGGCAGGCGCTTCACCACGGTCGCGGTCTTGAACGCCGCGACCGGCCCGATCCGGTCGCGCACGAGCGTCACAACCTCGCGCACGATGTCGCTCTCGCTTTTCGCAACGCCGGCCTTCAGCACCAGCAATCCGAGCGGCACCTGGCCTTTCAGTTCGTCGGCAACGCCGATGACAGCACACTCCGCGACATCGGGATGCTGCGCGAGCACCTCTTCCATCGCGCCGGTCGAGAGCCGATGGCCCGCGACGTTGATGATGTCGTCGGTGCGGGCCATGATGTAGATGTAACCGTCTTCGTCGAAATAGCCGGCATCGCCCGTCTTGTAGTAGCCGGGAAAATCCTCGAGATAGGCGCTGACGAAGCGCGCATCGGCGTTCCACAAGGTCGGCAGGCTCGAGGGCGGCATCGGCAGCTTGACGGCGATGGCGCCGATCTCGCCCGCTTTCGCCCGACGCCCGTCCGGCAGCAGCGCGCGCACATCCCAGCCCGGTACCGGTTTGGTCGGCGACCCGTGTTTCACCGGCAGCATCTCGATGCCGATGCAGTTGGCCGCCATCGGCCAGCCGCTTTCGGTCTGCCACCAGTGATCGATGACCGGCACGCGGAGTTTCTCTTCGGCCCATTCGAGCGTCGCGGAATCGGAACGCTCGCCGGCAAGAAACAAGGTGCGAAACCGGCTGAGATCGTACTGGGCAAGCAGCTTGCCGTCGGGATCGTCGCGCTTGATCGCGCGAAACGCGGTCGGTGCGGTGAACAACGCCGCGACACCATGATCGGCGATGACGCGCCAATAGGCGCCCGCATCGGGCGTGCCGACCGGCTTCCCCTCATAGAGCACCGACGTGCAGCCATAGAGCAGCGGTCCATAGACGATATAGGAATGGCCGACCACCCAGCCGACATCGGAGGCCGCCCAATACACTTCGCCCGGCTTCAGGCCGTAGACATATTGCATCGACCAGCAGAGCGCGACGGCGTGGCCGCCATTGTCGCGCACGACGCCCTTGGGCTGGCCGGTCGTGCCCGACGTATAGAGGACATAAAGCGGATCGGTCGCGGCAACCGGCACGCAATCGGCCGGCGATGCGGCGTCGATCGCGGCGTTCCAGTCGAGATCGCGCCCGGCGACCAGCGCGCAAGGCCACTCCAGCCGTTGCAGCAGGATGCAATGTTCGACCTTGTGCGTCGCGAGCGCGATCGCGGCATCGAGCAGCGGCTTGTATTCGACGACACGCCCGGGCTCGAGGCCGCAGGAGGCCGACACAATCAGTTTCGGCTTTGCATCGTCGATGCGGGTCGCGAGCTCGGCCGCTGCAAACCCGCCGAAGACGACGGAGTGAACCGCGCCGATCCGCGCGCAGGCCAGCATCGCGATCGCCGCTTCCGGCACCATCGGCATATAGAGGATGACACGGTCGCCCTTGACGACGCCCTGCGCCTTCAGCGCGCCGGCAAAGCGCGCGACGAGATCGGTCAGCTCAGCATAGCTGAAGGATCGCTTCGTGCCGCTCATCGCGCTGTCGTAGATCAGCGCCGTGCGATCGCCGTGCCCCGCGGCGACATGCCTATCGAGGCAGTTGTAACAGGTGTTCAGCTCGCCGCCGATGAACCAGCGATAGAAAGGCGGGTTGCTGTCGTCGAGCACCCGGTCCCATTTGCGGGTCCAGTCGATCGCGCGGGCGGCCTCCGCCCAGAATCCTTCCGGATCGTCCAGCGACCGGCGATGGACATCATCGAACGTACCGCTCATTCCTGTCCTCCCGTTTCGGACCGGGAGTGTGCCGCCATCATCCGGCCCTTGCAAACGTGGAAATCCGCCGGCCGATGACAATCCCGTGCGCTTTGCCTAGCATCCGGGCCCGACCGAGCTGCCGGAGCGCAAAGTCCCAATGACGACCAGTCCCTACGAAACGGATCTCGACCGGAACGACGCGAACTATGTGCCGCTGTCGCCGTTGTCGTTCCTGCCGAAAGCCGCCGCCGTTCATCCGAACCGGATCGCGATCGTGCACGGCGCGCGGCGCCAGAATTGGGCCGACACCTATGCCCGTTGCCGTCGCCTCGCCGCGGCGCTCGCGAAGCGCGGTATCGGCAAGGGCGCGAGCGTCGCCACGCTTTGTCCGAACGTGCCGCCGCAATATGAGTCGCATTTCGGGGTTCCGATGGCCGGCGCCGTGCTCAACACCATCAACATCCGGCTCGATGCCCCGTCGATCGCCTTCATCCTGGAGCATGGCGAAGCCGATGCACTGATCGTCGATCCGGAATTCGCCGAAATCGTGGCCGCCGCGCTCAAGGAGGTGAAGCGCAAGATCCTGGTGATCGATGCCGAGGATTCGACTTTCGCCGACGGGCGGCGCATCGGTGCGCTGACCTATGAAGAACTTCTCGCCGAGGGCGATCCGAACTTCGCCTGGCGCGGGCCGGCGGATGAATGGAACGCGATATCGCTGAACTATACCTCGGGTACGACCGGCAATCCGAAGGGCGTCGTCTATCACCATCGCGGCGCCTATCTGAATGCGCTCGGCAACGCGCTCGCCTGGAAAATGCCGCCGCACCCGGTCTATCTCTGGACCCTGCCGATGTTCCATTGCAACGGCTGGTGCTTTCCCTGGACGCTGGCGGCGCTGGCCGGCACCAGCATCTGCCTGCGCCGCGTCGAGGCAGGTGCCGCGTTCGACCTGATCGAGCGCGAGCGCGCCACCCATCTCTGCGGCGCACCCATCGTGATGAATATGATGATCCAGGAGAGCGTCGTGCGGCCGCGCGATTTCAGACGCCGCATTGAGTTCATGACGGCAGCGGCACCGCCACCGGCCGCGGTGCTCGAGCGGATGAGCGAGATGGGCTTCAATATTACGCATGTCTATGGCCTGACCGAAACCTATGGGCCGGCGGTGGTCTGCGATTGGCACGAGGAATGGAACGCGCTGTCGCCGGCCGAGCAGGCGCGGCTCAAATCGCGTCAGGGGGTGCCCTATCCGGTGCTGGAGGATCTGATCGTCGCCGAGGCAAATTCGCACGCGGCCCAGCCGAAAGACGGCAAGACGATGGGCGAGGTCTTTTTCCGCGGCCATAATTTGATGAAGGGCTATCTGAAAAATCCCACGGCCACCGAAGCGGCGTTCGCCGGCGGCTGGTTCCATTCCGGCGATCTCGGCGTCTGGCACGAGGACAGCTATATCGAACTCAAGGATCGCTCGAAGGACATCATCATCTCCGGCGGCGAGAACATCTCGACCATCGAAGTCGAGAACGCGCTCTACCGTCACCCCGCCGTGCTCGAGGCCGCGGTCGTTGCGCGGCCGGATGAAAAATGGGGCGAGAGCCCTTGCGCCTTTGTCACGCTCAAGGAAAGTCAGCTGGCGACGGAGAAAGAGATCGTCGATTTCTGCCGCCAGCATCTCGCCGGCTTCAAGATTCCGCGCACGGTCGTGTTCGGCCCGCTGCCGAAGACCTCGACCGGAAAGGTACAGAAATTCAAATTAAGGGAGCGCGCCGCGTCGCTCGGGGAAGGCGGCGGTACGTGATGACGCCCGCCGCTTTTGCGCCGAGAAGCAAGCGCGTGATCGTTTGTTCAAACCTGGTCCGGGCGGTCGCCCGGGCGCGGCGGCTCAGTGATGTTGAGCCAGCTCGTCCTTGATCTTCAGTTTTTCGCGCTTGAGTTCGTGGAGTCTGACGTCGTCGGGTGCCGGTCGTTTTTCTTCTTCGGTAATCTTCGCTTCGAGTTCGGCATGCTTGGATCTTAGTGCCTCAACTTGCTCCTGATCCGGCATAAGTTACCTCCTTCTACAAGCAGATTGGACCGCACAATCAAATGCTAAACCCGATCCGAAAGACTTGTAAATGAGTCCCGTAAAATCACGGAATTCCGCGAAAAATGAGGCCGTCCGGCGACTCGTCGTGGGCATCAGCGGGGCATCGGGCGCGATCTATGGAATCCGTATGCTGGAGGTCCTGCGGACGGCCGGCATAGAAACACACCTTGTGATGTCGAAATCCGCCGAAATGACGATCGCCTACGAGACCGATCTGAAGGCAGCCGACGTGCGCAAGCTGGCCGATATCGTCTATCCGGCAGCCGACGTGGGTGCTGCGATCGCGAGCGGGTCTTTCGCGACGATGGGCATGGTGATCGCGCCCTGCTCGATCCGTTCGATGTCGGAGATCGCGACCGGCGTCACCTCGAGCCTGCTGACGCGCGCCGCCGACGTGACGCTCAAGGAACGGCGCCGCCTCGTGCTGATGCTGCGCGAAACGCCGCTTCATTCCGGCCATCTGCGCAACCTGCTCTCTTTGTCGGAGATGGGCGCCGTGATTGCACCGCCGGTGCCGGCCTTTTATGCAAGACCGGCGAGCGTCGCGGATCTGGTCGATCACACGGTCGGGCGCGTGCTCGATCTCTTCGGCATCGAGAGCGATCTGGTAAAGCGCTGGGGCGAGGACGCGCCGACCGCGCGCGCGCCACACCAGCTGAAGGGGCGCAAGAAGATCAGGGAGCGAAATCGGACGCGTTGAGTCCGTCGAGGCCCGATCCCGGGAAGAGCCGCACGATCACCGTCCGGAGATGGCCGGCGTCGGTTTCGTCCGGCCGGCGGCCGAGTACCGCGAAATACCGGGCAAACGCGGCAACCGCGAGCCGCGCATCGGCTGTCGCCCGCGGTTTCGCAGCGGCCAGCGCCGCGAGACGGCCCTGCTCGATCCGCTCGCCCTCGATCTCGAGCCCGTTGATTTGCTTGCGCAAGGCCTCGACCGGATCGGCGGGAAAATCGCCGAACCCGCCTTTGAGCCGGCGCCGCAACGCGCGCAGCGGTTCGACGATTTCGGTCTGCCACGCCCCCGCGCTCTCGCGCGCCTGACGCAGCAAGGCGGTGTCGACGGCGATCCCCTCGCCAGCGGCCCAGCAGCAGAAGAGCAGCAGGTTCACATGCGCGCCCGCACGATCCTGCAACGCGATCAGCGCCGGTGCGACGCCTTCGATGCCGAACGCCTTGACCGAATAATCCCAGAACCCGTTATCGCCTGCCGCCATGAGCCCCCCCGTCTGTCGTCGCTCAGTCGCCGAAGGATATGCCGAGCCCACGCGCGGTGCGAACCAGCGTCCCGGCCGGATTGACCGAACGCGGTTTCGCGATCACCTCTTCGATCGCGACATCGACGACACTCCGGTTGCGCCACGCGACCATCCGACTGAACTTGCCCGCCGCGACCAGATCGACCGCATGCACGCCGAACGCCGACGCAAGAATGCGGTCGCGCGGTTCGGGGACGCCGCCGCGCTGCACATGGCCGAGCACAGTGACGCGGGTTTCGGCACCCGTGACTTCGCCGATGCGGTCGCCGAGATAATGTCCGATCCCGCCATAGGTGAGGCCGCCGGCGCTCTGCACGGCCTTCAGCGGCTCGCCACCCTCCGTTGGCACGGCCTCGGCAACGACGACCAGCGCGAAATTGCGCCCGCGCTCGCGCAAGCCTGCGATGTGGGCTGCGATGCGATCCAGCCGCCAGGGAATCTCCGGAATGATAATCACGTCGGCGCCGCCGGCGATGCCGGCCGTAATGGCGATATGCCCGGCGTCGCGCCCCATCACCTCGAGGACCATGACCCTCGAATGGCTGGCCGCCGTCGGCTGCAGGTGATCGAGCGCCAGCGTCGCCGTCGACATCGCCGTCTCGAATCCGACCGAGAACTCGGTGAGCATCACGTCGTTGTCGATGGTTTTGGGAATCGCCACCAGCGGTATGTCGCCGCGCTGGGCAAGCTCGCTCAGGATCTTCATCGAGCCGTCGCCGCCGACGCCGATCAGCGCATCGAGCCCGAGCATGCGAAAGCCCTCGATCGCTTCCGGCGTGCGGTCGATGACAGTCCCATCCGGCATCGGATAGGCGAACGGATTGCCGCGATTGGTGGTGCCGAGAATGGTTCCGGCCTGGCGCAGCAACACATCACCGACCATGGCGGGGGTCAGCGGTGTCGCCGACACCGGCCGATCCATCAGACCTTGCGTGCCATTGTGAATGCCGACGACCTCCCACCCGTACTGACCGGAGGCATGGAGGACGACCGCCCGGATCACCGCGTTCAAGCCGGCACAATCGCCGCCGCTGGTCAGGATGCCGATTCGCCCGGTCTTCTTCATGAGCCCAATCCTTTGTAATTCTTACGGCGCCCCTGGGGGAAATCGACGTTCGCATGGCACGCGGGCAGCGCGCGCTCTACTATATGGGTACGACGCTGCGAGGGGCAGCATGGGGGCGGCAAACTGCGCGAAACCGACGACCAGGCCGAAATCCGGCGCCGGCTCGAAGAGCTGCGCATCGAGCATCGCGATCTCGACGCGGTGATTGCGCGCGTGGCCGAAACTGCGCCGTTCGACCAGATCCAGCTTCAGCGGTTGAAAAAGCGCAAGCTGATCCTGCGCGACCGGATCGCGCGGTTCGAGAGCAAGCTGCTGCCCGACATCATCGCCTGATCCCGCGCGGGTTCCGCGACGTGCAGGGGCGCGACGTAGGGGGCACGACGTAAGGGGCACGACGTAAAGGCCGCGACATGAGGGCTGCGACACGAGGGCTGCGACGTAAGGGTCGAGGCGGCTTCCTTGCCAGCGGGCCGACCCTTCCTATAATCGGGCCCTCTTGTAATCGGCGGGGCCGGCCATCGGCGCATGGGGCAAGGCCGGCAGATCAGCAACGGGGGCCAGGTTTGGCGCGCAGGACGAAGGCCGCGGCAAAAAAATCCGCGGCGGCCGCTTCGATCGGCATCATCATGGGCAGTCAGTCCGACTGGGCGACGATGCGCCACGCGGCGGAAACGCTCGACGCGCTGTCGATTCCCTATGAGAAGCGCATCGTCTCGGCCCATCGCACGCCGAAACGCCTGTACAAATATGCCGAAACCGCGCGCGAACGCGGCCTCAAGGCGATCATCGCCGGGGCCGGCGGCGCCGCACATCTGCCGGGCATGACCGCCGCTTTGACCTCGCTGCCGGTCTTCGGCGTGCCGGTCGAGAGCAAGGCGCTCGCCGGCCTCGACAGCCTGCTCTCGATCGTCCAGATGCCCGCCGGCGTGCCTGTCGGCACGCTCGCAATCGGCAAGGCCGGCGCCATCAACGCCGCGCTGATCGCCGCATCGGTTCTCGGCGTCACCGATGGCCGCGTGCGCAAGGCGCTCGATGCCTGGCGCGCCGCGAACACCAAGGGCGTTGCCGAAATCCCCAGGGACGGAGCCTGAGATCATGTCGGGCGAACAGGGTCAGCGGATCGCGCCGGGCGGCACGATCGGCATCCTCGGCGGCGGCCAGCTCGGCCGCATGACCGCCATGGCGGCGGCCCGGCTCGGTTATCGCTGCCATATCTTCTGCCCCGAGCGAGACGCGCCGGCCTCGCATGTCGCCGCGGCAACGACCGTCGCGCCTTATGAGGATCGCATCGCCCTCGATGCCTTCGCCGATGCGGTCGACGTCGTCACGCTCGAGTTCGAGAACGTCCCCTCGACCTCGGCCGAGTATCTCGCGACGCTCAAACCGTTCCGTCCCTCGCCGCGCGTGCTCGAGATCGCGCAGGACCGGCTCAAGGAAAAAGACTATCTCGTATCGATCAATGTGCCGACGACGCGATATATGGAAGTCGCGCGCGCGGACGGGCTCGAGCGCGCGGTGCGCAATATCGGGCGACCCTCGGTGCTCAAGACGGTGCGGCTCGGTTATGACGGCAAGGGCCAGGTGGCGATCGGCACCGACACCGACCTGAAAGACGCCTGGAAGCGCATGGGCGGCAATCTCGGCATTCTCGAAGGCTACGTCGATTTCGCCCTCGAGATCTCGGTCATCGTCGCGCGCGATCTCGACGGGAATGTCGTCGCCTATCCGCCGGTCGAAAACATCCACCGCAATCATATCCTCGATGCGACGATCGTGCCGGCGCGAATCGAATCGGCGGTGATGATGAAGGCCGAGGCGATTGCCCGGCATATCGCCGAACAGATCGGGTTGCTGGGCCTGCTCGCGGTCGAAATGTTCGTGACCGCAAAGGGCGAGGTGCTGGTGAACGAGATGGCGCCACGGCCGCATAACTCGGGCCACTGGACCATCGATGCATGCCTGACCAGCCAGTTCGAGCAGTTCGTGCGCGCGGTCTGCGGCCTGCCGCTCGGTGCAATCGACCGCCATTCCAACGCGGTGATGAAGAATCTGATCGGCGACGAGGTCGATACCTGGCGCGAGATCATCGCCGAGCCCTCGGCGAAACTGCATCTCTACGGCAAGAAGGAATCGCGACCAGGCCGCAAGATGGGGCATGTCACGCGGCTCTCGCCCAAGCAGCAGAACTGAGCGCGCGACCTAATATCCGCGATAGGACCGCGAGCCGCGCGGCCTGCGAAACAGCTTGAACGGATTGGGCAGTTTCCCGGCCTGGTCGCGCAACCGCCCCATGAGTTTCGGCACCCGCATCACATCGTCGATGCGCCGGTCGATGAAAGCTTCGGTCGCGCTGCAATCGGGGGAGCGGTCCGCGAGCCAGTACATCGCCGACGATGCGTAGACGCCCGCAAGCAGACCGCGCTTGGTGTAATAGTTGAAATCGGCCGCGCGATCGCCGAGCGCATGCCAGATCGCATCGACCGTGCGCCAGGTGAGTTTGGCGCCGAGCGTCGCGTGATGCGGTTGGGCAAGAAACGCGACGCCCTGCCGGACCGCCTCGCGGAACGGCGTGCAGGCGCGCAGCCTCAGCTTGAGTGCGAGCGCGGCCTTGTCGCGGATGCGCATATCGCCCGGCGCTTCGCGCGCCAGTGCCGCCAGCATCTGACGATCGGCCCAGTTATGAAATAGCGCCATCGCCTCGGCCGGACCGCCGGACAGCAAATTGTCCGCACTCGCCGCATCGAGCCCGAGATCCTCGGCGCCGGCATGGATCGCGCGATGGGTCCAGCCGTCGAACGGCACATGGCGCAGCGTGGCGAGCAGCAGCGCGTCGCGCCGGTCTTCGCCCCCGGAGGTGCCGGACGTGGCCGTTGCCGCGGTCATGCCGATTGCGCCTCGGGTTCGAGTTCTTCGACCGCGTCTTCCTCCGGGCTCGAAGGGGCGGCGCGATGCATCTCGTCCGCGAAACCGAGCAGCGAGAGGTCGGTCATTCGCATCGGATAGAGAATGCCGTCGAGATGATCGCACTCATGCTGCACGACGCGGGCGTGGAAGCCCTCGGCTTCGCGCTCGATCGTCTCGCCGGTCGGCGTCAGGCCGCGATAGCGGATGCGCCGCCAGCGCGGCACCACGCCGGTCAGACCCGGGACCGAGAGGCAGGCTTCCCAGCCGAGTTCCTTCTCGTCGCCCAGAGGCTCGATTTCGGGGTTGATCAGGATGGTCAGAGGCACGCCCGCCCCATCTGGGCCGTCCGGCTCGGCCCGGCCGGCCGGAACGTGGAACATGACCAGCCGGAGCGGTACATGGACCTGGGTGGCCGCGAGGCCAACCCCGTCTTCGTCCCGCATCGTGTCGAGCATATCGGCGACGAGCTGGCGGATTTCGGGGCTGCGCGGGTCGACCACGGCGTCGGCCGGGCGGCGCAGCACCGGGTGGCCCATGCGGGCGACTTTGAGAATGGCCATAGGGATCAATATGGCGCAGGGTCCGCCCCCGGAAAAGGCCGGGCGGCCCTGGAGGGCCCATTTCCTGCCCGGTTCCCAAACCCGCCGGCCTGTGGTAGAAGCGCCGCCTGTTCCGGCGGGGATTGCCCGGCCGGACCCGAGATTCGATCCCGATATCGAACCCGATCGTCCGAGAGGAGTGGGACCACTTGCAGGTCATCGTTCGCGACAACAATGTCGATCAGGCCCTTCGCGCGCTGAAAAAGAAAATGCAGCGCGAGGGCATCTTCCGGGAAATGAAAATGCGCCGGAACTACGAGAAGCCCTCAGAGAAGCGCGCGCGGGAACGGGCCGAATCCGTCCGCCGGCATCGCAAGATGCTGCGCAAGCGCATGGAGCGCGAGGGCTTCTAACCGATTCCTCGTTCGGCCATGTCCTTGTTTGCTCGAACGACGAAGCCGCGGCGGTGCAAGCCCCGCGGCTTTTGCTTTGGGTGTTTGGGAAAGCTCTAGTTCTATCCGTCATCGCCGGGCTTGACCCACGGCTGTCCGGTTCAGTCTTCCAAAGAATCCGGCCGGTACGCTGAACCACTCCATACGACGCCAATCACAATCGTCATCGCCGGGCTTGACCCGGCGATCCATTTATCCGCCGCACGGCGCGACGGTTTGATCGCTCAACGCAATACAGCGCCGCGCGCTAATCGGGGCGTGATGGCGAGTCGGAATCTCGCGGCCCCGTGGATCGCCGGGTCAAGCCCGGCGATGACGGCGGTTAGGGTGCGTTAGGGACTGCAACAGCCGTACGGCGTCCGGTGCTGTCGGTGATTCGATGTTCGACTGTGTATATCCGACGCATTGGCCCGATCCCCGGCAAATTAAACCGGACAGCCGTGGGCTTGACCCGGCGATCCCCGGATCGGGCAAACTTCGATTTCAATTTTCTACACACAGGCGTCGGCGCAGTGGATGCCCGGGTCAAGCTTGTCCTCGGGCCGGCCTCCGGCCGGACCCAGTGGCCCGGGCATGACGATGTAGTTTGAGTTGTGGTCCCTGACCCGGCAGTGGTGGAACGAATTCGCTTCGTCAGCCCATCTTCGCAAGGTCCGGCGAGCGGATATGCTCCGGCCGAACGCCGAGCCCGAGCAGCCGCGCGGGAATACGCCGCAAGGGCGGCACCGCATCCATCACGCGCAGGAACAAAGGCGGCGAGATCTGGACGCCGCCCTGCAAGGCCGCCGAGATGATCCGGTTCTGGATCGCGAGCTGCAGCCTTTGCGTGACGCGCGCGGGAAACACGCGGCGATCCTGAACCCGCTGCAGATCGGCCGGCGTGACCGTGCCGGCGCGCAACGGTTGCCAGAGCAGGTTCGCTGCTGCGACCGCGTCCTGCACCGCGATATTCACCCCGACGCCGCCGATCGGCGACATCGCATGCGCCGCATCGCCGATGCAGAGCACCCCGCAGCGATACCAGGTCTCGAGCCGGTCGACTGTCACCGTCAGAAGCTTGACCGCATCCCAGTCCGCAATTGCGGCACCGCGATCGGCGAGAAACGGGGCCAGCTCGGCGACCGACCGGCGCAGATGATCGAGGCCGCGCGCCCGCAGCGCATCGGCGCCACCCTTGGGAATAACCAGCGCGCTCTGCCAGTAATCGCCGCGATTGAGCAGCACGAGGATATGCCCGACGCCGAAATAGCCGGCGGTCTCGTCCGGATCGCTCGCCCGACGCGGCAGGCGAAACCAGAACACGTCCATCGGTGCGCCGAAATCTGTCGCCGCCAGCCCGGCTTCGGCACGGATCGTCGAATGGCGCCCGTCGGCACCGATCACCAGGTCTGCTGTAATGCGCCGGCGCCCCTCCGGCGTGTCGACATCGACGCCCGTCACCTTGTCGCCAATGCGGACGAGATGTTTCGCCTTCGCGCGCATCATCAGCCGGAAGGTTGGATAACGCTTCGCCCGCGCAGCCAGGAAATTGAGAAAATCCCATTGCGGCATCATCGCGATGAAACCGCATTGGACCGGCAGGCTGCGCAGGTCCGCCATGACCAGCCGGCGCGACCCGAAATAGGCGTTGAGGGTTTCGACCCTGTGATGCGGCAGCTTGAGGAAATCTTCGAGCAGCCCAAGCTCGTGCATCATCTCGAGGGTCGAAGGATGGATCGTGTCGCCGCGAAAATCGCGCAGGAAATCGGGATGCTTTTCGAAAACGATCGTGTCCACGCCGGCCCGCGCCAGCAGGAACCCCAGCATCAATCCGGCGGGCCCGCCGCCGGCAATGCAACATTGCGTGGTCAGACCCTCGGCCATGCGCCGCCTGTTACGCCATCGATGCCAAAGACTTTATCGCCTCGTCCTGAGCCTGTCGAAGGACGAGGTGGCCCCGCCCTGCGGCCCTCATGCTTCGACAGGCTCAGTGTGAGTCCTTGAACGATCCAGATACTATCGACGTTAAAGAATTTATCGCCTCGTCCTGAGCCTGTCGAAGGGCGAGGTGGCCCCGCCCTGCGGCCCTCATGCTTCGACAGGCTCAGCATGAGGGGACAGGCTCAGCATGAGGGGACAGGGGCTCAGTGTGAGGATTCCTTGAACGATCCAGATACTATCGACGTTAAAGAATTTATCGCCTCGTCCTGAGCCTGTCGAAGGGCGAGGTGGCCCCGCCAGCACTAGCCCAGCGCCTTGACGATCCCTTCGCACATCTTCTTGGCGTCGCCGAGCAGCATCATCGTGTTGTTGCGGAAGAAGAGCTCGTTCTCCACGCCGGCATAGCCGGAACCGAGCGAGCGCTTGATGAAGAGCACGGTCTTGGCGCTCGCCACGTCAAGGATCGGCATGCCGTAGATCGGGCTCTGCGGATCGGTCTTGGCCGCGGGATTGGTCACGTCGTTCGCGCCGATCACGAAGGCAACGTCCGCCTGCGGGAAATCCCGGTTCACGTCCTCGAGCTCGAACACCTCGTCATAGGGCACGTTCGCCTCGGCCAGCAGCACGTTCATATGGCCGGGCATGCGGCCAGCGACCGGATGGATCGCATAGGAAACCTTCACGCCCTCATGCTTCAGGAGATCGGCCATCTCGCGCAGCGCATGCTGCGCCTGGGCGACCGCCATGCCGTAACCCGGCACCACGATGACCGAGCTCGCATTCTTCAGGATGAAGGCGGCATCGTCGGCGCTGCCCGATTTGAACGGCCGGTCGACCTTCGGCCCGCTCGCGCCCGCCGCACTGACGTCGGTCCCGAAGCCGCCAGCGATCACGTTGATGATCGAGCGGTTCATGCCCTTGCACATGATGTAGGAAAGGATCGCACCCGAAGCACCAACCAGCGCGCCGGTGATAATGAGGAGGCTGTTGCCGAGCGTGAATCCGATGCCGGCCGCAGCCCACCCCGAATAGGAGTTGAGCATCGACACGACGACCGGCATGTCGGCGCCGCCGATCGGCACGATCAACAGGAACCCGAGCAGCAATGCCACCGCAATCAGCGCCCAGAATGCCCACTCATGCTGCCCGACCACGAGCACGACGATCAGTACGACGATCGCGATCGCCTGCGCGGCATTGAGCAGATGCTGGCCTGGAAACACCAGAGGCGCGCCCGATACGAGGCCCTGCAATTTTGCAAAGGCGACGATCGAACCGGTGAAGGTGATGGCACCCACCGCGGCGCCGATCCCCATTTCGACCAGGCTCAGCGGGTTGATCGCACCGACGACGCCGATCCCGTATTCCTCGGGACTGGAGAACGCGGCCGCGGCAACGAACACCGCAGCGAGGCCGACCAGGCTGTGGAACGCGGCGACGAGCTGCGGCAGCGCCGTCATCTGGATGCGCAGCGCAATGAACGTGCCGATCGTGCCGCCGATGAGGATGCCGGCGAAGATCGTGCCGTAGCTGACGACGCCCGGCGAGGCCAGCGTGGTCAGGATGGCAATCGTCATGCCGATCATGCCGTAGCGGTTGCCGGCGCGCGACGTTACCGGCGAGGACAAACCGCGCAGCGCCATGATGAAACAGACCGCCGCGATCAGATAGAGAAACGGCGTCGCCTCGGCGATGAAGCGTTCGAGCGCGATCAGCGGATTGATGTCGCTCATGCGCCCGCCCGCCCCTTCTTGTCCTTGCCGGCGCCGCTATCCTTCTTGCGGAACATCGAGAGCATGCGCCTGGTCACGATGAAACCGCCGAAGATATTGACCGAGGCGAGCACGACCGCGATGAAGCCCATGATCTGGCTGAAGTCGAAATCGGCCGGCCCGGCGGCGATCAGCGCGCCGACGATGATCACCGACGAGATCGCGTTGGTGACGGCCATCAGCGGCGAATGCAGCGCCGGCGTCACCCGCCAGACAACGTAATAGCCAACAAAACACGCCAGCACGAAAACGGCGAAGAGCTGGACGAAGGGAACATGATGGAGCGTTTCCATGTCAGCCTCCCTGCCTGGCGGCGAGCGCGGGGTGAACGATCTGGCCGTCGCGAGTGAGCGCCGTGCCTTTCACGATCTCATCCTCCCAGTCGATTTTCAGCGCCTTCGCTTCCTTGTTGTAGAGCAGCGACACCAGCGCGAAGAGATTGCGGGCATAAAGCGCCGAGGCATCCGCCGCCAACCGGCCCGGCACATTGGCATGGCCGACGATGATGACGCCGTGCTTTCGGACCACCTTACCCATTTCGGAAATCGGGCAGTTGCCGCCCTGCTCGACCGCGAGATCGACGATCACCGAACCCGGCTTCATCGTCTTGACCATCTCTTCGGTGACCAGCACCGGCGCCTTGCGGCCGGGGATCAGCGCCGTGGTGATGACGATGTCCTGCTTTTTGATCGTATCGGCGATGAGCTGTGCCTGCTTCGCCTTGTAGGCATCGCTCATTTCCTTGGCATAGCCGCCGGCGGTCTCGGCCTGCCTGAATTCCTCGTCCTCGACCGCGACGAAGGTGGCGGCGAGACTCTCGACCTGTTCCTTGGCGGCGGGCCTGACGTCGGTCGCCGAGACGATGGCGCCAAGCCGCCTTGCCGTCGCGATCGCCTGCAGCCCGGCAACGCCGGCGCCCATGACCATGATCCGCGCCGGCGCGATCGTGCCGGCCGCCGTCATCATCATCGGAAAGGCGCGGCCATATTCATGCGCGGCATCGATCACCGCGCGATAACCGGCAAGGTTCGATTGCGAGGACAGCACATCCATCGCCTGCGCGCGGGTGATGCGCGGCACCATCTCCATCGCGAACGCGACGATGTTTTTCGCGGCATAACCCTTGATCTGATCGCCGGCGGCATGCGGCGCGAGCATCGCGACCAGCACCGCGCCGGATTTCATGGCGGCGAGTTCGTCATTGCCTTCGGCCGCCGTCAGCGGGCGCTGCACCTTGAGAACGAGATCGGCATTGCCGATGGCAGCCGCCGCATCCAGTGCGATCGTCGCCCCTGCTGCCTGGAATGCCTGGTCGGGGATGTTAGACCCTTCACCCGCACCCGATTCCACTGCGACCTCGATACCGAGATCGACATATTTTTTGACCATGTCGGGCGAGATCGCAACGCGCGTTTCGCCGGCACGGCGTTCTTTCGGTACGCCGATCTTCATCGCCTCCGTCCCGTCCATTGATTCGACCGGAGCCGCCCCCAAAACTGGCGGCGCCAACAATGCCGGAGCCCCCCGCAAAGCTCAAGCCCGGCGGATCGTCGCATGCTACGCATCTACTATGCATCGGCGACACCGCCCGGCGGGCTCCCTGTACGGCCGCCGCCGGTTGTGGCAGGAAGGATAACCATTCGCGGAGCGCGCATGACGATTCCCGAGTTCGACAACGAGCCTTCGCCCCGCGCCGCGCGGCTCTTCCGCAAATGGGATCTCTTGTGGCTGGCGCTGATCCTGCTGCTCGCGCAGGTCGTGCCCGGAATCCTGACCGGCATGGGAAGCCTGTTCTTCGGCAGCACGATCCTGACCGATCCGAGCTCGCCCGCATCCCAGTACGTCATCCTGGTGGCGGTGACCGGCTCCGGCCTCGCCATGTTCATCGGCATCGACATCATGCGACGGCGGCGCCATCTCGCCTGGCGCGATCTCGGCATACGCCCGACGACGTTGGCGCCCTGCGCCGTCGCGGTGCTGCTGTTCCTGATCTACATCATTCTCGACGGCTATCTGGTCAAGACGCTCGAACTCGATCCGGACGGCACGCTGACCGAGGAATTGGCCGGGCAATTCATCAGCCCGCAATCGTCGCTGCTGCAGATCGCGCTCGCGATGCTCTCGCTCGGCATCATGGTGCCGATCGCCGAAGAATTGCTGTTTCGCGGCATGGTGCTGCGCTGGCTGCAGGAGCGTACCGGCGCCGGGGCGGCAATCGCGATCAGCTCCCTTCTATTCGCAACCGTGCATTTCTATTTTCTGGTACTGGATCCGGGCATAGGGCTGTTCGTCACCGGCCAGATCTTCGTGCTCGGCCTGCTGCTCGGGTGGCTCTATGTCTGGTCGCGCTCGATCTGGCCGCCGATCGTGCTGCATGTCGTGAACAATCTCGCGACCGTCGCGATCGCGGTCTGGGGCACGAACTTCTAACTTTCCGCCTTATTCCGGCGCATCGATCCCGAATTGGGCGAGCGCCTGCGTCTGCCGCTGTTCGAGCGCCGCTTCGTCGAACCCGCCGATCAGTTCCTGAAACACCTCGTACCAGTTGATCTCGGCCTTCAGATGCATGAAGACCGAACCGAGCCCGATCGCGGCCCGATCCATCAGCACGAACTCGCGCGGCGGCGTGACCGGCCCCAGCCGCCGCAGTTCTTCATGGACACCCGCCGCCACGTCCGCCCCGTAGATCTCGCCCTCGTTCTCCTGGATCCGCCGCGGCCGGTTCTCGAGCAGCGGTCCGTAGAGAAACGCCGCCCAGCGGTTGAGCACCCGGATCGTCTCGCGATCGAGATTGCGGAAACCCCAGCGCTCATAAGCCGAGACCGCCAGCGCCTCGTCGTCGCGCTCGATCGCGCGATAGAGATCGATCACACCCCGCACGAAGCCGGGCGGGAAGACGCGGATGCAGCCGAAATCGAGCAGGTTCACGCTGCCGTCGGGCCGGATCGTGTAGTTCCCGAGATGTGGATCGCCATGAATGATGCCGTAGAAATAGAATGGCACATACCAGGCGCGAAACATGTTTTTGGCGACGCGGTTGCGCATCTCGATATCGTCCGGATGTGCCGCGACGAACGGCAGCAGCCGCTCGCCCTCTAGCCAGCCCATCGTGAGCAGGCGTTTCGTCGAAAGATCGGGCAGCGGCTCGGGCACATGCACCTCGGTCTCGTCGGCGAGCATGTACCGATAGAGCGACATCTGTTTCGCCTCGCGCGCATAGTCGAGCTCTTCCCGCAGGCGCGCCGCGATCTCGGCATGAATCTCTCTGGTCGAGATCGCGCGATCGTAGCGTTCGTAGATCGAGAAGATCAGGCGAAGCTGGCGCAGGTCGGCTTCGACCGCCGATTGCATGTCCGGATATTGCAGCTTGCAGGCGAGCTCGCGCCCATCAAGCGACATTGCCCGATGCACCTGGCCGAGCGACGCGGCGGCCGCCGCCGCTTCGTCGAACGAGCGGAATCGCGTCGGCCAGTTCGGCCCAAGTTCCGCCGCCATGCGCCGGCGCACGAAATGCCGGCCCATCGCCGGCGCATCGGCCTGAAGCTGCGCCAGCGCCGCCGAATACTCGCGCGGCAGCATGTCGGGAATGGTCGACATGATCTGCGCGACTTTCATCAGCGGTCCCTTGAGCCCGCCCAGTGCCGCCGTCAGATCGGCCGCGTGCTTGCCGCGGTCGAGCGATGTGCCGAGATAACGCGCGCCCGCGATCCGGGCCGCCAACCCGCCCACCGCACCGCCGACCCGCGCATAGCGCCGCACGCGGCCGGCCATCGAGTTGCGTTCGGTTTCATCGTTTCCGTTGGCGGGCTTGCGCGCCAAATTCAGAGCCGCTCCAGTTCGTCGATCATCTCGCCGATCAGTGCCAGACCGCGGCGCCAGAAAGCCGGATCGGACGCATCCAGCCCGAACGGCGCCAGCAATTCCTTATGCCGCTTGCTGCCGCCCGCGCGCAGCATGTCGAGATATTTTTCGGCGAAGCCGGCATCGGACTGGCGATAGACCGCATAGAGCGAATTCACCAGGCAATCGCCGAACGCATAGGCATACACATAGAACGGCGTATGGATGAAATGCGGGATATAGCACCAGAACCAGCGATAGCCCTCGTCGAAGCGGATCGCGGGCCCGAGGCTCTCGCTCTGCACGTCCATCCAATGTTCGGCGATGCGTTCGGGCATCAGCTCGCCCTCGCGCCGCTCGCCATGCACGCGCCGCTCGAACTCGTAGAACGCGATCTGGCGGACGACCGTGTTGAGCATGTCCTCGACCTTGCCGGCGAGCAGCGCGCGGCGCTTCTTCGGGTCGGTCTCGCGCGCGAGCAGGCTCTGGAAGGTCAGCATCTCGCCGAACACCGACGCGGTTTCGGCGAGCGTCAGCGGCGTATCCGCCATCAGCGCGCCCTGTCCGGCCGCCAAAACCTGATGCACGCCATGGCCCAGCTCATGGGCGAGCGTCATCACGTCGCGCGTCTTGCCGTGCCAGTTGAGCAGCAGATAGGGATGCGCCGACGGCACCGTGGGATGCGCGAAGGCACCCGGCGCCTTGCCCGGGCGCGGCGGCACGTCGATCCACCCGCCACCGAAGAACCGCTGGCCAAGCGAGGCCAGATCTTTCGAGAAGCGGCCATAAGCTTCGAGCACGATCTGCGTCGCTTCCGGCCAGCCGATCACCCGATCGGCATCGTCGGGCAGCGGCGCGTTGCGGTCCCAGTAATCGAGCTGTTCGACGCCGAACCACCTGGCCTTCAGTTTGTAGTACCGATGCGAGAGATCGGCATACGACCCCTGCACGGCATCGGCCAGCGCATCGACGACGTCGTCCTCGACCTGGTTCGACAGATTGCGCGAGGAATCGGCGCGCGCGAAACCGCGCCAGCGATCCTCGATCTCCTTGTCTTTCGCCAGCGTGTTGGTCACCAGAGCGAAGGTCCGCCGGTTTTCGCCATAGACGCGCCCGATTTCGAACGCCGCCTCCTTGCGCTTCGCCGGATCGCGATCGGTCATCAGGTTAAGCGCCTGATCGCTGGTCAATGTCTCGCCGCCGACACGAAACCGCAGATCGGCGTTGGTTTCGTCGAAGGCCCGCGACCAGGCGGCATGGCCGGTCACGTTCTTCTCGTGCAGCAGGCGTTCCATGTCGTTGCCGAGCTGATGGGGCCGATAGGAACGGACCTGATCGATCCACGGCCGGTAACGCGCCAGCGCCGGTGCGCGATACTGCGTCTCGAGGCGCGCATCCTCGATGCGATTGATCTCGAGCGTAAAGAACAGGATCTCGACGCCGATGTCGGTCGTGCGCTCCTGCATCGTCTGGTAGAATTTCGCATGCGCCGGATCGGTCATGTTCTGGGCGTAGACGAGCTGCGCGTAGCTCATGATCCGACCGAGCCGCTCCTGCATCTGCTCGTACTGCGAAACCGCCGCGGCCAGCGCATCGCCGTCGAGCGCCGCCAGCTTCCCTTCATAAAGCCGGCGAAACTCCTTCGCCTCGCGTTGCGCGCGGTCGAGATCCTGCCGGAGCTCGGGCGACTCCATGCCGGGATAGAGGTCGTTCAGATCCCATACGGGCAAGGCGTCGGCGTTTTCGGCGGGATGGGCCATGGCATTGCGGTCCTTCGTCTGGCTGGCGTGCGTCTGGTGAGGGTCGGCATGGGGCGATATAAGGTCGGATCGGCTTCAGGCCAAGGCTACGGGAGCCCCGACGATGCAATACGACGCGTGGCAGACACTGCCACAAATGTTCTTCGAACAGGCAGCCCGTCATGCGGCGCGGCCCTATCTGCGCGACAAGCGCGACGGGACGTGGCACAGCCGGACCTATGGCGAGGTCGCGACCGAGGTCGGCCGTTTTGCATCGTCGCTGATCGGGCTTGGCCTTGAGCCCGGCGACCGGGTCGCACTGATCGCCGAGAATCGCCCGGAATGGACCGTCGCCGATCTGGCGATCATGGCGGCGGGCGGTATCACGGTGCCCGCCTTCACCACGAACACGATCGCCGACCATGCGCATATCCTCGGCAATAGCGGCGCGATCGGCGCCATCGTCTCTTCGCGCATGCTGGCGGAGCGGATCGTCCAGGCCGGACTGAAGACCGGCAATCTGCGTTTCCTGATCGCAATCGACGATACCGGTATCGGCCAGGCGCCGCCCTTTGCGCTGTTGCGCTGGGAGGCGGCCCTCGCGCAGGGCAAGGAAGACGATCCCGTTGTCGCTGCCCGCGTGGCGACCCTCAAACGCGGCGACACCGCCTGTTTCATCTATACGTCGGGCACCGGCGGCCTGCCGAAGGGCGTTATGCTCACCCATGGTGGCATCCTTGCCAACTGCAAGGGCGCCTATCATCTGCTCAAGGAGTTCGGCCTCGGCCGCGAAGTGTTTCTCTCGTTCCTGCCGCTTTCGCATTCCTATGAGCATACGGTCGGGCAGATGTTCCCGATGACGATCGGCGCCGAGGTCTGGTTCGCCGAGGGTGCGGACAAGCTGCTGGAGAACGCCGCCGAAGCCCGGCCGACGATCATGACCGCCGTCCCGCGGCTCTACGAGGCGATGCGCGGGCGGATCGAAAGGCAGATGACGAAGCTGCCGGATGCGAAGCGTCGCTGGTTCCAGCGCGCGGTCGTGCTGGGTCGCAAGCGCTATGAAGGCGAACGGCTGACGCTCGGCGAACGCATTCAGGATTGCCTCGCCGATATTCTGGTCCGCCGCAAGATGAAGAAACGGTTCGGCGGCCGGCTGAAGGCGATGGTGTCGGGCGGCGCTGCGCTCAACTACGAGGTCGGCATCTATTTCACGGCGCTGGGCTTGCGCATCCTGCAAGGGTACGGACAGACCGAGTTCGCACCGGTCGTCTCCTGCAACCCGCCGCACGATTGCCGCATCGACACGGTGGGAAAACCGCTGGTCGATGTCGAGCTCAGCCTCGGGCCGGACGGCGAGATTCTGGTGCGCGGCGAGGCGATGATGAAAGGCTATTGGGGCGACGAGGCCGCGACCGCTGCTGCGCTCGAAGGCGGCTGGCTGCATACCGGCGATGTCGGCGAGATCGACAAAGACGGCTATGTACGAATCACCGATCGCAAGAAGGACATCATCGTGCTCTCGGGCGGCGACAATATCTCGCCGGCCCGCGTCGAAGGGATGCTGACTTTGCAGGCGGAAATCGCGCAGGCGATGGTCTTCGGCGACAAGCATCCGCATCTGGTCGCACTCATTGTGCCCGACGAGACGTTCGTCGCCCAGTGGGCGGCGCAGAACGGCGCCACGCGCGATCTCGCACAACTTGCGGGCAATGCGGCGCTTCACCAGGCGCTCTCGCCCGCCATCGATCGTGCAAACGGGATGTTGTCGAATCTCGAAAAAATCCGCCGCTATGTGATCGCCGATGAGGCGTTCACCACCGAGAATGAAATGCTGACCGTTTCGATGAAGATCCGGCGCCACAAGATCCGCGAACGGTTCGGCGCGAAGCTGCTGGCGCTGTACGGGCGGTAGGCGAGACCGGCCGTCCGCACGCAGCTCGCATAAAGCTGCATCGTTCTCCGATTGTCACCATTCTCCATTCGTCATCGCCGGGCTTGACCCGGCGATCCACCCATCCACTGCTTCGACATCCGCGAGGACGCAACCCGGTCGTACCGTGGATGCCCGGGTCAAGCCCGGCAATGACGATTGAGGGATTCGTTCCAGCGGGTCTTCCGCGGCGTTGCCTGGAGCGCGTTACAACGCCTGCGTCACCCACTATGCGCGGTGATAATCGCGATACCAGTCGACGAAGCGCGGCAAACCCTGGTCGATCGAGGTCTTCGGTTCGAATCCGAGATCGCGTTTCGATTCGGTGATATCGGCATAAGTGGCACGCACGTCGCCCTGCTGCATCGGCACATTCTCGACAATCGCCTTTCGGCCGCACCGCTCTTCCAGCAGTGCGAGAAATCGCGGCAACGGTTCCGATCGGTGATTCCCCAGATTGTAGAGCCGATGGCTCGCGTGGCCGGCATCGCGTGGCGGGGGCCGGTCGAGCGCGGCAACAACGCCGGCAACGATGTCGTCGATGTAAGTGAAATCGCGCTGCATCTGCCCGCCATTGAAAAGCTGTAGCGGCTTACCCTCGATGATCGCCTTGACGAACAGCCAGGCCGCCATGTCCGGTCGGCCCCAGGGTCCGTAGACGGTGAAGAAGCGCAGGCCCGTCGACGGTGTGCCGTAGAGCCGTGCATAGGAGATCGCCATCAGTTCGCCGGCGCGCTTGGTCGCACCGTAGAACGAGGCCGGCCGCTCGACCGGATCGGTGACCGCAAAAGGCAGCTTTTCGTTGTCGCCATAAACCGATGACGAACTCGCATAAACGAGATGCCGCAGCGTGGGCATCGCGCGCGCAAGCTCCAGGATCGCGAGCTGTCCCTCGATGTTCGAGCGTACGTAATCTTCGGGATGTTTCAAGGAATGGCGGACGCCGGCCTGGGCGGCGAGATGGATGATCGCATCGATGCCGCTCGCGGCGAATCCGCGCATCGCCGCGAGGTCGGCCACGTCGAGCCGATGGAAGTCGAAGCCCGTGCGGGCCCGAAGCCTCGCGAGCCGCGCCTCTTTGAGCGTCGGATCGTAATAGGCGTTGAGATCGTCGATGCCGGTCACGCGGTCGCCGCGTTCCAGCAGCGCCAGCGAAAGGTGAAAGCCGATGAAGCCGGCGGCCC
>JBBDMS010000006.1:16909-39893 GCA_040878185.1 Dongiaceae bacterium | reverse complement strand
GCGGTCGTGGCGGAACTGGTAGACGCGCAGCGTTGAGGTCGCTGTGGGAGCAATCCCGTGGAAGTTCGAGTCTTCTCGACCGCACCATGATTTTGTCAGGCCCGCCGGCGACCCGCGCGGGCCTGATTGCCAAGGTGAGCCAGAGCCGGCGACAACAGACTGGATGAAGCCGGGCAGGCTTTGACTGCCGCCCGGCCGGAGAGGCGCGGATGGCAGAGAACCTGCGCGACAGCGCGCTCGAATATCACCGCCACCCGGTGCCGGGAAAAATCGCGGTCGTGCCCACGAAGCCGCTCGCGAACCAGCGCGACCTGGCGCTCGCTTATACCCCGGGGGTCGCTGCGGCCTGCGAGGCAATCGTCGCCGATCCGGCCGAGGCCGCCAACCTGACGGGCAGGGCCAATCTGGTCGCCGTGGTGACCAACGGCACGGCGGTCCTCGGGCTCGGTCCGATCGGCCCGCTTGCCGCCAAGCCGGTGATGGAGGGCAAGGCCGTCCTCTTCAAGACCTTCGCCGGCATCGACGTGTTCGATCTCGAGATCGATCAGCCGGACATCGAAAAGCTGATCGACCTTATCGCCGCGCTCGAGCCGACCTTCGGCGGCATCAATCTCGAAGACATCAAGGCGCCGGAATGTTTCGAGGTCGAACGGCGGCTGCGCGAGCGGATGAAAATTCCGGTCTTCCACGACGACCAGCATGGGACGGCGATCATCGTCGCGGCCGCCATCAGCAATGCGCTGGAGATCGCGGGCAAGAAACTCGATCAGGTGAAACTGGTGGGATCTGGTGCTGGCGCTGCGGGTCTTGCCTGTCTCGATCTCCTGGTCGATCTCGGAATGCCGGTCGAGAATATCTGGGTCACCGACATGGCGGGCCTGGTCTATGAGGGTCGCGTCGAACTGATGGACGAGCGCAAGGCGCGCTATGCCAAACCGAGCAATGCACGCTCGCTCGGCGAGGTGATCGACGGCGCCGATATTTTCCTCGGTCTCTCGGCGGCCGGCGTGCTGAAGCCCGATATGGTCGTCCGCATGGCGCCACGCCCGATCATCATGGCGCTTGCCAATCCGACGCCGGAAATTACACCGGAAGAAGTTCGGACGGTGCGCGAGGATGCGATCATCGCCACGGGCCGGTCGGACTATCCGAACCAGGTCAACAACGTGCTCTGCTTTCCCTTCATCTTCCGCGGCGCGCTCGATGTCGGCGCCTCGACGGTCAATCACGAAATGAAGGTCGCCTGCATGAAGGCGATCGCCAACCTGGCGCGGGTCGAAACGTCAGACGTCGTGATGCGCGCCTATGGCGGCGAGGCGCTGCGCTTCGGGCCCGAATATCTGATCCCGCGGCCGTTCGATCCGCGTCTGCTGGTCGAGATCGCGCCCGCAGTCGCGCGCGCGGCGATGGAAAGCGGCGTGGCGGCGCGGCCGATCGCCGATTTCAAGGCCTATCGCCAGAAACTGATCCAGTACGTGTTCCGTTCCGGTCTGATGATGAAGCCGATGTTCGAGCAGGCGCGCCAGGACCCGCGCCGCCTCGTCTATGCAGAGGGCGAAGAGGAGCGGGTGCTGAGCGCGGCCCAGACCGTGCTCGACGAGGGACTCGCTAATCCGATCCTGATCGGACGGCGCCCGGTCATCGAAAGCCGCATCGAGCGCCTCGGGCTGCGCATGAAGCCGGACGTCGATTTCGAACTGGTCGATCCGCAGGGCGACGCACGGTTCCGCGAGTACTGGACGCTGTATCACGAACTGATGGAGCGGCGCGGCGTTTCGCCGGACTATGCGAAGACCATCGTCCGCACGCGGAACACCGTCATCGCCGCGTTGATGGTGCGGCGGAACGAGGCGGATGCGCTGATCTGCGGTACGGTCGGGCGCTATCGCCGCCAGCTCAACCATATCCTCGATGTGATCGGGCTCGCCCCGGGGATGAGCCACGCCTTCGCACTTAATGCCTTGGTCCTGCCGACCGGCAATTTCTTCATCTGCGATACGCAGGTGATGTCCGATCCGACGGCCGAGCAGATCGCCGACATGACAATCCAGGCGGCGCGCGAGGTGCAGCGCTTCGGCATCGCGCCCAAGGCGGCGCTGCTGTCGCATTCCAATTTCGGCACAGCGGACTCGGCCTCGGCCTCGAAGATGCGGCAGGCTTTGGCGCTGATCCGCGCGCGCTGGCCCGATCTCGAGGTCGAGGGCGAAATGCACGGCGACGCGGCGATCAGCGAGGCGATCCGCGAGCGCATGTTTCCGAATTCGCGGCTGAAGGGGCAGGCCAATCTGCTCGTCATGCCGAATCTCGATTCCGCGCATATCTCGTTCAACCTTCTGAAGGCGGTCGGCGCCGGCCAGTCGGTCGGCCCCATGCTGATCGGGCCGGCGCGACCGGCTCATGTCGTCGTGCCGTCGATCACGGTACGCGGCATCGTCAACATGTCGGCGATCGCGGTCGTCGATGCCCAGGCGGCCGGTGCGGCGGAATGAGCGACACAGCACGCGATCCGGCGGCCGATCCCGATGAATTCTACGGGCTGACGGCCGAACTGGTCCGCGCGGTTCGCGATGCGATCAGCGACGGGGCGGTCGCCCGCATCGAAGAGCTGGTCGATCCGCTGCATGCGGCCGATCTCGCCGACCTGCTGGAGGCGCTCGATCCGGAGGAGCGGCGCCTGCTCGTCGCCATCGTCCGCCACACCTTCGATCCGGAAACGCTGTCCTATCTCGACGAGACGGTCCGCGAAGAGATCATGGAAATGATCGGCCCGCTCGAGCTCGCGCATGCGGTCGCCGAGCTCGATACCGACGATGCCGTCGATCTGCTTGAAGATCTGGACGAGGACGAGAAGCGTCGCATCCTGGAATCGGTACCGGCCGAAGACCGGCAGGCGATCGAGGAGGGCCTGACCTTCCCCGAGGACAGCGCCGGCCGCATGATGCAGCGCGAGCTGGTCGCGGTACCGCAGCATTGGACGGTCGGCGAAACAATCGACTTTCTGCGCGCCAGCAGGGATCTGCCCGACGATTTCTACGATCTCTTCGTCGTCGACCCGCGGTATCACCCGGTCGGCACGGTGCCGCTGTCGCGCGCGATGCGCAACACGCGCGCGGTCAAGCTGACCGATATCATGGAAACCGATCTGCGGCCCGTGCCCGCGACGATGGACCAGGAATCGGTCGCATATCTGTTTCGGCAGTACGGGCTGGTTTCGGCGCCGGTGGTCGACGATAACGGCCGGCTGCTCGGTGCCGTCACGGTCGACGACATCGTGCATGTCATCGACGAGGAGGCGGCGGAAGATCTGCTCGGCATCGTCGGTGCGGGAGACACCGGATTTCATGCGAAACCGTTGACGATCGCCTGGACGCGCTTTCGCTGGCTACTGCTGGTGCTCGCCAATGTGGCCGTCGCCTCGTTCGTCGTGGCGCAGTTCGAGGGGACGATCGAGGAGATCGTCGTTCTCGCGGTTTTGATGCCGATCGTGGCCGCGATGGGCGGCAGCGCCGGCGTGCAGGTCGTCACCAACACGGTTCGCGCGCTGGCGACGCGCGATCTGTCTTCGCGGAACCAGCCCTGGCGTTTCGTCTTCAAGGAGATGACGGTGGCCGCGATGAATGCCGCCGCCTTCGGCGTCATCGCGGGCGGCGGTGCCTGGGCCTGGACCGGCCAGTGGCGGATCGGCGCGGTGCTGGCGGCGGCGCTGATCCTCAACATGCTGTGGGCGGGGTTCGGCGGCACGATCGTGCCGCTGCTGCTCGAACGGATGGGCATCGATCCGGCTCATGGTGCCGGCCCGTTCCTGACGGCGACCACCGACGTGGTCGGGTTCTTCTGCTTCCTCGGCCTCGCCACGCTGGTGCTGCTGTAGCCCCGTCCATCGGTGCTGGAATAGCCCCCGGACGCTCGATAGACTGCGCGCGAGCGGAAAAGGAGCCGACGCGATGGCGCTGGAAATGCGGGGCGCATGCGAACGATGCGAGACGGCGCTCGGCCATCGCGCCGAGGCGCTTATCTGCAGCTACGAATGCACCTTCTGCCCGACCTGTGCGACGGCGATGAACCATGTCTGCCCGAATTGCAGCGGCGAGCTGGTGCGTCGCCCGCAACGGCGCAAGGACTGACCCGGGTGGCGCGGCGGCATATCTCGTCGGGATCGAGTTTCGAGAAGCTGGCTGGCTACAGCCGCGCCGTGGTCGACGGCGACTGGGTGTTCGTCTCCGGCACGACCGGGTTCGATTATGCCGCCGGCACGATCAGCACGGATGTGGTCGAACAGACGCGCCAATGCTTCCGCAATATCGGCAAGGCGCTCGACGAGGCGGGCAGCGGATTCGGCGATCTCGTCCGCATCCGCATCTATCTCGCCGATCCCGCCGATTTCGAGCGGGTCGTGCCAATCATCGGGGAACATTGCCGCGCGGCAATGCCGGCGAACACGACGGTCGTTGCGCCGCTCATCGACAAGCGTATGAAGATCGAAATCGAGGTCACGGCCAGAAAGGCCGGATAGGGAGAAAACAGCATGTCCGAGATTCAGACCATACCGGCGCGCCGCGGCAAGGCGGCCCATGTGAAGAAGGGCCAGATCGTCAAGATGATCAACACGCATGGCAACCAGGTGGTCGACACCTGGGCGTTCAGCAAAGAGGATCTCGGCGAGTTCATGTCGATGGAGCATACGCGCCCCCATATCGGCCGAATCTATCCGCAGGTCGGCGACATCATGTATACGAACCGCCGCCGCCCGATCCTGAGCATCGTCGCCGACAGCTCGCCGGGCGTGCATGACACGATCATCGCCGCCTGCGACCGCTTCCGGTACAAGTTTCTCGGTGTCGAGGGCTATCACGACAATTGCACCGATAATCTGATGGCGGGAATGAAGGAACTCGGGCTGACGCCGCCGGAATGTCCGGCGCCGTTCAATGTCTGGATGAATATTCCCGTCGCCGCCGACGGATCGATCCAATTCCTGCCGACGGTGTGCAAGCCGGGCGATACATTCTCGCTCCGCGCCGAACTCGATCTCGTGGTTGCGTTCTCGGCCTGTCCGCAGGACATCCTGCCGATCAATAATTCGCAGCCGACCGAAGCGCATTTCCAGATTCTGGATTAAGGAAAGACAATGCCAACCGTCCTCGTCACCGGTACCAATCGCGGGATCGGGCTCGAATGGGTCCGTCAATATGCCGGCGAAGGGTGGCGGGTGCTGGCCGGATGCCGGCGGCCGCATAAGGCCGATGCGCTGAAGGCGATCGAGGGCGATATCACGATCCATCCGATCGATGTCGCACGCGCCGAACATATCGTCGACTGGGCGCGGCGGCTGAAGGGCGTGCCGATCGATATCCTTATCAACAATGCCGGCCATGGCGGCGACGATCGCGCCGCCGATCCGAGCGAGTGGTCGAAGGCAACCCAGGTCAACGTGATCGGTCCGTTCGTGATGGCCCGGGAATTCCAGGCGAACGTGGCGGCGAGCGATCGCAAGATGATCGTCAATCTGACCAGCCGCATGGGCTCGATCGGCGACAATTCCGAGGGCGGATCGTACGCCTATCGCGCGACCAAAGCGGGGCTCAATGCCGCGATGAAGAGCCTTGCGCTCGACTGGAAAGATACCGGCATCACCATCGCTCTGTTTCATCCGGGCTGGGTGCGGACCGATATGGGCGGGCCGGACGCGCTGGTCGATGTGGAAGCCAGCGTCACCGGCATGCGCAAGAAGATGGATCAGCTCACGTCGGCGGATTCCGGTAAGTTCTTCAACTACAAGGGCGACAGTGTGCCCTGGTAGGCTGCCGGCGCGCCGGGCGCCGTGCCCGGGTTGAATCGCGTCGATGACCGGCCTATCTGGTAACCCATGACAATGTTCCCGATGTCGCGAAGCGGGCGGACATCTCTGTCATGAACACGCCGCTCGATTTTTACTTCGATTTTTCGTCGCCCTACGGCTATCTCGCCTCGCACGGCATCGATGCGCTGGCGCGGCGTCATGACCGGCGGGTGCGCTGGCGGCCGTTTCTCCTCGGCGCGGTCTTCCGCGTAACGGGGCAGAGCCCCCTGATCGGTCAGGCCTTGCGCGGTCCATACCATGAGCGGGATTTCGCCCGTTCGGCGCGGCGTCTCGGGGTTGCCTTCACACCGCCGCCGGATTTTCCGTTTCCGGCGCAGGCCGCCTCTCGCGGATTCTACTGGCTGTCCGAGCGCGACGCGGATGCGTCCGTCGCCTTTGCGAAGACCGTCTATCACGCCGCCTTCGGCGAAGGGCAGAACGTGACCGATCTCGATCGCCTCGAAACGATCGCCTCATCGGTCGGCGCGGATCGCAAGGAGTTCCGCCGGGCGCTGGCCGATCCGGCCATGAAGGACCGGCTGCGCGAGGAAACCGATGCCGCCGTCGCGCGTGGCGTGTTCGGCTCGCCCTTCATCTTTGTCGGCGACGAGCCGTTTTGGGGCCACGATCGGTTCGACCAGATCGACGAATGGCTGCAGCGCGGCGGCTGGTAGCGCTATTGCCGTTCGGCTTCGCCCAAGATTTCGGCGAATAGCGGGCGGTCGACATTACCGCCGGAGAGGATGAGCGCAACGCGTTTGCCCTGCATCGCGCTCCGCTCCTGCAGCAACGCCGCGAGAGCCGCGGCACCGGCACCCTCCGCCACGTTGTGCGTGTCGGTGAAGTAATGGCGCATGGCGGCACGGATTTCAGCTTCGGACACCCGAACGATGCGCGCCGCCCCGCGCCAGATCACCGCGAGTGCGGCCTCGTCGGGCACGCGGCAGGCCATGCCGTCGGCAATGGTATCGGCGCTGTTGGTCGAGACCGGGCGCTTTGCTTCGAAGGAGAGCGCATAGGAGGGCGCCGTCTCGGCAACGACACCGACGACGTCGGTCCTGAGGCCGAGCGCGTCGCGCGCGGAAATCACGCCGGAAATGCCGGAACCGAGACCGATCGGCACATAGACCGTGTCGATATCGGCAACGGCGCGGAAGAGTTCGAGCGCGTAAGTCGAGACGCCGGCCACCAGCCAGGGATGGAACGAGCGCAGCGGATAGAGCTCGCGCTCTTCCGCCAGCCCCATCGCAAATTCGTAGGCGGCCTGGAAATCGTGGCCATGTTCGATAAGCTCGCCGTCGAAGGCACGCATCGCGGCATTCTTTTCGACGCTGTTACCGTGCGGCACGACAATCGTCGCCGATAAACCGGCGCGCCGCGCCCCGAAAGCGATCGACTGACCGTGATTGCCGCGGGTCGCCGTGATCACGCCCTTGATGTCGGGCCGGTCCTTCTTGAGCCGTTCCATATAGACGATGCCGCCGCGCACCTTGAACGCGCCGATGGGTGTGTGATTTTCGTGCTTGACCCAGATTTCGGCGCCGCTGCGCGCGGCGAGCAGCGGCCAACGATGGGCCGGCGTTGCCGGCATGACCGGGCGCAGCGCTTCCGCGGCGGTTTCGATATCGGCGAGGCTCAACATGGCGATCTCCTGCGCGGCCGACTATGCTGGCCGGGCTGCAGCGAGGCAAGCCGGGGCGGGTGTCGGAAGCAATGGCGGAGCAGGTTCGGATAGAACGAGAAGGGCCCCTCGGGTCCGTCATCCTCGATCGCCCCGAAAAGCATAACGCGTTCGACGAACGGCTGATCGCCGAGCTGACGGATGCGTTCCATTCGGTCGGCGCCGATCCGGCGGTCCGGGTGATCCTGCTGCGTGCCACGGGCAAGAGCTTCTCCGCCGGCGCCGATCTCACCTGGATGCAACGCAGCGCGGACTATTCTGAATCCGAGAACTGGGCCGATGCGGAAAAGCTCGCGGCGATGCTGCGGGCGATCGATACCGTGCCCAAACCCGTTATCGCGTCGGTTCAGGGGCCGGTCTATGGCGGCGGCGTCGGCCTGGTTGCAGCCTGCGATATCGCGATCGGATCGGACGCGGCATTGTTTTCGCTCTCCGAGGTCAAGCTCGGCCTGATCCCCGCCGTCATCAGCCCCTATGTCGTACGGGCGATCGGCATGCGCTGGGCAAGGCGCTACGCGCTGACGGCGGAACGCTTCGATGCGGCGACGGCCGCGCGGCTCGGGCTGCTGCATGAGGTGGTGCCTCTCGCCGAGCTCCCGGGCCGCGTCGATGCAATTGCGCGGCAGCTTTGCGAAAGCGCACCCGGCGCGCAGTCCGAAGTCAAAGCCCTGTTGCGGATGATCGAGGGAAGACCGCTCGATCCGGCGCTCGGGGCGGAGACCGCGAGCTGGATCGCGCGGGTGCGCGCCGGCGACGAAGCGCGGGAGGGCATTGCCGCGTTTCTCGAGCGGCGGCGGGCGAACTGGAATCCGGGCGGTCGCTGATGGCGGTGCATCTGCTCAAGCTCTGCGTCGGGGTTGAGACGGTCCAGGACCTGCGCGACTGGCACAAGGAGAAGCTGGCCGAGCGCAAGCGCATGAAACCGCCGCGGCTCTGGCATGTCACGCGCACGATGCCCAAGCGGCGCGACGAGATCCTGAAAAAGAAGGGATCGCTCTACTGGGTCATCAAGGGGTTCGTGCAGGTGCGCCAGCCGATCGTGACCCTCGATGCGATCACCGACAAGGAAGGCCTCGCCTGCTGCCGGATCGGCCTCGCCGAGCGGCTCATCCTGGTGACGCTGCATCCGCACCGGCCGTTTCAGGGCTGGCGCTATCTGGAGGCGGACGATGCGCCGGCAGACCTGCCCTCCGGCGCACGCCATGACGAGTTGCCGGCACATCTCCTCAAGGACCTCCGCGACCTCGGTCTCGCCTGAGCGGGCTGGTTGGACCGACCCGGGGCCCCTTGAGCCGCCTCGGCGCGAGCCGGTAATGTCCGGTTCTCTCCGATCGGGAAGGGTCTCGTTTATGAAATCGCATGCGCGCGTGGTGGTCATCGGTGGCGGCATTTGCGGCTGCAGCCTGCTCTATCATCTGACCAAGCTGGGCTGGACGGACGTCGTCCTGATCGAGAAGGCCGAGCTGACCGCAGGCTCTACCTGGCATGCGGCCGGCAACACGCCGCAATACGACACCAGCCTCAACATGATGCGGATGATCAAATACTCGACCGAGCTCTATGACCGGCTCGAGGCCGAGACCGAGCAGCCGACCGGTTTCGAGAAATGCGGCTCGATCCGCACCACGATCCTTCAGGACCGCGTCTACCAGTTCAAGCAACTCGAGGCGCAGGCGAAACATTCCGGCACCGAGTTCCATGTGATCGGCCCGAACGAGATCCGGGACATCTTTCCATTCATCAGTCTCGACGGGATCATCTGCGCCGCCTGGACGCCGCAGGACGGTTACACCGATCCCGCCAGCACGACCCATGCTTTGGCCAAGGGCGCGCGCATGGGCGGGGCGGAGATCTATCGCCACACTCGCGTGACCGACGTAAAGCGGCTGCCGAGCGGCGAGTGGCAGGTGGTAACCGACAAGGGCAACATCATTTGCGAGCATGTGGTGAACGCCGCCGGCACCTGGGCACGCGATCTCGGCCTCATCTCCGGCATCTCCCTGCCGATCGTCTCGATGGAGCATCAGTATCTGGTGACCGACGAGATCGACGAGGTAAAGCAGTGGGGCAAGAAGTTCCCGCTGCTGCGCGATCCCGACGCGTCGTTCTATCTGCGGCGCGAGAAGATGGGCATGATCTTTGGGCCCTATGAACGCGAGGGCGCGATCTTCGGTGCGTACGGTATTCCGAAGGAGTTCGGCGCGGATCTTTTGCCGCCCGATACCGATCGCATCGCCTATGTCGTCGAGATGGCCTGCGCGCGCGTACCTTGCCTTGCCTCGACCGGCATCAAGCAGATCGTCAACGGTCCGATCCCGCATGCGCCCGATGGCGGGCCGCTGATCGGCCCGGTCGCGGGCCATCCGAAATACTGGGCGCTCAACGGTTTCTCGGTCGGCATCAGCCAGGCCGGTGGTGCTGGCAAGTATCTCGCGGAATGGATCGTCGAGGGCGAGGCGTCGATCGAGATGTTCGAGTTCGATCCGCGGCGCTTCGGCGCTTACGCGGGCATCGAGTACACGATCGAGAAATCGAAAGAGGTGTACGCGATGATGTACGCCGTTTCTTATCCGGGCGAGGAGCGCCCGGCGGGCCGGCCGGCGAAGACGACGCCGATCTATGAGCGCCTCAAAGAACAGGGCGCGTTCTTCGAGCAGCGTTACGGCTGGGAGCGCGCGGCATGGTTCGCGCCGGCCGGCGAAAAGGCCGAGGCCGAGCTCACCTTCAAGCGGCCGAACTGGTTTCCCCATGTCGCGCGCGAGGTGAAGGCGGTGCGCGAACGGGTCGGCGTGCTCGATCTCTCGGGCTTCTCGAAGTTCGAAATCTCGGGTCCAGGTGCGGAAACGTTCCTCGATCGCGTCTGTGCCAATCGCCCGCCGCGCAAGACCGGCGGCATCATCCTGACGCAGATGCTCACGAAGAAGGGGCGCATCGAATCCGAGGCGACGATCTGCCGCCTGGCCGACGACCGCTTCTATCTGCTGAGTGCCGCGGTCGCGCAGACACATGACAAGGACTGGCTCGAGAAGCACATGCCGACGGACGGCAGCGTCCAGCTTGCGGACATTACCGGCGGCTGGGGCGTGCTGGTCGTAGCGGGCCCGAGATCGCGCGATCTTCTCTCGAAACTGACGCATCAGGATCTCTCGAACGAGGGTTTCCCCTGGCTGAATGCGAAGGAGATCGAGATCGCCGGCATTCCGGTGCGGGCGATGCGCGTCAGTTATGTCGGCGAGCTCGGCTGGGAGCTGCATCACGAGATGACCTTCCAGCGCACGCTGTACGATCGGATCATGGCGGCGGGTGCCGATCTGGGTGTCGCCAATTTCGGCACGGCCGCGATGAACTCGATGCGGCTGGAGAAGGCCTATCGCGCCTGGGGCAGCGACATGAACACCGAGGTGACGCCGATCGAGGCGGGGCTCGACCGGCTGGTGAAGCGCAAGGACCGCGACTTCAACGGCAAGGCGGCAATCGAAGCGCAGCTCAAGGAGGGCATACGCTGGCGCTGCGTGCTGATGAAGGTCGATTCACCCGACATGGATGCGCCGACCAACGCGCCGATCTATGCGGGCGACAAAGTGATCGGGATCGTGTCGTC
Source organism: Dongiaceae bacterium (assembly GCA_040878185.1). Taxonomy (GTDB): domain Bacteria; phylum Pseudomonadota; class Alphaproteobacteria; order Dongiales; family Dongiaceae; genus JAWXBK01. The sequence continues at coordinate 28,772 of JBBDMS010000006.1, read as the reverse complement.
CGGCGGATACGGCCACACGGTCGGATCGAGCCTGGCGCTCGGCTATCTGCCGCTCGACAAGATCGACGCGGGTTCGACCGTCGAAGTCGATGTCTTTGGCGAGCGTCGAAAAGCGGTCGTGGTGCCCGAGGCGATCTACGATCTGGACAATCAGCGCCCGCGGATGTGAGCGGCAGCGGCCAGCGCTGCTTCCGTCTCGCTGACCAGGCGCCGAACCAGATCGCCGGCCGGCAGGATATCGCGCACCAGGCCTGTCGACTGGCCGGCATAGTGGCAGGCCGCTTCGAGATCGCCGGTCGCGCCGGGTTTCGGCGTGTCGTCGCTGTAACGATTGAGAATCGTGCCATCGGGTTGGTGGACAACCGGTTCACCTTCGCCGGGGCGTTGGCCCGATGCGGGCGAGCCCGCGCGTTCCCACGTGTCGTAGGTCGAGTTGCGGATGACGCGGTGCGGCGCGTTCGGCCATTCGAGATCGAACAGCTCGGTATAGACGGTGTCTGTTTCGCGCGCCGCGACCAGCCGGTGCTTGTAATCGTCGTCGGCATCGGCCTCCGTCGTCGCGAGGAAGCGGGTGCCGATCCAGGCCCCGGCGGCACCCAGGGTCATGGCGGCGGCGATGCCGCGCCCGTCCGCGATACCGCCGGCTGCGATAACAGGGAGGGGTGCTGCCGCATCGACGACCGCCGGCACCAGCACCATTGTGCCGACCCTACTCCAGACATGCCCGCCGGCCTCGACGCCCTGGGCCACGATCATGTCGGCGCCGAGATCGGCCGCGCGTTTTGCCTCGTCGGCCGAGCCGACCGTCACCATCGATTTGGCACCGGCGTTCCGGATGGCGGGCAGATAAACGGCCGGATCGCCCCAGAACAGCGAGACGATCGGCACGCCTTCGTCGAGCGCGATCGACAGGCGCTCCTGCTGATCCCACTCCAGCGCAAGGTTGATGGCGAAGGGCCGCGACGTGGCGGCGCGGAATTCGCGGATTGTTTGCCGCAGCCGGTCCGGCGCATGCCAGGACGCACCGAACATCGCAAAGGCACCCGCCTGCGCGACCGCGAGTGCCAGCGGCAGCGAGACCGCACCGCCCATCGGTGCAAGGAGGATCGGATGATCGACGCCGACAAGGCGGGTGAAGGCGGTCTGGAGCATCGGGTTGGCCTCTTCGCTCAGGCGACCGACAGTCGCGTCGCCTTTTTCGGCGGCGGGAAGTCGCGATCGAGCGTGGCGAGATCGTCGGCGCTGAGCTTGCTGTCGATCGCCGCAAGATTTTCGTCGACCCGTTCCTTTTTCGATGTCTTGGGAATGACCACCACATCGGGATGTCGTAACAGCCAGGCAAGCGCGATCTGCGCCGGCGATTTGCCCTGGCGCTTCGCGACGTCGGCCAGCGCTTTCTTGCCCTTGAGGTCGCCCTGGAAGAGGGGGCTGTAAGCCATCAGCGGCATGGCGCGCTTGCGGCAGAGCGGCAGCAGGTCGAATTCGAGCCCGCGTTCTTCAAGATTGTAGAGGACCTGATTGGCGACGCAGTTATTGCCGTCCGAAATGGTGGCAATCTCTTCCATATCCTCGACGCCAAGATTGCTCACGCCCCAGCTGCGGATCTTTCCGGCCGTACGCAATGCTTCGAACCCTTCGACGGTCTCCTTGAGCGGCACGCCGCCGCGCCAATGCAGCAGGTAGACATCGAGCCGATCCGTGCGAAGGCGCTTCAGGCTGTTCTCGCAGGATTTCTTCATGGCCTCGCGGCCGGCATTATGCGGATAGACTTTGGAGACGATGAAGATCTGATCGCGACGGCCATCGATCGCTTCGCCGACGACTTCCTCCGCACCGCCCTCGCCATACATTTCGGCGGTATCGATCAGCGTGATACCGCGTTCGATGCCGTGGCGCAGCACGGCGACCTCGTCCTTGCGCGCACCCGCGTGCTCGCCCATGCGCCAGGTGCCGAGCCCGAAGACCGGCATCTGCTGTCCCGATTTCAGTTTGACTGCGCGCATCGTTATTCTCCCTGCCAGGTTTGGAAGGCATTCGGATAGACGATTTCCATCGCATCTGCGTTCGAATGGAAGTCCGGGTAGTGGGCCCAGGCACCATTGGTCGAGGTCCGCACCCGTTCGAGCAGCGCCGCCTCGTCCCAGGCGAGGACCGATCCATTTTCGACCCGCATCTGTCCGTTGACCATCACATGCTTGACGATCTCGCCGGTGCCGCATTGCACCAGCGCCTTGATCGGATCGAGGAACGGTCCGATCCGCAGCCGCCCGAAATCGACGATCACGACATCGGCCTTGGCGCCCTTCGAGAGCCGCCCGAGATCGCTGCGGCCGAGCGCGTTCGCACCGCCGAGGGTCGCCGCGTTGAAGAAATCGCGCGCCTTCGCGACCTCGTGATTGGCATCGGCGAGTTTCGCCGCCAGCATGCCGCCCTGCATTTCCTGGATGATGTCCTGCGGATAGGAATCGGTGCCAAGGCCGACATTGATGCCGGCATCGAGATAGCGCTGGAAGCTCTCGAGCTTGACGCCGCGGCGGGCGAACACCAGCGGGCAATGCGCGACCGATGCGCCGCTTTCGGCAACAAGCTTGAGATCGTCGGTGAACGGGTAGGCGGTCTGGCTGTGCCCGCCGGTATACATGCAATGACCGAGGATCACCTGCGGTCCGAGAATGTCGAGATGCGCGAGATTGCCGATCGGCGTGCGGCCAGTCTGCAGCACCGTGTCCTGGAACTCGATCACCGATTCCGCGGCATGAAGCGTCATCGGAACCTTGAGCGTGTCCGCCGCCTTCTTGGCACGGCGTAGCAGCTCGGGTGTCGAGGTCCAGAATTCGTAGGGAACGAGGATAGTGCGAACCAGCCCGTCGAAATCGCCGTCATGTTCCTCGGCGAAGGCGATGGCGCGATCGAGTCCCGCTTCGCCGGCCTTCTCGTCCCAATGCCGCTGAAGGCGTCCCGCCTGATCGAAAAAATGATTGGCCGAACCGAAGCCCGGCGTCGTGTAGACGCGAACGCCAAGCTCGGCGGCCAGCTTCGCGATGCCCATCGGATCGTCGCCGAACTCGCCGCCCATTTCGACGACGGTCGTGCTGCCGAAGCGGAGCAAAGACGCGAGGCTGTAGCGGAGCGCAGCGTCGATATCCTCGAAGGCGAAAAGGTTCGGACCCTTGATGCCTTTCGACGGCCAGTGATTGAGAAACCCCGAGCGGAACATGTCGCGGCGGCCACCATCGAGGATCATCCGGTCGCCGGCCTGCGAACCGATATGGACATGGGTGTTGATAAGGCCGGGCATGACAAGATCATTGCGCGCATCGATCCGCCGGGCGACTGGTTCATCGTAGTGCTTTCCGACATGGACGATACTGTCGCCCTCGACGACGACCACGCCGTCCTCAATGATACGGTGCTTCTGTCCGTCGAAGGCGACGATCCAGCCGCCGTCGATCGCAATCCGTTCCGGCATTGTCTATCCTTTTACAAACATGTCATGGAGGCGGTGATTGATCGGCGCCAGGCGTTTCTGAACGTCGCGATAGATATCGAACATCTCGCGATAGAGCGCGTGGCGGGTGGGGTCGGGCGTGCTGGTGTCGAGCAGGCGCACGCAGCGTTGCACGGCTTCGTCGTAAGAAGCGAAGGTGCCGACGCCGACGCCAGCGACCAGTGCTGCGCCGAACGAAGCGTCGCCATTCTCCGGCCGGCGGATTTCGACGCCGAGGACGTCGGCGACGATCTGTCGCCAGGTTGCGCTGCGGGCCCCGCCGCCGATGATGCGGAATTCGTCGAAGGTCAGACCCTGATCCTTGGCCGCGGTCAGCAGATCGCAGAGCGCATAGGCAACGCCCTCGTAAAGCGCGCGGGCGAAATGCTCCTTGCCATGCTGCATCGTGACGCCGACGAAATCCGCCTTCAGCTTCGGATCCCAATGCGGTCCGCGTTCGCCCTGCAGATAGGGATGAAAGATGAGGCCCATCGAACCCGGGGCGATCCCGGCGGCCATCTCGTCCATGCGCGTGAACGCGGCGCTGCCATCGCCATCCGGTTCCGTGAACATGCGATCGCGCAGCCAGCGATGCGCCGAGGCACAGGCGTTCATGCCGGTGGCGCAGAAATAATGACCGGGCACGATATGCGGATAGCAGGAGATCGGCGGATGCACGGCCGGGCCTTTGGTCGTGAGGAAGACGACGCCCGCGGTCGCGAGCTTGATTGCGCCCTGGCCGGCTTTGGTCGCGCCAACGCCGTATAGCTCGACCGTCGTGTCGTTCGACCCGCAGGTGACCGGCGTGCCGGGTGCGAGACCGGTTTCCAGCGCCGCCTCTTTCGTCACGGCGCCGACCACGGCCGAGGGTTCGACGACGGGCGGCAACGTCGACATGTCCCAGTCGATCAGCGCGCAGATTTCGGGCGACCAGTTCCGCGTTTCGTTGTCGCCCATCAGCGCGCCGATCACGTCGCTATAATCGGTATGCCAGGCGCCGGTGATGCGCCAGCGCAGCCAGTCCTTGGCGATGAACAGGCGTTTGGTACGGCGGATCGCATCCGGCTCGTGCGCCTTCAGCCATTTCAGCATCGCCAGCGCCCAGGTCGGGTTGGCGCGGTTGAGTGATTTGCGGATAATCATCTCGCCATGCTTTTCATGCAGCTCGCGCGCTTCGGCGGCGCTGCGCTGATCGGCCCAGAGGATGGCCGGGCGGATGATGCGATCGTTCGCGTCGGTCAGCACGGGAATATGGGCGCCTGCGCTGAAGCCGATCCCGGCGATGGCACTGGCATCGATCCCGGCCTGGCGGATCGCTTCGGGGACCGCCTTGCAGAAGGCGGCGTACCAGTCTTCGGGATTCTGTTCCGACCAGCCGGGATGGCGGATCTGCGTTTCGATCGGGTGCGAGGCTTCGCCGGCAAGGCCGCCGTCGTCGCGGATGATTGTCGCCTTGAGATTGCTGGAGCCGAGATCGACCCCCATCAGATAGACGGAGCCGGCCATCACAGTTTGCCCCCGGCGCGCGCTTTCGCCCGTGCGCGGCAGGCTTCGCCGAACGCGTGATAGAGTTTCATCGAAAAGGGATTCCGGTCGGCCTTGTATTCGGGATGCCATTGCACGCCGAGCGCAAAGGCGGGGGCGTCCGTAACGCGGACGGCCTCGATCGTGCCGTCCAATGCCGTGCCTTCCACGGTGATGCCGTCGGCGAGACGGTCGATGCCCTGGGAATGCAGCGAGTTAACCTGCAGCTCCGTGCTGCCGGCGATGGTCGCGAAGGCGCCGCCGGGTTCGAAGCGGACGAGATGCCGCGGTCCGTACTTCACATCGGAATCGTCAGAAGTGGGCGCGCGATGATCCTCGCGGCCGGCCAGGTCATGGACCTGGGTGTGCAGGCTGCCGCCGAGCGCGACATTGAGCTCCTGAAAGCCTCGGCAGATCGCCAGCAGCGGCACGCCCTGCGCCAGCACCTGGCGGATCAGCGGGATTGCGATCTCGTCGCGCGCCTCGTCATAAGGTTCGGCATGCGGGCCGGCTTTGCCATGATATTGGCGGGGATGAACATTCGACAGCGAGCCCGTGAGGCAGAGCCCGTCGAGCCGGCGCGCGAGATCGGCCGGGTCGATTGCCGATCCGAGCGCCGGGATCACCAGCGGTAGCGCCTGCGCACCGACGAGGATGGCGCGCACATATTTATCGCCGATGGAATGAACCGGTCTGCCGTCGCTGTCCTTCCAGTCGGCGGACAGCCCGATGAGCGGTTGCGGTATCGGGTTCATGAGCCGGATGCAGTTGTCGCGTGCCGGGCGGGATTGTGACGGCGCTGCCGGACACTGACAATAGCGGCTGCGTACGCGCCGTGGGGTAAAGCGCCGGTTGCCCGAACGGGCTGCGGGCGGATCGTCCTTTTGCTATGGGAGGACGCAGCAACGAGAGGAAAGACGATGCCAATGGGTCTTGCGGGCGATATCGATCGGCAGATGATGCGGAAAGCCTTCGCCGAAGCCGAGGCCGGCTATGGCGAGGGCGGGGTGCCGGTCGGCGCCGTCATCGCGATGGGCGAGGCACTGCTCGCGGCCGGCCATAACAGGCGCGTCCAGGCGGGCGATCCCACGGCGCATGGCGAGATCGACTGTCTGCGGGCACTGGGCTATCGCCGGAGCTTCCGCGGCGTCACGCTCTATACGACGCTCAGCCCCTGCATGATGTGCACCGGCGCCATCCTTCGCTTCGCCGTGCCGCGCGTGGTCATCGGCGAGGCCATCAACTTCCCCGGCAATATCGATTTCCTGAGAAGCCAGGGGGTCGAGGTGATCCTGCTGAACGATCCGGATTGCATTGCGCTGATGGCGCGGTTCATCCGCGAACACCCGGAACTGTGGAACGAGGATATCGCCGAAGATTGAGCGTCCCGCGACGGCTTCAGGCGGGGATCGGACGCGAAGCGTATTCGCGCATCCCGTCGATCAGGAAATCGACCACATAGGCGGCAAAGGACGGGCGGACCAGCAGGCGATAGGTTGGCGCGTCGTCGGTCTGCCAGAGCAAGGCCTGGCTGCGGGCAAGGAGGGTTTGCGCACAGCGCCCGGGCCCAAAGCTGCGCGGATGGAGATCGAGGCCGCAGCCCTTGGCGATCACCTCGCGGGCCTTCGGGCCGGCAAGCTCGAGCAGCACCCGGTTCGCACTGACATCGGCGACCGAGACATGCTGCCCGGCGAGCGTCGCACGTAGACCGCTCAGAAGCGCCTCGCGTTCGGCGAAGGCTGCCAGGACCAGCCACTGATCCGGCGACAGCCAGAGCGCGGCGCGCTCGTCTTTCGTCGTCGCCCGGTTAGGCTCGCCCGGCAGATCGAATCCGATCGCCGCGCGTGCGCCACTAAGGAACGCCGTGTCGCCCGGATTGCCGCGCAAATCGATCTGGGCCGTCGTCGGCAGTTCGCGGAGCGACACGATCCCCGGAATGCCAGCCGTTTTGATGGCGTTCGCGCGGTCGGCGAGGGGGCTGCGTACCAGGTCGGTTCGCTCAGTCACGGCGCTTGTTCTCCGGATCGAAGAAAACGGGATCGACGATGGTCGCCTTGACGGTGCGGCCGGCCAGCGGCGAATAGACGACATCGCCTTTCTTGCCGAGACCGCCTTTGACCAGCGCGAGCGCGATCGAGCGTTCGCAATTTGGGCTCCAGTAGCTCGACGTCACATGGCCGACCATCGGCATCGGTATCGGCGCCGCGGGGTCGAACACCAGTTGCGCGCCCTCGGGAAGGATCTCTTTCGGATCGTCGGTCAGGAGGCCGACGAGCTGTTTGCGATCGCTGCGCGCGGAGTCGCTGCGGGTCAAAGATCGGCGGCCGATGAAATCCTTCTGCTTCGAGACGATCCAGTCCATGCCGAGATCGATCGGCGTGACCGTCCCGTCGGTCTCCTGGCCGACAATGATGAAGCCCTTCTCGGCGCGCAGGACATGCATCGTCTCGGTGCCGTACGGCGTCATGCTGTGCTTCTGGCCGGCGGCCCAGACGGCTTCCCAGACGGCGAGACCGTTATAGGAAGGCACATTGATCTCGAAGGAAACCTCGCCGGTGAAACTGATGCGGAAGATGCGTGCGGCGACGCCGGCAACGCTGCCCTCCTGGAACGACATGAACGGAAAGCGTTCGGACGATACGTCGAGACCCGGTGCGACCTCGTGCATCACGCCGATCGAATTCGGGCCGGCGATGGAGATCGTCGCCCATTGCTCGGTCACCGAGGTGCAATAGACCTTCAGATCGGGCCACTCGGTCTGGAGATATTCCTCCAGCCAGTCGAGCACATTGGCCGCACCGCCGGTCGTCGTCGTCATCAGGAAACTGTTCTCGCCGATGCGCGAGGTGACGCCGTCATCGAACACCATGCCGTCTTCGCGGCACATCAGCCCGTAACGGCTGCGGCCCACATCCAGTTTCTTCCACGCGTTGGTATAGATGCGGTTGAGGAACTCCGCCGAATCCGGCCCCTCGATCTGGATCTTGCCGAGGGTCGACGCGTCGAGGATGCCGACGCCGTCGCGCACGGCCTTCGTTTCGCGCGCGACTGCCTGATGCAGGTCTTCGCCCGGATTCGGGAAATACCAGGGCCGCTTCCACTGGCCGACATCCTCGAAGGCGGCGCCATGCTTGACATGCCAGGGATGAATGGCGGTGGTCCGGATTGGGTCGGCGAGATGGCCGACATCGCGCCCCGCGAGCGCACCGTAGGTGACCGGCGTGTAGGGTGCACGGAATGTCGTCACGCCCAATGTCGGGATCGTCTTGATCTGGGCTTCGGCCAGGATCGCGAGCGTGTTCACGTTCGAGGTCTTGCCCTGGTCGGTGCCCATGCCGCTGGTCGTATAGCGCTTCACATGCTCGACCGATTCGAGCCCCTCGCGATGCGCCAGCAGCAGATCGGCCGCCGTCACATCGTTCTGCAGGTCGACGAAGCGTTTGGCGCCATGGCCGAGCGTTCTGGTCGACGGTACGAGCCAGAGCGGGCGCAGCGGTGCTGTCTCTTCGCGATCGGCGCGCGGCGGTACGTTGTTGGCGGTTGCGCCGTAACCTGCATCGCGCACGGCCGCGATCCCGGCATGGAAGCCTTCGATCAGCACATCGGTCAACGCGAACGCGCCGTTCGCACTGCCGGCGGAATATTGCTTCTGCGCAAGGCGGCCCGGCACGAAACAGGCTTTCTCGTCGTCGTATCGCAGTTTGCCCTGCGACTGGCAGAAGAGATGGACGGCCGGGTTCCAGCCGCCCGACATCGCCACCAGATCGCATTTGATCTGTTCGACGCCGCCGGCAATGCCGGTGCCGTCGCTGGCGAGGCGCGCGACCTCGACGCCGGCAACGCAGCGGCGGCCGGTTACGCCGGTGACGACCGTACCGGCCAGCACGCGGATGCCGCGCTCGCTGGCGCGCTCGGCCAACGCCGGCCGGACGGCATCGCGCCGGTCGACGATCGCGGCAATCGCCATGCCGGCATCCGCCATGTCGAAGGCGGCGTCCCAGGCGCTGTCATTGTTGGTGAAGACGACCGCGTTGCGGCCGGGCAGGGTTGCAAACCGGTTCACATAAATGCGGACCGAGCCGGCCAGCATGACGCCGGGCTTGTCGTTGTCGGCGAACACCAGCGGCCGCTCGTGGGCGCCGGTTGCGAGCACGACCTGTTTGGCGCGGATATGCCAGACGCGCTGGCGGGGATGGCCGGGCGCGCCCTTGGGTCCGAGATGATCGGTGCACCGTTCGACCGCGCAGAGGTAATTGTAATCGTAGTAACCGAAGACGCTGGTGCGGGGCAGCAGGCGGACGGAATCGCGACTGTCCAGTTCGGCGATCACATGGGCCAGCCATTCGGTGCCGGGCCGTCCGTCGATCTTCACGTTCTCGGTCAGCAGGTTGCCGCCCATCTCGGATTGTTCATCGGCAAGAATCACTCGGGCACCGGTTCGTGCCGCGGCCTGGGCCGCAGCAAGACCTGCCGGACCCGCGCCGACGATGAGAACGTCGCAATGCTCGTTCATGCGGTCGTAGATATCGGGATCGGGCTCGCGCGCCGCGCGACCCATGCCGGCCATGCGCCGGATCGCCGGTTCGTAATAGCGCATCCAGGCCGAACGCGGCTGCATGAACGTCTTGTAGTAAAAGCCGGCTACGAAGATCTTCGAGAACAGGTTGTTGACCGCGCCGAAATCGTATTCGACCGATGGCCAGGCGTTCTGGCTCGACGCGATCAGCCCGTCATAAAGCTCGATCTGCGTCGCGCGCAAATTGGGTTCGGTATAGCCGCCGATTTCGAGCTGCACGAGGCCGGTCGGCTCTTCCGAACCTGCCGACACGATGCCACGCGGGCGGTGATATTTGAAACTGCGGCCGATCAGCTTGACGCCGTTTGCGAGCAGGGCCGAAGCGAGCGTATCGCCGGCATAACCCTGATAGCGCCGCCCATTGAAATTAAAATGGAGCGGCGTCGAACGATCGATGCGGCCGGAATCCGGAAGCTGATGACGACCGCTCATCGCGTCGGCTTCGTACTGGCCGGCGAACGATCGGGCAGAGGCGGCGGCGTTTCACCCATCTTGTAGAAGCCGACGATCTCATGGGTGATGGTCGAGCGAATGCCGTTGAACCAGCGGCGGCAGCCGGCACCGTGATACCAGCGCTCGCGGTGCCAGCCCTTCGGATTGGTGCGCATGAAAAGGAAATCGGCCCATTGCGCATCGTCGAGCGCAGTCGGATCCGCCGGCCGGGCGATATGCGCTTCGCCGCCGCAACGGAACTCGATCTCGTCGCGCGGCCCGCACCAGGGGCAATGGATCAGCAACATCGGCGGGCGTTCTCCTTAATGCGGGACGATCAGTGGGCGACGGCGGCGGCGCCATGCTCGTCGACGAGCGCGCCGCTGCGGAACCGGTCGAGATTGAACGCGGCGTTGAGCCGATGCGGCTCGTCGCGCGCAATCGTATGGGCGAACACCCAGCCCGAGCCCGGCGTCGCCTTGAACCCGCCGGTGCCCCAGCCACAGTTGATATAGAGACCGCCGACCGGCGTCTTGGAGATGATCGGCGAGGCATCGGGGCAGACATCGACGATGCCGCCCCAGGTCCGCATCATCCGCACCCGGCTGAAAATCGGGAAAAGCTCCATGCAGGCGCCGAGCTGATGCTCGATGATCGGGAAGCTGCCGCGCTGCGCATAAGAGAGATAGGAGTCGATGCCGGCGCCCATCACCAGCTCGCCTTTATCGGACTGGCTGACATAGACGTGGACGGCGTTCGACATGACAACGCAATCGATGACCGGCTTCAGCGGTTCCGACACCAGAGCCTGAAGAGGATGGCTTTCGACCGGCAACCGGATATCGGCCATCTTCGCCAGAACCGATGAATGGCCGGCCGCGACCAGGGCTACCTTTTTGGCACGGATCGTGCCGCGCGTGGTTTCGACGCCGGCAATGCGCCCGCCATCGCGGATCAGGCCCGTCACCTCGCAGTTCTGGATGATGTCGACGCCGCGCGCATCGGCGGCGCGCGCATAGCCCCAGGCGACCGCGTCGTGGCGCGCGACGCCACCGCGGCGCTGCAAGGTCGCACCCATGATCGGATAGCGCACGTCCTTCGCGTCGTTGATGATCGGGCAGAAGGCCTTGACCTCGTGCGGCTCCAGCCACTCGGCGTCAATGCCGTTCAGCCGGTTGGCGTTGACGCGGCGCATCGCCTCGCGCTTGTCGTGCAGGTTGTGCGCAAGGTTCATCACGCCGCGCTGGCTGACCATGCAGTTGAAGTTCAGATCCTGCGACAGCCCTTCCCACAGCTTCAGTGCATGCTCGTAGAGATGCGCGCTCTCGTCCCAGAGATAGTTCGACCGGATGATGGTCGTGTTGCGGCCGGTATTGCCGCCGCCGAGCCAGCCTTTTTCGAGCACGGCGACGTTCGTGATGCCGTGTTCCTTGGCGAGATAATAGGCGGTCGCGAGCCCGTGGCCGCCGGCGCCGACGACGATCACGTCATAGGACGGTTTCGGCTCGGGGCTGCGCCACAGCTTCGGCCATTTCTCGTGATGGCTGAATGCGTTGCGGGCCAGGGAATAGATCGAGAAGCGGGCCATGCGGATTCCGGCGGCTGGAGCGGGTCGGGACGGGCGGCGAGCATAGCGACGGCCGGTATCGCCGACAAATTGATCGCGGCAATCGTGGGATTGCCGACGACTATCGCCGATCCGGCGTCCTTCCGCCTGGGCCGGGTCCGCTATAGGCTCGCGGCGGCACAGAAATCCGAGCGGCGGCGACATCGCTTGGCTTTGGAGCGACAAGGTCGCTGGGCTTGGCTTTGGAGCGACAAGGTCGCTGGGCTTGGCTTTGGAG
>JBBDMS010000006.1:0-16809 GCA_040878185.1 Dongiaceae bacterium | reverse complement strand
CAAGGTCGCTGGGCTTGGCTTTGGAGCGACAAGGTCGCTGGGCTTGGCTTTGGAGCGACAAGGTCGCTGGGCTTGGCTTTGGAGAGACAGGGTCGCTGGGCTTGGCTTTGGAGCGACAGGGTCGCCCGGTCTGGCCAAGCAGCGGCGGGATCGTCCCGCGGCGCGCTCGAACGGCAATGGAAGGGAGCAGGTTTGATGGCACGGCGGTTCGTGGTGGCGATGATGGAGCACGAGACCAATACGTTCTCGCCGATGCCCACGGGGCTGACGGCGTTCGGCCGCGGCGACAAACAGGGCCCGCCGACGGGTGCCGCGGCGATCGCCGCCTTCCGGGGCACGAATATGGGCATCGCTGCCTTCATCGACCTCGCCGAGCAGGAAAAGGCCGAGCTGGTCGTGCCGATCGCCGCCAATGCCCATCCGAGCGGGCTGGTGACGCGGGAGGCTTACGAACATATGGCCGGCGCGATCTGCGATGCCGTCCGCGCCGGCTGCGATGCCGTGCTGCTCGATCTGCATGGCGCGATGGTGGCCGAACATACCGACGACGGCGAGGGCGAGCTGCTGGCGCGGATCCGCATGATCGCGCCCGGCATTCCGATCGCCGTGTCGCTTGATTTCCATGCGAACCTCACGCGGCGGATCGTCGAGAACGCGACCGTTGTGACGGGATACTGCACTTACCCGCATATCGACATGTACGAGACCGGCCGCCGCGCCGGCGCCACGCTGAAGCGCGCGCTGGCGGGCGAGGTCGTACCGGTCATGGTCTGGGGCTCGCTGCCGATCCTCTCGCATACGCTGGCCCATGCGCCGCAATTCGAGCCGATGAAGTCGATCATGGCGCGGGCGCAGACGGCCGAAGCCAGCGGGCAGGTGCTGAATGCCTCGGTGTTTGGCGGATTTGCTCTCGCCGACATCCCACATGTCGGGCTCGGTGCAATCATCGTCGGCGATCGCGATCCCGCCGCCGCGCAGGCGCTGCTCGACAGTTTGTTTGCCGAAGCCTGGGAGAAGCGCGAGGGGATGCTGTTCAAGGGCGCACCGATGGATGCGGCACTGGAACGGGCGAAGACGCTCGATGGCGGCCGCGAGGCGGGCGGTCCGATCATCCTGGTCGATCATGCCGACAACACGGCATCGGGCGGCTCGCAGGATGTGATGCTGCTACTCGACGAAGTCATCAAACGCGGGTTCGAAGATGTCGCGGCCGGCCCGATCTGCGATCCCGAGGCGGTCGCGAAACTGGTCGAGGCCGGGGTCGGCGCCACCGTAACGCTGAAGGTCGGTGGCCGCACCGACATGCCGACGATCCAGAAGAAGGGCGAACCGCTCGAAATCACCGGCCGCGTGCGCTGCATCACCGACGGACGCTGGAAGGTGACCGGCCCGATGATGACCGGTGTCACCGTCAATATCGGGCGCACGGTCGTGCTCGATACCGGCAAAATCCAGATCCTGATCAGCGAGCAGCGATCGGAACCGTTCGATCTCGGCGTGTTCACCCATTGCGGTATCGATCCGACCGCGAAGAAATATCTGCTGATCAAGTCGCGGCAGCATTTCCGCGCCGGCTTCGAACCGATCGCGAAGCATATCGTGCTCGTCGACGGCGTCGGCGTGACCGCATCGGATTACGCGCTCTTCCCGTTCGACAAGGTGCGCCGGCCGATCTATCCGCTCGATCCCGACACGCCGATGGACGCCGGCCGCAACATGCAGAAAGGCCAGTAAATCCGGCGCCAATAACCACAAAATGCAAAACCCCAATTCGCCTCGGGTTGACTTGGGGGCGCGGCGTTCCGACCCTTAGAACGAAGGAGGGCGGATCGCATGGCAGCGCATTGGGTTCAGGCCACAAGCCGGGAAAAACTGGAGAAGAACGGCCGTGCGGTCGTGCGACTCGACGGCAAGCAGATCGCACTGTTCCTGACCGATGCCGGCATCTTCGCCTGTAACAATCGCTGCCCGCATGAAGGCTATCCGCTGCGCGAGGGTTCGCTCGACGATCAGTGCCGGCTGACCTGCAACTGGCATAACTGGAAGTTCGATCTGAAGACCGGCGAGAACGCCTACGGCCTGGGCGAGCGGCTGCGCGTCTATCCGGTCGAGCTGCGTGGCGACGAGATCTGGCTCGATATCGCGGATCCTCCGTTCGAGCAACGGCGCGCCGAGCTGATGGGCAATCTGCACGAATCCTTCGTCGACAACGACTACGAGCGCATGGCGCGCGAGATCGCGCGGCTGCGGCTGCTCGGTGCCGATCCGGTCGATGCGGTGCGCGCGGCGATCGACTGGTCGTGGGATCGCTTCGAGTTCGGCTGGACCCATGCCTTTGCGGGTGCTGCCGACTGGCTCGCTCTGTACGACCGGCGTCAGGGCGATGCGGAATCCCAGCTCGTCTGCCTGGTCGAAATCGTCGGCCATCTCGCCGACGATATCCTGCGCGAACCCACCTATCCCTACAGCGATGCCGAGACCGCGTGGGACGAGCGTGCCTTTCTCGCGGCGGTCGATGCCGAGGACGAGAACGTGGCGATCGCCTGTCTCAACGGCGCATTGTCGGCGGGTCTTGGCTGGCCTGCGCTCGAGCGCGCGTTCGCGACGGCAGCTCTGTCGCATTACAACGGCTTCGGCCATTCGATCATCTACGTGACCAAGGCGGCGCGCCTGATCGAACGGCTCGGCAATTCGGTCATGGCGCCACTGCTGCGGTCGCTCGTGCGCGAGTTCATTTATACGACGCGCGAAGAGTATCTGCCCGAGTTCCGCAGCTATGAGACCGCGCTCGCGCAATGGGGCAAGGGCGGCAACGGCAAGCGGCTGGACGGCGGCGATCTCGCCGGACTCAACGCGGCAAAAGGGATGGCGCTCCTATCGCTGCATGGCAGTGAACCGCCTGCCGGCCTCTATGAAGCCGTGCTCGGCGCCAGCGCTCATGCCTTGCTGCATTTCGATCTCGGTGTGATGAACCGCACCGACGGTCCGATTGCCGACAATGCAAGCTGGCTCGACGTGACGCATGGCATCACCTTCTCGAACGCGGTGCGCATCGCCTGCACGAAATATCCCGAGCTCTGGCCGCAGGGACTGCTACAGGTCGCGTTGCAGTCCGGGCGCAACGCCGGCTTCCTTGATCCGTCGGTCGAGGCGGAGGACTGGGCCGTGTGCGATTCTGAGCATTTCTTCGCATCCGCCGTCTACGGGCTGTTCGATCATGCGCGCGAGGCGTTCATCGTCTCGGTGCATCTGCTGAAGACGACGCTCGCGGCGCATGAGGAGATCGTATCGGGCGCCGCCGGCGCGCAGGAGGTGCTCGTGCTTGCCGGTCTGAACCGCTTCCTGCATTCGCCGCTGAAGCGCAAGCATGCGCGCCGCGTGGCGCACCAGGCGATGCAGTTCGTCGCACTCGACGGCTGACGATTTTGCCCGATCGCGCGATCGACGTGGCGCCCGACTTGGGGATCGCGCAGGCGCTCTCCGATGTTCCGTTTCTGGCCGCGCATCCGGCCGGGAGCTGGCGGGTTGCCTCGCTCGACAGCCTGACCAACCGCGTGTGGCGTATCGCCGGGCCGGGCGGGGATTTTGTGCTGCGGCTTGCCAATCCCGCGCCGTATCTCGATCGGGCGCGCGAGGCGCATAACCATCGGCTCGCGGCCGCGCTCGATCTGGCGCCGCCGATCCTGTTCGAGGACGCGGCGTCGGGCCTGATGGTGACGGTCTTCCTCAAGGATCATCGCTCGTTCGATCGCGCGCCGGACCGGCACGCGGCAATCGCGGCGGTCGGACTTGCGCTTGCGCGGCTTCATTACTCGGGCGCGTCGTTTCGGGGTGAGATGCGTCTCGCGCCGACCATGGATCATTATCTCGATATCGCCGGCATCGCGGGGGCATCGGTCGCGACGGTCTGGCAAAGCGTGCGGACACATGTCGAGCCGGTGCTTGCGCGGCTCGAGCGTCATCTGGTGCCGAGCCATGTCGATCCGGTACCCGCCAATCTGCTTCTTAACAACGCGGACAGGCGCAGGTCGGTGCAGTTCATCGATTGGGAATATTCGGCACCGGCAACCGCGGTTTGGGATCTTGCCGATTTCGCGATCGAGGCCGGGCTCACGCCGGCGGAGGACGACGCGTTGCTGGCCGCCTATGCGAGCCAGCAGGGAACCGCGTCGGTTGCCGCGTTCAGGCTCTACAAGGCGATGCTCGATCTCCTCGCCGCCGCCTGGGCTGCGTCGCAGACGGCCTTGCCGGGTGCGCGTGCGGCACATGACGACATGGTTCCGCGCCGTCTTGCCCGCAGTCGCCGCATCCTCGATGCGCCGGATTTCACGGCCCTGGTGACGGAAGCCGGCGCCTGATCGGGCGGTTGTTTTCGCCATTGAGATTTCGGCTGCATGCCCTCATATTCGGTTCATTGGAAACTCGCCGGGGTGCCGAAAGGCTGAGAGGCTGCGATCCCAAGGGATCCGCCAACCCGATGAACCTGAACCGGGTCATACCGGCGGAGGGAGATGAGCCATGCCAGCCCGTTTTGCCCGAGCGATGCATTGCCTTTCTTGCCGTTCGACCCACGCAAGAGAGGTCGTCATGCGTTGTTTTGCCATTGCCGTCGCGATTGTCCTTCTCGGCATTGCGCCCGCAACGGCCGACGAACCGCGCACGCTCACGGTCTACACCTACGGTTCGTTCGTGTCGGAATGGGGCCCGGGGCCGGCGATCGAGCAATCCTTTGAAGCGCAATGCGACTGCGATCTTGTCTGGGTTGCCGTCGAGGACGCCGCGGCATTGTTATCGCGGCTGCGCCTCGAAGGCGAAGCGACGGAAGCGGATATCGTGCTCGGGCTCGACAGCAGCCTGACGGCCGAGGCCGCTGCAACCGGACTGTTCGTTCCCCATGAGATCGCCATGCCTGCGTTCGACTGGACGGATCGCTGGGACGATTCCTATTTCGTGCCGTTCGACTACGGGTATTTCGCCTTCGTCTATGACAGCGAGCGCGTGGCGACACCGCCGGACAGTCTCGACGCGTTGATTAACGGCGATCCCGCCGAAAAGATCGTGATCGAGGATCCGCGTACCAGTACGCCCGGTCTTGGTTTGCTTCTCTGGATGCGGCATGTCTATGGCGACGAGGCGCCGGCGAAATGGCGCCAGCTCAACGAGCGGATTCTGACCGTCACGTCGGGCTGGAGCGAGGCCTATGGCATGTTTATCGATGGCGAGGCACCGATCGTGCTGAGCTATACGACCTCGCCGGCCTATCACATCAACGCCGAGGACGAGACGCGATACAAGGCCGCGATCTTCGCCGAAGGCCATTACATGCAGGTCGAGGTCGCGGGACGCACGATCGTCGCCGACGATCCGGAACTGGCGGCGGAGTTTCTGACCTTTGTTTTCAGTGCCGGCTTTCAGAATCACATCCCGGCCGGCAACTGGATGTACCCGGTGATCGCGCCGTCCGATCCATTGCCCGAGGGCTTCGAGGATGTCGTGAGTGCAGAGGGGAAGGCGCTGTTGTTTCCGTCCGAAACCGTGGCCGAGAAGCGCGGCGAATGGATCGACGAATGGCTGCGCGCGCTGAGCGACTAGCCGCCGCGTCGACGGATCGCGCCGTCCCGGGTGCTGCGTGGCCCGGCCTGCTGCTCGCCGCAGCAATGGCCGGGCTGATTGCCGCCGCGTTTGCATCGTTGTTGGGCGAGATGGATCCCGCCGATGCCGGTGCGGCGCTGGGCGATGCCTATCTCTGGCGCGTCATTCGATTCACCTTGTTGCAGGCCGCGCTCTCGACTCTGGTCAGCGTCGTCCCGGCTGTTCTGCTGGCACGCGCACTCGCGCGGCGACCGCGGTTTCCGGGGCGGGCGATGCTGGTGCGGTTGCTCGGGCTGCCCATGGTGATCCCCGTCATCGTCGCGGTCTTCGGTATCGTCGCGATCTTCGGGCAGGCTGGGCTCGCCAACCGGATCGGTGCGATGTTGGGATTCGAGCCGCAGACCTTTCTCTATGGCCTGACCGGCATTCTGATCGGCCATGCCTTCTTCAATCTGCCGCTGGCGACGCGCCTGTTGTTGCCGGCCTGGACGAGTGTTCCCGGTGAAACCTGGCGCCTGGCGGCGCAACTCGGGATGCGCGGCGGCGCGATCTTTCGCCTGATCGAGTGGCCGCTGCTGCGCGAACGGCTGCCTGGTGTTGCGGCCGTCGTGTTCATGCTCTGCATGACGAGTTTCGCCGTCGTGCTGACATTGGGCGGCGGGCCGGCAGCAACCACCATCGAGGTCGCGATCTATCAGGCGCTACGGTTCGATTTCGACCCGTCGCGCGCGGCGCTGCTGGCGCTGACCCAGCTTGCTTTGTCGATCGTCGTGCTGGTCGCGGCACAGCGCTGGACGCGGCCGTTCGACCTGCTCGCGGTACCGGGACGCCCGGCCGACCGGCCGGATCGCGGCGGCGGGTTCGGCATCGTCGCGGATGCGGCGGTGATCCTCGTCGCGGCGCTGTTCCTGCTGCTGCCGCTGGCAGCGATCGTCGTGGCGGGACTGGCGTGGGATGCGTTCGCCATCTGGGGCGACAGCCGGCTCTGGCAGGCGGCGGCGCGCAGCCTTGTCGTCGCCGTGGCGGCGGGGACGCTCTCGATCGTCATCGCATTTGCCCTGCAAATATCGATCCGTCGCCTCGCTGCGCGCGGTGCCGTCGCCACCGGCCGCGCGCTCGATCTTGCGGGTTCGATCGTGCTCGGTTTGTCACCGCTGGCGGTGGGCGCCGGCTTGTTCCTGCTGCTGGTCGGTCTGATCGGCCCGTTCCGCTGGTCGCTGGCGCCGGTCGTGCTGCTGACGGCGCTGCTAGCCTTGCCCTATGCGATGCGGCTGATCGGGCCGCCGCTGATGCAATCGGCTGCGCTTCATGACCGGCTCTGCGCCTCGCTCGGGCTCGCCGGCTGGAATCGCTGGCGGCTGATCGAATGGCCGCAATTGCGGTCGTCGATCGGCTTTGCGCTGGCACTTGCCGTGACCCTCGCACTCGGCGATCTGGCGGCGATCGCGCTGTTCGGCACGCCCGAGAATGCGACGCTGCCATTGCTGCTCTATCAGCTTCTTGCCGGCTATCGGATAAGCGAGGCGGCGGGTGTCGCGCTCTTTCTTCTCCTTCTCGTCATGCTGCTCTTTGTCGGGATCGAACGCATTGTCGGAGGGCGCCGTCTTGTCCGCCATTGAGCTCGACAACGTCGCGTTCCGCTATGAGGACATGGCGATGCGGTTTGCGTTGACCGTGCCGGACGAGGCGTTCCTCGTCGCCTTCGGGCCGAGCGGCGCCGGTAAGAGCACACTGCTCAATCTGATCGCGGGCTTCGATCGTCCGATCTCAGGCACGATCCGGTTATCGGGTCGGGATATGAAAGGCGCTTCGCCCGCGGAGCGTCCGGTCACGATGCTATTTCAGGACCATAATCTGTTCGCGCATCTCGATGTCGCGGCGAATGTCGGATTGGGGATCGATCCGGGGCTTCGACTGAACGCAGCCGATCGCGACCGGGTCCGCGCGGCGCTCGCCGAGGTCGGGCTCGAGCGGTTCGAGCATCGTCTGCCGGCGCAGCTCTCCGGGGGCGAACGCCAGCGCGTCGCACTGGCGCGCTGTCTCGTGCGCGACAAGCCCATCCTGCTGCTCGACGAGCCCTTTGCCGCGCTGGGGCCCCGAATGCGCGACGATATGCTGGACATGGTCGAGCGGTTGCGGCGCGATCACGCGCTGACCGTCGTGATGGTCACGCACCAGCCGGCGGATGCGCGCCGATACGCGAGCCTGGTCGCCTTCGTGCTGGCCGGCGAAATCCGGCATGTCGCGCCGCCGGATGTGCTTTTCGGGATCCGCAACGATCCCGAACTCGATGCCTATCTCGGCGAGGCCGAAGCGAGCTGATCGAAGGCGGCCCGCAGCACCCGACCCCGGGTCGAGAGAAATTCGTCAGTCGCTTCGAGGAACCGGTCGATATCCTTGTCGCGCATCGGCAGCGACAGCGCGATGAACCCGCGGCGCGCGATATACTGCCCGGCCGCCATCATGTCGAGATGATAGAGCTTGAGCGCGGCGCTCATGACCTGTTCGCGCGCCGGATCATGCGGGTGCGCATCGCGCGGCCCGCGCACCGGTCGATCCGAGAAATGCACGGTAAGCAGCGAGCCGACGCCTGTTGCCTGCATCGGCGCCTTGTGGCGGGCGGCCAATTCGTTGAGACGATCGCGCATGCTGTCGCCCAGTTCGTTGATTCGCGTCGCCTCGGCGCTGGTGAACACCTTGGTGATGCCCGCGAGCCCGGCGGCCATCGACAGAACGTTGTTGTTGAATGTGCCGGCATGACCGATCGCGTCGTCGCGCGCGGGGTCGAACCGCTCCATCAGATCGCGGCGGCCGCCAAACGCACCGAAACTCAATCCGCCGCCCAGATATTTTCCGAGGGTGGTCATGTCCGGCATAATCCCGATCGAACCCTGACGGCCTGACGGTGACAGGCGCGACGTCATCACCTCATCGAAGATCAGCACGATGCCGTGCCGGGTCGCTTCCTCGCGCAGCATCGCAAGAAAGGCCTGATCGCCCGGAATGCATCCGCCCGACCCTTGCATCGGTTCGACCAGAATGGCAGCGAGCTCGCTCCCATACTTGCGAATCTGCGCGCGGGTCGGTTCGACCTCGTTGTATTGGCCGATCACCCAGTCGATCGGAAAGTTGAGCGGATTGCCGTGATGGCCGAAATAGAAAACGCTGCCGTGATAGCCGGCTTCGAACACCATGACGCGGTCGCGCTTCGTCATGAAGCGTGCGGTCTGAACCGCGAGGAGGTTGGCCTCGGTGCCGGAATTGCAGAAGCGCACCAGATCGAGAGACGGGAAGCGATCGCAGATCGCTTTCGCGAGCTGGCCCTCGTACCCGTTTGGACCGCCGAGCACGATGCCGTCGCCCAGAGCCTTCTTTACGGCGTCCTGAATGATGGGATCGGAATGGCCGTAAAGCCCCGCCGTGTATTCGCCAAGGAAATCCGCATAAACATGCCCGTCCAGATCGGTCAGGCGGTTTTCTTCACCCCTTGCCCAGGCGAGTGGAAACGGATCGTAATGCAGGACCGTTCGCGTATTGCCGCCGGGCATCGCATTGCCTGCGACATCGTGCCGGTCGCGGCTTTTCGGATTGGACGCGATATAGCGCGTTTCCGCTTCCGACAGGGCGGCAGAAAGATCGGCGTTTCTCGAAGAATCATCGGCCATGACAGGCTCCCCGGCATTTCGAGGGAAGCATTGGGCGGGGCGCCTGCGCTGTCAATCGTGCTTCCGATTCCGCCGTCGCGGGGATAGTCTTGTGCTCCCCGTTTCGGAGCTCCCGTGGACAACCGCGCCTTTCTCGATCGGCTTCTTGCCCTGCCGGTACTGCTTTGTCCGATTTCGTCACCGGACGGGCGGCATGTCGCGTTCGCGTGGCGCGGCTTCGGGGTCGGGGAGCAAACGTATGTTGCACCGACGGAGCCGGGTGCGAAAGCGCGCGCACTGACAGTGCCGCCCGGCGACAATCGTCCGGCTTCGTGGAGCGCGGATGGGCAGTTTCTGATTGTCGGGCGGAGTCACGAGGGTGATGAGCGCACCAGCCTGCATCGCATCGAGGTTGCAACGGGAGCAACGGTTGCGCTGACCGAGCGGCCGGACGACCATTTCCTCTTCGGCGGCGCGTTGCACCCGAACGGACGCTGGCTCTTTTACGCGGCGACCAAGGATTTCACGACGGGTGCCGCGATCGAAAGCGCGTGGATCTGGCGCCATGATCTGATATGCGGTGAGCGAAGGGTCATCGCAAAACCGATCGGAAGCAATCTTTCGGCGCCGTCACTGAGCCCCGACGGATCGATGCTGCTCTATGCCCGAAACGATCGCTCGCCCGGGGGGCGGCAACTCTGGCTCGTCGACGTCGCGGGCGGGAGCGACCGTGAGATCGCCAATGCCGGCGATACAGTGTCGCTTTCCGGTGCCTGGTCGCCTGATGGGACATCCATTGCCGTGCGTGCCGACGGCCCCGGCCATTCGCGCGTGGGATTGCTCTCCGTCGCCGACGGTATGCTGCGCTGGATCATCGACGACGCGGCGCGGAACGTCGAAAGTATTAGCTGGCCAAAAGGGTCTTCCCGAATCATCTGCATCGAAACGCAGGACGCGATCAGCCGGGGATTCCTGCTCGATCCAGCAACAGGCGGTGAAGTGCCGCTACGAAACGATGCGCACGGCACGTTGCTGCCGATGGCACCGTCATCGGGAGGCGTTTGGCTGGGTCAGCATTACGGCGCGCTCCATCCCGATCGTCTTGTCCTGTTCGATCCGGAATCACCCGCCCGTCAACTCGAACCGGTTGCGCCGCCATCCGACGGCAGCGGTGTCAATCCGCGAATGCTGGCGACGCCGGACAGTGTTACCTGGCGCTCGACCGATGGCGCATCGGTGCAGGGCTGGTTGTATCGGCCGGAGAAGCGGCCGCTTGGCGCCGTCGTCGCCGTGCATGGTGGCCCGACCTGGCATATCGAAAACCGGTTTAGCGTGCTGGTGCAGTATCTGGTGCGATGCGGTTTCGTGGTGCTGGAACCGAACTATCGTGGCAGCACCGGCTTCGGGCCGGCCTGGCGCGATGCGATCAAACAGGATGGCTGGGGCGGGCGCGAGCAGGACGATATTCGTGCCGGAATCCGGATGCTGCTCGACGAAGGCATCGTTTCGGCCGGAACGATCGGGATCACCGGCGTTTCCTATGGTGGTTACTCATCCTGGTGCGCGATCACGCGCTGGTCGCCGGATGAGGTGGCTGCCGCAGCGCCGGTCTGCGGCATGACGGATCTGGTTGTCGACTATGAGACGACGCGACCCGACCTCCGATCTTATAGCGAAGAGATGTTGGGCGGTTCGCCGGCGGATCGGCCGGATCTGTACCATGAGCGTTCGCCGATTCATTTCGTGCAGAATATCGGGGGACACCTCCTCATTGTGCAGGGCATGCAGGATCCGAACGTTACGCCAGAGAATCTCACCACGGTTCGAGAGGCACTCGACAAAGTCGGCATCCGATACGGGGTGCTGACATTCGCGGACGAGGGACACGGGATTGCCAAGGCGGACAACCGGCGCGTTCTCTATGCGCGGCTCGCCGCATTCTTCGCCGGCGCCTTTGCTGAGAATCTCGTGGCCGGATAGTTGTTCCTGACCGGCCGATCGCCGGTTCAACAAGGAGGAGATAGACGCATGGCGGCGGCCCGGAAAGTCATCATCACCTGCGCGGTCACGGGCTCGATTCATACGCCCACCATGTCGGAGCATCTGCCGATCACACCGGACGAGATCGCGGAACAGGCTATCGGCGCCGCTGAGGCGGGCGCTTCGATCCTGCATCTTCATGCGCGCGATCCGAAAGACGGCCGCCCGACACCCGATCCGGACGTCTTCATGCAGTTTCTGCCGCGGATCAAGCAGAACACCGATGCCGTCATCAACATCACGACCGGTGGCGGCGCCGGCATGTCGGTCGAGGAAAGACTGGCGGCACCGATGCGCGCGAAGCCGGAAATGTGTTCACTCAATATGGGTTCGATGAATTTTGGTTTGTTTCCGATGCTGAACAAATATAAGGAGTTCAAGCATGATTGGGAACGAAAGCATCTCGAGAATAGTCGCGATTTCATCTTCCGAAATACGTTCGCGGATATCGAACATATCCTGAAAGATCTGGGCGAGGGATGCGGCACGCGGTTCGAGTTCGAATGCTATGATGTCGGTCATCTCTATACGCTGGCACATTTTTTGGAGCGCGGACTGGTCAAACCGCCACTGCTGGTGCAGACGATCTTCGGAATTCTCGGCGGCATCGGACCTGAAGTCGAGAATCTCGTGCACATGCGGAACACCGCGAACCGGCTGCTCGGCGACGCGTATCAGTGGTCGATCCTGGGTGCCGGACGCCATCAGATGAATCTGTTGACGGTCGGCGCCGTCATGGGCGGCCATTGCCGCGTCGGGCTGGAGGACAGTCTCTATCTCGGCAAAGGCGAGATGGCGAAAACCAATGCCGATCAGGTGCGGCGAATCCGTACGATCCTGCAGGCGCTTTCGCTCGATGTGGCAACGCCCGCCGAAACGCGCGCGATGCTGGCGCTCAAGGGCGGAGACCAGGTGGCGTTCTGAACTACGCCGCTATTTTCGGGTTGCGATGAAGTAAATACGGCGGAACGGAAAAATCGTTTTGCCGTCGGTGCGCGCGGGGTAGGCGTCGGCCAGAAGCCGCGCAAGTTCCGCCATGAAGCGCGCCGCATCGGAGGGCGGCAATGCGCTGAGATAGGGTCGCAGCGCCGTACCCTTCATCCATTCGAGAACGGGGTCCTTGCCATCGAGCAGCATATAGTCGGTTGTTTCCCAGCCATTGAACGAGGCGACGTCGGGACCAAGAAGATCGAGGTACTTCGCGGGTGCCGCAACCGGATTAGTGCGAACCAGATCACCGGTTTGCGCGCGCCATTGCTCGGACTTTGCGAGTTGGGCCAATGCGCGATGGGAAGGAGCGTCGAAATTGCCCGGCATCTGCACGGCGAATGCGCCACCCGGCAATAGCTGCGCGAAGAGCCGCGGCATTAGTGCCGTATGGTCGTCGACCCATTGCAGCGCCGCGTTCGAGAACAGCAGATCGACCGGCGCGTCGGGCGACCAGGTCGAGATATCACCCTCGACGAAGCGGACACCCGGACATGCGACCCGGGCGACTGCCAACATCTGGGGCGATGAGTCGATGCCGATGATCCGCGCTTCGGGCCATCGCTCGGTCAGCAGCCTTGTGACCGGCCCTTCGCCACATCCCAGATCGACGATGGTCTGGAAAAGACACGACGGGAGGCGAGCGATCAGGTCGCGGGCCGGTCGGGTTCGCGCATCGGAGAAACGGGCATACTGCTTCGGATCCCAATGGGCGATCATGAACGGTCCCTGGTGCCTGTCATGCGGGGGCCGATTGCCGGCGGATTCGAGCGGCGGCGGAGAGGAGCGCCGAATGTGCCAATTCGGCCGCCTTGATGGCCGGTAAAGTGGAATGATAGCGTAACCGCCGTTCCGATACAGGGGCACATCGCCGTTCATGCGTAACTTCAAACCGCTCTTCAACGACAACTTCTCTTCGTTTGCCAGCGTGACGAACTTTTTCACGCCGGCGGAGTGCGATCGGATCATCGAACTCGGATTGGGCCTGGAAAGCAGCGAATCGACAGTCCAGGCCGATCAGGGCAAGGCGAACGTCCCCGGCGGCCAGGCGAGGCAGGGCAGCGTGGCGTGGATCAAGAGTTCGCCGACGACGGAGCCTTTGTTCGCTCGGCTGGAGAAGATCGGCACCGAGGTTAACGACAAGGCATACAAATTCTCGCTGATCGGTTTCGGCGAGCCCATTCAGTTCACGTACTACGACCGCACCGGCGATCACTATGCTTGGCATCAGGATCATGGGCCGGGGCGGATGAGTTGCCGCAAATTATCGATGGTGGTGCAGCTCTCGGATCCGGCCGGGTACATCGGCGGCAATCTTCAGCTGATGGTCAGCGGTGCGGCGAAATCGATGCCGCGCGAGCGGGGCTCGGTCTTGATTTTTCCGTCATGGCAGGTGCATCGCGTGACGCCGCTGGAATCGGGGCTGCGCTACAGCCTCGTCGCTTGGATCTGGGGCGAGGCGTTTCGCTAGGACCAAAGTCGGCCCGTCGCCCAAGGTCGGCGACATAATCCATGATGCATTGGCCTGAACCGACGCGGCCGCCACCTTTGCGGTGAGTCGGCGCATGGGAACACGATACATCGGATTGTGTTGCTGCCTGAACTGCATATACATTCCGGTGTGCGCCTGATCGGCGGGCGCGCCAGGGCGGGCGGGAATGGTCCGACATCGCATCGTACAGCATCACGGTCGTCGCTATTCCATCAAGCTTGAAGAAGCGGTCTGGCAGACGCTCGATTCAATCGCTGATGGGCTCGGCGTCCGGCTGAATCAGTTGATCGGCCAGGTGGCGTCGGGCCTGTCCGACAACAGCAGCCTGACCGCGGCGCTGCGGCTCTTCTGCCTCGAACAATCGCTGCAGCGGATTACGAGCCTGGAGCGGGATCTCAACGATCGCTCCCTGGTGTCGTCGGGCGTGCCGATTGCCTCGATCATCGAAGCCTGTCCGTCGCCATGCCTTCTGGTCAGGGCGCCCGACGAGATCTTGCGGATCAACGAGCCCGGGCGCGCCTGGTTCGGGGCTGAGGGCGAAGCACTAATCGGCAAGGCGCTCAGTCACTATCTCCAGATCCGCTGCAAACCGAAACTGCCGGAAATACTCGATACCTACGCGAACGGGGCGATCAACAGCTATCCGGCCCGGGTGGTCTATTTGCGACCCGGCCGCCTGGTGATGGCCAAGGCAAGCCTCTGCCCGGCACAGGTCGGGAGCGATGGAAAACCAGTATATCTGGTTATGATCGATACCGCACCGCAGCGGCAATAAAATGAGAGTTGTCGCGGCCACTGGCATCAAGTCCCAGGATCGTCGCGATTTTTCGCTGACAGGGCCGGATTTTACGCCCTATCGAGTGCATTTTTATCGCCTTTGCGGCA
Source organism: Dongiaceae bacterium (assembly GCA_040878185.1). GTDB lineage: Bacteria > Pseudomonadota > Alphaproteobacteria > Dongiales > Dongiaceae > JAWXBK01. The sequence goes on along the minus strand of JBBDMS010000006.1, from coordinate 2,169 downwards.
TCAGGTTGCGGCTCTGGCCGCATCGGCTTACATTGAATGTCTGTGGATAGATCGCGTTTGCCGCTGATTCTGGCGGGAAACATTGGTATCTGGTCATGATTGAGCGCGACGACGAAGCACTGGTCAATCTTGAGAATGTCGATGCGGTCGATGGCCGGATCGAAGGGGCCGTTGATTCGCGGATCACCCTTTCGCTCGGTGACCTCCTGCCGGACGCCAACAATGAGATCGTTATTGTCGGAGACAGCGACAGCCTGCATCTCAGCATCCTGACCGACATGCGGATCTGCGATTCGGGGATTTCCGGGGAGCACCTGACGGCCGACGGCGTGGACGTGGCTGGCCTCTGCTTCTTCGCTTTCGAGGACGGCATGCGGCTCTATTATCCCGCCGAACTCGACGTCACCGTATCGCCCGTTTCCGAATAATTAGACCATCATTTGCGGGGGAGGCGAGAGCGCAAAGGGCTCTTCGCGCGGCGGTCGCTGTCGTCAGAGAATAGGAAAAAAAGCCGCGCGGAATATCATTTCGTTATGTCCTATGAAATCGATCACACGGAATAACTAGATATTCATTCCAGCATGGCGTGCGCGAGTGCGCAGGGTTCGCTTTGCGACTTTTGCATCTGTCCGTTTGCGCGATCACCCTTTAGTGATGGCATATGTATTTATTCGTTCGATCACAGACGTGTGAGCTCACATTATACGGTGTATCAAACGCTCTCCCTGAGATTGTGCCTCTACCGGCCCCGCCGATAGCTTCCGCAACGGAGCTACAGGGCAGGATCGGCGACGGGTGCCCGCCGTCGCCGGCAGGGAGCATTAACGATGGCGACCGATTCGACGGACGGCCCCACCACGACCTCAAGTCTTGGTGGCGCTGAAACCTCTGATCTCACCTCTACGCCAGCGCAAGGTTCGCCCGCACACGCGGAGAGCGAAGCACCGGTACCCGACGACATTGTGGGTGCTGAAGGGACGGACAGCGCGTCAGAGCAAGACGCCACGGCCCAGCTCACCCAAGCGTCGGCGATCACCCTTATTCCCAAAGCCGGTGAATGGGTCGTTGTTCGCGTCGAAGCGGGCGATAAAGTTTCGCTGCCGTTTACGCTCGCGGGCGCGCGCGGGTTGCTGCGCGACGGCAATATCGAGATCGTTCTGCCGAATGGTGGTGTCGTTGTTCTTCAGGGTTATCTCGCTGCCGTTCAGGGTGAGCCGCCCCTGCAATTGACCGATGCGAATGGCGAGAGCGTCGATCTTGAAGATTTCATTGTCGCGATCGACGAACTTGAAGATCTGAGCGAGATCGCGCTTCTGCAGATTCTGGGTTTGACTGAAGGGGAACTCGCGATCCTGACGGAGGGCGGTGCCCTCGAAAATATCAATCTGCCAGTTCATGATGGCGGTGCTGCATTCACGGCAGAGCCGGGAATTACACTCGTCGATGGGATCGAGGAAGAAGGTGCGCTGCTTGCGACGGCGCTGAGATACGGTGCGCCCGAGATCGAGGAACGCGATACCGTTCCGCTCGAGGACGAAGATGCGGGCCCGACCGATCAGATCTGGAGCATCAATGGCAGCGAAATTGTCGACGAAGGCGCCGATGCGATTTACACGGTCTCGTATACGGGCGCGGCTCTGGCACCGGGCCAGACTGTAACGATCTCGGTCGCGACCTCGGGCGGGTTTGACAGCAGCCTGAGCGATGCGGCGGCCGGTTCGGACTACACGGCGCTCGGTACGGTTCTGACCTTCACCGGTGGCGGCGCGACGGCGCAGACGGTTGCGGTCTCGACGATCGACGACACGGTGGTCGAGGGCAGCGAGGACTACACGGTCACGCTCGCGGGCCAGAGCGCGGGTTCGCTGGGCACCAGCCAGGCGAACACGATCATCGACGACGACGACGACAGCACAGTGTTCTCGCTGCTGATCTGGAACGTGACCGGCTCGTCGGTGGTGACGGAAGGCGAGGCGCCGGGTCAGTACACGGTCTCGTACGCTGGCGCATCGCTGGCGCCGGGCCAGACGTTGACGATCTCGGTTGCGACCGGTGGCGGGTTCGACAGCAGCCTGAACGATGCGGCCGCCGGCTCCGACTACACATCGCTGGGTACGGTCCTGACGTTCGTTGGCGGCGGTGCGACGGCGCAGACGGTTGCGGTCTCGA
>JBBDMS010000005.1:0-7794 GCA_040878185.1 Dongiaceae bacterium | reverse complement strand
CCGCTGAACATCTGCTTCGGCAGCGTGCGCTGTTCGGGGCTGGCGATGAACAGCACGACCACCACCTCGTCCCACGACGTGACGAATGCGAACAGGGCGCCGGACAGCACGCCCGGCAGAATCAGCGGCAGCGTGACCTTGAAGAAGGTTCGCACCGGATTGGCACCGAGGCCCGCCGCCGCGCGCGTCAGGGTATGATCGAAACTCATCAATGTTGCCGTCACGGTGATCACCACAAAGGGCGTCGCCAGCACGGTATGGGCGAGGATGATGCCGGGATAAGAGTTGGCAAGCCCGATCATGGAGTAGAGAAAGAAGATCGCAACGCCCGTGATGACGATCGGGCAGACCATCGGCGAGATCAGAATGCCCATGATCAGGGCGCGGGCCGGAAAGTTGGCGCGGCTGAGACCGAGCGCAGCCAGCGTTCCAAGCACCGTCGCGACCAAGGTCGTGCAGACCGCGATGATCGCGCTGTTTTTGAGCGCCGTCGACCAGCGCTCGTTGAAGAAGAAGTCCTCGTACCAGCGCAGTGAAAGCCCCGGCATCGGATAGGTGAAGAACATCTCCGAATTGAACGAGAGCGGCATGATCACCAGGATCGGCGCGATCAGATAGACAAAGACCGCCGCGCAAATGATGCGCAGCGTGTAATGCCAGACCTTCTCTGCCGGCGTTGCGTAGGGGGAAGCGGCCATCGTTCGTTCCTAGCCGAGCTTCATCCGGTCGATGCCGACCAGTTTGTTGTAGAGCACGAATATGGCGAAGGTGATGACCAGCAGAATGACGCCGAGCGCGCCGGCCATACCCCAGTTAAGTTCCTGGTTCGTATAGAAAGCCACGAAATAGCTAACCATCTGGTCGGATGGTCCGCCGACGAGGGCCGGTGTGATGTAGTAGCCGAGACAGAGAATGAAGGTGAGCAGGCAGCCGGCGGCGATGCCGGGAATGGTCTGCGGGAAATAGACCCGCCAGAACGCATAGAACGGGCCTGCGCCCAGCGAGCGCGCGGCGCGCACATGCGAGCTCGGAATGGTTTTCATCACGCTGTAGATCGGCAGCAGCGTGAACGGCAGCTGGATATGCACCATCGCGATGATCGTGCCGAAGCGGTTATAGATGAGCTGTATTCGTTCGTCGATCAAACCCAGATACATCATCGCGGTATTGAGCACGCCCTCGGACTGCAGCAGCACGACCCAGGCCGTGGTTCGCACCAGCAGCGACGTCCAGAACGGCAGCAGCACAAGAATCATCAGGAGGTTGGCATATCGGGTCGGCAGGGATGCCAGCAGATAGGCGACCGGGAAGCCAAGAAACAGCGTCAAGAGCGTCACGATCGTCGAGATGTAGAATGTGCGCAGATAAACCTTGCCGAAGATCGCCTGATTGTCCGGAACCCGCACGATGTCGTTGTTGGCATCGCGTTTCCTGTCGAGCGCACCGAGGAAATAAAAATCGGTATAGGGTTTCGTTGCCCGCTCGAGAACGGCCCAGGTTGTGACATCGCCCCAGGTACCGGGCTCGAGTTCGATCAGCAGGTCTTTCCACGGACCCTCATCGAAATCGTCGAGAGAACGCGCCGTCGACATGATCTTGCTGCGGATCGCGGGAATTTCGTAGTTGAGCCGCTTGGCGATGAGCCCGATCGTCTTTTCGGCGCGAGACTGCTTGATGTCCAGGGCAAGGGCTTCGAACACCTGTTCGTCCGGCAGATTCTCGCCGTCCCATTCCTGCAGGGCCTCGGCCGTGCGCGCCAATGTGTGCACCAGCTCGGGATTGTTGACCGAGTAGAATAGCATGTTTGCGATCGGGACTACGAACGACAACATGATGAACAGGAACAGCGGCGCGACGAGGCCGACAGCTTTGAGCTGGCGCAGGCGCTCGCTCTGACGGAGCTTGATCTTGAGAGGCGTGCCGTCGGCCGCCCGCATCACATTGTCAGTTGCCGCAACGCTGACCATGCCCAACCCGTCTTGCTATCGAACAACGAATGAAAGTATCGGGAGGGGCAAACCTGCCCCTCCCGTAACAAACGGTGCTTACTGCGCCAGCCAGGCGGCGAAGCGCTTCTCGAGATCTTCGCGATGGTCTGCCCACCAGAAGGAATCGACATACAGCACGTTCGCCGAGTTCTCGGGCGCTGTCGGCAGATCCTTAAGAATCGCAGGATCGATGTACTGGATCGCGTCCTGATGGACCGGGCCGTACGAGATGTACTGCGACTGGGTGGCCATGATCTCAGGATCGCTCGCATAAGCGAGGAACTTGTAGGCCGTTTCCAGGCGCGGTGTGCCCTTCGGAATGGCGAAGTAATCGAAGTCGAAGCCCTGCGCATCCCAGACGATGACGAAGTTCTTGCCTTCGTTCTTGGCGGCGTCGAAGAAGCGGCCGTTCCAGCCCGAAGCCATGACGACTTCGCCGTCGGAGAGGAGCTGCGGCGGCTGTGCGCCCGCTTCCCACCACACGACCTGATCCTTGATGGTGTCGAGCTTGGCAAAGGCGCGCGCAATGCCTTCTTCGGTCTCGAGCATGCCGTAGACTTCGTCCATCGACACGCCGTCGGCCAGAAGAGCCCATTCCATGTTCACGAAAGCCGACTTCTGCAGGGCGCGTTTGCCCGGCCAAGTCGCGAGGTCATAGAGGTCCGCAATCGCCGTTGGCGGATTCTCGGTGATCACGTCGCCGTCGTAGGCGTAAACCGTCGAGTACACGATCGTGCCCACGGCGCAGTCGAGCGCGCCGTTCGGAACGAAGCGTTCCGGGTCCTGACCGATTTTGCTGTAGTCGAGCTCCTCGAAGATACCGTCGTCGCAACCCGAGACCGCGGTGTTGAAGTCGACATCGACCACGTCCCACGTGACGTCGCCGGCTTCGACCATCGCTTTAATCTTGGCGACTTCGCCGCTATACTCTTCCTCGATGACGTTGATGCCGGTTTCCTTGCCGAAAGGCTTCACATACGCCTCGTGCTGGGCGGACTGATACGCACCGCCCCAGGAAACGAACACCATGTCCTCGGCCTGTGCCGGCGCAATGGCCAAACCGACGGCAGTTGCCGCCATAGCCACCCCGGACAGAAACAGGGTCGTTTTTCTCATTTTATGTCTCTCCCTGCGTTGAGCCGGTCACAACCGGCCTTGCTTCTCACTCACACATTGTCGGGAATCATCAAGGCCTTTTGATGGCCCCTTGAGCCCGACGCCTTATGCCGGGTGGTCTAACGCCCGGCAATCTTCAACCGCCCAGCCGACCGTCACGGCGTCGCCCTTGTTGAGCGCGCCCTGGCCGGGAGCATTCGGTATCTTGATGACGAAATCCCGCGATCCACACACATTGACGCGGGTACGGATATGGTCGCCGAGATAAATGAGTTCCTCGACCTGGCCGCTGAATATATTCGGGAAGGCGCCGGCCGGCGGGTTGATCAGCGTCCGTTCGGGCCGGACAGAGATCAGCGTCGGTCGGCCTTCGCCCTCGACATTGACCGCGAGCGCCTGCACTTCGCCGCCGCTGTCGAGCTCGACCTTGCAGGTCCCGCCGTTGATCGAACGTACCTTGCCCGCGAGCTTGTTGTTCTCGCCGATGAACTGCGCGACGAAGGCATTCTCCGGCCGTTCGTACAGATCGTCGGGGGTGGCGAGCTGCTGAATGATGCCGTCATTGAAGACGGCGATCCGGTTCGACATTGTCAGCGCTTCGCCCTGGTCGTGCGTCACATAGACCACGGTGATGCCGAGCCGTTCGTGCAGATGCTTGATCTCAAGCTGCATATGCTCGCGAAGCTGCTTGTCGAGCGCGCCGAGCGGCTCGTCCATCAGCACCAGTTTCGGTTCGAAGACCAACGCCCGGGCGAGCGCGACGCGCTGCTGCTGGCCGCCCGAAAGTTGCGCGGGGCGCCGCTTCCCATAAGGCGAGAGCTGGACCATATCGAGTGCGCGGTCGATTCGCGTCTTCATTTCCGCCTTGCCGACCTTGCGGACCTCGAGCGGGAAGGCGAGGTTCTCCTCGACCGTCATGTGCGGAAAAAGGGCGTAGTTCTGAAACACCATGCCGATGTCGCGCTTGTGCGGCGGCAGGCGGTCGATCAGCTGCCCATCGAGACTGATGTGGCCGTTGGTCGGAACCTCAAACCCGGCCAGCATCAGCAATGTCGTCGTTTTACCGGACCCCGACGGGCCCAACATGGTCAGGAACTCGCCGCGAGCGATGGACATATTGAGGCTTTTTACGACCAGCGTTTCGCCGTCGTAGCTCTTCTGGATGTCCTCGAATTTAACGAAGTCTTTCTGTGCGTCGACCATGCCCCCGTCTACGTCTCCTGAAGCAATTCCCTGGGAACGAACGTTTTTATGGGATCCGCCTGCATTTTTTTGGCCTGCGGCCACGCGGCGGTCCTTGTTTAGGACGCGGATGCTACGGCAAAGCCCCCGCGATTTGGAGTCGGAAATTCACCCTTCTTGGAAAAACGCTGGCGCCTCAAAGCCCTGCGGCCCGCTGCCGCAAGAGAGGGTTGTACGCCGCGTCGCTGCATTATCGAAAAGGGCCCGGCCGCGGTGCCCCGCGGCCGGTATTCCCTGCGCTGGCCCGGTCAGCCGAGCAGGCCTTCCTGCTTCGCCCAGCCATGCGCCTCGTCGAGAGCGCGACCGAACCGGTCGAACATCTCGTTGATCTGCGCGTCGGTGATGATGAGCGGGGGACAGAAGGCGACGCTGTCCATGATTGCCCGCGTAATCAGGCCGTGGCGCTGGCAGAACCCGGCGGTCTTGAGCCCGATCGTGAGTTTCGGATCGAACGGTTCCCTGGTCTTCTTGTCACGCACCAGCTCGACCGCGCCGATCAGGCCGACGCAGCGGACTTCCCCGACCATCGGATGATCGGCGAAGGCGCGCAGCCGCTTCTGGAAGGTCGGCGCCACCCGGCGCACCATCGCGACGATATCGCGTTCCTCGTAGATCTTGAGCGTCTCGAGGGCGACGGCGGCGCTGACGGGATGCCCCGAATAGGTGAAGCCATGGCCGAAGGTGCCGAGCTTGCCGGAATTGTCGCGCAGCGCGCTGTAGACCTTCTCGTTGATCATCACCGCCGCGATCGGCAGATAGGACGACGAAAGCGCCTTGGCGCAGGTCAGGATGTCCGGCTTCAGACCGAAGGTCTGCGAGCCCCAGAGACTGCCGGTGCGCCCGAAGCCGCAGATCACCTCGTCGGCGACGAACAGCACGTCGTGTTTTTTGAGGACCGCCTGGACTTTCTCGAAATAGGTCTTCGGCGGGATCAGGACGCCGCCGGCGCCCATCACCGGTTCGGCGATGAAGGCGGCAACCGTATCCGGCCCTTCGGCGACGATCAGGTTGTCGAGATTTTCGGCAAGGCGGGTCGCGAATTCTTCCTCGGTCTCGCCGTCGGCGCCGAAGCGATAGAAATGCGGGCAATCGGCATGAAGGATGCCGGTGATCGGCAGGTCGAAATCCTTGTGGTTGTAGGGCAGGCCGGTGAGGCTGGCCGAAGCCACAGTGACGCCGTGATAACCCTTGATACGCGAAATGATCTTCTTCTTCTTCGGGCGGCCGATCGCGTTGTTGTAGTACCAGACCATCTTCACGACGGTGTCGTTGGCTTCCGAACCCGAGTTGGTGAAGAACACCTTCGACATCGGCACCGGGGCGATCTGGATCAGCCGCTCGGCAAGCTCGACGGTGATGCTCGGCACTTTGTGCGTGAAGCTGTGATAGTAGGGGAGCTTCTGAAGCTGGGCGGTCGCGGCGTCGATCAGGCGCTGTTCGCCGAAGCCGAGCGACGTGCTCCACAGGCCGGCGAGGCCCTCGATATATTCCGTGCCGTTCTCGTCATAGACATGGATGCCCTTGCCCTCGGTGAGAATCAGCGGTCCTTCCGCCTCATGCTTCACCGCATTGGTGTAGGGATGAAGGTGATAGGCGATGTCCTTCGCCGCGAGCGAGTTCGGCAGCGGTTTATTCATCTGGAGTCTCCTGGACGACAAAAAGGGCTGTACCGCACACGTTGCGGCATCTCGACGGTCATATTCCGGCCCAAGCGGGGATAAGTCAAAGGCCCAATTGGTTGTGGAGTATGGGTCCAGCGCAGCAATCGCCGTGAAATTCAGCGGCGTCCGTAGCTGTCGTCGAGCCGTTCGATATCGTCCTCGCCCAGATAGCCGCCGGATTGCACCTCGATCAGATGCAGCGGTTCCTCGCCGCGATTCTCGAGACGATGCACCGTCCCCACCGGAATGTAAGTCGACTGGTTTGCATCCAGATCGAAAACCTCGTCGCCGCGCGTAACGCGGGCGCGTCCGCGCACGACGACCCAATGCTCGGCGCGCTTCGCGTGGCGCTGCAATGAAAGCTGTCCGCCCGGTCGGACGATCAGCCGCTTCACCTGGAAGCGATCGCCGGCATCGACCTGCTCGTAGGAACCCCAGGGCCGGTAGACCCGGCGATGCACCACCGCTTCGGACCGTTTCGAATCCTGCAGGCTCTGTACGATCACGCGCAGCTCCTGCGTGCGATCGCGCGGCATGACCAGAAGCGCATCCTCGGTATCGACGATCACCAGGTCGCGAATGCCGAAGGCCGCGATCAGCCTGCGCTCGCCGCGGATGTAACTGCCGGAAACGTCGATGGCCGTAACGTCGCCCGAAATCGCATTACCGGATGCGTCGTGCGCGGCAACGTCCCAAAGGCTGGCCCAGGACCCGACATCGCTCCAGCCGAGATCCCCTTCGGTCGGAACGACCGCAGCGCGATCGGTATGTTCCATGACGGCATAGTCGATCGATTTATTCGGGATCGACGAGAAGGGCGGATCGGCGAGCCGCCAGAAATCGAGATCGGCGCGGCGGTTGCGTACCGCCTCGCGCGCGCCGGCGGCAATCGCCGGCTCGAATTTTTCCAGCTCGGCAAGGAACGTGCCGGCGCGCATCAGGAATATACCGCTGTTCCAGAGATAAGCGCCGGATTCCAGATACTCGACTGCAACCTCGGCCGACGGTTTCTCGACGAAGCGTTCGACGCGATGGACACCGGGCGTCGCGGGAAGCTTTTCGCCGATGCGGATATAGCCATAGGCCGTATCCGGGCGGGTCGGGCGGATGCCGAAGGTAACGAGCGCACCCTGTTCCGCGGCGGGTTGCGCGATCCGGATCGCCTCCAGCAGCCGTTCCGGGCGGCCGACGAAATGATCGGCGGCGGCCAGCAGCATCAGCGGATCGCCCTGTTTCCCGGAAATGCCATGGCGCTCGGACAAATGGATCGCGGCCGCGGCGGCGGCGGGCGCCGTGTTGCGGCCGACCGGTTCGAGCAGGATCGTCTCGACCGCAATGGCGGCCTGCCGGAGCTGCTCGCCGACGATGAAGCGATGCTCTTCGTTGCAGATCACGACGGATGCCGCGAACAGCGAGGGATCGGACAACCGGTGCAGCGTCTCCTGGAAGAGCGTGCCGCCATCGCCCAGCGCCATGAACTGCTTGGGATAGACCGTGCGCGACATCGGCCAGAGGCGCGAGCCCGAGCCGCCGCAGAGGATCACCGGATAGATCGTCATGCCTTCATCCTGATATCGGGCATCCTGTTATCGGCACTCTGTTGCAGGGCATCCTGTTGCCGGGTGATCGGCCCGGCCGGTCACCCGAAGCGGAAATCCGCCGGAGCAGGGCCGATCCGGCGCGGCCGGCGGTCGACCCGCAGCGCCGGGATAGCATAAACAGCCCCCCCTAGCCCGCCATCCGACACCCGCCAGATACCGAGCCCCACGAAGGAACAAAAGCTCGAC
>JBBDMS010000004.1:0-8113 GCA_040878185.1 Dongiaceae bacterium | reverse complement strand
GGAACGGCCGGCTGCGTCATGGCGAACCGCCTGACCCAGGATCCGAACATTCGCGTCCTGCTGCTCGAGGCCGGCGGTCGCGACCGTCACATGTTCATCCATATGCCCGCATCGGCCGCGCTCGCCGCGCGCAATCCGAAACTGATCTGGGACTACAAGACCGAGGCCGAGCCGCATCTCGACAACCGCATCGTCCAGGAACAGCGCGGCCGGGTGCTCGGCGGCTCCTCGTCGATCAACGGCATGGTCGCCAATCGCGGCAACCCGCGCGACTATGACGGCTGGGCGGCACAGGGCCTGACCGACTGGTCCTTCGCCCATTGCCTGCCCTATTTCCGCAAGATGGAGACTTTCGATCGCGGCGCCAGCGACTATCGCGGCGGCGAGGGGCCGCAACATATCGAGACCTGCCCTGCCACCAACCTGCTCGACCGTACCTTCATCGAATCCGGTCTGCAGGCCGGCTATCCGTTCACCGACGACCAGAACGGCCGGCAGCATGAAGGCTTCCATATCGCACAGAGTTTCACCCGCAACGGCCGGCGCTGGAGCACCGCCGCCGGCTATCTGCGGCCGGTTCTCGCCCGACCGAACTTTACGCTCGAAATGGGCGCGCTGGTCCATCGCGTCGTGTTTTCGGGCAAGCGCGCGGTCGGCATCGACTATGCGCAGCACGGCAGCGTGCATCGCGCCGAGGCCGAGCGCGAGGTGATTCTCTGCGGCGGTGCGATCAACTCGCCGCAAACCCTGCTGCTCTCCGGCATCGGCGACGCACAGCATCTGGCCGCGCACGATATCCCCCTGCTCGCGCATGTGCCGGCCGTCGGGCAGCATCTCGAAGACCATATGACCGTGCCGATCCAGTATGCGGCGCGCAAACCGGTTTCGGTCGCACGGCAGATCTCGACCCGGCTCGCGCGCTGGCGCGTCGGACTGCAATGGCTGCTGTTCCATAAAGGGCTGGGCACCACGAATTTCTGCGAGACCGGCTGCTTCTTCAAAAGCTCGGACGACGTGCCCTATGTCAACCTCCAGCACGAGTTCTACCCGCTCTGCGCGTTCGTCGGCGCATCGTCGAGTAATTTTGCCGAAGGCTTCATGTATTCGATGGGCATCATGCGTCCAGCCAGCCGCGGCTGGGTGAAGCTCAAATCGGCGAATCCCGCCGACCATCCGACGATCCGTTTCAATTTCATGGAAGCGGAAAGCGACCGGCGCGAGATGATCGACGGCGTGCGGCGGACGCGCGAAATGGCGGCGCAGCGTGCCTGGGACGAATTGCGCGGCGAAGAGCTGACGCCGGGCGCACCGGTCCAGTCAGATGCCGAAATTCTTGCCTGGATCCGTACCGTCGGATCGACCGAGTATCATCCGACCTCGAGCTGCCGCATGGGCAGCGGCGACGATTCGGTGACCGACCATCAGGGGCGCGTGCACGGCGTCGAGGCGCTGCGCGTAATCGACGCCTCGATCATGCCGAACAATGTCACGGCGAATCTCAACGCGCCGGTTATCATGATCGCCGAGAAACTCGCCGACGCGGTTGCCGGCCGAACGCCGCTGCCGCCCTCGCCCGCGCCGGTCGATTAAAGGACGACGCGACGCTCCGGACAATGACCGGAGGCGCTTTGGACCGCAGCGCTTGCCGCTTTGGCGGTGCAACGCGGCGGCTGGAGAGAAAAGAAACGGCATAAGAGGTTTGACACGGTCAAGCTTCATGTGCCGTTTTTTTTGCACCTGGCCAGGGCAATTACACAACGAACCGGGGGCTTCACTTGCCCGACGGAAGTCACAGTACATAACGCCAAGCGATCATTGCGATTTTCATGAGCGAAACCCGGTCGACGGAACCTGGAAGGTGTCGCCGTGTTTTTATCATGAATTTCGAGAAATCATGTAGAAAGGAATTCTGCCATGATTCGCTCACTCGCGCTCACGGTTGCAATGATCGTTGCGGCGCCGACACTGGCGCTCGCCGACTACAATTCTGCGATGCAGTCTTACGAGAGCGGCAACTATCAGACTGCATTCACCGATTTTGAACTGTCCGCCAATGCCGGTGATGCCGCGTCACAATTTATGATGGGCGAGATGTATGCCCAGGGCGACGGCGTCACGCAGAACTATGTCAAAGCGCATATGTGGTACAACCTCGCCGCATCGCGTGGAAACACGCGCGCCAATCAGGCGCGTTCGCGCCTCGAGACGCGCATGACCGCGAACCAGATCGCCGAAGCCCAGACCTTGGCCGAGAAGTGGCAGCCCGGCACGACGTCAACCGGCACGGTGGCGTATTCGGTCCGCAACATGCAGATGCTTTTGAACGATCTCGGCTACGATGCCGGTGTCGAAGACGGAATTATGGGCAGCAGGACCCGTGCTGCGATTCGGGCTTACCAGCAGGCCCATGGTCTCGTTGCCGACGGTCAGTTGACCGTCGCTTTGTTCGACCGGATCGCGGGCAGAACAACGGTCACGCCAGCGCCCAGCCCCGACCCGACCGGGCTCGTCGCCAACATCCAGTCCGAGCTGCGCGAGCGCGGGTACGACGTGCCCACGGTGAGTGGCACGCTCGACTGGAAGACCCGCCAGGCGATCGAGGCCTATCAGAGCAGCAGTGGCATCACCGTGGATGGCAAGGCGACAACGAGTTTGCTGACCCGCTTGCAGGCCTCGCCGGGCGCGGATCAGCCCACGCGGGCAAGCCTGGTTCGGGCCGTGCAGTCCGAGCTCAACGATCTCGGTTACAACGCCGGTCCGGCCGATGGCGTCTTTGGCCCGACCACGCGGGGCGCCGTGCGCACCTTCCAGAATGACAACGGCTTGCCGGTCACGGGCGAGGTCACGCAAAGCCTGCTGACGGATATCCGGCAGTCGGCCGGCGACGATGGCACCGCAGACCTGCAGCGCATCGCCCTGGTGAAAGCCGTGGAGCAGGCCCTCGACGTCCGCGGCTATGAAGTCGGCCCGATCGACGGCACGGTCACGTCGGCGACGACGTCGGCGGTCCGGACGTACCAGTCGGATGCCGGCATCGCGGTCGACGGTCGTATCGACGATACCCTCCTCGCACGCCTCGAGCGGGGTCAGGCCAACATCGATCCGACGATGACGCGCACGCAACTGGTGCAATCGATCCAGACCGCGCTGAACCAGCAGGGCTACAACGCGGGCGCGGCGGACGGGGTATTCGACTCCGTCGCGCGCAGCGCGATCCTGGCGTATCAGGGCGATTTCGATCTGCCGGTCACTGGTGAACCCAGCCCGCAGCTGCTGACGCATCTCGCCAGTTCCAATCTTGAGCCGGGCGCGGCGGGCGTTTACGACGGCGGTTATGCCATTCAGGTAACCGCCACCCAGTTGAACAAGGACATCCAGGCCGAACTCAATCGCCTTGGCTACAATGTCGGCACCCCGGATGGTCTGTTCGGCACACGGACCCGACAGGCCGTCCTGTCATACCAGAAGGAGGTCGGCATCCCGCAGACCGGCCAACCCAGCCCGCGTTTGCTGACCCAGTTGCAGAACAGCTATCGCAGCGGCTCTTTGAGCGACCCGAGTGCTGTCATGCTCGGTCTGGCGAACCAGTTCATCGGCGGGATGTTCGTTAACAAGAAGTAACGACGGTCGTCACCCGCAAGGCTCTCCTACGCGACGACGGCAGGAACAGAAAACGGCGTATGAGGCCCGGCACCGCCGAGCTTCATGTGCCGTTTCTCATTCGGGAGCTCTATTTCGCCTTGGCGCAATAGGCGCAGATCTTGTTGCCGTCGGGGTCGCGCGCATAGGCCGCGTAGTTGCCGGCGCCGGCCGGGCGCGGCCCGGGTTTGCCGTCGTCGGTGCCGCCGTTCGCAAGCGCCGCCGCATGGAACCCTTCGACCGCGCGCCGCGATTTTGCCTCGAGCGATATCATCGTACCGTTGCCGAACGTGGCCGGCTTCTTGTTGTAAGGCTTCGTGACAAAGAACTTCGCTTTCGCGGGTGTATTTTTCGGCGCATAGCCGATGTAACGATCGTTGCCGCCGGCCGGCGCAAGGCCGAGCGGCGCGAGCGCTGCATCGTAGAATTTGGCAGCACGCTTCAGATTGCTGGTTCCGACCATGATGTAGGCAAGCATGTTTCCCCCTGTTCGACGTTCCCTTGATGGATGACCCACCGCCAGTCACAACTGCCGTTAGCTACGCGTGGTCGCACGGCGTGCTTTGTCCACATATTCAATCAAACTCAGTATAGCGGCAACTGCGGCGCATCCCGCGCCCTTTGAGCTGAGATGACCAGCCTCCTGAATAAATTTTATCGCAGTGTCGATATTGTCCGGCACGGTCGTCAACGCCGACAGTAACCAGAAAATCGCCGCTAAGAGAGCGAAGATCGCAGCAGCGCCATTTACAATCAACTTCCAATGTTTTGACATTTCTTTTCTCCATGGGCGTACATCGCGGCGCTGGACAGCCGGCGCCCGCAACGCGCGCCGACCCCATCGGACGATCAGCGGATAGATCGGAAGCCCACGCGAAGCTCTTCTACCAGGAATACCGGCTGTTCCCACGCCGCAAAATGTCCGCCTTTTTCGAGGCGGTTATAATGGATGAGATTGGGGTAGGCCTGTTCGACCCAGCTTCGCGGCGCCGGATAGAGCTCATCCGGGAAGACGCTCACGGCAACCGGGATCGTGACGTTCTTCGGCGCAAAGAAAACGAACTTGTTTTCCCAGTAGAGACGCGCTGCCGAGACTCCCGTATTCGTCAGCCAGAAGAGCGTAATGTTGTCGAGAACGTCGTCTCTCGTCATGCCCTCGGGCTCACCGTCGAAGGAGCGTGCGATGAGCGCGAGGCTGCGCGCATCGTGATCGAGGATCCATGCGGCGAGGCCAATCGGTGAATCGGCGATCCCGTACAGCGTTTGGGGGCGAAGTCCCATTTCCTGGGCGTAGGCGAGACCGTATTTGTAGAAGAAGGAGACCTGGTCATAGGCGAGCCTCTCCTCGGCGCCGAGGTCGGATGGCGCGGGCGCGCCGGCAAAGGCCGCGTTGTTGATGTCGGCCGGAATCGTGGCCGGCATATTGGTGTGGATAGCGAGCAGTTCGGGTGGCGCCTGCACCCCCATCAACTCGGTGACCAGCGCACCCCAGTCGCCGCCTTGAGCCACGAACTCGGTGTATCCGAGGCGCTTCATCAATTCTATCCAGGCGTTCGCGATGCGCTCGGGTCCCCAGCCTGTACTCGTTGGCTTGCCGGAGAACCCGTAGCCCGGCATCGAGGGAATCACTACATTGAACGCGTCCGACGCACTCCCGCCATGGGCCGTGGGATTGACCAGCGGATCGATGATTTTGAGTTGCTCGAGGATCGAGCCCGGCCATCCGTGCGTCACGATGAGCGGCAATGCATTTTCATGTTTCGATCGGACGTGAATGAAATGAATGTCCAGCCCGTCGATCTCCGTGATGAACTGCGGCAAGGCGTTGAGCTTCGCCTCGGCCTTGCGCCAGTCATAGGCGGTCAGCCAGTAGTCCGCGAGCTTCTGGACCGTCGCCAGCGGCACGCCCTGGGAATGATCCTCGACCGTCTCCTTCTCGGGCCAGCGCGTGGCGGCAATGCGCCGGCGAAGGTCGACGAGATCCTCCTCCGGAGCGCTGAAGCTGAAGGGGCGGATCGCGGTGGCATCGGCTGCCGATGCTTGCGCCGGAAGAAGGCTGACGGCGGCGGCGGCGGCAGAAGCAGCAAGGATGGCGCGCCGCGTGGGTGACGAAAAAATGTCGGACATGATCGTTTCTCCCGTGAATTTCGGCTCAGCCCTGCCGCCCCTGCTCCGCTCGACGACCAACGCCGTCGGCAAGCCAGAGTGCGGCACGTCTGCCGTGCATTCTCAAAAAGGCCGATAGAGCGAGGCTATCAGTTCCCCATGCAGGAATCGATACCTATGGCTCCCCGGCGACTACGCAGTGGCGGGGGCGCAACCGGCGTGCGACGGAGGCGCTAAGACCAGGATTTTGCCATCGACCCGAACTTGGCGATGAGTGCGGCAAGCGAGGCAACGAGCAGCACATAGGCGAGCGCGGCCTGCCATGCGCCCATGGGGAAACCGATCATCAGCAGCGTATCGTTCCCGCCGGGAATGAGGAGCGCACCCACGCCCATCAGGATGCCGCCCAGCATTCTCCTCGCTATGCCCTTGATGGTTGGCCATTTCAGTATGAATCGACGCCGTCTGAATCCAGCGGACACAAAACTGCCGGCGAACATGCACACCGATATCACGGCGCCTGCGAGGGCTAGTGAAACGATGGATCCAACCGATGTCGTGAATGAAACCCGGATCGATGTCGTGATCGAAAACCGGGGCGCAATAATGGCCAAGATTGTAAATGTAATTCCGATCGCTCCCATCGCCAGCGTAAGCCGCCAGAAGTTGGTCTCGGATTTGCGCGACACACCGAATCTCAGCGCCAGGACCGCCAACAATGCGATCGCAAGAAGCAGCGGCCCGAGCGGCAGCGAAGCGCTCGCCGGCGACTGATCCGGAAGCAGGCCAAGCAGAGATTCAATGTAGAAAACCGCCGCGATACCGAGGAACGTGAATCCGAAATCGATATCGCCGTTTCCGAAATGCCCCACCGCCCCGAAGACACAACTGCCGTTTACATAGGTGCCGACCCCGAACAACAAGGCTGCTGGCACCAGGTAGCGGAGCGGTAACCAGCCCTGCTCCATCGTCGGTGACGTATCGAGGATGGCGTAGACGAGGGCTGCCCAGACGGCGCACTCGATGAGCGCGATGAATCGGGCAGGCCTCTTCTCCGAAACCAGTTCTCTCGTAGCGATGACGGTGCAGATCGAGCCGTGGTTGAGCGCGAAGCCGAGCACGAATCCCAGTAACCCAAGCAAAGTGATGCCCGCCCAGGTGTCCATGCTCACCGCCAGGAGGCTCGAGCCGACAATGCGCACGAGGCACTCACACAGGCTGGTCGGCTACTCGGCCGCTTGCCGCCGGGGCAGTACCCAGTCGGCGCGCGGGTAGTGGCAGGTGTAGCCATTGGGATAGTTCTGCAGATAGTCCTGATGCACCGGCTCTGCCTCCCAGAAGTCCCCCACGGGTTCGACCTCGGTCACCACCTTGCCCGGCCACAGGCCCGAAGCCTCGACATCCGCGATGGTGTCCGTGGCGACCCGCTTCTGCTCGTCGTCGACATAGTAGATCGCCGAGCGGTAACCGGTGCCCCTGTCGTTGCCCTGCCGGTTTCTCGTGGTCGGATCGTGGATCTGGAAGAAATATTCCAGGATCCGCCGATAGCTGATGATGTCCGGATCGAAGACGATCTCGATGCCTTCGGCATGGGTGCCGTGATTGCGATAGGTCGCATTCGGCACGTCGCCGCCGGTATAGCCAACGCGGGTGTTGATGACGCCGGGCAGGGCGCGGATCAGATCCTGCATGCCCCAGAAGCAGCCACCGGCCAGAACAGCTCGTTCGGTCATCTAACGATCCTCCACCTCTATCTGGTCGAGATACGCACCGTAGCCCTCGGCCTCCATCTGGTCACGCGGGATAAAGCGCAGGGATGCGGAATTGATACAGTAACGCAGCCCGCCTTTGTCCCGGGGGCCGTCGGGAAATACATGCCCGAGGTGACTGTCGCCATGCGTCGAGCGCACCTCGGTGCGGATCATGCCATGCGTGTTGTCCCGCAACTCGTTCACGTTGGCCGGTTCGATCGGCTTCGTGAAGCTCGGCCAGCCACACCCGGATTCGAACTTGTCGGTCGAGACGAACAGCGGTTCGCCGGAAACGATGTCGACATAGATCCCGGGCTCCTTGTGGTCATTGTACTCGCCGGTGAAGGGGCGTTCGGTGGCGTTCTCCTGGGTCACCCGATACTGCTCGGGCGTCAGCTTCTTGACCGCCTCGTCGGTCTTTGCGTAGCGCATGGTCGTTCCTCCTTGGCGCAAGGATGGGCACATTCGAATATCGTATCCCGACGCAAGGCCCGCAAGGAGACCCGACGCGTGGGACTGTGGTTGAACAGTCCGGGGTTTTGCCATCGAAAAAGGCGGAAATTGGTGGGCGCACAAGGACTCGAACCTTGGACCCGCTGATTAAGAGTCAGCTGCTC
>JBBDMS010000003.1:0-171559 GCA_040878185.1 Dongiaceae bacterium | reverse complement strand
CAAAGTCTCGATCGCGACCAGGGTCGCGAGCGGAATCCCGTCATTGAGCCAGTCCTCGAGTGCGACGAACCGCCGCGCGCGGTCGCTGGCAGGATCAAGTTCGGCGAAGGCGAGAAATTTGCGGATCACCTGCATCGGATCGAGCGCGGCGAACAGCGACTGGATCGCATCGACCGGCAAGGCGCCCGCCGCCGCCATCGTCGGCATCAGCCATGACGCCATGGCGCCGAGACCGCGTGCCTGTTCCGGGCGCTCGGCGTGGAAATCCCACGGCGTCGCCAGCAGCGCGAGGCCCGCGAGATCGCGCTCGCGGCGATGCGCCAGCGCGAGCGCGAGATTGCCGCCCATGCAGTAACCGAGAACGATCGGTTTGGCACCCTTCGTTGCGAGCCGCACCGCATCGAGTGCCGGTTCGAGCCGCTCCGTCGTGTAGGACGTCAGATCGAAGCCACGTTCTTCGGCGCCGGGCGCATCCCAGTCGATCGCGAACACGGGAAATCCGGCTTTCGACAGCCAGCGCAGAAAGCTGGTTTCCGGCATCAGATCGAGCACGTAATAGCGATTGACGAGGGAAGGCACGACCAGAATCGGCGACAACCTCTTGTCGCTCGCATCATTGCGATAGTCGAGCAGCCGCGTCGTGCCGGCCCGCCAGAGTAACGGCACCGGCTTCATCTCGCGGCGATAAAGATGCGTGCGATAGGAAGCGACGCCGCTTTCGAACCGTGCACGACGCGCGGCAATCTCGCCGACGACGGCGGCAGCAAATTCCCGCGCGTCGAGGTTACCGAGATTTTCGAGAAGTGCCGCGCGGCCGCTTTGGAGCTGCGGGCTCCAGGGCAGCGATCCGTTCTTCAAGAGCGGCAAGGCGGCGAGCGAGCTCGTCCAGGCGCCCGTCGCGGTCGCCAGATGTTGCATGTATGGGCGCGGCCCCAGACGATCCGGCGGTGCTTCCGGGTTCTGCGGCGGAGGGTTTGTTGTCTCCATGGGTCGCGCTCCAGGCGGCAGCGGCGGCAAGCCCGGCCGAGCCCATGGCCGCCACGAAGCGGCTCATCTGCTCTGCCAACGCCGGATCCCCGGCCAGCGCCGAAAGCTGCGCCTCCCAGAGATCGAGATAGCGCCGCGCCAGGCTCTCCAGATCGGGCGTTTCGCTCATGATCCCCGACTATAGGCGAGGCCCGCCCGGGAGGCCACATACCGCGCCGCAGCACCCGTTTGCGGCGCAGCTAATGCATTGCACAACGCCGCCCAAATGCTGTTATGCTCGCCCCTTCGCGTGTGCAGCGCAGGCATTCGAGGACAGCGCGGACCCATGGCAGATACCGGCACGGGTCAGACCGGCCCGATTACCATCAAGAAGTACGCCAACCGGCGGCTCTACAATACGGCAACCTCGAGTTATGTAACGCTCGACCATCTCTGCCAGATGGTGAAGGACGGCTTCGAGTTCACGGTGTTCGACGCCAAGACCGGCGAGGACATCACCCGCCAGGTGCTGACCCAGATCATCGTCGAAGAGGAATCGAAGGGCGGCCAGAACCTGCTGCCGCTCAATTTCCTGCGCCAGCTCATCAAGTTCTACGGCGACAATCTCCAGTTCCTGGTGCCGCGCTATCTCGAGCACTCGATGGAATCGTTCGCGCGCAATCAGGAGCAGATGCGGAAGGCGATGCAGGACAGTTTCGGCGGCATGTTCCCGTTCGGCCGTTTCGAGGAAATGGGCAAGCAGAACCTCGCTCTGTTTGAGCAGGCGATGCAGATGTTCAACCCGTTCCGCGCGGCCGGCACGCCGGGCGCAACCGGCGCCCCCGAACACGAGGCGGCACCCGATATCGTCGGCCAGGCGAAAAAGGCCGCCGATTCGGTCGAAGCGTTGCGCCAGCAGCTCGAACAGCTGCAGGAGAAGATCGACGCACTCGGCCGGGACCGCACCGGGAAATCACAGCAGGGCTGATTCGCCGCCTCGCCATGCGCGCGGCGGATTGCTAGTGTCGCAGCCTTGTCCATCAGCTTGCGTTGAACTCCAAAACAATGACCGACACGCCGACCACCATTGCCGATCTGATTGCGGCACGCCCGGACAATGACGCGGCTCTGCTCGCCCCCGATCGCGGCACGCTCAGCTACGGGGCGCTCGCGGCACAGATCGACCGCACCGCGGCAGCGCTCGCGGCGCATGGTATCGGCGCCGGTGACGGCGTCGCGATCGTGCTGCCGAACGGGCCCGAGGCCGCGACGGCGTTTCTCGGCGTTGCCGCGCAGGCGGCGGCCGCTCCGCTCAATCCGGGCTATCGCACCGACGAGTTCGATTTCTATCTCGGCGATCTTGCGGCGAAGGCGCTGATCGTCGAAGCCGGCTCCGACACGCCGGTGATCGAGGTCGCGAAGCGGCGCGGCATTCCGATTCTGTCGATCCGCCCGCAGACCGAAGCCGGCGCGTTTACGATCGATGCGCCGTCAGGCGCAAAGCCGACGGCGACGCGGCCCGACGGCGAAGATACGGCTTTGCTGCTGCACACGTCGGGCACGACCTCGCGTCCTAAACTGGTGCCGCTCAGCCATAGAAATTTGATCGCCTCGGCCGGAAATATTGCGAGCACGCTCCGGCTCGGCGCGGCCGATCGCTGCCTCAACATCATGCCGCTCTTTCATATTCACGGGCTGGTCGGCGTGCTCGCTGCATCAATCCGCGCCGGCGGCTCGGTTTTCTGCTCGCCCGGCTATAACGCGCTGCGATTCTACGCCTGGCTGACCGAATCGCAGGCGAGCTGGTACTCGGCAGTGCCGACCATGCATCAGGCGAATCTCGCGCGCGCGTCGCATAACCGCGCGGTGCTCGATACGCAGCGGCTGCGGTTCATCCGCTCGTCCTCGTCGTCCTTGCCGGCCCGCGTCATGGCCGAGCTCGAGGAGACGTTCGGCTGCCCGGTCATCGAATCCTACGGCATGACCGAGGCGACGCATCAGATGACCAGCAATATGCTGCCGCCGGGCGGGCGCAAGGCGGGTTCGGTCGGCGCTGCCGCCGGCCCCGAAGTCCGGCTGATGTCGGAAGACGGGCGGCTGCTGTCGGGCGATGCGACGGGCGAAGTCGTGATCCGCGGCCGCAATGTGACGGCGGGCTATCTCAACAACGCCGCCGCCAACGCGACCGCGTTCCATGACGGCTGGTTCCGCACCGGCGATCTCGGGAAGTTCGATAACGAGGGTTTTCTCACGATCGAGGGGCGGCTCAAGGAAATCATCAATCGCGGCGGCGAGAAGATCAGCCCGCGCGAAGTCGACGAGGCGCTGATGGCGCATCCCGCCGTCGCGCAGGCCGTCGCCTTTGCTATGCCGCATGCGAAGCTGGGCGAGGACGTCGCGGCCGCCGTCGTATTGCGCGAATCAATGACCGCCGACGAACGGGGTCTGCGCGATTTCCTTTCGGAACGGCTCGCCGATTTCAAGGTGCCGCGGAAGATCGTCATCCTCGACGAGATCCCGAAAGGCGCGACCGGCAAGCTGCAGCGCATCGGGCTCGCCGCCAAACTGGGGCTCGCCTCGTGAATATCTGCATTTACGGCGCCGGATCGATCGGTGGATTGCTGGGCGCTCGGCTCGCGCACAAAGGCGATCACGAGGTGACGCTGATTGCGCGCGGTGCGCATCTCGATTCGATCCGCCGCAACGGACTGAAACTCGTCACCGATGCGGAAACGATCGTCGCGCGGCCGGCGGCGACCGACAATCCGAAACAGGCGGGCCCGCAGGACGTGGTGATCGTCGCGGTGAAGGCCCCCGCGGTTGCCGGCATCGCCGAGGCCATGCAGCCGCTGCTCGGTCCCGACACCGCCGTGCTGACGGCGATGAACGGCGTGCCCTGGTGGTATTTCCACGGACTCGACGGTCCGTGGCGCGACCGGCGCATCCGCAGCCTCGACCCCGACGGGCGGCTCGAGACGCTGATCGAAACGCACCGCGTCATCGGTTGCGTCGTCTATCCCGCCGCCGAGATCGCGGAGCCGGGCGTCATCCGGCACGGCTACGGCAACCGTTTCATGCTCGGCGAGCCGGATGGCAGCCGCAGCGAGCGGATCAAGGCGCTCTCCGCCGCGCTCAACGATGCCGATTTCAAGGCGCCGATACGCCCCAAGATCCGCGACGATATCTGGGTCAAATTGTGGGGCAATCTTTCGTTCAATCCGGTCAGCATTCTCACGCACGGCACGCTGGTCCAGATCGCAACCGATCCCGGCACGCGCCCGGTCATCCGCCGCATGATGGAAGAGAGCCAGCAGGTCGCCGAGGCGCTGGGCGTTTCCTTCGGTGTCGATATCGAAACGCGGATCGGCTGGGCTGCCGATGTCGGCGCGCATAAGAGCTCGATGCTGCAGGACCTCGAAAACGGCAAGGCAATGGAGATCGATGCACTGCTGACCGCCGTGGTCGAGATGGGCGACATGGTCGGTATCGAAACGCCGATGCTCGATGCGATTCTCGCGCTGGCGATCCAGCGCGGTCGCGTCGCCGGCTGTTACCCCGCCTAGTGGCGTGCCGTCCAAGGGCACCGCGGCACCCGTTGCAAACCGCTGGCGCGCGCTTGCGCTGATCGCCTATTGCCAGGTTGCCGCGCTCGCGCTCTGGTTTTCGGCAACCGCGATCCTGCCCTCGCTCGCGCGCGACTATGAACTTTCCGCAACCCTGCAATCATTGTTCACCAGTGCGGTGCAGGCGGGTTTCGTCGCCGGCACGCTGATCTCCGCCTTCTTCGGCCTCGCCGACCGGCTCGACCCAAGACGTTTCTTTGCTGTGTCCGCTCTTGTCGGCGCGATCGCGAACGGGGCGATCCTGCTCATCGAACCGACATCCTGGGGCGTGATCGCGTTGCGTTTCGTAACGGGCATGTGCATGGCCGGCGTCTATCCGGTCGGGATGAAACTCGCGTCGACCTGGGCGAAGCACGATATGGGCCTCGTCGTCGGATTGTTGGTGGGCGCACTGACGCTCGGGTCGGCTGCACCGCATCTCTTTAACGCGCTCGGCGGGCTCGACTGGCGGGCAACGATTGCAATCGCTTCGCTCTCGGCGCTCACCGCCGCCGGGGCAATCCTGTTCGTGCCGTTGGGGCCGCGCATGGCGGCAACGCCGCGCTTCGATCCGCGCATGGCGCTGGCCGCCTGGCGCGTGCGCTCGCTGCGCCTCGCGAATTTCGGCTATTTCGGCCATATGTGGGAGCTCTACGCGATGTGGGCGTGGATCGGTGTCTTCCTGCAGGCGAGCTTCCTCGCGACGATGGCGCTGGACGAGGCGGCGCCCCTCGCGCGCTATGCAACCTTTGCCGTGGTTGGGATCGGTGCTGTCGGCTGCATCGCCGCCGGGTTGCTCGCCGACCGGCTCGGCCGTACCACGATCACCATCGCGGCGATGGCGGTGAGTGGTGGTTGCGCGCTGACGGTCGGCTTTCTGTTCGGCGGCGATCCGCGCTGGCTGATCGCGCTCTGTCTCATCTGGGGTGTCGCGGTCGTTGCCGACTCGGCGCAGTTCTCGGCATCGATCGCTGAGCTGTCGGAGCGCCATTTGGTCGGCACGATGCTGACCTTGCAGACCTCGATCGGATTCACGCTGACCTTGCTGACGATCCACCTGATGCCCTGGTGGGTCGACACGCTCGGCTGGGAATATGCCTTCGCGCCGCTGGCGATCGGCCCGGCTCTCGGCGTCATCGCGATGGCACGGCTGCGCGCCGATCCGGATTCCCGAAAGCTCGCGGGCGGACGACGGTAAGACCCGTCCGCGACTACTCCCAGCCGCTGCCGAGTTTCGCGCGCGCATCGGGCGGCAGCGTTGCCGCCGCATCGGCAATCGCACGCAGCATCGCCGCCTGAAACGCATCATTGCGTCGACGCAGTTCATCCTGCGCCGCATCGATGGCGGGACGATCGAACGGCTCGGCCCGCAGCAGATCGAGCGCAAGGCGCCGCTGCACCAGCAGCGCGCCGCCAGCCTCGGTTAGCGCTTCGCGATCGGCACCCACCGCTTCGAGGAAACTGTCCCGATCCGCGCGGTCGAGACCTTCTGTCAGACGAAACAACAGCCAGCGCACGGGGCGGACCTGTTCGTCCTGCATCCAGGATACGGTGGGCTGGTCGCTTCCGCCGAACCAGTGATGCAGATGGCGGCCGCCTGTCATCCCGAGCAGGAAGAGATTGAGGACGATCGAAATCGCCAGCGCGATCACGACCCAGCGCGCATGGGTCCACACAGCGGTTACCATGATTGGTCGACCTCCGAGCTTGAAACGGGAAACAGGACGGCGAGCGTTTCGTCGGCGATGGCCGGTTCGGGATCACCCCAGCCGATGAGAAAGCCGGCGAGCGCCGCCGCCAGTGCAAGGCCGGCCGCAGCCGGGCCGTCGACACCGATCGTGTGCACCAGCCAGCCGAGCGGATGGCGCAGCGGATCGCGCTGCGGCATCGCAACAACGCGCGCCGTCAGGATCGTGGTGTCGAGCGGACGCAATTTCGGCAGCGTCGTGGAATCGAGCATGGTATCGAGCCGCGCCGCCGCTTCATACTTCACATGCGCCTCGGGCATCGCTGCCAGCAGCCGCTCGGCAGCCATCCGTTCGGCTTCGGGCCAGCGCGCCGGATCGGCGCCATAGGCATCGAGAATGGTCTGCAATCGTTCGAGCGTCATTTGTTTCTCGGTCATCTCTCGTCGCCCCATGCTTCCTGCCCACGCAGGAGATCGCCTCGTTCCGGTTCGAGCATCGCGCGCAGCTTCCGCCGGGCGCGCACCAGCAGCGCTTCGAGCGCGCCGACATTGATGCCCAGCATCGACGCGGCCTCCTCGTTGCTGCGTGCCTCGAAATGACACAGCAGCAGCGCTTCGCGCTGACGCGGCGGCAGCCGGTCGATCGCCGCGGTCACGCGGGCCGCCGTTTCGCGTTCGGCGATGCGCCGGTCCGCACCCGGTGTTTCGTCGCGCGGATCGCCGGCGACCTCGAGTGGCAGCGGTGTGACGCGCCGCTTGCGATCGATGCAGAGATTGACCAGCACGCGAATAAGCCATGTGCTGAAGCGCGCCGTCGTCGCGCTCTCGTCGTTCGCATGCCAGGTTGGTGCCTTGCGCCAGGCACGCAGGAACGCTTCCTGAAGCAACTCGTCGGCATCGGCTGCGTTGCCGGTAACGCGAATCGCGATTGCGCGCGCACGGCCGGCGTGACGTTCGACCAGCAAGCCGAATGCGACGCCGTCGCCGGTGCCGGCCCGGCGCATGAGCAGATCGTCCCCCTCGCCGTCCAAAGCGCCGATCCCGTCACCCATTGCAATCCGGTTCTGCGACCCATCGGTCCGTTCCGCCCTGGCTTGCTGCAGCCGGGCGGACGGCGGGTATGCCGGTTACGCCGCCCCTCTGTCGGGCTGCCAATGTCCTTACACGCGAGCCGGCGCCGAATCCTGCGCAGCATGATCGGCGTAAGGGGGCGAAAGACGCCGGAATCGCGTTCAGGGCGTCTGTTTTGCCTGCCATTCCTGCATCTGCTGCTGTGTCTCTTCGAGCTGACCGGGCGAACGCGCACCGCAGCCGCAATCCTCGTCCGCCGCCGCGCCATCGGCCGGGCCGGCCGCGCTCAGGTCCGTGACCGCAGCCGGGGTTGGTTCGGGTGCCGCCGTCTCCACGCTGTCGGCACCCCCGGCGAACGAAGCGGCCAGCGGCGCGAAACCAATCAATACTGCCATCGCAAAGGAGCGAAATGGGACCATGACACCAGCATAAGAGCCGCTTCCGCCGCGAGATAGGGCTTGCGGCGGCCCTGGCAGGCCTTGCTTTGCGGGCCGCCCAAGGGCCAGAATTGTACAAACAAGAAACGAAATTGGCAGGGTGGAAGGGGTAAATCTGGCTGGTCGTGCCAATTGCCCTGCCTTCAATTCCCCAGAAAACCCCTCCGTGCGGCCGACGATGCCGTACGCCTGATGCAAAGCGAGGAACCGGGGATCGGGAAACAGCGTGGAGGCGACAATGGAAACCAAACGGGACATCGAACGGTTCATCGACGAGATCAAGTACGGCCGGCTCGGACGCCGCGACATCATGCGGATCATGGCATCGGTCGGACTTGCATCGTTCATCCTTCCGACCGGCCGCACCGCCGCACTCGCGCAGGAAGAGCAGCCGATGCTCTACACCTGGGCGGGCTACGAAGTGCCCGAGATGCACAAGGAATATTTCGACAAATACGGCGCCTCGCCGGATGCGACCGTATGGGGCGACGAGGAAGAGGCCGAGATCAAGATGCGCTCGGGCTTCGAGCCCGACATGGTCATGCCCTGTTCGTACAAGGTCATGAAATGGAACGACCTCGGCTTTCTGCGGCCGATCGATACCGCGCGGCTCGAGCATTGGGACGAAATCATTCCGACGCTCTATGACGTGCCCGACACGATCCTGGAAGGTCAGCGCATGTGGGTGCCGGCCTGGTGGGGTTTGACGTCCGTCACGTTCCGCACCGATCTCGCGCCCGAGTATGTGCCGGTCGACGCCCATACTTGGGGCATCCTGTGGGACGAGAAATATTCGGGACGCCTCTCGATGATCGACAGCCTCATCGACGGCGTGATGGTCGCGGCGATCTATTGCGGTGCCGAGGATCCGTTCGACATGACGCCCGAAGAGACGCAGCGCTGCAAGGAATACATGGAGCGGCAGAAACCGCTGCTGCGCTTCTACTCCAGCGATAATACCGGCTGGCAGCAGGCGCTGGCGAGCGGCGAACTGGTTGCGGCGGCATCGTGGAACGACACGATCCTCAACCTCTCGAACCAGGGCATTCCCTCGATGTTCATGCAGCCGAAGGAAGGCGCCATGACGTGGACCTGCGGTCTCGCGATGACCAACTGGGTCACGCCGGAGAAAGAGGCAATCGTCTACGATCTGATGAATGCCTATCTGAGCGTCGATACCGGTCTCTACTGGGTCAACAATTTCGGCATGGGTCATTCGAACAAGCTGGTCTACGACCAGATCTCGGACGAAGACCTGATCAACCGCGGCCTGACGCCGGGCGATATCGAAGCCTATATCGCCGCCGGCCATTTCCAGGCGACGATCAAGAACGAGCCGGAATTGCAGCAGATGTACGAAGCGGTGAAAGCCGGCATCTGACCGCGCTGGTTGGCGATCGCACCAAAGAAAACGGGGGCGCTCCTTTCGGGGCGCCCCCTTTTCATTTGAACCCGGTCAACCCGACCGGGCCGTCCCGGACCGCTATTTCTGCAGGTTGGTCCAGATCTTGTCGTAGAGCGCCGCGACGTCCGCACCGCAAGGCGGTACGAATTCCGGCGCCGGCGCGCCCTCCGGCAGCGTGATCTCCGGCGCTGCCGCGAACTCCGGATCGAGGAACGCTTCGCTGCCCGCGATACCGTTCGCATATTTCGCGAAATCGGAGATCAGCGCCGCGTTTTCCGGATCCATGATGAAGTTCTGGAACAGCTTGGCGTTCTCGACATTCGTCGCCCCCTTCAGCACGACGACATTGTCCATCCAGCCGGTGAACCCTTCCTTAGGATAGGCATAGCTTGCCGTCGGCACGTCGGAGAGACGAACGCGCATCGCCGCACCGTTCCACTGCTGGGTGACGTCGACGTCGCCGGCCGTCATCAGCGCGATCGTGTCATACGACATGGTGCGCCAGCATTCCTTTGCCTTGACCAGCATGTCGTTCAGCTCGCGCAGCTGATCGGGGTTGTTGTTGCAACGCGGATGGCCGAGATAGCGCAGGCCCGCGTTGAGAACGTCGTTCACGTCGAGCAGCATGTTGATCCGGCCGCAAAGCTCTTCCGGCGGATCGAACAGGATCGCAAGCGTATTGATGTCGCCGCTGTACTTGGCGGTGTTGACCGCGAACGAAGTCGTTCCCCACTGCCATGGCACGCTGTAGTGACGACCCGGATCCCAATAGACGTCCTTCCAGCTCGCGCCGACATTGCTGAAGTTCGACATCTGGTCGGGGCGGGTTTCCTCGAGCATGCCCTCTTCGATCATGATCGCGACCATATAGTCGCCCGGCACGACGATATCGTAGCCGTGGCCGCCGGCCTTCACCTTGGCCAGCATGGTCTCGTTCGAGTCGTAGGCGTCGAGCGTCACCTTGACATTGTGCGCCGCCTCGAACTTCGCGATCAGCTCGGGGTTGGTGTAGTTGCCCCAGTTGTAGATATGCAGCTCGCCGCCCGCCGGAATGGCCGCATCCTCTTCGGCAGCGACTTCTTCGGTTGCGGGCTCCTCGGTCGCCGCTTCGGCGGTTTCTTCGGTGGTTGTCTCTTCTGTCTGGCTCTGTTCTTCCTGCTTCTCTTCGCAGGCCGACACTGTCAGAGCTGCAACGGCAACAAATACGACCATGTATTTGCGCCAGAATTCCAGCTTCATGTTCCCCTCACGGTGAGTTTCGATCGTTTTGCCCTGGCATTTCGCCGCAGGGTTGCGGAGGCCTGACAGGGCCTCGTCGTCAGTCGATTATACTTAGCGAAAGCCGGTCAATCGAGACGATTCGGCAAGCATTTTGGGATCGAGAGGCCTCTTTCCAACCACCGGGGCGGTCAATGGAGCCTTTCCTGGCGACCGGATAGCCGGTTCAACCGCCTGGGTTTGCGAACGCTCAGCGGCTGCGGCGGCTGATGAAATAGAACAGGGTCACGAACAGGACCGACACCGCCAGCACGATCGTCGAAATCGCGTTGATTTCGGGCGTCACCCCGCGCCGGATCGCGCCGAAAATGAAGATCGGCAATGTCGTCTCGCCCGGACCCGCGACGAACGCCGTGATGATGACGTCATCGAACGACACTATGAATGCCAGCATCGCACCGGCGACGATGCCCGGGATCAGCAGCGGCAACGTTACCCGTTTGAATGTCTGCCAGGGTGTCGCATAGAGGTCGGCTGCCGCCTGTTCGAGGGTCAGGTCCATATCCTCGAGCCGCGCCCGGATCGGCATATAGGCAAACGGAATGCAGAAGACCGTGTGCGCGATGATCAGGTTGCCGAACCCGAAATAGACGCCCAGTTCGGTCCGCAGCAACGCAAAGAACGAGAGCGTCGCCACCGCCGTCACGATCTCGGGCACCACCAACGGCTGATTGATCACGAGATAGGCCGCTGTCATGCCGCGATAGGCGCGCGTCCGGGTCGTTGCGAGCGCCGCCGACGTTGCGATCACCGTCGCGACTACGGTGGCAACCGCCGCCAGCTTGAGCGACACCCAGGTGGCATCGCGGATACCCTCGTTCTGGAACGCGGCGCGGTACCAGTCGAAACTGAATTCGGTCCATACCGCGACCGAGCGATTCTCGTTGAACGAGAATATGATCAGCACGACGATCGGCGCATAAAGCATCACAAGGCAGAGAATCGCCAGCGTGCCGAAGCCCGGCTGGTAGCGAAGATCGAGATAGCGCGGCATGCGCCGGCGGCGAATGGCCACATCAGCCATGACTGCGAACCTTCCCGCCGGTGCTCGTCCGGACATAGAACATCAGTGCAATCATCACGAATGCCATCAGGATGAGCGCCGCCGCCGAACCGAACGGCCAGTTGCGCGAGCTACCGAACTGTAACGAAATCAGGTTACCGATCATCAGGTTCTTGCCGCCACCGAGCATGATCGGCGTGATGAACGCACCGAGTGCAGGAATGAAGACGAGGATACAGCCGGCGATGACGCCCGGCTTCGCCAGCGGAATGATGATCCGCCGCAGCACGCGATAGCGGCTGGCATAAAGATCGAAACCGGCCTCGACCAGGCGGAAATCAAGTTTTTCGAGGCTGGCGTAAATCGGCAGCACCATGAATGGCAGATAACTGTAAATAAGCCCGAGTCCGACCGCGAAATCGGTGTAGAGCATGACCAGCGGCTGGTCGATGATCCCGAGCTTCTGCAGCGTGATATTTATCAACCCCTCGTCCCGGATGATGATCAGCATCGAATAAGTGCGGATCAGAAGGTTGGTCCAGAACGGCAGGGTGAAGAGAAAAACCCAGAGATTGCGGGTTTCCGGTGGACGCGTCGCCATGAAATAGGCGGCGGGGAAACCGAACAGGAGAGCCGCGACCGTCGAATAGATCGCCAGCAGAAACGAGCGGCCGTAGATCTCGAGATAGGCGGAGTTAAAGATACGGACCGACTCATCGAAGATGTCGCGCTCGAACAGAAACTGGACATAGGCGTCGGTCGAAAATTCCCACGCGACGCCGGCATAGTTGGCAGGCGTCAGGAACGAATACATCACGATGATGAAGAGCGGGCAGATCCCGAAAATGGTGATCGCCAACAAGGCGGGACTGAGCAGCATCCACCGCCGGCGGCGCTGCCGGGATTCCAGCTCGTCGAGATTGACGCCGGCGCGCTGCATCGCGATCGCGCGATCGGCGCCGGTTGGAAGGATGTCGGCGGCCGGGGCCATGCGGCGTCAGTCCATCAGCATTCGGGCGGCGCCGGCCGGCACTTCGATCGACACATTATCGCCGACATGGAAGCGCGCATGACCGTCGAGCGCGTTCTGCACCCGGACCTCGAGACGCGATGTATCGGCCAGCTCCACGACATAGTTGGTGTCGGTACCGACATAGGTCGCCTGAACGACCTTGGCGCGCGACGGCGCATCGGCCTTCGCGAGGCGGATTTTCTCGGGTCGCAGCGCGAGCGTCACCTCGCTGCCGGACAGGACGTCCGCGATCGCCACCACGTCGAATTCGAGCCCGGCATCGCTGCTGCAGCGCGCCCTTCCGTTTTCGATTGCGACGACGCGCGCCAGCACGAAGTTGGTGTCGCCGATAAAATCGGCCACGAACCGGTTCACTGGCTGTTCGTAGATTTCCTGCGGACCGCCGAGCTGCTGGATCCGGCCCTGGCTCATGACGGCAAGCCGATCCGACATGGTGAGCGCTTCTTCCTGATCGTGCGTCACGAAGATGAAGGTGATGCCGGTTTGCTGCTGGATATTCTTGAGCTCGACGCGCATCCCCTGCCGGAGCTTGAGATCGAGGGCCGAGAGCGGTTCGTCGAGCAGCAAGACTTTCGGCCGGTTCGCCAGCGCGCGGGCGAGCGCCACGCGCTGCTGCTGGCCGCCGGAAAGCTGCGAGGGCCGGCGGTTACCATAGCCGGCGAGCTGCACCAGACCGAGCATCTCGTCGACCGTCGGATTGATTGTCGACGGATCGACGCGGCGCATTTCGAGGCCGAAGGCGATGTTCTGGCGCACGGTCATATGCGGAAACAACGCATAAGACTGGAACACGGTGTTGACGAGACGTCGGTTCGGCGGGAGATGACCGACCGGTTCGCCTTCGAGCAGGATTTCGCCGGCGGTTGGCAGCTCGAAGCCGGCAATCAGCCGCAGCAACGTCGTCTTGCCACAGCCCGACGGTCCGAGCAGCGTGAAAAACTCGTTTTCCCGAATCTGGATCGACACGTCGTCGAGGGCCCGCACCGCATCGGGGCCATGGCCGAAAATCTTGGTGACGCCGCGCGCCTCAACGGCGGAACGTTCTGTCGCCACGCCGATATCCCCCTGCCGGTTCGCGCGACTCTATGGGAACGTCCCGGGCGGGCTCAAGCCCCGTGCCGGAAGAAGCCGCAACGCCCCGTGGCATCAGGCCAGCCGGTCGACCGTCACGAAGCGGTTGGGCAGGAATCCGTTAAAGCCGGTACGAAGCGCGACCGCATAAGCGCCCAGCCGGTCGATCCGGACATAGTCCCCGGTCCGGACATCCACCGGCAGCTCGAATTCATAGGGCAAGGTATCGAGATTGTCGCAGGTCGGACCATAGACGCGGAAACCCCTGCTGTCGTTCGCCGCCGGCCCATCCGGCCGAATCAGGGTAATCGGCCAGCGAATGCCGATCGTCGCACCGATCAGGCTGCCATAGATGCCGTCATTGAGATGTACCGCTTCGCCGGTCGCGAGTTCGACGCGCGCAACCAGCGACATCGCCGGTGCGACCAGCGCGCGGCCGGGCTCGCACATCAGAATGCAATCGGTAGGCAGCGCGAGCTTTGCGACGCCTCTGGCGATCGCATCGAGGAAGGCCTCGAGCGGCGGCGGCGTTTCGCCTTCATAGGCCGCCGGGAACCCGCCGCCGACATCGAGGCACCGGATTGCAATGCCTGACTGATGCAAGACGGTATCGACCAGATCGAGCGCCAGCGTCCAGGCTTCGGGATCGAGACATTGCGAGCCGACATGAAAACAAAGGCCCGGCTGGAATCCGGCATCGACCAGTGTACGCAACAATTGCACCACCTTGTCCGGTGCTGCGCCGAACTTGGCCGAGAGATTGAACTTGGCGCCCTTGCTCGGCGTTGCGAGGCGAACCAGCGCGACGGTGTCGCGCCGATCCTCGCCCAGCACCGCGATCATCTTGTCGATCTCGGCGGCGTGATCGATCACGTAATGGCGGACACCGAACTCGTCGAACGCACGCCGGATCGCCTGCGGCGATTTGACCGGATGCATGAAATGGCCCTGCGCATCGGGAAAACGCCGGCCGACCAGCTCGATCTCGGCGATCGACGCAGTATCGAAATGCCGGATCCCGCCTTCGTGCAGGGCATCGATCACGAAGGGCAGCGGATTGCATTTGACCGCGTAGAGCACGTGGCCGGGAAACAGCGACACGAAGCGTCGCGCCGCTCCGACCAGCGAGAGACGGTCGATGCAATAGACCGGTTCGTCGGGCCGCCAGGCGGCGACCATCTCGGCCGGCGAGCGAAAATGCGGAAGATCGTCAGGCACCCCGGCTACTTGCCGCAATCAAACGGTGAAGTAAAGTCCCGATATCAGCGCGGCCGCACGCCCGCTATTTGCTGAGATATTTCTCGAGGCACACGAGCGAGCTTTCCCAGCCCTCGGCATGCTCATCGCGCGACTCCAGCGTTTCGAACACCGATTGCGTGAGCTTGATCTGCGTGCCCTTGGCATGATCGCGGAATTCGATCGTCACCGTCGTTTCGGTGCCGCGCCGGCCCTCCGTCTCCCAGCCCCAGGTGAAGACGAGCCGTTCGTTCGGGATAATCTCCTGAAATTCGCCGCTCGCGACATGCTCCTCGCCTTCGTTCGAACGCAGGAAAAGGCGATAGCGGCCCCCGGAGCGCAGATCGAGTTCGCAGCGCTCGACTTTGAAATTCTCCGGGCCCATCCACGCCGCGTAGCAATCCCGGACGGTGAAGGCGCGCCAGACCTCGTCGCGCGGCGCCGCGACGTTGCGGATGATCTTCAAGGTGCGATCGACGGATTCGGTGGCATCGGCGATGGCAATCATCGGGTTCCTCCCCTGTCGACTTTGCCTCGACCCTCATATGGGGTGGGCGAAGGCGGAATGCGCCCCCGCCCGGACGGCCCCGCATGCCGAAGAGGCGGGATCGCCCGGCGTCACATAAATGACATTGCCCTGCGCGCGCCACCGATGGGTCGGAAACTTCCCGGGTCGGCACTCAAAACCGGGTGCCAAACCCGCCGGCTTCGCCCCCTCCGGTGCTATCCGGGTCGGGGAAGGTCAGGGCGATGCCGCAGGATTCCATATCGGAGCGTACCGCGCGCAAGCGTGCGGCCGCCGGCGCATCCGGATTGCGATACCAGCCGGCAATCGCCCGGGCGCGTTCGGCCAGCAGCGAATGGAGTCGCGGCGGCTCGCCTTCCGGGCTGAACCGGAGAAACCGTTCGGTGAGCGCGTCGACTGCCGACCAGTTCCTCTCCTCCAATCGAATCTCGATCGCGATCCGATAGAACCAGGGAATATTGTGCGCCAGCGTCTCGCCCAACCGTGCCTCGCCTTCCTCCAGCCATCGGTTGCGCTCCGCTGCATCGTCGGTTGCCATCGCCGAATGGGCAACACTGGACGGCCCGATGAATCCGAAGCCGATTTCTTTGAGGACCGCACTTGCCTGGGTACAAAGTTCGTTTGCTAGCGCGCGGTTGCCCTCGAAATATTCGCATCCCGCACGCACGAGAAGCAGCTGGATCTCATATCGCTTCGCGCCCACTTTCTTCGCAATCGTCATCCCCTGCTCGAGTGTCGGTTCCGCCGACGTACAATTTCCACTCAGATAGAGTGTCAAGACAAGCGATACAAAAGCGAACACTTCGGCATAGGAATCGTGCAGGGGCAGCGTCTTTTCGATCGCCTGACGCATGAGCACGATCCCTTCGGAAAACCTGGCCGAATAGGTGAGACAATGTCCCCACATCAACCGGTTCGGTTCGGCGATCCGGATCCGGTTGACGCGTTCTGCGAGGTCGACGCAGCGACGGAACGATTCGGCGGCGGCGACCCATCGCCCAACCCCATAGTCGGCGTCGCCGAGCCCGCTCCATGCCATTGCCTCAAGGACCGGATCAGCGCGGTTCCGGGCAATCTCCAGCACGGTCTCGTGTGCGCGGCGACAAAGATCGGCCTGGCCAAGGGCAAAATGCAGATTGCCGCGCAGATGGTGCAGCCGTCCGCGCACCGCTTCGTCGCCGGCATCGATCAGCGGCGCCGCGCGATCGAGGATGGCGAGGGCCGGCGCGCTTTTGCCGAGCAACCGCAGAGCGGCCGCCTGGCCGACCAGCGCCCGCAACCGCACCGCGTCCTCCTGTGCAAGATCATACGCTGCCTCGCAGCATTCCAGCGCCGCGCCGCCCTGGCCGAGATCATGCAACAGGTCACCCTCCTTGAGTTTGAGGATTGCCTGCAGGGCCGGGGCGCTCGCAACCTGGCTGCCCCGGCGCGCGAGCAGAACCGCTTCTTCCGGCTTGAACGCGGTCTCGCAAAATTCCGCTGCCCGAAGATAGGCCTGCGCTGCGGCGGGATCCTCGGCGCGCTCGAGATGCTCCGCATGGAGCGCCGGATCGCGCTCCGCATACCAGGTCGCGATCTGCCCATGGATCTCGTGCCGGCGCGCTCGCAACAAAGAGGCGTTGATGCCGTCGCGAATGAGCGCGTGCGCGAACATATATCCCTCGCCTTCGCGCCGCAGGAACAACTCGTCGACCAGCACAACGCATTGCCGGTCGGCGTCTTCGTGCAATGCACGGAGAAGCTCGAAGGGAAAGCGTTGCCCGATCGCGGCGGCTGTCTGCAAGACGGAACGCGCCGGCGGATCGAGCCGGTCCATGCGTGCCTGCACCAGGCTTTGTACCGTGCCCGGCAGATTGCCGGCGGCGGTTCCCGCGCTTTTGAGGAGTTGCACCAGAAAAAGTGGATTGCCCTCGGCGCGGGCGACGCAGTTTGCAATGATTCCATCGGGCGCGGAGCCGATCGCACCGGCCAGCGCCGCGGCTTCGCCCTGCCGCAGCGGCGGCAGATCCACGATCAGAATCGCGGCGTCGCGCGCGGCGGCACGCCATGCGCGATCGAACGGATCACCCTCGATCCGCGTCGTCATGATCAGCATGCCGGGGCACTCCGACACGCCCCGGGCAAGTCGCGCCAGCGCAGTCAATGTCGTCGCATTCGCCCAGTGCACATCCTCGACCACGACAAACAAAGGCTGGCGTCGCCGTGCGAAGCGGCGGCACATGCGGGCGACGGTGCGGCTTCGACCGTCGGCGCGCACGCCCGGCGCCATCGCATCGTAAACGGCCTGCAATGCCGGCGGCTGCGGGAGATTGAACAGGTCGTTGAGAAAGCCTGCCTCGTCGGCCCCGGCCAACCGATCCGCTATGGCCCGCGCGGCGGCACGCTCGCGATCGACGGCGGCCGCATCGGAATCGACCGCCAGCAGTGCGTGCGCGATCTGCCTAATCGGGTCCGCGCCGGAGGCGGCGCCGAAATCGAGCGCATGAACGACAACCCCATGAAATCCTGTGTCGGCCGCCTTGCGCAGGAGTTCTTCGATGAGGCGCGTCTTTCCCATTCCGGCTTCACCGCGAATTACCAGGGCCTGGCCGTAACCGCTGACACGACTGGATTCGAGCGCCCCGGTCACTTGCGCCAGTTGGGCCGTACGCCCGACGAATGGTCCAGCGTCCCCCGCGCCGCGCTCGCTGGTCAGTGCGACCAGGCGCCAGACCGGAAGGTCGCCGGCAAACCCCTTCAGCGATTGCGGCCCAATCGGCTCGACGATCGCATCGGCGGCGAGCGTGGATTCGACCGTCTGATCGATCAGGATCTCGCCGGGTGCCGCAAGCGACTGGAGGCGCGACGCCAGGTTCACCGCCTCGCCGGTCACCGTGTACTCGCGATGATGCACACTACCCGTCGAGTCAGCGATGACGGCACCGGCCGCAAGACCGATGCGAATCCGGATCGGTTCAACCCCGGCCTCCGGCGGCGCGGCAAATGCGTGTTGAATCTTCAGGGCAGCGGCCGCCGCGCGTCGCGTATCATTGCCATGGGCAACCGGCGCACCGAACACGGCCATTACCGCGTCGCCGATATGCTTGTCGACATGACCGCCATGATCCGTAATGAGCTGGTCGACCACCTGGAAGAAGCGCGTCAGCACCGCATGAACGTCTTCTGCGTCCATTCGCTGGGTGAGGTCGGTATATCTGGCGATGTCGGCAAAGAGGATGATCGCATGACGCCGCTCGCCAACCGGCGGCTTTGGCGCGTTATCGGGGGCGACGGTCGCGACGGTCGCAGCGCCGCACGCGCCGCAGAACCGCGCACCGGCATCAACTGCCGCGCCGCACGCCGTGCAGAAGCGCGGCATCGGGCGTCACCCGTCCCGGTCGTTCCTGCCGGCCTTCGTAAGACGATAGCCGGAAAGAACGTCATGCATGGGAAGGCCTCCATTCACGCGCGCGGACAATTTTTTCGCCCCCTCAGATCGGTGCCAATTAACGGCGATCAGACATCGGCCTGATAGGGCGGTGCCGGATCGTACTGGATCCTCTTCTGAACATGTCGAGCAAAATTCGGATCCCAGATTTCGCCGACCAGCCACAGCGCCATGTCGATCCCGGCCGACACGCCGGCAGCGGTCACCAGATTGCCGTCGCGGACATAGCGCGGCCCGTCCAGCACCTCGGCACGGCCAAGCGCCCGCAAAGCCGGGATGAAATCCCAATGGGTGGTGACACGCTTGCCATCGCATAGCCCGGCTGCAGTCAGCAGCAGCGAGCCGGTGCAGACGCTGGTCACCCATTGGCAGTTCCGCGCGACGCCGGCGATCCAGTCGAGCAAGGCGCGATTGGTCGCCTCGCGGCGCGTTCCCTCGCCGCCCGGTACCAGGATGACATCGAGTCTCGGCGCCTCGCCGACCGTTGCGTCGGGCAGCACGCGCATGCCGTTGGCACAGGTGACCGGCCCGTCTCGCTCGGCGATCAGGAGGACGCGCGTACCCTCACGCTCATAAGCTGCGACGCAGAGAACCTCCCAGGGGCCGACGAAATCGAGTTCCTCCACGCCGTCGAAGATCAGGATGCCGATGGTTGGGGTCATCCGTGGCTCTCCCTAATGCGTCGACCGGTGCAGACCGCCATCGACCAGGATCGTCTGACCGGTGATGTACGAGGATTTGTTCGAGGCGAAATACAGCACGGCGTCGCCGATCTCGTCCATGCGGCCGGCACGCTGCATCGGGATTTCGCGCAACGCCGCGTCGGTCAGATCGATATTCTCGGCGAAGCCCGGCAACAGATTGTTCATGCGCACATGGTCGCGCGCGTAGCGGTCGGCAAAGAGCTTCGTGAATCCGTGCAGCGCCGCCCGCAGGGTCGAGAGCGGGAAGTTGCTTTGCGGTTCAATGGCCGCGATCGATGAGATGTTCACGAACGCACCGCCACCCTGCCCGATCATGATCGGCGCTGCGGCACGGGCGGCGCGGATGACGGAGAGAACATAGGAATCGAATCCGACCTGCCAGGTCGCATCGTCGATGTCGAGCAGGCTCACCGGACTGTCGGGGTCGAAGCCAATCGTTTTGAGCGGCCAGTCCGGCCCGCGCGGAATCTTGCCATGGCCCATCGAGGTGACGACGGCATCGATCCGGCCCCATTCCGACACGGCCTGTTTGACCAGCGCATCGAGGTCAGCGGATTCACGATTGGAGCCTTGACGGCCAATGCCGCCGAGCTCCTTCGCCAGCTCCATGCTGCGTGCCGACGGCGACATCAGCGCGACCTTGAATCCGCCCGCCGCCAGCGCACGGGCCGCCGCTGCACCGAGGCCGGAGCCGGCTCCCGTCACGATCGCAACCCTGGTCTCCGCCATCGCACGTCCTCTCCCGTTATCCCGCTGCGGCATCGCGCCCGTAAATCCTATACTAGCCCGTCAACCGATCCGGCGGACCAGCACGCAGAACGATGACGGACCAACCCAGAAACAAAGCGCAGCGGGCCGGACGCTCCCCGATCGGGACCATGCCGGCCTTCTTCCCCGCCAGGCTGGCGCCCCGACAGCTCCTGTTGAGCCAGACGCTCGCCTATGGCGTCGGGCTCGCCTTGCCGGCCCTCGTGGGGATCATTTTCGCGGCCGTTTACGGCAAGTACTGGGCGCTTGCTTTGCCGATTCCGTTCGCGATGGCGCTGGGAATCGCCGCGTCGTTCCGTCCCCGCGGCTTCCTGGTCGATGCGCAGCGCGTTGCCGTGATGCGCACGGTCGGCCCGATCGCCTGGCGCCTGGCCGATATTGCGATCCTGCGCGCGCCGCCCGTCTGGGCCCCGACCAAACCGATCGCGCTGATGGCAACCAGAGGACTATTCGGAACCTACGGCTGGTTCTGGAACCGCGATTGGGGCGCACACCGGATCTACATGACCGATCCGGACGAGGCTGTGGAAATCGTACTCACGAGCGGCCGGCATATCGTGGTGACGCCTGCCTCGCATCGCGAATTCATCGCCGCTGTGCGTGAGGGCGCGAAGAGCGCGGGAATCGAAATCCAGGTCGAGCGGTAATCGCGCCGGGGACGGTGTCGCGCGAGCGTCTAGCGCAGGGCGGCGCGCGCCACCTTGCCGGTCGCGGTCAAGGGCAGCGAGGGGCGGAACTCGATCGAATCCGGCACCATCCAGGTCGGCATACGGTCGGCAAGCCACCCGCGCAGTGCATCGGAATCGGCCGACGCACCGGGATTGAGCACGATATAGGCCTTGGCGCGTTCGCCGAGCACGCCGTCGGGCACGCCGACGACGGCAGCCAGCGAAACCTGCGGATGCGCGCAGAGCGCATTTTCGACCGCGGTCGGGTCGATGCGGTGGTAACCGCTCATGATCTTGTCGTCGAGACGGCCGAACACCACGAGATGCCCGTCAGTATCGATCAGTCCGCCATCGCCGGTGCGGTACCAGCCGTTCTGCAGCACCCGGGCGGTTTCCTTGGGCATGTTGTAGTAGCCCTTCATCACGCCGGGCGAGGCGACCGCGATTTCGCCTTCGACACCCATCGGACGGATCGAACCGTCTTCCGCCAGGATGCGGACTTTAACACCGGGGATCGGGCGACCGACTTTGCCGCGCACATAACCGTCGCGTTCGAGGCACCAGGAGACCGCTGTGGTGGTTTCGGTCGCGCCATAGCCGGGCAGGATCGGTACCCCGAACTGTGCAACGAACTCTTCATACCAGCTCAGCGGAAAGGCGGCACCGCCGGTGACGCAGAGTTTCAGATTGCGGCGGATCGCGGCGATGTCCGCCTTGTCCGCATGCGCGATCAGATCGTGATAAAAGATCGGCATCTCGAGTAGATAGGTGATGCCCTCGTCAGCGACGATCTTCAGCACCTCTTCGGGATCGCGCGTGTCGCACAGTACGATCGTATTGGCCATAAAGACCGGCAACAGCAGCAGGAAAAGCTGCGCCATGATGCCTTCATAGTCGCCCGGCGCCAGCCGGCGTTCGCAGGCTTCGGGTGCCGCGAGCGGCATCGTCAGCAGCGTCATCGCCGCGATATTGCCATGCGTGATCTGCGCGCCCTTGCGCACGCCCATCGTGCCGGAGGTGAAGGCGATCGTCGCGACCTCATCGGGCATCACGGGAGCGGCCGGAACGTCGCCATGACGCGTGTCAAACCAGTGGCTGATCAGCGCGTATTCCGATTTCATTTCATCGGATATCGGATCCATCGGCAGGGTCCAGACCGGAATCTGCCGGCCGGTATCCTGCACCGCGCCGAGCAGCGTTTCGGCCAGCTCGTCGCTGCCGCGCTCGGAGGAACAGATGATCGCGTCGATGTCGCACTCCTTGATCACCTCGGCGAATTCGCCCCGGGTCCAGAGGTGATCGAAACCGACCAGCGTCGCACCTGTCTTGATGACACCGAAATAGGCGGCGACAAAACCGGGGCGCAGCGTCGTGCAGAGCGCGACGCGGCTGCCGCGACCAAGACCGCGCCGCAGCAGTTCGACCGTCAGCCCGTTCGCCATCGACTGGATATGGCTGTAGGTGAACGACCGGCCGCGATGACGCACGGCGATCACATCGGGACAGCGCCGCGCGCTCGAATCGAGATATGTCGCGATGTTGAGCATG
The DNA here is from genome assembly GCA_040878185.1 of Dongiaceae bacterium. Taxonomy (GTDB): domain Bacteria; phylum Pseudomonadota; class Alphaproteobacteria; order Dongiales; family Dongiaceae; genus JAWXBK01. Next base: position 149,129 of record JBBDMS010000003.1, on the reverse strand, counting down.
GACTTACGTACCCCGCAGCGCGGCGCGAGCGACCTTGCCCGTGGCGGTCAATGGCAGGGTTGGCCGGAATTCGATCAGGTCGGGGATCATCCAGGCCGGCATCTGGTCGGCGAGCCAGTCGCGCAGCGCATCCGGATCGGCCGAAACCCCGGGATTGAGAACGATGAACGCCTTGGCGCGCTCGCCGAGCACCTCGTCGGGAACGCCGATGACCGCGGCGAGCGACACGCCCGGATGCGCACAGAGCGCATTTTCGACGGCGGTCGGATCGATGCGGTGGTAGCCGCTGGTGATCTTGTCGTCGAGCCGGCCAATGACGACCAGATGTCCGTCGCCATCGATCAGCCCGCGATCGCCGGTCATGTACCAGCCATTCTGCAGTACGCGCGCCGTATCCTTGGGCATGCCGTAATAGCCCTTCATCACGCCGGGCGACGAGACCGCAATCTCGCCTTCGGATCCCGCGGGCCGGACCGATCCGTCTTCGGCCAGAATGCGCAGCTTCACGCCGGGGATCGGCCGGCCGACCTTGCCGCGGACATAGCCGTCGCGCTCAAGACACCAGGTGACCGCCGTGGTGGTTTCGGTCGCGCCATAGCCGGGCAGGATCGGCGTGCCGTAAAGCCTGACGAATTCTTCGTACCAGGCCGGTGGAAAGGCCGCGCCGCCGGTCACGCAGATCTTGAGATTACGGCGGATCGTGGCGGTATCGGCCTTGCCGGCATGCGCAATCAGGTCGTGATAGAAGATCGGCATCTCGAGCAGGTAAGTGACGCCTTCCGTCGCGATCATCCTCAGCGTCTCGTCCGGATCGCGCGTGTCACAAAGCACGATCGTGTCGCCCATGAAGATCGGCGCCAGCAGCAAAAAGAACTGCGCCATGATGCCTTCGTACTTGCCCGGCGCCAGGCGCCGCGCGCAGGCCTCGCGCGCCGCGAGCGGCATGGTGAGAAGCGTCATCGCATAGAGATTGCCGTGCGTGATTTGCGCGCCCTTGCGCACGCCGGTCGTGCCCGAAGTAAAGGCAATCGTTGCGACCTCGTCGGGTGCCACCGACGCCGCGACGACATCGCTGTTCGACGCCGCATGCCATTCCGAGACCGACGCAAAGCCGGTGCCGGGCATGTTCGCGCCGGGCGTTACCGGCAGGGTCCAGATCGGAACCGGCCGGCCGGTGGCGGTCACCGCGGCCGCCAACGTCTCGGCCAGCACGCTGTCGCCGCGATCGGCCGAACAGATGATCGCATCGACTTCGCAATCCTCGATCAGGCGTTCGAAATCGTGGCGGTTCCACGCGTCGTCGAATCCGACCAGCGTCGCGCCGGTCTTGAGAATGCCGAAGAACGCCGCCACGAAACCGGGGCGTACCGTTGAACAGAGCGCGACGCGGCTGCCGCGGCCGATGCCATTCGTCATCAGGCCTATCGCCATGCTGTCGGCCATCGCCTGGATCTGGCGGTAGGTATAAGAGCGGCCACGATGTCGCACCGCGACGCCATCGGGCAGCCGTCGCGTAGTCGAATCGAGATAGGTGGCGACGTTAAGCATTGCCGCGCGCCTCGCTGGATACCGGAGTCGACGAGTCCGATCGCGTCAATGGCAGCAGAATCAACAGGCCCGTGGCGATAATAGCGGCCGCGACACCAACCAGGAACGGGGCCGACGGCGAAATCACCTGGAAGACGAAGCCGCCGAGGAGCGGCCCGACGATCCAGGCCGCATTCGTGCCGGTATGGCAGAGCCCCATCGCGGCGCCCTGCTCGTTCGGCGGCGCTGCTTTGGAGAACAGGCTCGCATAGCAGGAGTTGGCGGTTGCGGCGCCCGCACCGGCGAGCGTCATCGCGACGAGCAGCGACCAGGGCTCGATCCAGAAGACCGGGAGTAACAGGCTACCCGCGACCACCAATGTCGAACCGATCGACAGCGGTACCAGGCCGAACCAGCGCGCCGCGCGCTCGGTAAACCAGAACTGCGTTACAAAGCCGGCGACGCCGGCAGCCAGATAGGCGAGCGACAATTCCTTCGCACCCCAGTTGAGCTGCACGCTGGTCCAAACCCCGACCGTTCCGTCGAGCTGTGCCCAGACCAGAGCGAGGACGGTCATCGCCGCAATCGGAAGCGCGAAAGCACGCTTCAGCATCGACGGCGAGATACCGTGACCGAGCCAGCGAAGCATGCCGAGCGCCCCCTTGCCGACCTCGGGCGCCACAACCACCGTCTCGACCGGCTGCTCTTTGGCCCGCGGCGGCACGATCCGGCGCAGCAGCAGCGACGCGAGGACCAGCGTGACGATCGCGATGCCGGTAACCGACCAGCCGATCATCACATGAGAATTGTCCGACATGCGGCTCAGCAAATAGGCAATAAGGGGGCCGACGACGAAGGCCAGCGCCCACGCGCCATTGAAATGCGCCATCCCGCGCGTACGCGTGCCTTCATCCGTCGCATCGACGATGTAGGCCTGCAGCACCGGTATGGCCGCGGCTCCAAGACCGGCGAGGCAGCGTGCAACCAGAAGCCAGAAATAGCTGTCGCCCATGGCGAGGATCGCATTGGAAAGCGGCATCACGGCCAGCGTCAGCAGGATGACGGGTTTGCGGCCGATGCGATCGCTGAAGCGCCCCCACAGGAAAGCGGTCAGCACCAGCATCACGGTATCGAACGCCATGATGAAGGCGACCATGAACGGCGACGCCCCGAGCTCCATCGCGCGATAGGGCATCACGGGTGTCACAATCGCCAGGCTGAGCATGGCGAGGAAGACCAGGAGCACGGGCCTGTGCATGGTCAGTATGTTTCGGTATCAGTTTCGGGTGCGGATGCGTGCCATGATCGGTCCACTCGGCCGAAGCGTGATCATTGGCTCCGGCACGACATTCTGCCCGGGTTCGATTTCAACGTCGAAACGGCGCAGCAGCAGTCCCAGAATGACTCGCGCTTCCCAAAGCGCAAACTGCTCGCCCAGGCATCGCCGCGGGCCGCCGCCGAAGGGGAAATAGGAATATCGCTCGGAGCCGCGCTCGTCGCGACCCGCGAAGCGTTCGGGCCGGAACGTGTCGGGATCGGGCCACAGCTCGGGATTCCGCTGCACCGCATAGGGGCACAGAATCATGTTCGTGCCGGCCGCAATCGGCATATCCTCGAACTGATCGTCCTCGATCGCTGCGCGCGACATCGTCCAGACCGGCGGATAAAGGCGCATGGTTTCGTGGAACACCTGACCGACATAGTCGAGCCGGCGCAACACATCGATCGTTGCGTCGCCGGTCAGCATCACATTGTCGATTTCCTCGCGCATGCCCCGCATGGCGTCGCGATGCCTGTCGCCGATCCACCAGACCCAGCTCAGCGCATTGGCGGTCGTTTCGTGGCCAGCCAGAATGAAACTGCGCACCTCGTCGATCAGCAGATTGGGCGCCGGCCCGTCGGCCGGACGATCGCTGTAGGCTGCAATGAAGATATCGAGCAGGTCGCCGCGCGGCGTGCCTTCTTTCTGGCGCTGCGCGACAACGGATTCCACGAACTCATCGATCACGCGCTGCGCGGCGGCTACGCGGCGATTGCGCGGCGTCGGAACGCCGAAGGGAACATTGACGACAGCCCAAACCCGGCGTTCGGCATCGCGCAGCAGAAAGGTCAGCGCGCTGTAAACCGATTCATAGCGATCGTCGAGCGTGACGCTGAACAGCGCGCGCATGATGATGTCGAGGGTGACCCGCATCATCTCTTCGGCAAGATCGACCGGCCGGCCGCGCCGCGCTTCCTCTTCCCAGCGCCGAACCATGTCGGATGCCGCGTCGTTCATCGCCGCGACGAGACGCGGATACTCGAACCCCTGAAACCCTTTCGCCGATGTCCGACGCTGGGCGAGCCAGGCCTCGCCCTCGGCGAGAAAGATGCCGTCGCCGAGCATAGGCTTCAGCAACGCCACATAGTCACTCTTTCGGTAGTTCCGCGCATTGTCCTGCATCACATGCTTGATCAAAGCCGGCGATGTCGGAAAGAGAGCGCGCCGGAATCCGAGCCGCATTTCCACGGCCCGACCCGGGATACGCCCCAGATCGGCGAAGAATGCGAGCGGATCCCGGCGCAGTTGCGGGAGGACACCGACGATCGGCCAGCCCGGCACGCGGGCAATCCGGGAGGAGGCAGGGCATTGAACCGTACCCGGAGCGGCCGTCGAGATTGCCATCAATGGCGTCCTCCCGATCCCTCAGGCGTCATGTGGACGGCCGCTGGACCGCCGCTGACCGAAAGACGGGTGCGTATTGTCGTTGTCGCGCGCAGCCATCTGCGCCGACACGATCTTCACCGAATGGGTAATCGATTCGCGAATGCTCTGGCCGGCAACGCCGATCAAGTGCGATTCGAAGACGAGATTGATACGCAGCGCGACCTCCTGCAGATACTGCAGGCTTTCGATGATCGCGTGCGCTTCGCGCATCTGTTCGGTCGAACGCAGGGCCGTCGGCTCGAGCGTTTCGCTCTTGGTCATGGTCATTCCAATGCTCCTTTGGGCACGGGAGAAGTCGGGAATATCAGGCAGCCTGTTCGAGCTGTGCCGGCAGGCTGTGAGCGAGAACGGACTCGCGAATGCCTGTCGCCTGTTCGATGTTGGCGAGAACGTCCGGATTGATCGGGAACCATCCGGCCAATGCTTTGGTAATGCCGATCCGGCGGACTGCAGTGGTCTGCCGCGGCCGGCAACCGACCCGGGGCAGAATGCGTGCAACGCGAAGGTCGTAAACGGTGACCATCTCGTTGATGCCGTTTGCCATGCAGAATTCGACCATGCCGTGGAAAAGCTCACCGGTGATGCTGTTGATCGCGGCGAGGCCGTCGCGGCAGCCCTGCGGCATATCGACCGAGAAGCGGCTGCATTCCCAGATTCGCGGATGCTCCGGCGCCGGCTGGCCTTCCAGCAGTTCCGGGAACGTATCTTTCAGCATGTAGGGGCCCGTCGTGGGCAGCAGGCGCCACGAGCCAACCACTTCTTCCTGGTCGTCGAGTGCCAGCAGATAGACCGGATCGAGCTTGTCGAACTCGTCGCGCTCTTCGCCGTCCTCCACCTCAACGTCCCAGCCAAGCCGGTCGCGGAACACGCGACAGCGGAGCCGATGCATCTGGCGCAGCAGATCCGGATAAAACCGGGCGTTCTGCCGTGTAACAGTGAGGATCATGACAGCCTCCCCAAAGAAAACCTCGGGGAACAACCAACCATGACGCACGGACTCCGACACCCCGCCAGAACTGGTGGGATTCCCGAAATCCGAAGTTGATCCCCCGAAGCAGGGCCACCGAATCCATCGTCACGACGAGCCGTCCAGAATCGGTCGTCGGAATCTAAAATCCCGGGGCGCCCTTAGGAACGTCCCGTTTCGAGTTTGTTGGATAGCCTCTGGAGGCGGGTTAAGGGACGATAAGGTTGAGCGTGATGGCCTTGACCACCGCGTGGTGTTTGGAATGCACGCCCATCTTGTCCATCACCGCGCGGAGATAGAAGCGCACGGTGTCTTCCGAAAGCTTCAGGATCGCCGCACATTCCCAGGTGGTTTTGCCGCGGGCGGTCCAAAGCAGACAGTCGCGCTCGCGATCGGTCACATGGACGGCATCGCGGTCGTCGGCGGTCCGCCACAGCATCAGGGCACCGTCATGGGCCCCCAGAACGACGAGCTGGAGCGCCGACCGGATCTCCGGCCAGTCCCGGGCCAGATCCTTCTCGCCGCGGTCGAAGCTGGCGCCGAACACGGTATAGCCGTTGCCCGGCCCGTGGATCGGCATCGTGACGCCGCTGCGGAGGCCGAAATCGCGCGCTTCCTGGAACATCTTGCGCCCGCGGCGCGTCATCGAGGGATCGGTTTCGAGCTCGTCCCAGCGGACCGGCCGCAGGCCACCCGACACAGCGTGGATGGTCGGATCGGTCGCCACATAGTCCTTGTCGATATAATGGGCGGTCCACTCTTCCGGGTAGGTCGTCATATAGCGGGGCGCGAAGCAGCCCTCGCAGTTCCGGATGACCGTATAGGTCCAGGCGCCAACGCCGATTTCATCGAGCGATCGCGACAACCGCGGCTTTAATTCGGCCGGGTCGGTGAGATCCGCGAATTTCTCAATCGAATCAATGTACTGTTGAACGCCCATATTCCATCCCCGTGCGGCCCAGCAGAGCCCACGACGGTTCGATTTTGACCCGACTTAACTATAAAATCAATGGCCTATCTCAACCGGTTAATGGAGGACGCCCGGAGCCGGGCCGGAAGCGCCCGGCCCTCTGCGGGCGTGCGGATACCGCGCCGGTCAGCCTTTTTCGCCGAGGGCGGTCAGTACTTTCATCTGGAAATCATGCACCCCGTGTTCGGAGATATCGCTGCGGTCGGCATCGACGACGAAACGACCCTGCCGATAGCCGAGCGAATGCAGGCCTTGTTGCACGCTCTCGCAGATCGGGATGTCCTCGAGGCGGACCTCATGAACGAAATCGATCACCTCGCGGTCGGCGGCGGTCGGCGATTCGTCGGAGAAGTACCACTCGCACCGCTGCACGGATTCTTCCGGACCGAGCGGGACATGGTGGAAGATAGTCAGATTGCCGCCGGGATAGCTCTCGATCGACCAGTTCGGCCACAAGAGCCAGCTCGCGAACTCGCCCGGCCGGTTCGAGCCCTCGGTCCGCGTCGCATAACCGGTGTCCGCGCCTTTGTCGCGGCTGGAATGGCTGTGGTGATGCTCGAATGTCACGACCCGGTACGATTCGATGTCGAGCGCACCGCCGACCAGGGTCTGATGCTGATTCGGGCAGTGATAGCACTCCGAATAATTCTCGACCGAGTTCTTCCAGTTGGCCTTGAGCGGATATTCGTCGCGATGCGCGCATTTGAGCGATGCGGCATGCGGCGAGAAGGACGCGACCTCGGCGGCCAGCGGTCCGGCGACCGTTTCGAAGGGCGGCGCCGACCCATCGAGATTGACGAACAGGAAGCCGAGGAAGGATTCGAGCCGAACCGGCTTCAACCCGAATGCAGCCGGGTCGAACTCGGCGACCCGGTCGGTGCCGCGCGCCTTGCGCAGATTGCCGCCGAGATCGTAGGTCCAGGTGTGATAGGGACAGGTGATCGAGGCGGCCGGCAACTGCCCTTCGCCCTCGAGCAGCCGATGCGCCCGATGCTGGCAGACATTGAAAAAGGATTTCAGCGCGCCCTCACGGTCGCGCAGCACGATCACGCTCTGATCGACGATCTCGCGCACAATGTAGCGGCCCGGCGTCGCGAGCATCGAGACATGCCCGACATACTGCCAGGTGCGATAGAAGATCGCGCGCTTCTCGCGTTCGAAGACCTCGGGGTCGTGGTAATAGAAGCCGGGCAGCGTATAGGAGCGCGCCGGATCCCGGTCGATCCGCTGCAGCGCGTCGTGGGCAAGGTTTAGGTGGCTCATCGTGGTCGGCTCCCGCATGGTCGCGATGCGGTCCGGGGGTGAAGCGATTGTAGCGTCTCCTGCGCCTGCGGCAAGGCCGCAAAGGCCCGGCTTGGCCCCGATCGGCACCGGATCGGCTCAGCTTTGCCCGAATCGCGGGCCCGGCGCTATGGTCGCGGTCCATCGGCGCCGTGTGGGACCGACATGATCGAAACAACCGGGCTTTCGAAGCGCTACACGGTCTATCGCAAGGAGGCCGGTTTCGCCGGCAGTCTGCGCGCGTTCTTCCACCGCCAGCATTACGATGTCGACGCGGTAAGCGATCTCACGATCCGGATCGGCGCCGGCGAAATCGTGGGCTTCCTCGGCCCGAACGGTGCGGGCAAGACGACCACGCTCAAGATGCTGTCGGGGCTACTGCATCCCTCTTCCGGCAGTGTGCGCGTCGCCGGCCATACGCCGAAGGAACGCGACCGGGAATTCCTGCGCTCGATCGCGCTTGTCATGGGCCAGAAGATGCAGCTGCACTGGGATGTCCCGGCGACGGACTCCTTCCTCGTGCTCAAGACGATTTACGATATTCCTGACGCCGATTATCGCGCCCGGCTCGATGAGCTGGTCGCCATGCTCGATCTCGGCGACCTGGTGAACCGGCCGATACGCCGGCTCTCGCTCGGCGAGCGCATGAAATGCGAACTCGCGGCCGCACTTCTGCACCGGCCGAACATCCTGTTTCTCGACGAGCCGACGATCGGGCTCGACGTCACGGCGCAGGCAGCGATTCGGAATTTCATCATCGACTATAACCGCCGCTATGGCGCGACCGTCCTCATCACGTCGCATTACATGGCCGATGTCACGGCGCTGGCTCGGCGCGTCTTGGTCATCGATCTCGGTCGGCTGGTGTTCGATGGCGATCTGCAGGCGCTGATCGAACGGCACAGCCCCGACAAGATTCTGCGCGTGCAGTTCGCCGAAGAGGTCGCACCGGAGCGGCTCGCGCGGTTCGGCACGCTGCGACAGCTTGACGGGCTCGTGGCCGAGATTTCCGTACAACGCGCGAACGTGGCCCGTCATGCCGCCGACATTCTGGCTTCGCTGCCGGTTGCCGATATCGCAATCGAAGAGCCCGCCGTGGAAGACGTGATCCGGACCGTCTTTCGGACCGCCGGTGACAATGCGAGACCCGTATGACGCGCCGCCGCTTCGATCCACTCCGTCCGTTTCGTCTCGCCCGCGCGCTGATCGCACACAGCTTCAGCGAATATGCCGCCTATCGCATGGAGATGGTGTTCTGGGTCGTCGGCGGTACGCTGCCTCTCTTTATGATGTTTCTCTGGATCGAGTTGGCCGAGCAGCGCGCGACGGGTTCGTTTTCCCCCGCGGATTTTGCCGCATATTTTCTGCTCGTGTTCCTCGTCCGGCATATGACGCCCTTCGTGCCGGTGCCCGAGCTCGAACGCGCGATCCGGCATGGCGAGCTCTCGGCGCAGTTGCTGCGGCCGCTCGATCCCTACTGGCCGATGTCTGCGTCGCAGTTGATGGACATAGCGCATCGGCTGCCGATTACCATACCGGTGGTCATAGTCGGCATGATCTGGTCGGATGCCTGGCGGGTCATTGCGTTCGAAGACTGGCCGCTTTTTGCCCTCGCGGTTTTCGGCGCGATCCTGCTGCACTATAATCTGCTCTATTGCGCCGGGCTCGTTGCCTTCTGGATGGAACGCGTACGCGGTTTCGAAGGCCTGATGTGGAACGGCTATTTCGTGCTGGGCGGCGGGCTAGCGCCGATCGCGCTTTTTCCCGAGATCGTGCAGCAGATCGTCGTCTGGTCGCCCTTCCGCTACATGATGAGCTTTCCGATCGAGATCGCGATCGGCCGCGTGCCGCCTGACGATATGTGGTTCGGCTTTGCGCTTCTTACGTTCTGGCTGGCGTTCAGCATCGGCCTGATGCGCCTGCTCTGGCATCGAGGGCTGCGCCGCTATGCGGCGTACGGATCGTGATGCGCGTCCTGCGCCTGTTGCGATCGTTCTGGACCAATGCGCTGCAGGTCGAACTCGAGTTTCGCGCCGATCTGATCGTCAATCTGATCAACGCGCCGCTGATGTTCGGCGCCGGCCTCGCGGTCCTGGCCGCCGTCTTTGCCGAAACGTCGAGCGTCGGCGGCTGGTCGTTCGATGAGGCGGTCGCGGTACTCGGCGTCTTTCTGATCGTCGACGGGTTTGTTGGTACAATCCTCAGCCCCAATCTGGGACGGCTGCCGGATTACATCCGGCTCGGCAATCTCGATTACATGCTGCTCATGCCGGTCGGCAGCCATTTCCAGGTGTCGCTGCGCAATCTCAATCTCTGGGAGGCACCCAATCTGCTGCTGGGTACCGCCCTCGTCGTCTGGTCGATGCTGGCGCTTGACCGCGTCGATCCGACAACGATCGCGCTTTTCCTCCTGATGCTTGCGGCCGGCCTCGCGACCGCATTCGCGCTCTGGTCGATCATCTATACGAGCGCGTTCTGGTTCGTGCGCGTATCCAATCTCGAAGTGATGTTCCGCACGCTGGTGGATGTCGGGCGATTCCCGGTTTCGGCCTTGCCGCCCTGGTTGCGCCTGCTGCTGACCGCGGTGTTACCGGTCGCGTTCATCACCAATGTGCCCGCGGCGGCAGTTGCCGGTCGCCTCGATTGGACGACAGGATGGCTTGCTCTGCTGATCGCCGCCATTGCGCTCGCCGTGAGCCATCTGTTCTGGCGTCGCGCGATCGCGTCTTATACCAGCGCGAGCAGCTAGCCGGCGCTTACGACGATGGTGCGTCCGGCTTGCGACGCAGCCCTGTCCAGCGCATCAGCGCATAGACGGCGCCCCCGGCAATCAGGCCCCAGAAGGCGCCGCTGATGCCGAAGAAGGTCAGGCCCGACGCCGTGACGACGAAGGTGACGATGGCGGCCTCGCGATCCTTCGCATCGGCAACCGCGCCCATCAGCGCGGATGCGAACGCGCCGAGCAGCGCAAGCCCTGCAACCGCCTTGATGAGGATCGGCGGCGATGCCGTGAGAAAGGCTGTCGCAGCACCCGCCATCAACCCGAACAGGATATAGACCAAGCCCGCGGTCGCGGCGGCCCACCAGCGTCGCGCCGGATCGGGATGCGCCTCGGGGCCCGCGCAGAGCGCTGCCGTGATGGCGGCGAGATTGATCGCATGCCCGCCGAAGGGCGCCGCCAGCAGCGAGAGGATGCCGGTATCGCGGAACAGCGGCCCCGCATCGGGCCGGTAGCCGTTGGCACTCAGCACCGCGATGCCGGTCACGTTCTGCGAGGCCATCGTGACGATGAACAGCGGCAAGGCGATGCCGATCAGTGCCTGCAGCGTGAAGTCCGGCAGGATCAGGATCGGCTGCGGCCAGAGCGAACCGAATGACGCCATCGAGATGTCGGTCGTGAATGCGATCATCAGGACCGTGACGACGACCGCGGCGGGCACCGCATAGAGCCGGCGAAAGCGTACGACGAGGGCCCAGACGACGATGATCGGCAATGCCTGCAACGGCACCTCGGCCACTGCCTGCACCGGGGCGAGGCAGAACCCGAGCAGCACGCCCGCCAGCATCGCATTTGCGAGGGGCGACGGGATGGCCGTCACCCAGCGGCCGAGCGGTTTCCAGAACCCCGCAATCACGATCAGAACGCCGACGACGAGGAAGGCACCGACAGCGGCCGCGAACCCGCCTTCGACCGCGCCCGCCGTTACCAGCAGCGCGGCACCCGGCGTCGACCAGGCAACGCTGATCGGCATGCGCGTGCGAAAGCTCAGCCAGATACCGCCCACACCCATCGCGATCGAAAGAGCGATCAGGCCCGATGCCGCCTGGGCGGGAGTCGCACCGACACCGGCGAGGCCCGGCAAGACGACGACGGCACTCGAGAAACCGACCAGGGCTGCAAGCAGCCCGGCGACGACGGCCTGAACGGAAAGACCGCCGTTCATCGGCAACGCCGATCGATGCGATCAGGCGCGGCGCACATGGAGGACGCAGCAGCCATCGTGGCCCGGTTTCCACGTGTCGATATCGATCGCGAAGCCCGCGCGCTCGAGCGTGCCGTAGTCCGCCTCAGCGGCGATCGAACAGAACAGCTCGATATCGTCGTCCGGCAGGCCCGCCTCTTCCCACGCCAGCTTCAGCGGGCAGCGGCGCATATGCATGCGCAGCGCATCAGGACCCTCCATGCGCGAATCGGGCTGGAACATCTTCCCGCCGTCCGGCACGCCCGCGAAATCGGAAACGATTCCGTCGAAATTGGCCGGCGCATGGCATTGCAGTCCGTCGCCCTGATCGGCGCCCCAGTTGTAGATCGCCTCGCGCAGGATCGAGATCGCTTTCTCGCGCCCCACCTGTTTTTCCGCGGCTCGGAAGATGGCCGCATAGAGTTTGGCGCGCTGCTTGTTCGCCTCCTCGAGGGCACGATGCATCGTTTCGCCGTCCATCGGCTAGAGCGCCCCGAGCGCGCGGTCGAGACCGTCGACCAGGATGTCGGCATGTTCCTTCCGGAAGGCGAGCGGCGGCCGGATTTTGAGCACGTTCCCGTGCGGGCCTTCGCGCCCGACGAGCACGCCGTTGTCGCGCATATGGTTGATGACGCGTTTGGTTTCCTCGGGCGCGGGCTCCAGCGTCTTGCGGTCGCGTACCAGCTCGACGCCCGTCAAAAGGCCCGAGCCGCGTACGTCGCCGAGATGCCGATGCTTGTTCATCAGTTCGCGCATCTTGCTGCGCTTGTATTCGCCCGTCGCCTGCGCGCGCGCCATCAACCCCTCGCGCTCGATCACATCGAGCACCGCCGTTCCCGCGGCGCAGGCAACGGGATTGCCGCCGAAGGTCGAGAAGAACCCCGTCATCGCGCCAAACGCCTGGCGGATTTCCGGTCGGGTGACCGTGATACCGAGCGCAATGCCATTGCCGATCGGCTTGCCGGTCGTGATGAAATCCGGTACGACGCTGTGCGTTTCGATGCCCCACATATGCGTACCCATGCGCCCGAACCCGCACTGCACCTCATCGGCGATGATCATGCCGCCGGCAGCGCGCACCTTCTCGCAGACCAATTTCATGTAGCCGGCCGGCACGTTCGGGATGCCATTCGAGGTAAAACCGGAATCGATCATGAATGCGGCAACACCGTAGCCGGTCTCCTGGAGTTCCCGGATCGCACGATCGGCATCGGCGGCATATTTCGCCGCCAGATCGCCGTCGCCTTCTTTGTAGGGACCGCGATACGGGTCCGGCCCGATCAGCGTGCGGACATGCGACTGCAAAGGCCGCTTCTTGAGATCGTAAGGCGACAGAGCGTCGATCGATTCCGAGATGCCGTGATAGGCCGCCTCCATCACGATGGCGCCCCGGTTGCCCGTCATCTGCTTGGCCATGCGGAAAGCGGCGTCGTTTGCCTCGCTGCCCGAATTGACGAACAGGCAGGCTTCGAGCCCCTTCGGCATGGTTGCCGTCAGCCGCTCAGCGTAATCGAGAATGTTGCGATAGAGATACCGCGTATTGGTGTTGAGGGCGGCCGCCTGCCGCGCGATCGTGCGCGCGACATGCGGATGAGCGTGACCGACATGCGGCACGTTGTTGTAGGAATCGAGCAGCCGCGTTCCGTCGGCGGTAAAGAGCCAGGGGCCCTCGCCGCGCACCACATGCACCGGGTTCTCGTAGGAAAGCTCGAGCGTCTTCCCGAGATAGCGTTCGCGCTTCTTCAGCAATGCCGCCGTATCGTCGGCAATACCGGTTTCGCCCGGCTTCGGACAATAGGCCGGAAAGCGGCATGCATCGCGCAAGGCCCGCCGCACCTTGTCTCGGCCCAGTGTCATGAAGACATCGAGCGCGTGATGCGACGGGGCTTCGTAGGTCTGAAGATAGCCGGGCCCGCTCGGCTGGCTGTTGCGCCAGGCGATGATGACGAGGGTCAGGGCATAGCGCGCGAGGATGAGATCGTACATGACATTGATCTCGTCCTCTTCCAGCGGGTTGACCGCATCATAACCGGCGACGATGGTGCAGATCGAATCGATCAGATGGCGCTCTATCTTGGAAAGATCGGACGCCGTCACGGCCGGATCGGCAGCCAGCACGGTATGGATCATGTCACCGAAATCGATGATCCCGGCGACCTGTTCCGGATTCGCCGGATCGACCACCATATTGTTGCCGTTGGCATCGTTATGAATGATCTGGCCGCGGAGCCGCGACAAATTCGGCAGAACATCGGCGATGAAGCCGTCGAGCGCGCGCTCGACACGGGCGCGGCCATCCTTGTCCTTGATGTGATGGGCATGCTGGCGCAGCCCGGCAACCTGCGTCACATCCCAGAGCAGCGGGTGACGGGCCGCGGGATGATGATAGCCGCGCAGCGCCCTCGCCAGGCGAGCAACGGCGCCGCCGGCATTGCGCAACAATGTCGGCGTGGGCGGCATCTCGCCCAGTTCCGTTCCCTCGATCCAGGTCACGGTACGGACGATGTGGCGCGTGCCGCGGCCCAAATCCGCCCAGCCGAACGGCTCGCCGTCCTTTGTGCGCACGACCCGCGGCACCGGAAATCCCGGATCGGTCTGCTCGATATGGAGCAGGCCGCGCAACTGCAGATCCACCACGCCCGGATCCTCGTCGACATTGGCGATCTTGAAGACGAACCGTTCGCCGCGCGCAGTGGTCACCCGGAAATTCTGGTCGCGCTCCGAAACGAGCGGCTTGAACTCGCCCTCGAGGCCGAAGCTGCCGGCTGCGACACGACGCACGAGATCCTCGGGAAAGGCCGGCGGATTGCGATCAAGGAACTTCACGTCGCCTTCCGGCTTGACCTCGTTCATACGTCTTTCTCCCGCTGGCCCGCGCCGGGCCTATTTCCCGCAAAATCGTCCCGGTCGACCGGTTCGAGGCGGCAGGCTAGCGGGGTGACGGGAGAGGATCAATCGGAACGGCGAATATTTCTTGCAAAGGCAAACGTCCGGGCCTCGCGTCGTTGCAGGCCATATCGGGCCCGCGTCTGCCACACTATCGCGTTGTCGGCGCTTCGCCGATGATTTTAGAATCGCGCCGCCGGGTTGCGCCCCAATGCGACGCGCACCGATACCGCGGAAAATCGGATGAGGGTCGACGGAGGCGTCGGCACGTGGCACCAGTGACCGCCAATATGTTCGATATGGATCCATCGACATCGTGACGAGCCTTTTCCGCAATCTTGGGGCCTATGTCGCGCTCGCGCGCTCCGGTTCGTTTGACAGCCGGTTCTATCGCGTTTGTTACCCCGATTCGGGCGCTGGACGCGTCAATCCGCTGCGGCACTTTCTGACCCTCGGATGGCGCGAAGGACGATGGCCAAACCCGTCCTTCGACATGACGCGGTTCCTCGACGACAATCCAGCACTGAGGGCCCAGGCCGAATTTCCCCTCAAGCCGTTTCTAGCGGAACAGGCGCGCCAGCGGAACGCGCGAGCAGACCGCCTGCCCGCGATCGATCCGCTGACCGCCGGCACGCATGATCTCGACGACCTGCCGATCAGATTGACGATGCTGTCCGATGCTGAACGACGGGCCCTGCTCCGCCACTTTCTCGCCTATGAATTGCTGCCATCCAGCCCGATGCCGCCATCGACGCCCTTGACGGACGTCGCCCGCGACCAGGCGATCGACCGCATCGCCCAGCGATCGCGCCCGCAAACCCGGGATCGACCGGATGTATCGATCGTGGTTCCGATCTACGGCCAGGAGCGGTTGGCCCTGAGTTGCATCGAATCGATCCTCCTCTGGGATTGCCGGCGCCGCTTCGAGATCGTTGTCGCCGACGATGCGAGCCCGAAAGGGTTTCCGATGAAGCTCTACGGCCTGCCGGGAATGACGCTGGTTCGGAACGAAACGAATCGGGGATATCTGCATAGCTGCAACAACGCCGCGGCAGTCGCACGGGGCCATTACCTCATATTCCTGAACAGCGACACGATTCTGCTGCCGAACGCGCTCGACGCGCTGATCGATACGCTCGAACGGGTCCCGGGCGTGGGCCTGGTCGGCTCGCGGCTTTTGTTTGCCGATGGCAGATTGCAGGAAGCCGGCGCCGCGGTAAGGGAGGATGGAACCATCCTCAATTACGGCCGATCGGAGAACGCCGAGAATCCGATCTACAACGTTCAGAGAGAGGTGGATTACTGCTCGGGCGCGTCGATCGCTTTGCGTAAGCCACTGTGGGATGCGCTGGGCGGGTTCGATCCCCTGTACGCCCCCGCTTACTACGAGGACACCGATCTCGCCTTTCGCGTTCGGGAGCGCGGCGAACGGGTGCTCTACCAGCCGTTATCGACGGTAATTCATTTCGAGGGGCAGTCGTCGCAATCCCATCCCGACGGCAGCGTGAAGCCGCGCTATCTGGAGCTCAACCGCCAACGCTTCCTTGAGCGCTGGAGGGATATCATCGGCAATCGGGGAAACGCGAAAAGCCGACCGAGCGGCGATGCTCAATAGAAAGTGCGAACGAAGCGGAGGTCCCGATCCACCGGATCCTCCAGCATCCCGAACCGCAGATATCGCGGATCGCTCTGATCGTCCTGATCGCGGCTTCGGTTCAGATTGCGGTTCCAATCCCAGTCATCGTCGAAATCGCGAAGGAGATTATTCCGTTCCTCGTGCTTGCGGTCATTGTCACGATCTCGATCCCGGTCGCGATCGTCGTTCCACTCCCAGCGATTGTCGTCGTCGTCATTATCGGCCACGGCGACCGGGCTCGAAGCCAGAAAGAGAGACACTGCGGCCGCCAAGAACACCGGAACGGACAAGCGAGTCATGATCAGTACTCCTTGTTAATGTTGCGATGCTGTCGGCGGCCGAGGTGGCGTCAAAGCGCGGCCGCTCTTAGCCCTCTTCGTTTTCCTTGCGATCGTCCGGGCTCAGCACGCCATCGCCGTTCCGGTCGAAACGCGTGAACATCCGCTCCGCAGCAGCCTCGAATTCGGCCTGCGTCGCGTTGCCGTCTTCGTCGCTATCGATCTTGCTGAAATCCGGAGCGCGTCGCTCGCTGCCATGTTCCGCACGAAACTGTGCGATGGCGTCGTCGAACTCGGTCTCGGTAACGACGCCGTCGCCGTCGGCATCGAGCTTGGCGAACCAGTCGTCCCGCCCGGATATGAACTCGTTCCGGTCGATCGCGCCATCCGAATTCGAATCGTAGCGTTCCAGCATCTTCGCCCGATGATCGTCCGACCCGCTGCCGGCGGCGGCGGAGAGGCTGATCCCGGCGGTGGCAGCCGCGAATGCTGCGGCCATCAGAATTGCTCGGTTCAAAAGGTTTCTCCTTTTCGGTGGTTGATGCGCGTTAACGCATCTCCCTTTCACGACCCCGACAGCAAAACCCTGCGCTGCACCTCCGATGACAATGCCGGCGATGACAATGCGGGCGCGCCGGCCGCCCAGGACCGGCCGGCGCTGCCTCGCGTCTTAAAGCACGCCGAACAGATAAAGCAGGATGATGACGGGGATCGGAATGCCGATCAGCCACAACACAATACCGCGCATGACGGATGCCCTCTCTTCAGGTTACGCATGCGGACGGACCAATTTCGCCCCGCCCCGTGCCGGCGGATGCTTGTCCGGCTGTTGCCGCTATCCCTATCCGCCTGCCCATGAGAGATGGGGCGGGCCATGGGCCCAACCAACGCCAGCCACGCTTTTGCCACGCGCGGCAACGGCGGATGCGTAGATGGGGTTTTGCTGCGTAGAAGCGGCTGGAATCAGGTAAGAGGCTCGAGGTTGCGACCCTCGCGCACGCGTATCAGACCCCCGAGCAGCGCTTCGAGATTGCCCCAGAATCCGTTTTTCAGAACCATGCGCCAACGTCGAAAGCGAGTGAAACGGGGCGCCGGTTCGGCCGACATGCGCAGCGCCAGGACGCGGGCCGGCCCCTCGATCTTGCGGGGGCGGTGATCGTCATGCATTGCCAGAAACTCATCGAGTTCGATCGGGGCGAGTTCGATCGCACCCACGGCAGCCGCTTCCGCCACCAGTCGCTCGCCTTTCGCGGTGCGAGCGACGAACACATTCTGGCCCGGCGCTTCGTTGTGCACCGGCTTGCCGTTCTCCATGACCCAGCCATCCGGACAGGCGACATCGGAAAGCTCGCCGATCGCATCGGGGCAGATCTTGCAGCGATATTGAATGTCGTAGGTCCAGGGGACGTCCCGATCGAACCAGACCTTGTCATAGGTCAAGTCGTGCATGGCGCCGCTCTTCGTCTGGACATGCGTCGGGCCGGGCCAGCCCTCGCCGCGCCAGCGGAAGATTTCGATCTCGTCGGGCGCAACGCCGACATAGGCGGCGATTTTGCGCGCGGTGTGCAGGGTCGGCACGCCGCCACAGAAATTGGTGATGAGATAGGGGATCTGCGCATCGACCCGCGAATCGATCCTGGCGAGATTGCGGATCGCTGCAACATCGCAGGGTTTCGCGGCGACGGCGAAACGACAGCCTTCGTCGAGCAGGCGGTGCACATGAACCAGGGGCGCTGCCGGACCGTAGCGCGACTGTGCGCCGGATACGACCTCCTCTCGGCTGCGGCTTACCTGCGCCTCGGTCAGCATCGGCTGATCCGATGACGCACGGACATGGAGGATCGCATCGACCGCGCCGGTTTCGAGCAGATGAATCGATAGCGCACTCATCCCGCCACCGGCAGCCGCGCGATGGCGCAGGGCCGGATCGCCGGACCAGCCGCGATGCAACGTCCGGATCGGCCCGAAGACCGGATCCATATGCCCCGCTTCGCCGGCATTGGCGGGATCCGGCCCGTCGACCCGAATGCCCGGGCAGATTTCACGAATCGCATCCATCGTCGCCTCGTCGACCGGCGCTTTGACGACAGGCCGGATCTGCCCGTAGGACGTGATCGTCATTTCGACACGCGCCTTTCCGGCGAGGCTCTCGCACAGGCCGCAGCCGGCGCACAACCCATGTGCGACGATAGTCCGCAGATCGATTCCCGATTGCGGGCGAGAGGGCGGCACCGCCGTCATTCTGTTTTGTCTCGTCAGTCGGTCAGCGGGAAATGGCAGCGAATGCTGCGGCCATCCTCGAGCGGCCGGTCGAGCGGCTCTTCGATCCGGCATCGATCCTGCGCATAGGGACAGCGCGGATGGAATTCGCAGCCGGACGGCCGGCGCGCGAGGCTCGGCACTTCGCCTTCGATCGAGACCAGGCT
Organism: Dongiaceae bacterium; assembly: GCA_040878185.1. Lineage (GTDB taxonomy): Bacteria > Pseudomonadota > Alphaproteobacteria > Dongiales > Dongiaceae > JAWXBK01. The sequence goes on along the minus strand of JBBDMS010000003.1, from coordinate 130,489 downwards.
GCGTCGCTTCTCGGGATCCGGGCGCGGAATGCCCTTCACCAGCGCCTCGGTATAAGGATGCGCGGGCCGGGCAAAGATGCGATCGCAATTGCCATATTCGACGATGCGGCCGAGATACATGATCGCCAGCCGGTCGGCAATATGCCGCACCACCGGCAGATTATGCGTGATGATCATATAGCTGAGCCCGTGCGTGCGCTGCAGCTCGCCCATCAGATTGAGAATTTCGCCCTGCACCGAGACGTCGAGCCCCGCCGTCGGCTCGTCGGCGAGGATAAGCTGCGGCTGCAGAGCGAGCGCGCGTGCGACGCCCACGCGCCGCGCCTGTCCGCCCGATAGTTCATGCGGATAGCGCGAGAGGAAGTTGCGCGGGAAGCGCACCATGTCGCACAGCCGCTCCGCCTCGCGATAGCGATCCTCGACCGGGACGCGATGAATATCGAACGGCTCGGTCACCAAAGAGAGCACCGTCTGGCGCGGGCTGAGCGACCCGACCGGATCCTGGAACATCATCGCCATGTCACGGCGCAGCGGCTTGAAGGCGGCGGCCGAGAGCGCGGTCAGGTCGCGGCCGCGAAATGCGACGTTGCCCGAATGCGTCGCCACCAGACCGAGAATGGCCCGCGCCATCGTCGTCTTGCCGGACCCGCTCTCGCCGACAACGCCCAGCGTCTCGCCGCGGTCGATTTCGAAGCTCGCATTGCGCACGGCATCGACGAACGGATCGGCGACGCCGGCGACGCGTGCGTGCAAGGTGCCCATCGATCGGAAGCGGACGCGCAGATCGTCGACCTTGAGAATCGGCCCTTCGCCACTCGCCGTCGTACCCGATTTGAGCGCGGTCTCTTCCGCCGCGAACGCGGCAGCTTCCTGGCGCGGCGGTTCGGGCTCGTAGAGGGTAATCTCGCCGATCGGCGGTGGCCAATCCGGATCGCCTTTTTCCGGGTGCAGCAGATGGCAGCGCGCATCGTGCCCCTCGCCCGCGTCGTACAGCGGCGGCGGTACCGTGAGGCACATATCGAACACCTTGGGGCAACGCGGCGCGAATACGCAACCGCCCGGCAGGTTCCGCAGATCCGGCAGATCACCGGCAATGGTCGGCAGCAGGCGCGAACGCTCGAGAACGCGCGCCGGATCGCATTCGATCAGCGCGCGGGTATAGGGATGCTGCGCGTTATAGAAGATCTGCCGCACATCGCCGCGCTCGACGACCTCGCCGGCATACATGACCACCACCTCGTCGCAAAGCTGGGCGATCAGGCCGAGATTATGCGAGACGACCACCAGCGTCGCCTGCAGCTCGGCCTGCAGCGAGCGCATCAGATGCATGATCTGCGCTTCCATCGTCACGTCGAGCGCGGTCGTCGGCTCGTCGGCGATCAGCAGGAACGGATCCATCATCAGCGCCATCGCGATCGAGATGCGCTGGCGCATGCCGCCGCTGAACTGGTGCGGATAGCTGCGGATGCGCATTTCCGGATCGGCGATCCCGACCCGGCGCATCATCGCAATCGCCAGCTTGCGTTTTTCGGCGACCGGCAGATTGCGCCGGCGATACAGGATGTCCAGCATCTGCTGCCCGTAGGTCAGCACCGGAATCTGCGAGGTCATCGGATCCTGGAAAATGACCGAGACGTCCTCGCCGCGATAGGCACGCAACGCCGCCTCGTCGAAGCCGAGCACATCCTTGCCGCCGAAATCGATCTTGCCGCCGGTCACAAGCGCGTTCCCGGCGAGCAGTCGCAGCACGGACCAGATCACCGTGCTCTTGCCCGACCCGCTCTCGCCGACGATGCCGAGAATTTTCCCCTTCGGGACGTCGAGGTCGACATGGCGCAGCGCATGGACGCGGCCGCCGGGCGTGCGGAAATCGACACTGAGATCGCGAACCTCGAGCTGGGTTTCCATCGCCTCAGCGTCCCTTGCGCAAGCGCGGGTCGAACACATCGCGCAGCGCCTCGCCGAGGAAGGTGAAACCGAGCGTGGTCAGCACCAGCGGGATGCCGCCGGCGACCACGAGCCAGGGCGTTTCGCGAATGGCGAGATAGCCTTCATTGAGAATCGTGCCCCAGCTCGCCTGTGGCGGCAGCACGCCGAGCCCGAGAAAGCTCAGCCCTGCCTCGACCGTCACGACCACCGGCACGTCCATGGCACCGAGAATCAGCAGCGGCCCGACGACATTGGGCATGATGTGCTTCGCCATGATGCGGCAAGTGCTGGCGCCGAGGGATCGTTCCGCGGTGATGAACTCGGTGTTCTTGAGGGCAAGCGTGCTGGTGCGGACCAGCCGCGCATAGCCGGGCACCGACGTGACGATGATGATGATCAGTACCAGTTCAAGGCTGGGGCCGGTGACGGCGACGACCGCGAGCGCCAGCACGATGACCGGAAAGGCGCGCACGGTATCGAAGACCAGCAACAGCAAGCTGTCGAGCCAGCGCGGGCCGTATCCGGCAATGATGCCGAGCGCGATGCCGAGTGCGAGCGAGGCGGAAACACCGATCGCCGCGATCTTGAGGGCGACACGACCGCCGAACAGCACCCGCGAGAAGGTATCGCGACCAAGCTGATCGGTGCCGGCGAGATGGGCCCAGCTCGGGCCCTGCAGCCGGGCCGGAATATCGAGCGCGTTGGGATCGTAGGGCGCGATCCAGGGCGCGAAGATCGCGCTCGCAAAGAACAGCAGGACCAGGATGAGCCCGAACATGCCCTGGCCGTTCGACAGGAAAGACAGCAGCTTTTCACGCCGCTCGCTGAAGCGGCGTTCGACCGGTGCCGGCGGGGCGACGGCGATGTCAGAGGGATTCGCGGACACGGGGATCCAGCTTTGCCACCGCGAGATCGGCGACGAGGGTGATGACGATATAGATCGCGGTGATGACCAGAACGGCGCCCTGCACGACCGGAAAGTTGCGGCCGTTGATCATGTCGTAGATCAGTTTGCCGACGCCGGGGCGGCCGAAAATGATCTCGGCGAACACAGCGCCCGAGAGCAGGCCGCCGAAGCCAATGCCGATCAGCGTGATCGTCGGCAGAATCGCGACCCGTAGGGCATATCGATAGATGATGGTTTTCCGCTTTAGTCCGAAGGCCTGCGCCGCGCGGATATAGTTCTCGCCCATCACCTCCAGCATCGAGGCACGCACCATGCGCGCGAGATAGCCAACCCAACCGAGCCCGACCGCGAAGGCCGGGAGGATGAGATGCAAGGCCTGGTCGAGCGGATCGCCCGGCTCGCCGGCACCGATCGCGGGCAGCACGCCCAGCATGATCGCGAAGACCAGCAGCGACCAGATCGACACCAGGAAAGACGGCACTGCAATCGTGCCGACCGAGATGACGCCGGTGATGCGGTCGAGCAGGGTATTGGGGCGCACCGCCGCGAAACAGCCGAGCGGAATGCCGATCAGCATGGCCCAGCCAAGCCCGGCCGCTGACAGCAGCAGCGTGAAAGGCAACACCTCGAACACCATGGTAATGACGCTGCGTTCGGAAAATACCGCGGTTCCGAGATCGCCCGTCAGGGCGTTCCTGGCATAGACCAGGAACTGAACCAGGACCGAATCGTCGAGATGCATTTTTTCGGCGTATCGCGCGATCGCTTCGGGCGTCGCGCGCGGGCCGAGCGCGATCGTGATCGGATCGCCCGGCAGAAATCGCAGGAGCGCAAACAATACGAACAGCGCACAGAAAACGATGACGATCGACAAGCCGACGCGCTTGAGCGTGTAAATCCACATCGGCCGGACCTAAGACAACGATCGGTTTGGGAACGAAAAGGCCGGGATCCGAAGATCCCGGCCATTCGCTTTGGTCATCAGGCCGGCCGGAAGTCTCGAAGATCCATTTCGCCCGACGGATAGACGTCGATCGCCAGATCGTTCCGGTAGATGAACGTTTCCGGCTCGTGGTTGAGCCAGACATAGGCGCCGGTGTCCTCCATGATCTCCTGCATGCGCAGATAGATCTCGTCGCGACGGGCAACATCGGTCTCGGACAGGCCTTCGAGATAGAGCGCCTCGAACTCGTCGTCCGACCAGCGCTCCCAGTTCCACACACCGACCTGGTCGCGACGGAACCACTGCGTGCATTCGTACGGATCGGGTGCGGTGCCGAAGCGCATGATCCAGAGCTCCAGATCCTTCCACTGCTCGCCCGCCGCTTCCGAACCCATTTCCCAGAACGGGCCCGAATCGACCGGCGTGACCGTGGCATTGATCCCGACCGCGCCGAGATTGGCCTGGATGATCTGGGCCGCGAGGATGCGCTCCTGGACATTGAGCGTCTTGATATCCAGCTCGAGTCCTTCGACGCCGGCTTCTTCGAGCAGTGCTGCCGCTTTCTCCGGATCGTACGAGTACTTCGTCGCGGTGCGGTGACCGACCAGGCCCGGGCAAACGATGCCGTTCGATTTTTCCGTGGTGCCCGAATAGGCGCCCTGGATTACCGAATCGACGTCGACAGCATGCTGGATCGCCTGACGTATGCGAATATCCGAAAGCTTCGGATGCTCGGTGTTCATGCCCATCCACATGTACTGAAGCGCACCCGCCACCTTGATCGACGAACCATCCGGCGGCGTATCGCCATAGCGCGCGACCGTCGCCGGCGTTATTTCCGTGCACCCGACTTCGCCCGCCTCGAAGGCGAGTTCGGCTGCCCGATCCTCCTCGATGATGAGCGCGCGGATTTCGCTGAAGGCCGGTGCCGGGCCGGTCCATTCCGGGTTCGGCAGGAAGGTCATCCGCTGTTGCGGCGCCCATTGCAGAATGTAGGGGCCGCAGGTCGCCGGAAACTCGGTCGTGAACTGACCGCCGACCGCATCCATCGCCTTGCGCGACAGGATCGTCGCCGGGCCGGCCGCCAGCGTGACCATCGGGAACGGCGCGAAGGGCGTGTTCAGGACGATGGTGCCGGCATAGGGGCCGGTCACGTCGACCCGCTCCATCGCCTCGAAATTGCCGCTCCAGTCGGTCGTCTTCATCCGCTCGAACGAGTATTTCACGTCGTCGGCGGTCAGCTCGCCATAGCCGTTGGTCCACATGAAGCCGGGCTTGAGTTCGAAATCGATGTGCAGATCGTCGCGCTGCACGACGGAGCTGGCATAGACCGTCGGCTCCCAGCCGAGCGAGCCGTCTTCCATCGTGACGTATTCGACCAGCGCAGGCATGACCGCCTTCTGGGTTTCGATCTCGGTGCCGCCGACCATGTATCCAGGGTCGAGGACCGCAATGTCGCTGTCAAACCTGACATAGAGAACATTGTCCTGCGCTTTCGTGAACGAGGGTACGACCCCGAACGCGCCGGCCGCACCCGCAGCAAGCGAGCTGGCCAGAATTTGTCGGCGTGAAAGTTTGATGGTCGGCATTATGGTAGTCCTCCCTGTTGAACCCCTGTCGAGCCGTTGTTGTCTGATTTTGGACCGGATTGTCCCCCATGAGGCAAATGATTTGCAACGTCGATTAGCGGTAATTCGTCATGAATCAGCCTGTCCGCGTCACTTGCGGAGACAGAGCGGCCGGCATAGTGGGGCAATCGGGCCGATGAACGGTCGCGGGAGCGCCGACCCGGTCAGGCGACCATGGCGCCGGGCTGCGCCAGGTCAGTCGCTTACGTCGATGCAATCGCGCTTGCCGCGCGGCGTAGCGATGGCCGGTGCCGGATCGAAAGCGATGCGAAGCCCGGCCGACCGAATGAGCGCTTAGTGCGCGCGGCGACGCGCGACAAACGTGTCGCTCGGATTTGAATGATGCGCGCTGTGCACGGCGGCGAGCAGTCGCTGGCGCCAGCGCTGTGCGTCGTTTGCCTGCACCTTGCGCATCGATGCGAGCCAGCGGCCCTGCCGCTCGTCCCGCGGCATTTCGGTCGCGCGCCGCAGGCCCGTGGCGATCGAATAATCGTCCAGCGGATCGACCAGAACCGCATCGGTCAGCTCGCTGGCGGCTCCGGTCGACCGCGAGAGCACCAGCACGCCCGGATCCTCCGGATCCTGTGCTGCGATATATTCCTTGGCCGCGAGACCCATGCCCGCGCGCGGGCGCGCCATGAGGCCGACCCGGGATGCCCGCAACAGGGCCAACTTTTCCGCGCGGGTGAATGCGCGGTTCGCGAGATGGACCGGCTTCCACTCGTCGCTGCCGAAACAGCCGTTGATGCAATCCGACATCGCCTTGAGCTCGCCAGCGGCGGCGCGCAGATCGGGACGCGGCGTTGCGCCCATCACCTGCAGGAGGCAGATTCTCTCGGCCAGCTCCGGCGTCTGTTCGAACAGTGTTTCGAGCGCGCTGAACGAACGGAGAATGCCGCTCATCTCGTCGAGCCGTTCGAGACCGACGATCGCGGTCTGACCATGCAGCACCGCACGGATCCGGCGTACCAGCGCATCGACCGCCGACGAATTCGCGATGGTCTGCGCACGGCTCGCGTCGATGCCGGTCGGAAAGGCACCGACCTCGACGCTGCTGCCGTCGATCGAAAGCCGGTCGCCGGCGACATTCCCGCCGCAATGCTGCTCGACGAACGCCTGAAAATTCGCGCGGCATTCGTCGGTCTGAAACCCGACGAGATCGTAGCAGGCGAGATCCTCGGCCAGATCGCGCGCCCAGGGCAGTGCCCCGAAAATTTCGGGATCGGGAAATGGCTCGCGAAGAAAGAAACCGATCGGCACCGTGTAGCCCTGACGACGCAGTTCGCGTGCCAGCGGAATCTGGTGATGGTCGTGAACGAGGACGCTGTCACTGGTCGCGGCATAACGGGCGACCGTGTCGGCAAAACGCACGTTGACGCGCCGATAGGCGAGATAGCTGGATTGGTCGAATTGCGCCAGATCGAGGCGACCATACAGCACCGGAGAGAGGGCGTGTTCGGCGAGAAACGCATGGCCGGCGATCTGTTCGGCCGTCAGCCCGACGCAGACGCGTCCATAGGTGGCTTCCTTGTCCGGCGCGTCGGCCGTGGTCGGCCGATCGGGATCCTCGGCTCCGCCGATCCAGAGGCCAGCGGAATCTTCGAGTGCAGCGATCAGGGTGGCTGCCATGCCGCTGTCCTGTACTTCCGCTTTGTTGCCCGGAAGCCGGTTCGAAACGACGATGAGACGTTGCATGGCCTGTCCTCCCCTTTGAACCGATGCGATCCGGCGGTTTGGCGGCGAGCGAAGTGTCGAGCGCCGGACCGGTGATCATCGGCAGAGCTGGCGGGAATCCCCTGGAACGAACCTCCCTTCCGAATGTCGCTTAAGCCGTAGCAGAGTGGGAAAATGCGCACACTGATTCAGCGCAAGGATTGCGCAGAATCGACGCAGCTCCCTATGATAAATTTGTGAGATTGCGTTGGCGCAACGGGATAGCCGCGCCGTGATCGCCTAGCAAATACATGGGATATGTGATGTGACTATATATAAAGGATTGGCTCTACGATCCTTTCGTATATGAATTAATCGGCGTGGCATCGTGAAGCTTGCGCCAGCGCGTCCTCTGCATCGAGATAAAGGCTCCCACGGTCATAGCCGGCATGCTGGAAATATTCACCGCGAAAAGCGAAAAAGCCCCGACAGAAACCCCGCTCAGTCGCCGGGTCGGGTCGATCATGCCGCTGACGGCAGACGATCGCGAGGCGCTTGCCGAATTGGAGGCAAATTCGCTGAAGCTGCCGAAGGGCAAAGAGCTGATCGAACCCGGCGAGGACGGAACGAAGCCGTTTGTGCTGTGCGATGGATTTGTCATCGTCTCGCGTTCCAGCAGTGCGGGCGAGCGCCTGATCATCGATCTGATGATCCCGGGCGATCTGGGAAATCTGCGGTCGATCGTGCTCGACCGCACCGACATGTTCTTCGATTCGATCAGCGACGTGCAGATTTCGCGCTTCCATCCGAAGACCTATTACGACCTGCTCACCAAGCAGCCGCGTCTGGGCATGGCGCTGGTCTTCGCTAATGCCGTCGACCGGTCGCTTCTGGCGGAGCGACTCTACAGTATCGGACGTCGCAACGGGTATCAGCGCCTCGGGCATTTTCTGCTCGAACTGCTGATGAGAATGCGCCGGGCCGGCCTCGCCGACGACAATTCATTCCAGGCGCCACTGACATTGTCCGTGCTCGGCGACCTCCTGGGCATGACACTCGAGCATGTGAGCCGCCTCATGCAGCGCCTGCGTCGCGATGGCTATATCAAGACGGTCCGCGACCGGTTCGAGTTTCCGGATTTGGACGGGATGGCGAAGGCCTGCGACTTCGATCCGTTCTACCTGCATCTCTCCGATAACCCGGAATCGAAGCGGCATGCCTTAAGCTGAGCGCTTTCTCGCGGCGGCTCGTTTTGGGTGCCCTGATCCAGCTATTTACCTCTGACGCAAGACGCGGTATCTTTACCCATACGCGAAAAGCAGTCCGATTTACTCTGACGCAAGACGCGGTGCCATCTTTGATCCAGCGCAAAGCGACCCCAAATAACCTGTCGTAATTTTCTTCTGAATGATCGTCCGCAACCCGAGCTGTCCTAAAGCTCCTCTCGAACAGCAACGGAATGCCGACCGAACGCCGTGAGATTGAGCTTATCTGGTGTCACACCGACGGGTCTCGGCCGTGACCACACCCCTCATTCGCCGCATGAACCGCATGAAGCCGCTCTCGGACGAGGAGAGGTGGGCGATCGCCGCTCTCGAGACGCGGGTGGCATCGTTCAGCAAGGGTCAGGATCTCGTGCGACCCGGCGAGCGTGACACATCGCCTTTCATTCTCCAGACCGGTTACGTGATCGTTTCGAGAAACAACGCCACTGGCTACCGAATGATTATCGACCTGATCATTCCAGGCGATATCGGTAATGCCCGGGCGATTGTGCTTTCCGAATCCGACATGCTCTATACCGCGCTCAACGACGTCGTCGTCTCGCAAATCCCGACGCCGGTCTATTTCGATCTGATGATGGCGCACCCACGATCGTCGACGGCCCTGCTGTGGGCCGGCGCGATTAGCCGGTCACTGCTGGCCGAGCGCCTGTACAGCATCGGGCGACGTAACGGCTATCAGCGCGTCGGCCATTTCCTGCTGGAATTGCTGACCCGGCTCGAATCGATCGGATTGACCGACGGCGCCTCTTTTCGAGCACCGTTGACCCTGGCCGTACTGGGCGATCTGCTCGGCCTGACACCGGAGCATGTCAGTCGCATTCTGCAGCGGCTGCGGCGCGACGGCTTCCTCGTTACAAAGCGCGATCACTGGCATTTCCCGGATCTGACCCGGATGAAGGAGGCCTGCGATTTCGATCCCAGCTATCTGCATTCGACGCACCCCATCCCCGAGGCCGTTGTCGCGCCCGCCTGACGCCTCATTCCCCGCAGCGGCCGGTCGATTTCACGCGAAAGTCTTGCGAACATCAGTGCCGGTGACAAACCGATCGCATCTATTCGAGAAAACACTGATCGAGCGCAAGGAACTCGCTTTGCGCCTCCTATAGCGTTAAGCATCGACGACATTTCCGGTGATTTCAGAACAGATCTTCATGGTCGTTCGCCAAGGACCTCTCGCCTGAATGACGCCGACAAACCAGTCAGGCGGTATTCGATGGATATCACAGAAAAGCTGAATGTATCCGGCAGTCCGTTCCTGCGAATTAATCGCGCGGGCGCGTCTTCGGAGCTTGAACAGGCATTCACGGCACTAGAGGCACGGAACGAGTCCTTCGCAAAGGGAACAGATCTCGTGCGGCCCGGCGATCGCGATACGCGGCCCTTCATCATCCGATCCGGCTACGTCATCGTGTCGCGGCAGAATTCGACCGGGCAGCGCATGATCATCGATCTCATGATCCCCGGCGATACTGGCAATGGCTGGTCGGTCGTGCTGCCCCAAGCCGACATGCTCTACAGCGCACTCAACGATATCGTTATTTCGCAGATTGCGGTGGAAGCGCATCGCGCGGCGGTTCACAACTTTCCGCAAACGACGGCGGCGCTCATCTGGGCAGGCGCTATCAGCCGGTCGTTGCTGGCGGAGCGGCTGTACAGCGTCGGCCGTCGGAGCGGCTACCAGCGGATCGGCCATTTCCTGCTCGAACTTCTGACCCGGATGGAAGAAGCCGGGCTGAATGATGGCGACTCGTTCCGCGTGCCGCTGACGCTGGCGGTTCTCGGCGATCTCCTCGGCCTGACACCCGAGCATGTTAGTCGTGTCGTGCAACGGCTCCGCCGCGATGGTTTTCTCGTCACTAAGCGCGATCACTGGCAGTTCACCGATGTCCGCAGGATGGAACAGGCCTGCGATTTCGATGCCGCCTACCTGCACACTGCAGACCGCGAGGTCAGCGTCGTAGCCGCAGCGGTCTGACGGCCAGACCCGGCATCGCTGCACCGTCGCCACTAGTCGATGGCGGTGAAAGACAACGCACCTATGGCACCGCCGCATGCGGCCCACGATGTGGACGCATGGCCGTTTCGACGCTCCATACTGTTCCTTCCGTCCGACAACCTGTAGATTGGGCTGTAGCGTCCTCGCATGTTCTCACGCAGGTTTGCCCTGCAGATCGGTCGGATCGTTTTTACAAAGGGTGCGTGTATATAGTATTGTCTGGCGACAATGGGGAGACGCTGGAACGAGCCCAAGCGATAGGATGAGGATTAACGGCGAGATACTGTGTTTTGAGTGGACATCGCCTGCGAGCCGCATAACATGCTATCGGTGCTCGGCTGTGGTTTGGAGCCAATCTGGCGCTCGATGATCCAGGCAGTCTGCATGAGGATGGATTTCGATGCCCGACGAATCGCAAGACGATAGTCTCCGCGTACTCTTTGCGGACGATCACCGCCTGGTCCGGGAGGCGCTGGCGCCGTTCATCACCCGGATCGCCGCCTCGGTGCAACTCGACGAAGCAGCTTCTGTGGACGAAGCGCTGGTCCTGCTGCGGGACAATGGCGTCTACGATCTGATCCTGCTCGATCTCAATATGCCGGGCATGGACGGGTTCAACGGATTCAACAAGATTCGCGAAATGGCCCCCGACAAGCCAATCGCGATCCTCTCCGGTTCGCTGGATCCGGACGACGTCAGCCAGGCGCTCGAACATGGTGCCGCCGGCTACATTCCCAAGACGACGACCGGCGGCACGCTGGTCAATGCATTGCAGATCATCCTCGCCGGGGAGGTCTATGTCCCGCCGGCGCTCATGGCATCGACCGCCTCGCGCACCGCGCGCGACCACCGCGATATCCGCGAAGTGGCGCTCGCCGATCGCCAGATGGAAGTGCTGAAGGCGCTTGCCGAGGGGCTGCCGAACAAGGAGATCGCACGGCGTCTCGGAATCGCCGAGATCACGGTGAAAGTGCATCTGCAATCGATCTACCGGAAACTCGGCGTATCAAACCGGACCGAAGCTCTGGCGGCAGCGCTCAATCGCGGGCTGGTCTCGCTCAAGCGATAGAATCGCGCGGTTCGCGCGGACGGCCGCCATTTACCAATTCCCGATTCTTTATTTATCGAGCACCGCGCGGATAGCGTTGGCCAGCTCCTTTTTGCGGAACGGCTTGCTCAGGATCGGCACGTCTGACAGATCGAGCCCGCTGACGGTGAGGGCATTGGTCGGATAGCCGGACATATAAAGCACGCGCACGTCCGGCACCATTTCGCCGGCTTTCTTGCCGACATCGATGCCGGTCATGCCGCCCGGCATCACCATATCGGTGAGCACCAGATCGATCCGGCCGGCGTTCTGCAGCACGCCGATGGCAGCCGGTCCGTCGCTGGCCTCGAGCACCCGGTATTTCAGGCCGCGCAGCTGCTCGACCGTCACCTCGCGGACCCGCTCGTCGTCTTCGACGACGAGGATGACTTCCTCATCGCCCACGACGGCAACGTCGTCGGGAACGGCGCGAACGATCGGTGCCGTATCGGCAACCGGCAGATAGAGCCGCACGGTGGTCCCGCGCATCGCCTCGCTGTAGATCTTGACGTGACCGCCGGATTGTTTGGCAAAGCCATACACCATGCTGAGGCCCAGGCCGCTGCCCTTGCCGACATCCTTGGTCGTAAAGAACGGGTCGAAGGCGCGTTCGAGAATCTCGCGCGACATGCCGGTTCCGGTATCCGTCACGTCGATCATCACATAGTTGCCCGGGGTGACGCCCGGGTTGCGCGTTCTATAATCCTCATCGAGCAGAATGTTCTGCGCTTCGATGGTGAGGGTGCCGCCATCGGGCATCGCGTCGCGGGCATTGACCGCCAGATTGATCAGCGCATTTTCGAGCTGCTCCGGATCGGCGCTGATCGCCCAGATTCCGGCCGCGATCGAGGTATGGATCTTGACGCTGGCATCGAGCGTGCGGGTGATCAGCGGCAGAAAGTTGGCAATGGCGCCGGTCAGCTCGATCGATTGCGGCCGCAGCACCTGGCGCCGGGCGAACGCAGACAGGCGATGCGTGAGGGCCGATCCGCTTTCCGCGGCACGCGCAATCAGTTCTGCCATCCGGCGATGCTCGGGGTTGTCCTTGAGCGCTTCGCTGAGCAGCTCGCTGTTGCCCAGAATAATGCCGAGCAGATTGTTGAAATCATGCGCGACGCCGCCGGTGAGCTGGCCGATTGCTTCCATCTTCAGCACCTGGCGAAGCTGCGCCTCGATCTCGTGCTGCGCGGACATGTCCTTGACGAAACCGCTGAAGACGACCTCGTCCTCCATGCGGATCGGCGAGACGACGACCTCGGCAGGAAACTCGGTGCCGTCGCGGCGCCGGCCGGTCATCTCGTTGCGTCGGCCGACGAACGCCGACTGGCCCGATTGGAGATACGCGGCGATGCCGGCCTGATATTCCTCGCGCATCTTCTCGGGAATGATCATGTCGGCCAGCATCGATCCGATGGCTTCCTCGCGCGTCCAGCCGAACATCGCCTCCGCCTGGGGATTCCATTCCATGATCGCGCCGCCGGCATCGATCATGATGAACGCATCGAGTGCGGTGCTGATCACCGACCGGTAGAGCTGCTCGCGCCGCTGCAGCGCGATTTCAGCCTCCCGGCGCTCTGAAATGTCCTGAACGGTCCCGTGCGTGACGATCGAATCGCCGTCGGGCGTAATCTCGTTTTCGGCCGTTTCGTAGATCGCCTTGACCGTTCCGTCAGCTGCGACGATGCGGTACTCGAGTGCGTATCCGAAGCCTGTATCGCCGAAGACGTTCTGCACCTTGTCGCGATCGGGCGGGTAGACGAATCGCTTCAGATACTCCCCGTTCGAAACCGAGAGTTCCGGCGCCGGCACGCCGAAGATGGCGGCGGCAGATTCCGAATATTCAGCGGTACCGCCTAGCTTATGGATATCGCTGCCACTGGCCCGCCAGATCCAGTGGCCGATCTTTGCCATGCGCTGTGCCCGGCGCATCCGCCCTTCGCTATCGGCAAGCGCTTCCTGGATTCGCTGCCGGTCCGTGATATCGACATGCGTTGCAAGCACCCGGACGGGCATATCGGATTCATCGCGAACGATGCGGCCTTTGGCGAGCATCCAGCGATAGCTGCCATCGCGATGCTTGAGGCGAAACTCGGATTCATATCGCGTTGTGGTGCCATCCAGAGCCGCATTCAGAAGATTGGTCACGCGCGACCGGTCGGCCGGATGCAACAGCGATTCCCAGACGCCAATACTGCTCTCAAGATCGCGATCGGCGTAGCCGAGCTGCTGCTTCCAGGCGAGCGAGACATAAAGTTTTCCGGTCGGAACATCCCAGTCCCAGATCGGCGTATTCAGAAGCTCGACGCCGCGCAGCAGCCGCGACGACGGCCGAGGCGACGAGCCGTCCTCGGTTTCGGCGCCGGCCTCTATCTGGCCCGATTGGGGCCAATCCTGTGCGCCCTGCATGCGTGCTCCTCAGCTTTGCATGGCGATCGGTGACTGAAGCACTTCCCGAATCTTATGTGCGAGCTCGCGCTTGCGATACGGCTTGGTGAGAATAGGCGTCCGGCCGTTCGCCTGCTCCCCTTCCCCGATAACCCTGTCCGAATAGCCGCTGGTGAGCAAAACGCGCGTTCGCGGCCAGCGCTCGCGTACGGTCTGGGCGAGCTCCCATCCGCCGATCTGGCCCGGCATGACGATGTCGGTGAGGACCAGGTCGACCTTTCCGTTGCGCTCGAGGCGTTGCAGGGCATCGGCGCAGTCAGTCGCCTCGTGCGTATCATAACCGAGGCTCGCCACCATCCCGGCGACGATCCGACGGACGGCCGGATCGTCCTCGACGATGAGGACAGTCTCATCGCCCATGGGAATGCCGGCATCGTCCCTGTCGGCAACTGCCGCAGGTCGCACCGTGAGCCGCGGCAGATAAAGCCGCACCGTCGTGCCGCGGCCCGGTTCGCTGTCGATGCCGACATGGCCGCCCGATTGCCGGACAAATCCGTAGATCGTGCTGAGACCAAGTCCGCTGCCTTTGCCGACATCCTTCGTCGTGAAGAACGGCTCGAAGGCGCGGGCCTTGATATCAGGACCCATACCGACACCCGAATCGGTCACTGACAGGACGACATACGCGCCGGGCTGCATGGATTCGGTCCAGCTCGGGTCGCCCTGCAGCATGGCGACATTCCGGGTTTCGATGAGCAGGTGACCGCCGTCCGGCATCGCATCGCGGGCATTGATCGCGATATTGACCAGAGCGCTCTCCACCTGGTTTGGGTCGATCAGCGTGTGTGCAAGATCGGGCGCCAGCCGGGTTTCGATGACGACCCGTTCCCCCAGGGTGCTTTCCAGCAGCGGCTTCAGGTCGAGGACCAGCGCATTGAGATCGGTCTCGCTCGGACGCAAGGCCTGACGGCGGGAGAAAGCCAGCAGACGTTGCGTGAGTGCCGCACCGCGCTCGGCCGCATTGGCGATCTGTTCGACCGTCTTCCGCATCACCGGATCGTCGCGCGAGCGCTCGGCCATCAACTCGCTGGTGCCAAGAATGACGGCGAGCAGATTGTTGAAATCATGCGCGACACCGCCGGTGAGCTGTCCGACCGCCTGCAGTTTCTGCGCTTCGTTGAGCTGGCGCTCCTTCTCTTTGCTCTCGGTAATATCGATCGCCATACCGTAGAGAACCTTGTGACCCTTTTCGTCGATTTCGACATGCACGATGTCGCGGATCCAGACCATCCGGTTGTCGGCGGCGATCATGCGATACTCGAGCACGTAATCTTCGCCGCGCCGGGTCATGACCTGTTCGAGCGCATCCATGGTGATCCGATCGTCGGGATGCATGTGGCGCTGCCACCAGCCGACGGTGCCCCATTCCTGCTGCGAGATCCCGAGCAGACGCATCGATTGCGGGCCGACATAGGTGTATTGCTGCGCATCGACATCGAAGCAGTACGGCACCGCATTCATGCTTTCGAAGAAATGCCGGGCGCGTCGTTCGCTTTCGGCGAGCGCGCGCTCACTGTCGCCGCGCAGCAAGGCTGCCGACAGGATGTTGGCGATCGCCTGGAGAAAGCTGATGTCCTGCGCCGAGAATCGCTGGCTGCGACCGGTATGCGCGCTGAGAACGCCGAACGGACGTTCGGGCCCGCGAATGACGACGCTCATTCCGCTAATCAGATTCCGCTCGCGCATCACCGGCGGAGGTTCAAACCGGGTTTCCTCGGCAAGGTTCGTGACCACGACCGGCTCGCGCGAGATCAATGCGTAACCGGCCTGTGATCGAAGATCGCGCTGCGCAACCACGGCGCCGATGGAATCCGCCGGCCAGCCGACGCGCGCGCGCAGTACCAGATTGATGTTGTCCGGCATCAGCTCAAGCAGCGCGCCGGTTTCAACGCTGAGCCCTTCGGCCATGACCGACGTTGCGTGGGCGAACAGCGCATCGCGATCGGTCACGGTGACGGCCATCAGGCCGAGTTCGGCGATCGCCGCCTGCTGGCGCGATCGCCGGTCGAGTAAACCGGCGGCACGATCGATTTCCTGGCCGATCTCTTCGATTTCATCGATCTGGGCCCGCGGGCGTGGCGTCGGATAGCGCCCGTCGGCAAGAACGCGCGCAAGCCCCGCGAGACCGCGGATCGAATGTGACGTCCGCCGCCCGACGGCCATCGACAGGCCGACGCCCAGCGCGAGGAACGCGATGCCACCGCCGACAATCGCGGCGGTCGAGTTCGATACGGCAGCGGTGAACGTCGTCCTGGGCACGGCCATTACGACGGTCCAGCCGGTCAACGGCGATCGTCGAAACACGCCGATCGTCATTTCGCCCGCCGCGTCGATCGATTCGAAACTTCCGGATTCGCGGTCGCCGAGCTGCTCGATGAGATCCGGCGGCGCTGCGTTGCCCAGAATGGCGCCGGTGCCGGTGCCGCCGATGATTGTGTGATTGCGATCGAGAAGCCATTCGGACCAGCCTTCGGGCAGAACCGACGACGAGAATCCGCGGCCCAGTTCGTCGGGATCCAGCACAACGCCCAGCACGTATCGAACATCGCCCGCCACGTGCACGGGCATCGCCACAGCGAATTGCGGCTTTTCAGATATTCTGCCGATGAACAGCCCGGTTCCCGCAGAAACCTCGCTGCTTTCGATCGCCTCGATGAAGTACGGCAGATCGGCAATCATCGGCAGCGACGTGCCGTAGGGACGCAATGTGTGGACGAGGGGCGTGCCGCTTTCGTCTGCCAGGACGATATAGTCCCAATCCTCCTGCGATTCGACGATTTTGGTGGCCTGTTCGTGGAAGTCTGCGATGTCGAGCGCATCAAAATCGTTGGCGGCAACAAGAACGGACATCGACTGGATGACGCCGATCATATGCGTGTCGACCGCATCGACGATCGCGTGCGCCGTATTGTCGAGCCCGTTCCGCAGGGTCGCCTGTTCCTCGCGCGCGAGGACAAACACCGTCGTCGCCATATAGAGCAGGGCCGGCAGCAGGACTGCCAGCGTCAGCATCAGTAGCGAGGTGCGTAGCTTCAACGCTTCACCCTCGGCGCGTTCGATCGCCCCGCCGTTTCGACGGCGCGGGCGAATCCCCTGTCCTCGCCCACCGCCCCGCCAAAGGCGCGACGGCATATAGAGCCCGCCACATGCCGCCGGATCGCCACGGCGGTTCGTGCGAGTTCATCTCCTCAAACGGGCTGATTCGGGTTGCCCTGCCGAACATCCGGGCCGCCGACACGCCGACGATCCGTTGACCCATAACCGAGTAATCGCCGTTCCGGGGCTTCAATCAAGCGTTATTTGGCCGCCCGGCGAAACCATCCACATGCAGAGGCGAGTTTTTCATAACCCTATACGAACGGATTAATCAGTTTGTATGGGGCGATAGCGGATCCAGGCGGAGCGCAGGATCGGATCCGGTGGATAAAATCATCTCCCGGGGGTGGTCAGTCGGGCGGAAAACGACGGTGAAGATCGGCAACCTGCTCGTCGCTCAGCCAGCGGGTGCGTTCGCCCCGCAACAGCAGAAACAGCCGGGCGGTTTCTTCGAGCTCTTCGGTGGCATCGATCGCGGCTTCGAGAGACCGGCTGGCGACGATCGGACCGTGATTGGCCATCAGGATCGCAGCGTGCTTCGACGCGTGCAGGCGCACGGCATCGACCAGGGTCGCATCGCCCGGTGGATGATAGGGCACGAGCGGCAAGCGGCCGACCCGCATCACGTAATACGCCGTGATCGGCGGCAGCACGTTGTCGGGATCGACATCGGCGAGACAGGAGACAGCGACCGAATGCGTCGAATGCAGATGCACCACCGCGCTCGCAGCCGGCCGTTCCCGGTACATTGCCAGATGCAGAGCGAGTTCCTTGGTCGGCGGGTTGCCCGAGAGAACCCGACCGGTCTCGTCGATCTTCGTCAATTCCGCTGGATCGAGCCGACCGAGCGAACTTCCCGTCGGGGTCACGAGCCAGCCCTCGGCGGTCCGAACGCTGATATTGCCGGTGCTGCCGAATGTCAGGCGGCGCTCGAACAGTGACCGTCCGAACCGGGCGATGGCTTCGCGAACCTTTGCGTCGCTCATGGCAGCATCTCCAGCGCCTCGATAAAGAACTGCGGCCCGCCGAAGTTACCTGATTTCAGCGCCAAGGCTATCGCCGGTTCGCCACGGCTCAACGTCCAGGGCACACCGGGCGCAATAGGAGGACCGATCTGCAACGCGCGAATGCCGAGCCCGGCAACGACCGCACCGGAGGTTTCGCCGCCGGCCACGATCAGGCGGCGCAGCCCGGCCGCCACCAGACGCTCGGCGATCTGCGCGAACGCCTGTTCGATCAAAGCACCGGCCCGATCCCGCCCGAGCCGGCTGCGGATTTCTCTCAGGGACTCCGGCGTCGTGCTCGCGTAGATCATCACGGGCGACAATGTCATGTGCCGGGTCGCCCAGGCGCCGGCGTCGTCCACATGCCCGCCGCCTTCGGCGAGCGCGAGCGGATCGAGCTGCCAGGACGGCCAGCGCACGCGTGCCGCAGAAACCTGGGCCAGCGTCGCCGTCGAACTCGATCCAGCCATGATCGCGGCCGGGCCAGCCGGCCAGGCGGATATTCCGCCATCGACAACATCCGCCAGCAATCCGCGATTCCTGAAATTCTCCACGAGCCCGGCAGCGATAGCGGCACCGCCAGTCACCAGGCGGCGACCGCGACAGGCGATGGCAATGTCGGCCAAATGCCGATCGTCGATCGCGTCGACGACCGCATAGGCGATACCCTCGCGTCGCAGCAGATCGAGGCGTTCGGCAATCGCAGCGGGCCCGCGGACGACATCGTCATAGGCAACGAGGCCGACCGGACGCTGCGTCTGACGCGAAAGGACGCGCACCAGATTTGCGTCGGTCATCGGCGTCAACGGATGGTCTCGCATCGGCGATTCCGACAGAAGCTGGGCGCCGACGAAGAGATTGCCCTGATAGACCGTTCGCCGATTGGCAGGATAAGACGGGCACACAATGGTGCAGCTCTCGCCGGTCGCGTCGAGCAGCGCATCGCCGACCGGACCGATATTGCCGGCGTCGGTCGAATCGAATGTCGAGCAGTACTTAAACAGAAACTGATGCACGCCAGCCGCCTGGAGCCAAGCCTGCGCGGCGAGCGATTGTTCGACGGCGTCCTGCGCCGGCAGCATGCGCGACTTGAGCGCGATCACGATGGCGCCAGCCGTCGCCGTTTCGAGCGGACCAGACGGTACGCCGACCGTGAGCAATGTCGGCACGCCCGCGCGGACCAGCGAGGACCCCAGATCGGTGGCGCCGGTCATGTCATCGGCGATACAGCCGAGCAGCAATGCCATCGTGCCCATTCGCCTTTCTGATGTTTTTCCTTATCGACCCAGTTCACTGCCGCCCAGGATTGCCGCCGTTGGGTGCCGCCGTTGCGCGCCGTCAGATATGATATATTATATATCTATACTCGAACCCGGCAACGCCCGGGCAGCAAGGAGACGGGGCCATGACGCCGACGGCAGGACCGAGAAACATCTCGCTCGAACAGATCGACCGGGACCATTTCTTTCATCCCTACACGGCCCTCCGGGCCCATGCGGAGAACGGGCCGATCGTCGTCGAAAGCGGTCAGGGCATCTTCATCCGGGATTCGCGCGGCAACGAATACATCGACGGGCTGGCCGGTTTGTGGTGCGTCAACGTCGGCTATGGGCGCGAGGAGATCGCGGAAGCGATCTACCGCCAGGTTCAGAAGCTGCCCTATTACCACACGTTCGCATCGATGAGTAACGAGCCCGCAATCCTTCTCGCCGAACGCATCGCGAGCAAGACGCCCGATGGCTTGCGCCGCGTTTTGTTCGGCACGTCCGGATCGGATGCGAACGACACGGCGATCAAGCTGGTCTGGTACTTCAATAATATGCGCGGCCGGCCCAAGAAGAAGAAAATCATCGCCCGCGATCGCGCCTATCACGGCGTTACGATTGCAGCGGGCAGCCTGACCGGGCTCGACACGGTGCATCAGGCCTTCGACCTGCCGATCGATCGCGTGTTGCGCACGTCCGCCCCCTATCCCTATCGCGATGCACAGCCCGGCGAGACCGGCGAGGCTTTCGCGAAGCGGCTGGCGACCGACCTCGAGCAGCTGATCGAAAAAGAAGGACCGGACACCGTCGGTGCCTTCATTGCCGAACCGATCATGGGCGCGGGCGGGGTGATCGTGCCGCCGGCAAATTACTTCCCGCAAATTCAGGCGGTGCTCGATCGCCACGACATATTGATGATCGCCGATGAAGTCATCTGCGGGTTCGGCCGGCTCGGCACCTGGTTCGGTTCACATCTGCTCGATATCCGGCCCGACATCATGACCTTCGCAAAGGGCGTCACCAGCGGCTATCAGCCGCTCTCCGGTACGATCGTATCCGACCGGGTCTGGAATGAGTTGCTTGCCAACATGGGCGAGACGCAGGTGTTCGGCCACGGCTTTACCTATTCGGCTCATCCGGTCGCAGCGGCAGCCGGGCTCGCCAACATTGCGATCATGGAGCGCGAAAACCTGATCGGAAACGCGGCGAGCAGCGGTGCCTATCTGCAGAAGAAGCTGGCAAGCGAGATCGGCTCGCATCCGCTGGTCGGCGAGGTTCGCGGCGTGGGGCTGATTGCCGGTATCGAACTATCCGCCAGCAAGACGGCGCGCGTCCCCTTCCCCGCCGAGATCGGGATGGCCCGCCGCGTCAACAATCACGCGTTGAAGAACGGCCTCCTCACCCGGCCGCTGCTCAACAGCGATATTCTCGCATTCTCGCCGCCGCTGACGATCAGTCCGTCCGAGATCGACGAAATGGTCCGCCGCTTGCGGGTCTCGCTCGATGCCACCCTGGCGGACCTGCCGGCATCGGCGCGACCGGCATGAACCCGGCCCTGCCGAGCGCTCTGTACCGACAACGGGGACCCAACGCATAAGCGATGGGAAGTCCCGGTTTTCTCACAGGCATTGCTTCGCCTATAGTCGCAACGGGGGCCCACGATCGGCGGGCGAGCGCACAACGATCGGTCGACGAGATGACACAGATCAGACATGAAACGCTGAACGAAAAAGCCTATCTGCAAATCAAGAACAGCATCATGTCGGGGCAGGTTGCCCCGGGCGAGGTTCTGCGGATCCGCAATCTGGCAATCGAGTACGGGGTATCGCCGACCCCGGTGCGGGAAGCGCTGAAACAGCTTGTCGCCGAACATGCGCTCGAGGTTCTGCCCAACCGGTCGATCGTCGTGCCGCAACTGACGCGGACGAAGTTCGAGGAACTCACGAAAATCCGGCTGGCGCTCGAAGGGCTCGCGGGTGAACTGGCCGCCGGCAAGGCGGATGCCAAGCTGCCGCTGGAACTGGAGCGCCTCGATAAACGGATGCACGATGCGACCAAGGCCGAAAACGCGCGGCTTTACCTGCGACTGAACGAGGAATTCCATTTTACGCTTTATCAGGCCGGCGATTCGCCGAGCCTTCTGAATTTCATCGAGGTGCTGTGGCTCCAGGTCGGACCGTTTCTCAACAATCTTTTCAAGATCGGGCGCTTTCAGTACGACGCAAACGAGTGCCATGGCGAGATCATTACCGCCCTGCGTCGCGGCAATGCCGTGGCGGTGGGCGCGTCGGTCCAGCACGACATCGCAGTTTCAAGCGAGCATCTCATCAAATTTCTCTAGCGCCGCCCGCCCTTTCTTCCAGCCGGCTCACGAAAGGAACCTCGCGTGACAGATCGGAAACCCGCCAAACGGATCGGCATGATCCACACCGTGCTCGGTCTCGCCGGGTTGATGGATGGCCTCACCAAACAGCGCCATCCCGGCGTCGAGGTGTTTCATTTCGTCGATGAAAAGCTGCTCGCCGATTTGCTCGCCAATGGCGGGCTCGACGCATCGATCACGCAGCGTATGACCCGTTACGGCGAGATGGCGGAACAGGCCGGCGCCGATCTGGTCCTGTCGACCTGCTCGTCGACCTCGCCGGCCGTCGATGCCGCGCGAAAAAGCGTGACAGTGCCGTTTCTCAAGATCGACGATGCCATGGCCGAGCGTGCCGTCAGCGAGGGTACCAGGATCGGTCTTCTATGCACGGCGTCGAGCACGGTTTCCGCGAGTAGCGGACTGCTCGAAAGCCATGCGGCGGCGAAAGGCCGATCGGTCAAAATCACCACGGTACTCGAGGAGGAAGCCTATCGTGCCAAATTTGCCGGCGATCAGGAGCGCCACGATGCGATCGTCAGCGAAGCCGCGGCAAAGCTTGCACAGGACAACGAACTGATCGTTCTGGCGCAGGCTTCGATGGCGCATCTCGCGGACGACATCGGCAGGAAAACCGGCAAACTGGTTCTGGCGAGCCCCCGTCTCTGCGTCGAATCGCTGGCCGCCTGGCTCTGAAGAAACGTCGATCTGGTTAGCCTGCCGGCGCAGACCGTTCTACTGCGCGAGATAACCGCCATCGACCGGCAGATCGAGGCCGGAGATCGCCGCGGCGCCATCCGAGACCAGGAACAGGACGGCGGCGGCAATGTCGGCCGGCTGGCCGAGCCGCCCGATCGGATGTTCGAGGCGCCATTCCTCCCAGAGCGCCGCGCCATCGCCGCCGGGCAGCTTGGCAAGCGTCTCGCGATGCTCGCGCTCGACCAGCGGCGTTATGATGCAGCCCGGGTGGACCGCGTTGACGCGCACCGGCAAGCGACGTTCGCGGCAATAGCGCGCCGCAGCCTGGGTCACCGCCCGGGCGGCACCCTTGCTGGCGCAATAGGGCGCGTTGAATTCTTCGCCGACGAGCCCGTAGGTCGAAATGACGTTCACGATCGCGCCCGCCGGTCGGCCGGCACGATCTGCCATTGCCGCGATGCCACGCAGAGTCCCGAGATGCACCCCGCCCAGATTGACCCGCATATGGGTGCGCAGATCGTCTGTATTGGCTTCCTCGATGGTTTTTGCCTGCTGAATTCCGGCATTGTTGACGAGGATGTCGAGTGCGCCGCCGCCCGCCCGAATATGTTGGAGCGTTCGCTGCCAGCTCGCCCCATCGGCTACATCGTGCTCGACGAAGTCGACATCGTGCCCGTCGCCCGCCAGGCGTTGGCACAAAGCCAGACCTTGTGCCGCATGACGGTCGCTCACGATGACCCTGGCGCCGGCGCGGACCAGCCGCTCGACGATTGCAGCGCCGAGCCCGGATGCCGCACCCGTCACCAGCGCCGTGCGTCCAGAAAGATCAGCGGCCATAATGCGCCGCCCGATCGAGGTCGATTTCGATGCCCGTAACGAAACCGGTATCTTCGTTGCCGAGCCACGCGATCGCATCGGCCGCGGACGCGATCGCCGCCGCGTCGCTGCGCCCGGTCCGGATAAAGTTAACCCGGACGCGATAGCCCGACTTGCCGGCGTGAAGCGCCGCCGATCGGGTGAGATTTGCGACGGCGCCGCCGACCGCCTCGAACAGAAGATCGTTGCCGGGCCGGCCCGCCGCGCCGACCAGCAACGTCACGATCGCCCCGCCGGTCTCGCGCAGGCGCTCGATTGCCTGGCGAAGCCCGGTCAGCACCGGTTCGACGAGCGCCGTGACCTCGTCGGCAAATCCGTCGCGATCGCTCGCCGGCAGATCGGCGCCCGCTGCCACATGCGCGAGTGCGACAAAAACCGGCGATTCTCCGGCCGATAGCGCGGCCGCTGAGCGCACCGCAATGCCGCGCTGCTGCAGCGCCGCGGTCAGATCGGCAATGAGCGGCGATGATGCAGCCGATGCCACGAGCACGGCGCCCGTAACAGCCCGACCGGATTCCGCGCGAGGATCCTCCGCACCCACCAAGATCACCCTGACTGCCGGCTGCTAGCCGCGATAGCGCGTGAGGCGCATGGCAATGATGCTGATCGCGATCGTCAGCGACATCAGCATCATTGCCACGATGTTGAGCTGTGGCGTTATGCCTTTGCGCAGCATACCCCAAAGGAATGTCGGCAGGGTATTGCCGCCACCGATCGTGAAGAAGGTGATGATGAAATCGTCGAGCGAGATCGCCATCGCCACCAAAGCCGCGCCGATGATGGACGGGCGCACGATCGGCAGTGTGACGGTCCGGAACGCGTAGAAGGGACTGGCCCCAAGATCGCGCGCTGAAGCGACCGCGGCATAATCGAAGCCGACCATGGTGGCATGGACGATCAGGATGACGAACGGCTGGGTAAAAAGGATATGCGCAAGGATGACCGTATCGAGCCCCAGCGAGATCCCGGCGCGCGAGAAAAAAGACAGCAGCGCCACGCCGAGCACCAGCGGCGGCAGCATGACCGGCAGGGTGAGCAGCGCAATCCAGATACCCGCGCGGGCGCTTGCCATGCGCGCAAGCGCGAACGCCGCCAGCGTGCCGATGATGGTACTGACCGTCCCGGTCACGGCGACGACGACCATACTGTTCCGTGCCGACGGCCAGAAGGTCGGATTGGCGAACAGCTCGCCCCACCATTTGAATCCGAATTCGTTGATCGGAAACGCGATCGCGCGATCCTCGCTGAAACAGAACACGGCGAGAATGACCAGCGGCGACAGCAGGAAAATGCAGCAGAAAGCAATGAACAGGGTCCAGACCAGCTTCGAGATCATGTCGGTACCCTGAGCAGGCGCCGCAGCAACAGATCGAAACTGCCGATCACCAGAATACAGATTCCGATCGCCGTAAAGGCCATCGCCGCACCCAGCGGTGCGTTGAAGCGCATACCGAACTGAAGCTGGATGATGACGCCGAGCATGGATGTATACGGCCCGCCGACGAGCAGCGGCGTGACGTAATCACCGGCCGCAAACAAAAAAGACAACGCAAACGAGAACACGATGCCGATCCGGCATTGCGGCAGGATGATATCGAAGAAGACGCGCCAGCGGCTGGCGCCGAGATCTCGCGCGCCGCGCAACGGCGTGTCGGCGATGTTGCGCAGCGATCCGTAGATCGGCAGGACCGCGAGCGGCATCAGATAATGTCCGAGCGTCACGATGACCGCGAAAGGATTATAGAGAAACAGGCCGATCGGCTCGTCGATCACGCCGAGCGTCATTAGGGTCGTGTTGAGGATGCCGGTCTGGCCGAGAATCGTCTTCCAGACATAGATCTTGGTCAGATAGCCGCCGAACAGGGTGATCAGCGCGACGAAGATCAGCAGGATACCGAAGCGTCCGGCTTTGAACCGGACATAGAATGCAAAGCCGAACGCGAGCGCCGTGACGGACAGGGCGACCGCCAGCGCGATTGCGAAGGTAAAGCTGAGCGACCGGAAGTAGTCGCGCCAGACAACGATGTAGTTCTCGCCCGTGATCGTCGTATCGATTTGATAGCTGACGATCCGATAGAAACTCAACAGCAGGAAGTAGGAAAGCGGCGCGACGAAGCAGAGAAGAAAGACCCCGGTCGACGGCGCGAGAAGGGCGTATCGCCCGCGTTGCGCAATCACGGCTATTCTTCCGGCAGGACCAGATGGTCCGACAGCGACCACCAGATCGCGACCGGGGCGCCGACCTCGATAACCGGCGCGGCGCGGCCGCTGCCTGCATGAACGATCAGTTCAGAGCCGTCGACTGCGACCTGGAACCGCACATAGGTGCCGACATAGACGACGTCCTGCACCGTGCCGGCGAGCAGGACCTGGTCCGGCGAGGCGGCGACCGCATCCGGCGGTCCGATCTGGACCTGTTCGGGCCGCACCACGGCCACCACCGGCCCGTCTGCGCCCGCCTGAGCGAAAACGGGGCCGGCCGCCAGCGTGACCGCGCCGCCGTGCGCCTGGCCGCGAAGCAGGTTCGCATCGCCGATGAAGGTCGATACGAACCGCGTACGGGGCGCATCGTAGATTTCGCGCGGCGTTCCCTGCTGCACGATCCGTCCACCCTGCATGACGGCGATCCGGTTCGCGAGCGCCATGGCCTCGCCCTGATCGTGCGTCACGAACACGAACGTTCCGCCGATCGAACGATGGATGCGGCGGAGTTCGACCTGCATCGCCTTGCGTAACTGGAGATCGAGGGCCGCGAGCGGCTCATCGAGCAGCAGGACCTTCGGGCGCATGATCAGCGCGCGGGCGAGCGCAACCCGCTGCTGCTGGCCGCCGGAGAGACCGGTCACGTTGCGCCGTTCGAGCCCGTCCAGATGCACCAGCGCCACCATCTCGGCGACACGGCGCTTGCACTCGTCGGCCGGCGCATCCGCCACCCGCAGCCCATAGGCGATGTTCTGCTCGACGGTCATGTGCGGAAAGAGACCGTAACTCTGGAACACCATGTTGGTCGCGCGCCGCTCCGGGGGAACGCGCGTTACATCGAGACCGTCGATTTCGATGCTGCCCGCATCGGGGAACAGAAAGCCGGAGATGATGTTGAGGAGGGTGGTCTTGCCGCATCCCGACGGGCCGAGGATCGCCAGGAAATCCCCATGGTCGATGGTGAGGTCGAGCGGATGAACCGCCGCGACCCCACCAAACTGCTTACAGACTCCCCGAAGACGAACGAGGGGTTGCTGGTCCGTGTTTACCGCCATGCCCTGTACGACGATCGCCGGCTAGGCGCTCAGGAAACGTTCCCAAGCCCGCGTGACATCATCGAACGTCACGTTATCGCCATCGGGCTGCGTCGGCCAGAGCTGGGTAATGCCGCCGGCCGCCTCGAACCAGCCCGCAATATCGTCGTAAGGATAAAGCGCGCGCGTCCCTTCGTCGATCATCGGCACCGCGTCGCGGACCACCGTGCCGGTCGCGTTTAGATTCGCAGTGTGGGCTTGCGCCTCGGGCGTCAGCGACTGGTTCAGCACCTCGTAGGCACGGTCCATTTCCGGCGCACCCGGCACGATCGACAGATTGTCGACGAACACCAGCCCGCCTTCCTTCGGCATGACCCAATCGAGGTTCACGGCATCGGCTCCGCCCCATACGCTGGTCGGTTCCCAGGCCGGCGCCATGACCACCTCGCCACTGGCGAACAGCGAACCGAGTTCGCCATAGCCCGGCGTGACCGTGAGGGCGTGCTCTTTCTTGATCTTGATCAGGAGCTCGGTCGCTTCGTCGAGCGTTTCCTGCGTTGCGATCCATGGCGTCCGCGTCTCGCCGGCGAGCGCCATAAAGGGCGGCATCACGCCGATGAGATCGGCGACGAACGCGACCTTGTTCTGCCAACGCGGATCCATCATGTCGAGCCACGAGGTCGGCGGTTCAGTGACCACGTCGGCATTGTACATCATGGGGATCGAGCCCCAGATGAACGGCGTGCCGTAATGCGTGCCGTCGATCGCGAGCGTCGGCATGTCCTGGAATTCGGGGAACAGATTGGCGTAATTCGGAATGCGATCGAGGTCGAGCGGCTCGACCAGTCCGATCTCGACATAGAACGGGACGTAAAGCGCGGCCGGCGACACGAAATCAACATTGCCTTTGCCGCCCGACTGCAACAGCGCGATGATCTCTTCGTTGCCGGCCGTAATATAGGTCGGCTGCAGCGTGATCTCCTGGCTGGCGAACCAGCCATCGGCGTTGATGCCTTCGTCATAACCCTGCCAACCGACATATTTGACGGTCGTGTCGGCCTTGGCCTGTCCCGGCATCATGCCGGCGATCGCGCCGGCTGCACCGGCCGCCGCCAGACTCTTGCCAAACTGACGGCGCGAGAGACCGCTATAGGTGCGGGTGCGCAGCAACCCGGTCCGCGGATCGAAGCTGATCGGATAGGTGTCGCCCTGCTGTTTTGCGTTCTTCATTGTGTCCTCCCATTGCTGCACCGGAAGCCGGCCAGCCGGCTTCCGGCATCTTGTTCTGCTACCACCAGATCATCGGCAACGGCGTGATCTTCTCGATTCCATCCTTCGTCACGATCCAGTTGGTCTCGTAAGAGGCGGTGCCGATTCCGGTCCGGGTCAGGAACGCTTCGGAACTGGCGACCATCCCTTCCTGGAACACCCACTCCTCCGGCACCTTGTCCGGATCGGTGAGCAGGAACGGCTTCTCCCATAGACAGCCATTACTGTGACCAAAATACGGCCAGCTCGTATCGTAGAAGCATTCCTCGGTTTTCACCTCGTCGTGGATTTTGCGCGCATGACGCGACACGTCGCGATGCTTCGCGCCGGGGCGAACCTTTTCCTCGATCGCGTCCATCACGAGCACGCAATCTTCGATCAGCTTTTTCCCTTCCGCGGTCGGCTTGCGGCCGCAGACAAAGGTACGCCCGGGGTCGAGCCAGTAGCCCTGCCAGATGGGCCCATAAATGAAGGCGTGGCAGATATCGCCGGTCTTCGGCGCGGCCTGGGAAAAGCCGTAGAGCGGATCGCTTTCCGGATAGGCCGATTTGTCGCCATGCGAGATCGCGATGCGATGCCAGCCGCCGCCGCGACGCAGCAATTCGGCACCGCCGAGCGCCGCCGCTTCGGCTTCCGACTTGCCCATGATCATCGCCTCGATCAGCTTGGTCAGCGCCACCGTCACCATCGCGCCGGCCTCGCGGAACATGTCGAGTTCGCGCGGGCTTTTGATCAGCCGAACGTCGCGGACGAGATCGTTCTCATAGACATACTCGATGCCGGGCGTCGCTTTCCTAAGCTGTTCGGCATATTTGACCGGCAGAATGTCGCTGCCGACGAAGGCGACCTTGCCCTTGATTTTGCGCTTTTTCAGCGCGTCGGCGATGCCTTGAATCGGATCGAGATGCGAGTGGTAATTGTCGACCGGCAACCGATCCATCTGCGGATCGGCCTCGTCGGTATGCAGTTCCGGCGACTTCCCCGGCTCCATGATTGCCGCGCAAAAGGAACGCGCGTTCCAGACATGCGAATCGGGTTCCTGGCCGGAATGGGTCGAGTAAAAATTGGTGAGATAAGCCGTCTCCATCGAGCGCTCGTACGTGCCGGCGGTCTTTCCCCAGACCAGCGCGATTTCGTATCCCTTCGCGCGCATCGCGTCGTGGAGCTTTTTCCACCGCGCCTCGTACTCCTCCTGGGGGAAATACATGTTCTTCTTGGCCATTGCGCCCGGTCTCCCTCGCTTGCTCCATTGCCCGGCACCGACATGCCATAAACGGCGCCGCGCGATCTTGTATATGATATATCACATAGCGGCAACGGGGCAAGAATGCGGCCGCGCGCCGTGCCTGGTGCACATCGCAGACGTTCAAAATTTTTGAAACGGGATCGGAGTGCGAGGGCTGCGCGCGAGGCAGGCGCTGTCATGCGAACGCTGTGTCGCCGACAGCACAGATAGCGCGCGCGAGACCGGGGTGAACACTTCCGATCCGCGCGCGCCGATCTGAGACTAGAGCGAGTCCTTGAGTTCCTTTGCCGGACGGAATGCGACCTTCTTGCTCGCCTTGATCTTGATCGCTTCGCCGGTGGCCGGATTGCGGCCCATGCGGGCGGGGCGCTTGCGAACCTGGAGGATCCCGAGACCGGTCAGGCGCAGCTTCTCGCCCTTCTTCAGGTGCTTTCCGATGCGGGCGATGAAGTCGTCCAGAATCGCTTGGGCGTCCTTCTTCGACAGCTCATGCGCCTCGGCGATCTCTGCTGCGACTTGCTTCAGGGAAACGGTGGGGACCTTCGCCGGTTTGGCAGCCGGTTTTTCGGCCATGTTGGATTCTC
This sequence comes from Dongiaceae bacterium, assembly GCA_040878185.1. Classification (GTDB taxonomy): domain Bacteria; phylum Pseudomonadota; class Alphaproteobacteria; order Dongiales; family Dongiaceae; genus JAWXBK01. Next base: position 100,981 of record JBBDMS010000003.1, on the reverse strand, counting down.
CATGGAATGTTACGGTTACGACAGAATCACAGCGCTCCCCGGAAAACAAGAAAACAACGGACCGGGAATCGCGTTTTCCGGTGGCACCGACCGTCTCGACGACCCCGGGCCGTCGTGCGACGGGCCATTGGCCGGACGATACCAACGGGAACTCTCCGACGGTCGAAGGCTTTGCGGAATCGAGCCGCTCCCGGCTCCGACCGCCCGGCGAATCACTTACCGCGCCGATCGATCGCCCCCATCCGACCTTCGGCAGCGATACTAGGCCTTGGCCCGCGGATCAAGCATTTGCAGCGGATTTCGCTGGAAATCATGCGCCGCGCACACCCGCAGCGGCGGTCGGGTCACACCCGCACCCCACGTGTGCGACGCCAGATGATCAGGACCCCGGCCGCAATACCGGCAAGCGGTAGAACAAGATCGGCGGGAATTCCGAGAAACCACGCGAGCGCCAGAGCACTGATAGACCACAAGATCGGGATGACCAGCAGATAGAGGGCGAATCGCTCGGCAAGCAGCAGCAAACCCACGGTGAAGACCATGGTCGGTGCCGGCGCGAGCCCGACGACTCGGACGGCCAGCCAATCCTGGGCGCCGAGCAATGCGATGACCGGTTCGTACATCAGCGCCGCAAGCACCAGGGCGAGGGCAGCCCAACCGGACCAATCGCGGTGAAACGAGAACGACAGCCGGCCGCGAATCGCCCCATCCCAGGCCATCAGAAGGCCCTGGACGATCAGGAGCAGCCCGAAGAGCGGCGAGACAAAGTCGATCGCCGACAGATAGACCAGGTAATAGACGGCGCCGCTCGAGAGCCACGACGCCGCCAGGATCGCGCCGACAATATGTCCGCTGCCGCTGCGCGGGCGGAGCACGAGGAGGATCGCCCCCAGGGCCATCAGCAGCGCCAGAATCTGCGCCGGCCAGAGGGCCAGATTGTATTGCGCGAGAAACGCGAACAGGGCATCGGCGTCGTAAGGAAACATCGCGACTCCTGCCGGCCGCTACAGGGCTTCGACGTAGCGGATCATCTGCTCGCGCATCGATGCATCGGGCAGACGACCTTCAAGCGCCCCCATATTCTCATGCATATGGTCGACCCGCGTCGTCGCCGGAATCGCACAGGTGACGGAAGGATGCGAGATCACGAACTTGAGCAGAAACTGCGCCCAGTTCGCGCAATCGATCTCCCCGGCCCATGACGGCAGCGGATGCGCGGCAAAATGTTCGATCAGCGCGTTCTGCCGAAAGGGCCGGTTTGCGATCACGGCGAGGCCGCGATCGGCGGCCAGCGGCAGCAACCGGTCTTCCGCTTCGCGATCGAGGATGTTGTACGTGAACTGGACGAAATCGAGATCCGGCTCGTGCATGACTTTTTCGAACTCGTCATGGCGACGACCATGTGACGTGGTGATCCCGATATAGCGGATCCGACCGGCAGCTTTGTCGGCGCGCAGTGTCTCGATATGCCCGTCCCAGTTCAGCAGATTGTGAATCTGCATCAGATCGAAGCGCTCGATTCCCCAGAGTGCGCGCGATTCTTCCATCTGGTCCGGCCCTGACGATTGCAGCAGCGTCCAGACCTTGCTTGCCGCGAACAGCGATCGCGTATCCGGAATGGTCTTCAGCCCGTATCCGATGACGGCTTCGGACGAACCGTACATCGGCGAGGAATCGACCATGCCGCCGCCCCGATCGAAGAACGTCTGTAGCACCGCGGCGCGCTCGGTTCGCAACGCGGCATCGTCGCCAACATTGAAGGTGATCCACGAACCCATGCCGATGGCGGGGATGTGTTCGCCGTTCGAGGGAATCGCTTTGGTCAGCCGCGGCGTATCGTCAGCGTCGGCAGGCCCGGAGCCAAACCATGCAGCCGCACCGATAGTCGCGGCCGAACCCAGCAGCGCGCGGCGGCTCAGCGTCGTCATACTGGATTTCATGCCTCGATCCATGGGATTCAATGTTGGGCGTGGTTCGTGGCCAAGCAAGCGCCGAGCCCGTGCAACCCATGACCACCAAGGATCGGGTCTGGCGCAATGCGCCGTCCATAGGCCGCACCAGGACTTTATTGACGCGCCGCCTGCCAGGTTTACTGGCCCGGTCGGCCGGCCGATGCAATGATACATGGCCTGTACCGCCTGGCGCACGGCGACCGGGTATACGAAAGCACAGGCCAGCGTTGAGCGGCGCCGAGGTAAAATATACACGACAAGTTGCAGCCAGCCGGTACAGAGGCGTATTCCGACATGCGGTTTGAGAAAGTTCTGGTGACCGGCGGCAGCGGCTTGCTCGGTCGTTTTGTGGTCGACGAGCTGGGCCGACATGCGCAGGTATCCGTCCTCGATCTGGCGCCACCGCATGGCGCCGTCCGGTATATCGCGGGCAGCATTCTCGATCGCGCGGCGGTCGCGCGCGCCGTTTCCGGTCAGGATGCCGTCATCCATCTGGCGGCCCTCGATGAGGCCGTCACTGCACCCGAACACCGTTTTTTCGAAACCAATGTGCAGGGGCTGTGGAATGTGCTCGATCTCGCGGAGGTCGCCGGCGTGAAGCGTGCGGTCGTCTGCTCGAGCATCTCCGCCGTTGCACTGGGCCGACATAATCCGCCGCGTTATCTGCCGGTCGATACCGACCATCCCGGTGCGCCGACCCATGCCTACGGTCTCAGCAAGCAGGTCGGCGAACTCGTCGCCAAGGCGTTCGCGGCACGCGGCCGGATGACGGTGTGCGCGTTGCGGCCGACCTGGGTCATGCAGGCCGACTTCGCCTACGATGCCGCACTCAAGACCGTTGCCCTCGACGGCGGAACGCCGCCGCCAAAGGCGATGCATCCGAGCTGGCGGGCGACCGAGGAAGAGATTCTCGGGTCGCGGGCTTTCGTGAGCCCCGCCGACGCCGCGCGCTGTTTCCGCGCGGCGCTCGAGGCCGATACCGGTCCCTACGATGTTTTCTATGTGTCGGCCGCAGACAGCTTCACCGCACTGCCCACGCGCGAACTGGTGCGTCGTGAATTCGGCGTCGAGCCCGAAATCCGCAATCCTGCATTATACGACGCCGATCCGCGCGCCTCGGTCTACGATATCGGACGCACGCGCAAGGCGCTCGGTTGGGAGCCGCAGGATCGCTGGTGCGATCTGCTGATTCGCGTGCTCGCCATGGCGGATCCGCGCACGGCTTGAGCAATATCGCCCGCAGCAGACATGCGGGCGCATTTCGCCGAACGAAAAAAGAAGGGCCGGAATCGCGATGATCCCGGCCCCGCACAGAGACAGTAACGCCTGGACGTCGACGCGGTCAGTTATTGCCGAGACCGCGCCCGTCGCTCCCGAGTGCGCCACCCGGCGCACTGCCGATCCCGCCGCCGACATCCGCACCGGTTCCGGCCGAGGCACCTGCGCTGGTGCCGCCTCGGCGCGCTGTGCCCGTCGCGGACAGCAGACGATTGCGACGGACTCGACGTTGGCGGAGAACTCGAAAGTAGAAACTATACGGGTGCGCCAATCTTTTGCTGGCAGCGGCCGGCGGGCTTTCGCGACGACCCCGAAAGAGCATTTCTGTGGCGCCGCCGCATGGCGCGCCGCCACCGAACGGATCGTCCAAAAAATAGGACCGGAATCGGTTTGATTCCGGCCCTATTCATTTCAACCGCGGAGAATGATTACAGCACGCCGCCCAGGCCGCGTCCGACACCGCCCAACGCGCCGCCAATTCCACCACCCAGTCCACCGCCGGTATCGCCATCGGCGCCTGCATCGGCATTCGCGCCTGCACTGTTGCCGTTGGCGTCAGCGCCGGCATTGGCATCGAGCCCCGCGCCGACATGGCCGATCACGCCGCCGACGGTCGACGTTGCGGCATCGACAGCCGCACTCACGCCGCCATCCGCTGCGACGCCCGCTCCGGCGTCGACTGCAGCCGCCTGGCCTGCACCGACCGCATCGGAAATCGCGCCCGTCGCATCAATCGTGTCTGGTGCGCCGGTATCGGTCACGTTCGCCTCGAGATGCGTTCCGATCGCCGCGGCCGCGCTCGTCGCGGTCTCGCCCGGCAACAAATCTGCCTGCGTCGGATCAACGAGAGTCGACGACAAAGTCGCGTCTGTCGAGAGATCGCCCTGCGCATCGACACCGACGAGGCCGGTCGGATCGACCGACGTCCGCGTCAGTGCTGCACCCGAAACCATGGCGCCGACCGATGGCGACTGCGCAATCTTGGCATCGGCGGCGACCGACGCGTCGGTTGCGGCATGCGTCACGATATCGGCCGCGGCAGCGGTATTGACGATCGCTGCAAGGCAGAGCGCTGCGGCAGTCATCAGCGTCGTCTGCATCAATCGCGAACGCAAACCGGGCCGAGTGGGAGTGCGATGTTCGAACGTTTTGATGGATTGAATCGTCATGTTCTTCTCTCCGATATCGTTACGGGGCCGATAAGGGAGACATGACCGTGAAATCGGGCGAGATCGCGGCATCGCACGATATGAGCTGTGTCATCGATGTGACATGCCGACAGAACGCTCATCTGCCGTACAAAACCCGGCGTCCGCTTCGTTGAATCGGACGCCGGGAATCAATCGGATTTGACGATGAATGCGATCAGCTCTTCCAATGTGGCGGCAGCGTCTTCTCGAAATAGGGCAGCGCCTCGATGCGCTTCATCCAGGCGCGCAATTTCGGCGGCATGCGACTATCGGCGATACCATTACCGGGTTGCCGCTCCTCGATGCGCCGGAAAATGCGCAGATGCGGATAGAGTGTGAAATCCGCCAGCGACAATTGCCCGACCAGATAGGGATCGCCGACCTGCGCCTCGAGCAGTGCGAGTTCTTCCAGCGCCTGCTGCTTTACAGGCTCGACGTCGCTGTGGCCGGCGGGCGCATCGCGATAGATCGTCAATTCGCTGAGCTTGCCCATAATGCGCGCGATATATGAATCGGCTTCAGCCACAATCCGCCGTGCGTTCGCGCGCTGCTTCGCATCCCCCGGCAACAATGATTTCTGCGGATAGCGCTCTTCCAGATACTCGGCGATGGCCGATGATTCCCAGATCGCGAACCCGTTATCGACGATCGTGGGTACTTTGCCGCGCGGATTGAGCTTCAAAAATTCGGGACTCCTCGTTTCGTTTCGATCGAAAGAGAGCAGCTTGAACTCGTACGGGATTTCCTTGTGCTCGAGCGTCAGCCACACCTTCCAGGCATAGGACGAGCCAGAGCCATAATAAAAAGTCAGTGCCATCGACGACCTCCGGACGTTTTCGCGCGGAAATCCGCGCCGGGCGGGATACTAGCGCAAGGCAACAGCGCGGTCTGCTGGCGTACGAAATTCAGGGACGCAGCAACTCGGTCTCGGCGCGCCTGAACGTCAGGCGGCCGCGTTTCAGGGCGCAGATCGGACGGACGAGCTCCATCACGGCCTGGGCGCGATCCTTCGCATCGAGCACCACCAGATCGGCCGGCGCGCCGACCTCGATGCCATATGGGTCGATCCGCATGGCGCGGGCCGGTTGTACGGTCATCAGGTCGAAGCAGTCCGCCATCTCCTCGCGCCTCCATATCTGACTGATGTTCGCGTAGAGACTCATGATGCGCGTCGGCGAGCCGTCGCCGAACGGCGTCATCGGGTTCAGCACATTGTTGGTCGCGATCGAGCCGGTCACCCCTTCCTTCACCATAAGATGGACCGGCGTGACGCCGCGCACCGCATTGCACTCGGCGGTACGGCCCATCAGATAGAGATCCGTGCTGGGCAGCACGGTCGCCGCGACCCCCGTTGCGGCCATCCGCCGGCAGACCTCGCGGAACCGCTGGCGCGGCACCGTCGAGAGCATCGTCAGATGGGCGGCCGTGACCCTGCCGCCATAGCCAAATTCTTCGGTCTTGTCGCACACATATTCGATCAGCATCTTTTCCGCGGATTCGCCGAAATCGAGATGCATGTCGATGTCGACATCGAAGTCGCGCGCGATCTCGAAGATGCGGTCGATCTGGGCGCGCGGATTACTGTCGGCCTCGGGCGCCGCGCCGATCACGCGGCAGCCGCGCTTCAGCGACTCGGTCAGCATGGATTCGACACCCGGTATGTCGATCATGCCCTCCTCCGGGAACACACAGATCTCGATATCGATCGCCCAGCGATACTCGTCGATCAGCGGCAGAATCGCATCGAGGCCACGCAACCCGACGGCGGGGTCGACCTCGAGATGGGTGCGCATGCGCGTGACGCCGTGCAGGATCGAGCGTTCCAGCGTTTGAATCGCACGTTGTCGCACGTCTTCGGTGGTGAAATCCTCCTTGAGGCGCAGCACTTCCTTGAACGCCTCCGGCACCTTGCCCGTCACGAGGTGCGCGCGATCGAAAATGCGTGATTTATCGAGATGGATGTGGCATTCGATGAAACCCGGCGCGACCAGCCGGTTGCCGACCTCGATGACCGGCCCCTTGGTCGGCAGATCCGGTTCGATGGCAAGGATGCGCCCGCCGCCGATGCCGATATCCATCGGCGGGCCATCTTCGCGGCCGGCGATCCGCGCACCTTTCAGAATGAGATCCAATTCATCCTCCACCGGCCATGCTGAGCCGGAGTTGTCTCCCGTTTCGTGCCGGCGAAGCATCCATGCGGTGCCGACCGGCCGTCAAGATGTCGGGGATTCGGTCGGCGTCGAGTCCGGGGGCGACGAGCATCCCACCGGCTCGACGACATAGATCAAGACCGCGAGCCCGGACTGCAATCCATGCTGGCGTCGCCGCACGGTCCGTGCACAAATAGTCGGGGTCCAACAAGCAAGGAATCACTCCGATGGGCGTCGAAGTCAGCGGCATTCTGGGGCTTCTGCTCCTGGTCGCCGTCATCTATGCAATCGTCAAGACCGTGCAAAGCTCGGCCTCGACCGGCACCAAGGTGCTGTGGGTCGTGATCCTTCTGCTGCTGCCGTTGCTCGGCTTCATCATCTGGCTGTTCATCGGCCCGAAAGGCTGACGATCACACCGAACCCGCCGTGGCCCGTCGGCCTGATCGAAGGGTGCGACGGCGCTGCGGGTTTGGCTTAAAGCGGCCGGCTGCTCACCTTGAGCGTCACGACGTCGATTCCATGAAACTGCTGATGGCGAATGTCGTCGACAATCGAGTTGAGGATCCGGAATGACAGGAGCTCCTCCGGCGGCCCCGCGCTGCGCATGACGAGCGGCAGTTCGTCTTCGAGATTGGCCCCGCGCGGTGCGGTAATGAGATCGAGCTCGATCATTCCTTCTTCCTGACGCACCTCGACACGAAGCAGGCGTTCGTCGGCCGCCGTGCCTTCCGCCTTTTCGAGCATCACCACCAAAGCTTCCTCGGCCGCAAGCTGCAGGCGGTTGATCGCCGGTTTGTCCCAACCGGCGCGACGGGCGATCGCTTCGACGAACTCGTGCACTTTGGGCACCGATGCGACCGAGAAATCCGTGGCAAGCCGCTTCGCCCGGCCACGCCGCGCACGGAACAGAAGCGTAAGGAAAATTGCAACGATCGTACCGGCGGTCATCCCGTTACTCAGCAGCGACTGCGCGAAGCCGGGCATGAGATCGTAGAACAGCACTTTTTGCTGAAAGCCCACGCCGAGCCAGAAACCGAGCCCGACAATCAGGATATTCTCGTATGTGATGCCATCTTCGGTCGCCAGCTTGACTCCATGCATGAAGAGCAGGACCAGCAGAACGACGATGTAAGCGCCGACCACCGCGTTGGGTACCGCCAGCAGCACAGCCGCGACTTTGGGAGAAAACGCGAGCAATGCCAGCAGCAACCCGCCGTACACCCCGATGCGGCGCGCCGCGACCCCGGTCATGTCGACCACCGAAACAGACGTAGAGTACGTCGTGTTCGGCAGCGTGCCGCCGAGTCCCGAGAGGAGATTGCCGAGCCCGTCGGCATAGACGGCTCCCTGAACGGCACGAAAATCCACCGCCCGCGGTTTGCGCCAGGAGACGCGCTGAATAGCGATGCCGTCGCCGAAGGTTTCGATCGCACCGACCAGCGTCACAATGGCGAATGCGGGCAATAGTTGCCAGAATACCGGGCCAAAAGATAAGTCGAACCCCGGCCAGGCGAACGCCGGCAGGCCCACCCATGCGGCGGCGACAACACCATCGAGACTCACGAGGCCATAGGCGGCGGCAACGGACGAACCGACAATCAACCCGATCAGCGGTGACCACAGTCGACCGCTCCGACCGCCGAAAATTGAAATGCCGATGATGGCCGCAAGCGTGGCAACCGCGCTGGCAGCCGAACCGATTCCGGCGGGCGTTCCCGCCGCCGATGGATTTGACATGAGACCGAAGGCTATCGGCATGACCGTCACCGCGATCAGCATGATGGCCGTACCGCCCACGGTCGGCGTGACGATCCGCCTTAACAGTCCGAGATTGGCGGCAAGAGGGAACTGGATCAGCGACGAGGCGACAATCAGCGTCATCAGCATTGCGATTCCGCCGTCGAGCGCGGCGGTGATACCAACGGAAATAAAGGCACCCGACGTACCCATGAACAGGATGTAGCCGGAACCAAATCGCCAGACCGGGCGCGCCTGTAACACCGTCGTCAGCCCGCTGACGATCAGGGCGACGAAGATCGCCCAGGGTGCAAACGCCTCGGCGCCACCCGCACGAAGAACGATGACCGGCGTAAGAACGATACCGGCAATGATCAGAGCGACGCTCTGTGCGCCCAGCGCCAAGGATAACGGGTGCGGCGGTCTGTCGTTTACCTCGAACCGGACATTGGCCTGTTCTTCACCGTCGCCCGCCATACTTTGCCACCCCCCGCCTCGCGATTCGTGAATCGCATTTGTGCGTTGCCCGCAACAAAACAGCAAGGGCCCGCTCCTTGACCAATTTCGGTGCCCGATAGCCCATTGCCCGCCTATCCGACATCGCCGAAGATCGCAGGTATCGGCCGAGACGATGACAGGATCGGAATCATGACGCAGACATTGCTGGTTCGCGCCCGCTGGATCGTGACCGGTGCGGGTGACGACGATCCGATATTGCGCGATGCGGCGCTTCGGATCGAGGGCGGCAGGATCGCCGAGAGCGGACCCTTCGAGGGTCTTCAGGCGCGCCATCCCGGCGCGCGCATCCTCGGCGGGCCCGATGTCGCGATCATACCGGGCCTGATCAACTCCCATCACCATGCCAATGGCGCAGGCGTGCAGCAGCTCGGTTTGCTCGACGACTTTCTCGAACCGTGGATTCTGGCGCATGCCGTGCTGCGCCAGCGCGATGTCGGCCTCAACACGCTGCTCGCCACCGCGCATCTGCTGCAGACCGGCGTCACCGCCGTGGTCGACGTCCATAGCGGCGCCGGCACGGCCGATGCCTATGCGACGCGGGTCAGATCGGCGCTCGATGCCTATCGCCGCAGCGGGATTCGCGTCGCCTTTGCCGCCGGCACTTCACGGCAGAGCCATCTGGTCCATGCCGGCCCCGGCGGCGACGATGCGTTTCTCAAGACCTTGCCCCCGGCGCTTGCCGCCCGGACCCGCGATACGTTCATGCCGGGCCCCGCCAATCTCGACGAAGACGATTACATCGCGATTATCGAGGACGCGTGGCAGCGATACCGGGACGACGCACGGGTCGATGTCTGGTTTGCGCCCCCCGGACCGCAATGGGTGAGCGATAAATTCATGCAGCGCATTGTCGAACGGGCAACGACGCTCGACACCGGTGTCCAGACGCATCTCCTCGAGTCCTATTACGAAAACCTGATGGGCAGCCAAGTTTACGGCCGAAGCGCGCTTTGCCATCTGCATGGGTTGGGCGTGCTCTCGCCGCGCTTTTCGGTGGCGCATGGCGTATGGCTCGACGATGCGGATATCGAGATTCTGGCGGCCAGCGGATCGCCGGTCGTGCATTGTCCGGGATCGAACCTGCGGCTGCGCGCCGGCATCGCGCCGCTCAACGCCTTCCTCAAGGCCGGCGCGACCGCCTGCCTCGGCATGGACGGCACGACGCTCCACGACGACGATGACATGTTTGCCGAAATGCGCCTCGCGTTGCGCCTGCAGCGCGGGCCGGCCTTTGGCGACCCGGCGCCGCGCCCGCGCGATGTGTTCGCGATGGCGACCATTAACGGAGCAAAACTGCTCGGCAAAGAAGGAAAGCTCGGTCGGCTGCAGCCGGGCTACGAGGCCGATCTGGTGATCCTCGATCTCAAGCGGATGCTGGCGCCCTGGGTGGCACCAGAATGCGACCCGCTCGATCTCATCGTGCTCAAGGCCCGTGCCGACGATGTGCGCAGCGTCATGATCGCCGGCGAGACCGTCTACGATGAGAAACGGGTGCTCCGCTTCGACGAAGAGGTCGCGCAACGCGAACTGGCGTCACTCCTCGCCGCCCAGCCTTATCCGGCCGATGCCGCGCGGCTGGTCGCGGAGCTCGAACCGCATATTCTCGCTTACTATCGCGCCTGGAAGCACCCGGAACGCCGCCCCCACATCGCCTTCAATTCACGCGGCTAAGAGAACCAGATCATCGGTGTGCGGGTCAGCAGCTCCGGCCCGTTCTTCGTGACGATGTAATTCTGCTCGAAGCCGGCGGAACCGACACCGTCCCAGGTGAGAAACGCTTCCGCGCTGGCGATCGAGTTTTCCGGCAGATATTCGTCGGCATTGGCGGTCTTCTCGCCGAACATGCCGCCGGTAAAGAACATGTCGTTGCTGTGCCCGTAGAGCGGCCACTGCGCCGCCGCCTGATCCTGCACCGAACCGCCATTCGCTTCCTTGTAGAGACGATCGCCGATGCGCCCGAGCTCGTGCAGTTTGACGCCCGGTTTCGCCGCCGCCATGACACCTTCGATGATGCCCGCGCATCCGAGGATGAGGTCTTTCTGTTCTTTCGTCGGTTTGCCAAAAACGGCGGTGCGGCCCGGGTCAAGATAATAGCCGTGTTTCATCGGCCCCATGATCCAGCAGCGCACCATGTCACCTGGCTCCGGTATATCCGGACTGAAACCGGTCAGGTTACTGCGCGCGAAATCCAGCATGCGCCGGCCTTTGCCGTGACACATGCGTATCAGATACGGGATGCCACCCCCGCGCAGCACGATCGCGCCGCCGAGCGCCGCCGCCTCGGCTTCAGATTTGCCAGCAACCAGCGCTTCCATCGCCGCGTTCATCGCTAAGGTCGACACTTCGCCCGCCTCGCGGAACGCGTCGAGTTCGCGCGGCGATTTCACCAGACTGACCGATCCGACCAGATCGTCCGCAACGATCCATTCAATGCCGGGGGTGAGACGACGCAACTCGTCCATATATTTGAAGGGAAAGAAATCCGACCCGACCAGAGCGACCTTGCCGGTCACCTTGCGGCGCTTGAGATCCTCGGCGACGCCCGCGATCGGATTGAGATGCCATTCGATCCGGTCGGTCGCGATCCAGTCCTTGTATTCGAGCGGCTCGTCATTGTGCAGCACCGGCGTCTCGCCGCGCTGCAACACCACCGCGGCGTAAGACCGCGCGCGCCAGAAATTATTGTCAGGCTCCTGGCCGGAATGCGCGGAATAGTAATTGGTGAGCCACAGCACATTGCCGTAGCGCTCATAAGCGCCGGAGCCCTTCGCCCAGACGACCGCGACATCGATGCCGCGCCGCGCCATCTCGTCATGAGTCTTGCGCCAACGCTCTTCATACTCGCTCTTCGGAAAATAGTTTGCGCTCACTGCTTCGTCCCCCCGTTTCAGCCCACCAGACCGCTTGCCTGCGATCGTCGACGAGCCTTGCAGATGGCGGCGCGTTTGTGAAGACGAAAGCTCCGCTGCTCAGCCGCGGCCGATGAACGGCATCTTGGTCGCCAACACGGTCATGAACTGCACATTGGAATCGAGCGGCAGGCCGGCCATGAAAACGACGGAACGCGCGATGTCCTCGACATCCATGCGCGGCTCGATAGCGCGCGAACCATCAGCCTGCGGCACGCCGCGGGTCATCGCATCGGTCATTTCGGTCGCCGCATTGCCGATATCGATCTGACCGCAGGCGATGTCGTATTTGCGCCCGTCGAGCGACGTCGATTTGGTAAGCCCGGTGATCGCATGCTTGGTTGCCGTATAGGGTGCGGAATTCGGCCGCGGCGCATGCGCCGAGATCGAGCCGTTGTTGATGATCCGGCCGCCGCGCGGCGATTGCCGCTTCATGATCCGGAACGCATGCTGCGTGCAGAGGAATACGGCGGTCAGATTGACGTCGATCACGGTCTTCCAGGCCGCGATATCGAGATCCTCGAGCAGGACGCCGGGTCCGCTCTGCCCGGCATTGTTGAACAGCAGATCGAGCCGGCCAAAATTTTGCTCCGCCGCGGCGAAGAGCGCGGCGACTGCCGCCGGGTCGCCGAGATCGGCTGGTAATGCGAGCCCCCGTTGGCCATCCGGCCCGGCCATGGAAAGGGTTTCCTCGAGCGCCGCTGTCCGTCGCCCGGTGATGGCGACCGAGTAGCCGTCCTCGAGCAACGCGATCGCGCAGGCGCGGCCGATACCGCTGCCCGCGCCGGTGACCAGGGCGATTTTTCCATTGGATGCCATCCAACTCTCCTTCGCGACTGCATCGGCCGGGTATCGATGCTAGCACGGCACCGTAAATCGGCATGAATATGAACAAGGTTGCGAGGGCCCCTCGCATTCAGACGCGATCGATTGAGGATCGTCGGACCGGTTAACCCGGCAGGGCCGGGCCAAACGCCTGTCCGGGCCCGTCCGCGATCAGCAGGTGATTTGGCCGCCTCGCCGATTTACCATGGCAGACGATCGATGGCCGCCGGGGCGGCACGCAGGGGAGAGATGCGATGACCGAGGGCAATCCACACAGCGCCGCGCCCGCCGCACGCCCTCCTGTATCCCGCGGAATCGCCCATGCGGTGAGTATCGTGCTTGCCTTGTTCGTCGGCGGCTTTGCCTTGCTGTTCATTCTGTCGCGCGCGCAGGAGGACGGCGAGCGGCTGGCGCATCCGCTGGACTTCCTGCTGAACCTCTACGGCACGGTCGGCGGCGTCGGTGTCTTCGCGCTGCTGTCGCTGCTGTGGCTCGCCTTCTTCATGGTCCTGACCGAGTTGCTCGCCTGTACCCTGGTGGAGCGCGCACGCGGATTGCGCAGCGCGCTGGTGATCGAAGTGGTCGCCTTCGCTCTCTTTCTTGCCGTCTGGTACTTGCCGCAGCGCATCGGCTGACAGCGACCGGCGCTGCGTTACGCGGGCTCACCTATGCGTCGCAGCGCTTCGAGCGCAGCCTCCGCAATGATGATGTCCTGGACGGCAAGCCCGCAGAGATCGGCGACCGTGATCTGATCGTCGGTGCGACGACCGAGCGTCGGTTCGGCGACGATCTCACCCAGTTCCAGCAGATCGCTCGGTGCGAGGATGCCCGCTTCCAGCGCGCGCCGCGATTCGCCGCGAGTGCCTGCCAGCAGCCGACTGTCGACCGCCGCGATGTCGGCCGCGCGTAGGATCGCCGGATCGAGTTCGTTCTTGTCGGCCGTATCGGCGCCGATCGCCGTGATATGCGTGCCGGGCCGTATCTGCTCGCGTAACAGCAAAGGCGTTGCCGACGGGGTCGCGGTGACGATCAGGTTCGCGGCGGCCGCCACTTGGCCGGGATTGTCGGCAGCAACGACCCGGTAGCCTTTTCCCGTCATCTCGGCGGCATAGCGTGCGAGGTTTTCCGGGTTGCGGCCCCATGCGATGAGATCGCGACAGGGCGTCACATGCTGCAGGTGTTCGACCTGCATCCGCGCTTGCACGCCGGTTCCGAGCACGCCGATCGCCCGGACCCGTCGCGGGGCCAGATAGCGCGCAGCGACCGCGCCGGCCGCCGCCGTGCGAAGATTGGTCAACCAGCCGTCATCGAGCAGGATCGCAACCGGCTGGCCGGTGCGGCGGTCGAACAGCATGACGAGGCCGCCGAGCGACGGCAGGCCGCGACATGCATTGTCGTAATAGCCGGCGATCACCTTGACGATGAAATGGCTGGAGTTGGGCAGATAGCCGAATTTGATATGGGCATCGCCCGCCGGATCGTCGAACAGCAGCTCTCCGCCCGGCGGCGCGACGGCGTTTCCCTCCGACGCCGCGAGAAACGCGATCTCGATCGCCGGGATCGGATCGAATTCGGCGAGCGCGCGCTGCAGCGCCGGCAGCCGCACGATCAAAGGTCCGGCATCGACCGTCGCGTCGACAGAACTGCTATTCATCGTCGTCGGACTCGTCAGCGCCGCATCGGTTCGTCGTTCAACGACCGGTGCGCCGGCCCGAACCCGCCGCTTCGCCCGCAATCAGATCGAGTTCCTCGCGAATGCGGCGGCCCACGATATCCTCTTCGCCCGGCAGCAGCGTTTCCATGGCGGCCGCGACGCTGTTTTCATAGGCATGCAGCAGGACGCGCTGCGGCCGTTCACTGAGCCTTTTGCGCAATTGCTGCGGATCGACGCCTGCGGGCAGCACCACTTCGAGCGAATTGGTCGGCCCCTGCTCCAGTGTCTCTTCCATCGTGAAGAAACGCGGAACCAAGGTCAGGCCGGGATAGTCGGCGAGGCTTTTCGTGAGATTTTTCACCTGCTCGCCGTACTGGCGATAGCGCACATCGAAATCGAGCGCCATCCATTCGCGCAGCGCCTCGACCACACCGACCACAATCTGCCGGTCGAGTTTGAACACACGGCCGAAGGTCAGATAGTCGGACGATTCGAATCCGGTAAAATCGCAGGCCGCAATCCAGTCGATAACCCGGCGGCGGCCAAACACGAATCCGCCGGCATTCGGGCCGCTGAAATATTTGGCGCTGATGCAGACGACGTCGGCCCCGCGCTCGAGCCAGGAGCGTATATCGACCGGCGGTTCGACCTTGTAAGCGGCATCGACGATCACCGGTATGTCGCGGCTGCGCGCAATCGCGGCAACCTTTTCGAGGCTCAGCGAACCCGGCGCGTCGTTGAGATGCGCCGGATGGATGATCGCGGCCGTTTTCGCGGTGATCGCGGCTGAAAGCATTTCGGCGGTGACCGTTGCGCCGGCGGGTTCGACCAGACGAATGCCCGCCAGGCGCAGACAGCGTTCGTACTTATAACGGTGAGCATGCTGGATGATGATTTCGTTCGGTAGGCCGGTCGTATCCGGCAGGCGTTCGATTTCCTTGCCGTCGCCCCGTGTCACACAGGCCGCTGCACAAAGTGCGAGCGAGGCCGCAGCGCCGGGCGTCACCCGCGCCGCCTCGACGCCGAGCAGCGTCGCGACCGCGGCACCGGATTTCTGAAGCAGGTCTTCCATTTCGATGAAAGCGCGATTGCTCTCTTCCATGGCGCGCAATACGCCGGCCGAAAGCCTCGAGCCGCCGAGATCGGAATAGGTTCCACGCGCATTGACTGCGGGCGCGAGCCCGAGCCGTTCGTAAATCGCTGACAAATCGCACCCCTTGCACCGAAGAACGCTGTGGATTTTTCCGCAGCAGGCTCATATAGTCGATCATGTGTTCAACAATCTGTCAATCGAGCAAATGGGCAAAAAACAATAATGGCGGCCAAATCGGTCAAATGAGAGACTGGAGTTTGGGAGCCATACATCCATGAACCACCCCGACCGGACCTTTGCCGAACTGCGGATCAGCCGCTCGACGACCGCAGAGCAGGTCGCCGCGGCTTTGCGCGAGCGCATCATCACCGGCGAGTTCGCGCCCGGCCTGCCGCTTCGCGAAGTACCGATCGCCGAATCAATTGGTGTGTCGCGCAATACTGTGCGCGAGGCGTTTCGCCTCCTCAGCGCGGAAGGGCTGGTGCGACACAGCATGCATCGCGGTATCACCGTCTCGAAGCTGGTGCGCAGCGACGTGATCGACATTTACGAGGCACGGCGCACCCTCGAGCTGTCGGCGATACCGCATGCGACCGGCGAGAAACTGCGCGACATCGAGATCGCGATTGAAGCCCTTGCCGCGGCCATCCGCGCCGACGACCGGAAAATGACGGCGGAAGCTGACTTTTCCTTCCATACAGCGCTTGTCCGGGCGATCGGCAGCGCGCGCCTGGCGGAATTCCATGCATCGCTGCTGACCGAGGTTCGCCTCGCACTCGCCATCGCCGATTACAAGCGCGAGGAAGGCCGCGTATTCGCCGAAGATCACATCGCCATCCTCGATGCGCTGCGCCAGGCTAATTTCGGCGTTGCTGCGCGCATTCTGAAGACCCACCTCGATGCCTCGGAGCGAATCGCGCTGTCGATCGTCGACGAGCAGGACGAGGCCGAGCGGCGCGAGATGTCGGCCGGCAGCTAGAGAATCTTCGCGAGGAACTGCCGCGTCCGTTCGTGCCGAGCCGCCCGGAAGATCTGATCGGGAACACCTTCCTCGACGATCGATCCCGCATCCATCATGACGACCCGGTCGGCTGCTTCGCGCGCGAAGCCCATTTCATGCGTGACGCAGATCATCGTCATCCCGTCGGCCGCAAGCTCCTTCATGACGGCGAGCACCTCGCCGACGGTTTCGGGGTCGAGCGCGCTGGTCGCCTCGTCGAACAGCATCAGCTTCGGTCTCATGGCGAGCGCCCGTGCAATCGCCACACGCTGCTGCTGCCCGCCCGAGAGGCGCCCGGGATAGGCATCGCGCTTGTCACTGAGCCCGACACGCTCGAGCAGCGCTTCGGCGCGCGCGGTCACGACGTCGCGGGCCTCGCCGCCCACCCGGATCGGCGCCTCGACGATATTCTGGAACGCAGTCATGTGTGGCCAGAGATTGAATCGCTGGAACACGAAGCCGATCTGCGCGCGCATCTTCGCGACGTTCACTTCCGTATCTTCGACCAGCTTCCCGTCGGCCGTTTCACGATAGCCTACAAGCTGTCCGTCGATCTCGATGCGGCCTTTGTCGATCCGCTCGAGATGGTTGAGGCAGCGCAGGAAGGTTGTCTTGCCCGAGCCCGAGGGGCCGATGATGCACACCACTTCGCCGCGCGCGACGCTGAGCGACACGTCGTTCAGCACATGAAGTTTGCTGAACCATTTATGGACGCCCGTGGCGCTGACGATCGGCAAAGACACCCCGGAAAAGGCGGTCTCCTGATCCGCAGGGGTGCGTGCTCGTGTTTCGAGCTTCATCGCCGGCCGCGATCCGCCGAACCACCCAAACCGAGGAGTCGCGTCAGCCAGCTTTCATTCTCGTCGAGTTCGCTGGCCCCGAAACGCCGTTCGAGGCGGACCTGGACCAGGCCCCAGATCGTGGTCAACGTGAGATACCAGATCGCGACCGCGATGAAGACCTCGACCGGCTGGAAATGCACCGAGTAATGCACCTGCGCATCGCGGAACAATTCATAGACGCCGATGAAGGCGAGTAGCGACGTGGTCTTGAGCATGTAGTTGAACTGGTTGCCGAGCGGCGGAATGATGACGCGGGCGGCCTGCGGCAGAATGATCCGTCGCATCGCGGTACGGCGCAGCATGCCGACCGCGAGGGCCGATTCGAGTTGGCCGCGATCGATCGCCTCAATGCCGGCGCGGATGATCTCGCTCATATAGGCGCCTTCGTTGACCGCGAGCGCGACCGTGCCGGCGACGACAGCGCCCGAAATCGTGAACCCGATGAGGCTTACTTCCCGCGGGAAGAGGTCAAACCCGAGAAACAGGTTCGCGCCGAAAAACACGAAGAAGATCTGCACCACGATGGGTGTGCCGCGAAACACCCAGACATAGAGATAGGTAACCACCTTCAGCGGCCAGAACCGTGTGCGCAGCGACATCACGACCAGAAAGCCGAGAATGACGCCCACGATCTGGGCCACGACGGCGACACCCACCGTGGTGACTAACGCTCGCCAGAACGGCCCCGCCGGTTCGAACAGCCTCTCACCGAGGAGTTGCCAGTCGATCTGATGGAGCACGCTCGATCCGCCTCACTTCTTCAGGGCAATGTCGGTCATCTGCCATTTCTCGAGAATGGCCATCATTGTGCCATCCGCGTACATCGCGTCGACCGCCGCCAGCAGCGCCGCGTTCAGCTCGTCGTCGTCGAGCCGCGTTGCGATACCCCAGGGTTTGCGCCGGACCGGTTCCGGCAATGCCGCCTCGAACTGGCCCGGGAACTTGTCCAGATAGAAGATCAGGCCCGGCGAATCCGTCCCGTAGGCGTCGACCTTGTTCTGAGTCAGCGCCATGCCGGCATCGGTATCGGCGTTGAACACCGAGATATCGATCAGTTCCTTGCCTTCCGCATCGAGCTTCGCATTGAGGTCGTCGAGCGCCTGCTTCTCGGTCGTGCCGACCAGCACCGAGACCGCGTGACCAGAGAAATCCTCCTCCGATGCGATCCCGAGCGGGTTGCCCTTGGCGACGAGATACTGCGTGCCGACCTCGACATAGTCGGTGAAATGCACCTGCTCGGCGCGCTCCGCGGTATGCGTCGATGCCCCCAGATAGCCATCGCATTTCTCGGTCTGAACGGCAGCGATGAAACCATCGAAGCCGATCGGAACCCATTCGACCTCGACGCCGAGTTTCTCGGCGATGGCAGCGCCGATATCGGCGTCGGACCCGACGATCGTATCACCTTCCTGATAGATCACGGGCGGATAGGGCGGTGCGGTGCAGAAACTGATCTTGCCCGCCTCTGTGATTCGCGCCGGAACCGGAATTGCATCTTCCGCCGCGGCGATCGACAGCCCGCTTGCCATCACCAGCAGAGCTGCCGCGATCGTGACCAAGCCTTTGCGTTTCATGGTTTGCTCCCTTTCCCAGCTCCCTGTGCCGGAAGGGTCATCTTTGATAATCGATTAATTTCTGTCAAGTAGAGTTGTTGAACAATCCAACGAAGGTCGATCACTGCGAGCCTCGGGCCGAGCTCAGCTCCGCCCCGCCATCGCCAGGGCATCGAGGAACCCCTGCCGGATGGCCGACAGATCGTCGCTGATCGTGACGAACTCCGCCTGATGGCGCCGGGCAAAGCGGAGCGACACCGGATCATGCGCCGGGATCGCCCAGGATTTGCCGACGGCGAGCGCGGCCTGCGCCGCCTGACGCCAGTCGCGCTGGTCGGCCGCATTGCCCTGAACAAGACCGCGGCCGCGGGTCATCGACAGATCGGCCGGACCGACGAACAACCCGTCGACGGTGGGCAGTACGGCGATCGCTTCGGCATCCGCAAGCGCGCCGGGTGTTTCGATCATCGCGAAACAGCGCGCCCGGCGATTTTCGCGGGTCGTGAAATTGCGCGGCGTGCCGGCATAGTCATGGGTCCGGCTGAATCCGACGCCGCGCGTACCGAGCGGCGGATACTTCGCATAAGCGGTCGCAACGCGTGCATGGTCGGCATCCTGCAACTGCGGCAGGATCACGCCGTCTGCGCCGGAATCGAGCGCGTACTGGATCGGGACGCGTTCGGAATGCGAAACGCGCACGTAGACGGTGAGCCCCGCCTGCTTCGCGCCGACGACCAGTGCGTCCGCCGCTTCGACGCCGATCGCACCATGCTCCATGTCGATGAGAACGATGTCGTAGCCGACCAGGGCGGCGATTTCGCAGGTCGTCGGGTGGGCACGCTGCAGCCAAAACGCGAGTTTCGTCGTGCCGCTGGCGCTGCTCTTGCCGGATCGTCTCGGTCGCTGGCTCATGCTGGTCTCCCCTCCTCGGTTGGAACCGATCGGGCAGCCGGCTGAGCGGATTTGTGAACCGTCAGCTCGTTCGATGGCCCGCTTCGCCGCGCTTGATGAAGCCGCCCATGCCCTCGCGCCCCTTCCAGTGGGGCCCGTCCACGATCAGTTCGCCGCGCAGAAAGACCTTTTTCACGCGGCCCGTCAATGAGCGGCCCTCGAACAGGCTGTAATCGATGCGGCTGTGATGTTCGCTCGCGCGGATCGTCCATGTCTCGTTCGGATCGAACAGGACAATATCGGCATCCGAGCCGACGGCGATGGTTCCCTTGCGCGGAAACAGACCGAATAGCTTCGCCGGTGTCGTCGAAGTCACCTGCACGAAACGGTTGAGTGACAGCCGGCCGTTCCGGACGCCACCGTCATAGACCAGCGGCAGCCGCGTTTCGACACCGGGCGCGCCGTTGGGGATCTTGTTAAAGTTCTCGTGGCCCTGCTGCTTCGAATATTTCATGCCGAGCGGCTGTTCGTTGAAACAGAACGGGCAATGATCGGTCGAGATCACCTGCAGATCGTCGGTGCCGAGACCGCGCCACAGCATCGACTGATGATGATGGTCGCGCAGCGGTGGCGTCATCACGAACTTCGCGCTGTCGAAACCCGGCCGCTCATACTCTTCCTTGGTGAGAAATAGATAATGCGGACATGTTTCGGCATGGACCCGGATGCCGCGATCGCGCGCCGCGGTTACTGCCGCAAGTGCCTCGGCGGCCGAAAGATGGACGATGTAGACCGGCGCTTCGGCCAGCTCCGCCAGGGTAATCGCACGCTGCGTCGCCTCGCCCTCCATCAGGCTTGGCCTTGTGCTTTCGTGATAGCGCGGGGCGGTATGGCCGGCGGCCAGCGCCTCCTCGATCAGCACCTGGATGACCGGCCCGTTCTCGGCATGGATGCAGATCATACCGCCATTGTCGCGCGCGACGCGCATCGCCTTGAAGATCGTCCCATCGTCGACCATCAGCACGCCGGGATAGGCCATGAACAATTTGAAGGTCGACACGCCCTCCTGATGGATCAGCGATTTCATGTCGATCAGAACCTGTTCGTTGACCTTGGTCAGGATGAGATGCGCCGAGACGTCGATGCAGGCGGTCGCCGCGCGCTTGTGCCAGTCCTCAAGCGCATCGTGCGGTGTGCGCCCGTCCTGGTTGCAGAAATCGACCAATGTGGTGGTGCCACCAAAGGCTGCCGCTTTCGTTCCGCTGCCGAATGTGTCGGCCGTGCGCGCGATGCCGAAATCCCAATCGAGATGCGTATGCACATCGACGCCGCCGGGCAGAACCAGAAGGCCCTGCGCGTCATGCACCTCGGCGTGATCGCCGACGGGAATGTCGAGACCGATGGTGCGAATGCGACCGCCATCGACGACGATGTCGGCGACGTAGTCGTCGCTGGCCGTAATGATGCGGCCGCTTCGGATCAGCAAGGTCATCGCGTCCCTCTCTTTGCGGCCAAGCGGCCGGCTGCGGTCAGTTACGCGCGGCCATCTTCAGACTGAGCGGCGACACCTCGTCGGCGGTCCGCTTCGCCCAATCCATCGTCGGCACCCGCGCGAGCGCACGACGCTGTCCCGCCTCGAGCCGGTCCAGCACCTCGTCCTGGTCCATGGTCAGCACCTTGCGATCGGCGACCATTTGTTCGCCGTTCACGAACACATCGCGCACCGCAGAGGCGACGCCGGAATAAACCAGCGAGCGCAGCGGATCGCGGACCGGCCGCATCGAGGGATGCGTGAGATCGACGAGCACGATATCGGCCTTCGCGCCGACGGAGATCCGCCCGAGATCGTCGCGTCCCAGTGCCTTCGCCGCACCCAGCGTGGCAATCTCGAACACGTCTTCGGTCCGCAGCAGATCGACATGACCGCTCGCGACCTTGGACATGAGCCCGGCGATACGCATTTCCTCGATCATGTCATGCGGATAGCAATCGGTGCCGAGCGCCATATTGACCCCCGCCGCCCGATAGCCGCCGAGCGAGCGCATCATGTCGCCCCATTGCGCAAACGCACGCGGGCAATGCACCACCGTCGTGCCTGTTTCGGCCAGGCGCTCGAGATCGCGATGTTCGTAGTGATTGATCCAGGGATGCTGGTCGATATTGATCGCATGGCCGAGCAGCGTCTTGGGGCCTAGCACCCCAATTTCGGCAAGCCATTCGATCGGCGTCTTGCCATGGCGGCGCATCATCTCGCGATGTTCCATGACCGATTGCGCGGCGTGGGTCTGCAACGGGATATCGCGATCCTCGGCTGCCTGCTTGCAGCGGGTGAACAGATCCGGCGTGCAGGTATCGGCCTGCGCCGCACCGACCATGCCATGCAGCCGACCGGAGGAATGCGCTATCGCCTCGTCGATCATCTCGAGCGCGCGCGACAGATTCTGGACGCCCTTCTCTTCGTACCAGGTGTAGAGATGATCCTTGCCGTTGGGCGTATACCAATGGCCGGACTGCACCATCGGGCAGACATAGGTGCGAATGCCGGTGCGACCGAGCATGTCGACCCACCCGTCATGGGGAAGGCCGGAACAATAAAGCTCGGCCATCGTCGTGCAGCCGCTGCGCAGAAGATCGGCGGCGGAGGCTTGCGTGGCGGCAATCGCCGATTCCTCATCCTCCTGCAGCAGCCACGTATATTCGAAGAGTTGCGTCATCCCCATGTGTTTGGACGCGAGATCCTCGAAGAAGCCCTTGCCGTGCATCTCCATATACGCGTGCAGATGGAGGTCGAGCAGGCCGGGCATGACCATGACACCTTCGCCGGAGATCGTCCGGTCGGCATGGCCCGAAAACTGAGGGCCGACATGGACGATCCTGTCGGCCGTGAACGCGACGTCGACATTGCGCAGGAACTGGTGGTGCCCGGTCGATTTGTCGTAACCGATCACCCAGTCGGCATTCTTGATCAAGGTCGTCGTCATCGCGCTGGCCTCCTGGCCCGGTTGGCGGAACAGGCGGGCACCCCGTCGAGCCCGCCTGTGCCGATTTCGCTTCGACCGTCAGCAACCCTTGTGATTGGGTCCGTGCCCCTGCCAATCCTTCGGTAGCTCCGGAATCCGCCCGTCATAGTAAGGCAGCTCGTCGACGCGCGGCTTGTAGCTGCCGTCGGCGATGCATTTCTTCACATGCAACGCAATCTCTTCGAGCGTCGCGAACCAGACCCCGCCCTTCTTCTGCATGTCCTCGATCATTTTTGAGACACGGCGGCAGCGCGCGAGACGGCCCGACACGAACGGATGCCACACGGCAATCCACAAGCCGCGCTCCTCCCACATCGCCTCGAATTCCGACATGTAGACGTTCATCGTCTCGTCCGGCGACTTGATCGGCATCATGTAGTTCATGTCCGGGCTATGGGTGTAATGCGGCCAGTCGTCCATCGCCCAGTGCGACGGCAGCTCGATCAGGCTGCCGTTGCTGCATTTCAGGACATAGGGGATATCGTCGCCCATCAGGGTCGCGTCGTACAGAAATCCATGCTTGCAAAGAATCTCCGGGGAGTTCTTCGAGAAATTGTAGAGCGGCGCCCGATAGCCGCGCGGCGCCTGCCCGGTCATCTTCCTGATCGTGTCCAGCGCCCGGCTCGTCCAGTACTCCTCGTCTTCGCGGCTCTGCTCGTTCGGATGCTCATGCAGATAGCCGTGATGCGCGATCTCGTGGCCGCCCTTCAGGATCGGATCGACGAGTTGCGGATAACGTTCCATGCACCAGGCGGGAAAGAAGAAGGTCTGCTTCAACCCGTGATCCTTGAACATCTCGAGGATACGCGGAACCGCGATCGTGTCGTATTTGAGCCAGGACATGGTCGACAGCATCGTCTCGGCCCGATTGGGGTGCGCAAGATGAAGAATGCTGTCGCTATCGATATCGAAGGTGATGGCCACGGCGACGCGCGCATTGTTCGGCCAGGGAACAGGATTCTGGATCATCGGATACCCCTCTCGGTTTCGGTTTGATCGGTCATGATTTGACGGCGGCAATGCCTTCGATTTCGATCACCAGATCCTCGAAGGCAAAGCCTGCGACGCGGACCGCGGTCGCCGCCGGACCCGGGTCGGCGATATGCTCCATGCGCACCTTGGTCATCGCTTCCCAGAACTCGGTGACGGCACGGCCTTCGCCGGCAAACTGGTAATAGGTGTTGAGCTTGACGAGGTCGGCCATCGTGGCGCCGCCTTCCTCGAGCACGCGGTTCATGAACTGGAAGACGTTGCGGGTCTGCGTGGCGATATCGCCCTTCCCGACGGTGCGGCCGTGCGCATCGGCAGAGATCTGACCCCCGAGAAAGATCAGATCGCCCACCTTCCAGCCCTGCGAAAACGGGACGGGCATGCTCCAGTCCCAGTGATCTTTCGGCATCAACCTCGTCTTCGGCCCGACCGCGGCGATCGCCTCGATCTCGATCAGCAGATCCTCGTAAGCGAAACCTTCAACGCGGACCGCCGTGCCGACCGGACCCGGATCGGCCAGGTATTCGAGGCGGACGCGCGTCATCTCTTCCCAGAAGCGCGTGATCTCGGCCCCCTCGCCGCGATGACAGTAATAGGTGTTGAGCTTGACGATGTCCGACAGATCCGCGCCCGCTTCCTGCAGCACGCGACGGATTGATTCGAAGACATTCCGGGTCTGGGTCGCGATGTCGCCCTTGCCGATGGTACGGCCCTGCGCGTCGGCCGAAATCTGGCCGCCGACGAAAATCAGATCGCCGACCCGCCAGCCCTGCGAAAACGGAACGGGCATGCTCCAGTCCCAATGATTCTTGGGCATCAATCGCGTCTTGGGGCCAATCGCCGCGACCGCCTCGATCTCGATCAGCAGATCCTCGAAGGCGAAGCCCGACACGCGCACTGCCGTGCCGACCGGCCCCGGATCCGCAAGATATTCCAGTCGAACCCGGGTCATCTCCTCCCAGAATTCGGTGACCGCGGGCCCGTCGGCATCCTGATAGTAATAGGTATTGAGCCGCACGATGTCGGAAAGGTCCGCGCCGGCGGCGCGCAGCACCGTCCTGATATGCTCGAACACGTTGCGCGTCTGGGTCGCGATATCGCCCTTGCCGATGGTACGACCGTGCGCATCGGATGAAATCTGCCCGCCGACGAAGATCAGGTTCCCGACCTGCCAGCCCTGGGAAAACTTGACCTTCATGCTCCAATCCCAATGGCCCGCCGGCATGATCCGCGTCTTCGTCATCGATCGATCCTCTGTTTTCCTTACACCGGCACCCGGGGAACCGGATCCGGCTCAGCCTCCGGACTCGTTTGCTCGCCCCTGGCCAGTTTGACGCGCACCAGGCGCGTGCGCGGATCGAGCGCGTCGCGCAGGGCGTCACCAACCAGGTTGAAGCCGATCACCAGCAGGAAAATCGCGATGCCCGGCAATGTCGAGGCATGCGGTGCGATATGCAGCACGGTCCGTCCCTCGCTGGTCATGATGCCCCATTCCGCCGTGGGTGGCTGCACGCCGAGGCCAAGGAAACTGAGGCCTGCCGCCGTCACGATGATCGTACCGACGATCGTCATCGAATAAACGACCGAGGCTGCCACGACATGCGGCAGCATCTCGCCGAACATGATGCGCAGATCGGAGGATGCGGCGGCGCGCGCCGCCTCGACATAACCGAGCTCGCGTTCGGCCAAAGCCTGCACATAGACGACCCGCGTGTTGTACGGCACCAGCACCACGACCAGTGCAATGACGAGGTTTTCCAGGCCGGGCCCGAGAAAGAATGCGAGCATGATGGCAAGCAGCACCATGGGGAAGGCGAACAGGACGTCCATCACTCGCATGATGAGATGACCGAAGCGCTCATAGTACGCGGCGATCAGGCCGAGCGGCACCGCGATGATTCCGCCGAGCAGGACTGGTGCCAGGCCGGCGATCAGCGAGAGGCGCGTGCCGTAGATCAGGCGGCTGAGAACGTCGCGCCCGTGATTATCCAGCCCGAAAATATGGCCTTCGGTGCCCATGCCCTGCAGCCGGAGCGCAGGATCGGCATCGTCCGGCCCGTAGGGCGCGATCCACGGCGCAAAGATCGCGGTCAAAATGAAA
This sequence comes from Dongiaceae bacterium, assembly GCA_040878185.1. GTDB lineage: Bacteria > Pseudomonadota > Alphaproteobacteria > Dongiales > Dongiaceae > JAWXBK01. The sequence continues at coordinate 75,277 of JBBDMS010000003.1, read as the reverse complement.
CCGCCAACGATCACCGTGCCGAGAAGCGCAAAGCGATCGGAGATCAGCGCGCGCCAGACGAAATAGAATGTCGAGCGCGCGCGCGCCGGTTTCGCGGCAGGTGCAACGGTCGCCGCCGTCGCGGCGGGCATGGCGGCGGGCCTCATCGCCCGCTCCTCAGCGCCGCCGGACATCGAGACCGTAAACGATGATGTCGGCCAGCAGGTTGGCGAGCACGAACACGACCGCGATCGCCAGGATACAGCCCTGCACCATCGGCACGTCGCGCTGCAGAATAGCGTTGTACAGAAGCAAGCCGATACCGGGCCAGTTGAAGATGATCTCGGTGAAGATCGAGCCGCCGAACAGATAGCCGATCTGCAGACCGCACATGTTGGCGAAGGTCGGCATGACGTTGCGCACACCGTGGCGGTAGGTCACGCGAAAATCGCTGAGCCCGCGGGCGCGTGCCGAGAGAATGTAAGGCTGGCCGAGGGTGTCGATCAGAGCACCGCGCGTGACGCGCGTGACGATCGCGACCGAGGTCGCGGCCGTGGTCACGGCGGGCAACACCAGATGATGAATGAGATCGGGGAAACCGCCCGGGTTGGCCATGTTGTACATGCCGGACATCGGGAACCATTTGATGTTCACGCCGAGCAAATAGAGCAGCACGATACCGAGCCAGAAGACCGGCAGGCTGGCGAGCAGCATCGCAAAGAACACGATCGACCGGTCGGTCGCGGTGCGAAACCGCCGCGCCGCGGTCGTGCCCAGCAGGAAACTGACCGGGATCACAATCAGCAGGCTGGCGCCGGTCAGGATGAGCGAGTTGCCGATCTTGTCGAGCAGAACTTCGGCGACCGGTTGGCGCAGCATCATCGACTGGCCGAGATCGCCATGCAGGAGATTCCAGACCCAGATTCCGTATTGAACCAGCAGTGGCTTGTCGAGGCCGAGCTGAGCGCGCAGCGCTTCACCGCGCTCCTCCGTATAGAACATGGATAGCAACGTGTTCGCGATGTCACCCGGCACGAGCTGGAGCGATCCGAATACGACGAACGTCACGCCGATCAGCACCGGAATGGCGTGCAGGGTACGAATGCCGGCGAACTTCCACATGGCGCTCTACCGAAGAAAACGGGGTGCCAGCCCAAGCGGACCGGCGCCCCTGATACTTACTGAGTCTTGTCGATGAGCGTCAGGTCGGTCCAATGCTGCGGTGGCAGCACGAAACCGGTGATGCTCGGATTCATCGCATAGACACCAAGAGGGCTGTGCGTCGGGATGAACGCGGTATCTTCCTCGATCACGACCGTCTGGAGCTCGCTAAGCTTCGCCAGCATCTCTTCTTCGGTGAGTGCCGCACGCGCTGCCGACAGCAACTCTCCGACCTTCGGATTGTCGTAGAAACCGGCATTGAACCCGTTGGGCGGCAGGGCCGAAGGCGAGATCGACGCATCGAGCCAATGGAACGCGTTTTCGCCCCATGACAGCTGCATGAACCCGGTGCCTTCACGCATGCCCTTGTTCATCTGCTGCATGTAGGTGCTGATCTCGAAAATCTCGATCTTCAGATCGACACCGATCCGCGCCCAGTCGCGCTTGATCCATTCGGCATCCGCCACGGTGGCGACGTCGCCGGCACCGCCCGGCGTCCAGTCGACCCGCACCTCGAACCCGTCGGGATAGCCGGCTTCGACCAGCAGTTCCTTCGCGCGTTCGGGATCATAGGGCATCGGCTTGTACGCCGGATCGTGACCCGGGCCGCCGAAATTCAGGATGCTGTAGGCCGGAAGGCACTGGCCGCGCCGCAGATAGGTGCAGAGCCCTTCGCGATCGATTGCCATGTAGAGCGCCTGTCGCACGCGCACGTCGTCGAGCGGCTTCTGCTTGAAGTTGATCCACATGAGATAGATCGTCGGCACCGGAGCCATGATCACGTTCATGCCCTGGCCCTGGATATACTCGACCGAGTCCGGCGTCGGTGTCGCGATGATGTCGACTTCGCCGGTCAGCAGCGCAAGTTCGCGCGTGGCCGCATCCGGAATGCCGCGGATGATCAGCCGGTCGATCCGCGGAACGCGCTGCGGATCCCAATAGTCGGCGTTGCGCTCCATCACGATCTTTTCGTTGACGACGCGCTCGACGAACTTGAAGGGCCCGGTTCCGACCGGATGCAGACTCACATCTTCGTTGCCCCACTGCTTGACCGATTCCGGGCTCAGCATGCCAGCTGAACCGAAACCGCCCATCGAAATGCGGCGCAGGAATTCCGAATTCGGCTGCTTCAGGTTGATGCGGAACGTGTACTCGTCGACCGCCTCGTAGCTCTCGATATCCTGATGCCACCAGGTGTTGAAGTTGTAGGCGAGCTCGTAGAAATACTCGAAATCCTTGTTGAGCACGCGGTCGAAATTGAACTTCGCCGCCTCGGCGTTCCACGGCGTTCCATCGTGGAAGGTAACGCCCTGGCGAAGATGGAAGGTATAGACCTTCCCGTCTTCCGACTCTTCCCAGCTTTCCGCGAGCGCCGGCTTGATCGGCGGGATTTCGACATCCGATATCGAGAGATCCTGCTGCGTGAAGCTTTCGAACATCAGATAGACTTCACGATAGGTGAGCCATAAAGCGTGCGTATGCGGATCGAGCTGGCCCGGCTCGCCCTCGATCGCCATGACGACGGTCTTTTCCTGGGCATTGGCCGGAAGGCTGAAGCCGGTGACGGCCACCGCCGTACCGATCGCCGCGCCGAACGCGGCAAGCACGGTGCGACGGCTGAAACAGCGCCATCGTCCCGGTTCGTGCGTATTGGTCTTCATGTTGCGTTCCTCCTGTTTAGCCTGGTCGGGATTTTCGTTTTTGATCGCGGCGGCGCCCTCCCTCCTTTCGCGACGTCACGGACGCAATGAATTTGCAGCGGAAACCCGTTGCGGTGCCCCCGCACCGGCAAAGGCGGGATCGTGAAGATGACAGGCGACGCTGTGGTCGCTGCAAATAGACCGGAGTGGCGGCACGATGCCGCGGCAGGGTTCGAAGCGCTCGGGGCAGATGCCGGCATAGATGCAGCCGCCATGAACGTCGCCGGCGAAATCGACCGCGCCGGTTTCGGCGTCCTGCGTCCGGGTTACGACCTGCTGCCAGCGGTCGCTTGCCTCAATGCGCAGGATCGAATCGAGCAGCGCGCGGCTATAGGGGTGCAGCGGTTTCTCGTAGAGGTCGCTCGTGTCGCCGGTTTCGACGATGCGGCCGTGATAAAGCACGACGATACGGTCGGCCAGATGGCGCACGATCTTGAGGTCGTGCGTTACGAAAAGATAGGTGAGGTCGAGCTTCTCGCGAATATCCATCAGCAGGTTCAGGATCTGCGCCTGCACCGACACATCGAGCGCCGAGACCGGCTCATCGAGGAAGAGAAAGCGCGGATTGAGCGCGAGCGCGCGGGCGATACCGATTCGTTGACATTGGCCGCCGCTGAACTCATGCGGATACCGGTTCGCGTGCGCGGCATTGAGCCCGACCAGATCGAGCAGCTCTTCGGTCCGCTCCGCGATAGCGCGGCGGGATTCGCAAAAATTGACCATGGGCAGCGCAATGTTCTCGGCGACGGTACGGCGCGGATTGAGCGCATGCAGCGGGTCCTGGAACACCATCTGCATATGACGGCGATAGGGCTTCATGCGCGCGGGCGGCAGATCGTCGACGCGCTCGCCATTGAGGTGAACTTCGCCGGCATCGGCCTGCAGCAGATTGAGGATGAGCCGGCCCAAGGTCGACTTGCCCGATCCCGTCTCGCCGACACAGCCGACCACTTCGCCCGGATAGATATCGAGATCGACATCGTCGACCGCGACCACTTCCCCGACCTTCCGGCGATTGAGGATGCCCGAGAGAATCGGAAACGCCTTGCGCAGCTTGCGCACGCGGATCAGCGGCTCGCGCGCGGCCTCGGTCATGCCGCCCCCGCCGGTGTTGAGGGATAGAGGTGACAGCGCACGCCGCTGCCATCGGCGGCGACGGCGAGCGGCGGCTCGGTACCGCGACAAATATCCATGGCCAGGTCGCAGCGATCGGCAAATTTACAGCCGCGCGGCAGGCGCAGCAGATCGGGCGGCTGGCCGCGCACCTGGAAAAATCGTTTGGTGGCACGTTCCGGATCCGGCACCGAGGCGATCAACGCCTTGGTATAGGGATGCATGGGCCGCTCGAGCACCTGGTCGACGTCGCCGACTTCCTGGATCCGGCCGGCATACATGACGATGACGCGGTTCGCGAGCGCGCGGACCATGCCGAAATCATGGGTGATGACGATGATCGGCAGTTGCCGCTCTTCGTGAGCACGTTTCAGCAGATGGAGGATGCGGGCCTGTACGACTACATCGAGCGCGGTGGTCGGCTCGTCGGCGATCAGGATCTCCGGATTGCAGGCGAAAGCGAGCGCAATGCCGATGCGCTGGCACATGCCGCCGCTGAGCTGGTGGGGATAGCTCGCTGCCACACGCAGCGGATCGGCAAAGCCGACTCTGCGCATCGTCGCCACGATCTGCTGCTCCGCATCGGCGGCGGTCAGAGATCTGTTGTGCCGTCGCAGCGTCTCGACCATCTGGTTGCGGATCGTGAAGGAGGGATTGAGGGCAGCACGAGGATTCTGGAAGATCATTGCCAGTTTGCGGCCGCGCATCGCGACAAGCTCGCGCGGGCTGAGCGCCATCAGATCGGTGCCATCCATCATCGCGCTGCCGCTGACATAGCGGCCGGGCGGACTGGGGACGAGTTTCATGATCGACTGGGCGGTCACGCTTTTGCCCGAGCCCGATTCACCGACGATCGCCAGCACATCGCGCCGGCCGAGGTCGAAACTCACATCGTCGACCGCCCGAACCGTTCCGGCGGGCGTCTCGAAATAGATCCGCAGATTTTGCACCGAAAGGGCCGGGCTGAAATCCGGCCGCGCCGATACCACGGGCGTTTCGATCGATAGCAATGCCATGATCGTTGCGCCTCCGGACGGGCTAGAGGCGAGCGAAAGACAGTCTGCGCCGGGCGCGCGACATCGGATGCGCGGCGCGCACAGCCGCAGCGGAGCCACAATGTCGGGCTTGGTCCATGCGCGTCTCCCCGTGTGGACGACACTTGCGAACCTGCATCGTCCTTATGGCGGGATGGTCGGCAGTCAGCCCCGCCTTGTCGCACGAGCTAACGGCAGCTCCGACTCTTTGTCAAGTTACTTGCTTAAATGAACAGGACCTTACACAGCGCGGCAGGGAGGCCCGACGCTAGAATGTCGGCGGCGTATTGATCCATAGAATACGCGCCGTCATCTTGCCAAGATTGCGATAGCCGTGCGGGCGATCCGAATCGAACGAGAACGCATCGCCGACGCGAATCTCGTAGGTCTTGTCCGCGACTATGAGCTGGAGTTCACCCTCGAGAACAAGACCGAACTCCTGTCCATTGTGCCGGATCAGATCTTCGCTCGCGCCGCCCGGCTCGACCACATGGACATTGGCTTGCAGCAGGCTTTCCGGCAAAGACGGGATCAGTTTCTCGAGGCTGACGCCTTCGCCTCGCCGCTTTCCCGCAAACTGCAGAACCGGGCGTTCGGCAAGCCGGATCACGGTCACCGTCCGATCGAATGGACCGCTTTCCGATACCAGTGCGCCGATATTGGTCTGCAGCGCATTCGCGAGCCGATGGAGCGTCGCCAGCGACGGCCGGACTTTGTCGTTTTCGAGCTTGGAAACGTAGCCTTCCGACACTTCGACCATCGCTGCGACCTCGCGCAGGCTCAGTCCCTGAACCAGCCGGGCATGGCGCAGGCGGCCGCCAAGATAGAGATTGGCATTGTGCGATACAGAAGTTGCCGGCCTCTTCGTGCCGGGCTTTACGCGCGTCTTTGCCGAAGCCGGCGTCTTCCTGGCGTTACCGCCAATTCGCCGTCGGGCTTTCGATTGAGCCGGCTTCGCCATCCCGCTTCCCCATTCCACCCGACAATTCCGTAACGACAAACCGCGGAACCGTCGCAGCGCGACGCGCCCGCCGCTCGCCCTGTTCAACCGGCGACAATCGTCGCGATCGACCCCGCAATCCACCTCAACCGGGCGCAGCGGCATCGTATGCGTTGGTGGCGGCAATATCCCACCCGCGACAGGCATCGCGTCAACAGGTTTCTGCCCGTCTGCATCCTGCCCCGATCCGGTCTTGGCCCTGTCGCTCCCATCGGCGCATTTTCCCGCGCCGCCGGCGAAGGTGTCTTATTTGTCAAGATACTTGACCATGCGGAGGCGCGGTCCTAGGGTCGCGCGAAAGCGGAAGCGCTTAAGCGCATGGACCGCATCGAAACGGGCGGTCGGGACGTCCGTCGTCGGGGACAGGGAACCATGAACGCACGGGAACGGATTGCACAGCTCTGCGGCTTCGTCGACGAAGACCGGCTGTGGCGCCGGCATATGGAGCTGGCGCAGATCGGCGCCCTCGCTTCCGGAGGCGTCAATCGGCAGGCGCTCAGCGCCGAGGATATCGACGCCCGGCATCTGCTGATCGGCTGGGCGCGCAAACGCGGCTATCGGGTCGAAACCGATGCGATCGCGAACCTCTATATCCGGCGGGCCGGCCGCTACGACGACCGACCGACTGTCGCGACCGGCAGCCATATCGATACGCAGCCGCTGGGCGGCCGTTTCGACGGCGCCTATGGCGTGCTCGCCGGTATCGAGGTTCTGGAAAGCCTCGACGATGCGGGCGTGGAAACCGACCATCCGATCACCGTGGTCGCCTGGACTAACGAAGAAGGCAGCCGGTTTGCGCCGGGCGCGATGGGCTCGCTCATTTTCTCCGGGATGCGCCGGGTCGACGAATTCAGCGCCGTCGCCGACGCCGAAGGTACGACGCTGGGCACCGCGCTCAAGTCGACGCTGGCCGCCATGGATACCGACCGGCAGCTCGACACCCGGCCTGCCTTCAAAGCCTATATCGAGGCCCATATCGAGCAGGGCCCGGTCCTCGAGGCGCGCCAGATCGAAATCGGCGCGGTCACCGGGATCCAGGGCACGCGCTGGTTCGAAGTCGAAGTGAACGGACGCAGCGCGCATGCCGGCACGACGCCCATGTCGAAACGCGCCGATGCGATCACGGCTGCGATCAATATCATGACCGATCTGCGCAGGATCGCCGAAGATCCGGAGGATCGGCTGCGCTTCACGATGGGGCGGGTCGACGTCGTACCGAATTCGCCGAATACCATTCCCGAGCGCGTCCGGTTTACGATCGACATGCGCCACCCCGAGCAGCAGGTGCTCGAGGACCGGACCCGCGCCATTGTCGCACGCTGCACCGGTACCAGCGACGGCTGCTCCGTTGCGATCCGCGAAGTACTGACGCAACCGCCCTGCGACTTCCCCGAAGCGATCGTGGCCCGGGTCGAGAGTGCCGCGAACGCATTGCCGGCGAGCTGCATGCGCCTCCCCTCGGGCGCTTTTCACGATGCCCTGTTCGTCGCCCGAATTTGCCCGACCGGCATGATTTTCGTGCCCTGCCGCGACGGCGTCAGTCACAATCCAACCGAATATGCCGAACCGGCTCATCTGGCCGCGGGCGCCCGCGTGTTGGCAGCGACCCTGGTCGGCCTCGCCGAGAAAGACGCGTGAAGAAGTTGATGCGGCCCATCCGGAAAATCCGGATATCCTGAGGCCGCCGATTCGAACTGGGAGACCGCAGCATGCCCTATCCGAGCTGGGAAGAAATCCGCTCCACCACGATCGAGAACACGTTCTCGCACATGAACCCATGGTATGTGCCGATGATCGAGGCGGACATGCCGACCTTCATGGCACGACCGCACGTGACCGATCCGGCCGGCCTCAAGGGCGCGGACGTGGTGATCATTGGCGCACCCTATGTCGCGGGCTGGAACAGTTATGCCGGCGTCGGCAAGGAAGAGTGGCTCGCCGCGCCCAAGCGCATCCGCCAGCAATCGATTCGCTACGGCTCCGGATACATCCAGGATTTCGATCTCGACATCTTCGAACATCTCAAGGTGGTCGATTACGGCGATGCCGAAATTCCGCCGGAGGCATTGGTGCGGCCGACCGCGACGAACGTGTTACGCGCGCAGGCGGCCGTCGAAAGGAAGGTCAACGACGTGTTGGCGGTTGGCGCCATTCCGATCGTCATCAGTCAGAATTCGCCCTGCGGGTCCTTTGCGATCGCCAAGGCGGTTTCGGAATCGACCAAAGGCAAGGTCGGGACGATCAGCCTCGATACCCACTGGGACATTGCGCCGCTCGACAAACTGACGATGGACCCCCGCATCGCTGGCAGCGACAGCTGGCTCTACAAGACATATGAGTTCCTCCACAATTTCGATCATCGCAACCTGATTGAAATCGGGCCGCGCGGCATGCTCGAGAACAAGGAGATCGTGCGCGGGTTCCTCAACAAGGGTACGCATTTCTATCCGATGTGGAAGGTGCGTACCGATCTCGGCATCGACAAATTGTGCGAAGAACTGCGGCATGCTTATGAAGGCACCGACAAGGTCTATGTCCATTTCGACATGGACATCATCGGCGGCGCCGGCCCGGCTTCAGGCGATATCCTGGGCGACCTCGCCGAGCCGATCGGCATGACCGATTACGAAGTGCTCCGCATCGCGCACGAAGTCGGCAAGCGGGGCCTCGCGGCGCTGTCCTTCATCTGCATTCCGCCCGGTTCCGCGGTCGTCTACCGGCTGATCGTCTATGTCATCGCCTATTTGATGGCCGGCCTGATCGCCGCGCGCAATCAACCGCGATAGGCGAGGGGCGGAACCGTGTCCGATGCGCATTTTCGCGACCTCCCCGCGCGACCGGATACAGCCGGCTACAGCGATATCGTGGTCGCCGACGGTTTCGCGTTTCTTGCCGGCAAGGTCGCGGCCGATTCGCCGCAACCGGTTGCGCTCGGCAATATCGAGGATGAGACGCGGGCCTGCATGGAGCTGCTCGGCGCGGCACTCAAGCTGGCGGGTCTCGGCTTCGAGGATGTCGTGCGCGCGAATGTCTGTATGACGAAGCTCGACGAGTTCGAGCGCATGGATGCCGTCTATCGCACCTATTTCGGTAAAGGCCGGATGCCGGCGCGTACGACCATCGGCGCTGCCGAACTCGTTTTCGGCTGCCGGGTCGAAATCGACTTCGTGGCGCGCGCGAAGGCCTCATCGGTGGCGCGCCGCTAGCGGGCGAGCGCTGCCATCAGTTTCCTGGTACCGAAATCCGTCGGGCGATGCCGGAGGCGCGCATCGAGCAGGCTTTGCACCTCATGATGGCGGCCGGCGCGGATCGTCGCGTCGACCAGCCGCAGGCGGAATATGTCGGGCGGCGAGAACCGCACTGGACGGTCATGAAAACGATGCCGACGAAGACGCGTCAGGCGCGCGGCGGGAGCGGTGCGTTGCTGTCGCCGCCGGCGAGATATGGTTTCAATGCGCTCAGCACGTCGCCCAACCGACCAACGGTGTTGTCGATCGCGTGCTTGATGCCGTCCACATAGATCCGATCGGGCACCGCCAGCATGCGGCCTTTGGCACCGATCAGCCCGACGCTGAACCGGACCGCACCGCCATCGAGCCCGACAGGCACCGCGAGACTGTACGTGCCCGCTTCCAGCACCTCGTCGGCGCGCGCGAAGCCGGCTTCCCGGACGCTGACCAGATCGCGGCGCAGCGCTGCGCGGTCGCCGGTATCCTCGAGCACCGCCTCAATGATCGCATCGCTTCGTGTGGCCGGCTGGAACGCGAGGATCGCCTGAGCCGATGGGCAACTGCCGATCGGCCGCGGTCCGAAACCCGGATGCATCGACATCTGGCTGCGCGAGCGCGGCATCATGACATCGACGATTTCGATTTCGCGATCGCGCAGAACGGCAAGAAACGCGGTCTCGCCGAAGCGATCGGCGAGTTCGAGCAGCGTCGGTCGGAACAGAGCAGTCTCGAGCGCGGTCTGCGGCGGTATCGCTGCCGCATTGCCGCTGCTCGGCTCGGGATTGCGCCAGATCGTGTCGGGCGTATCGCTCCACACCTGCTTGATATGCCGCTTCATTGCGGTTTCCGCCGCACCCGCGTCGCCGGTATTGATGGCCTCGATGATGTCGGCATGCTCGCGCCAATAGCTCGCCATCTCGGCGGGCGTGAGCTCGGCGTCTTCGCCCACCGCATGGGCCAGCGCGCGGATCGGGCTGAGAGCATCGTAAAGCCGCAGCAGGATCGCATTGTGGGTGGCCCGCGCGATCGAACGGTGCAGCATGTCGCAATGCAGATTAAAAGTTTCGGTGTCGGCCGAGTTCTGCGCCGCCTGCAGATGCGACTTCATGCGTGCCAGATCGGTGCTCGATGCGCGCTCGGCGGCGATCCGCGCGACCGCCGGCTCGAGAATCGACCGAACTTCCAGAACGCTTTCGGCACTATGCAGGGAGGATCCGACCAGGGCCGGACCGGCGGCCGACTCCGGGCGGAGGCCGGTGAAGGTACCCTTGCCGACATGGCGCCAGACCAACCCTTCGCCTTCGAGGATGGCGAGCGCCCGGCGGAGCGCACCGCGGCTTACCGCCATCTCCTCGGCCAGCTCGCGCTCGGGTGGCAGCCGGCGCCCGGGCGGGTAATTATCGCCGGCGATCAGCTCGCGAAGTCGCTGCAGAACCTCATTGCGCCGTGTCACCCTGTCACCCCGTTCTGCCGGACGGCATTAGCTCTCTGTGTAAGATACCCCATAAGGGCCCGAGCGGGAATTGGTCACATATGACGGTGGGCATCCCGCGGATTTCCTTTGGTCGCCTATAGGTCGGTTGACACCAATTACAAATTGGATCACGGCTTTTGTTATGCCCTTCTCCCGTTGAGGTCGGCCGCCGCGTCAATGGCGCACGCCCTATCTCGATCCGGTGCAGCATCGTCCGAACCTGACGGTTCTGACCGACGTGCCGGTCCCTCGGATCCTGCTCGACGGGCACCGTGCCAGCGGCGTCGAACTCCTGCATCGAGGTACACGGCGGACGATCCATGCGGCGCGCGAGATCGTCCTGTCGGCCGGTGCGATCCATTCGCCACAGCTCCTGATGCTCTCCGGCATCGGCGATCGCGAGGCGTTGCAGACGTTCGGCATCGAGGCGCGACACCATCGCCCCGGCATCGGCGCCGGCCTGCAGAACCGTATCGATATCTATCTGCAATATCGCTGCCGCCGCCCGGTCACGCTGAACGGCAAGACCGGGCCGGTCAGTCGCCTGCTCGCGGGCGCTGATGAACAGCCATCCCAACGCGGCGGTCGTCGCCACGGCGGAGAAGGCATCCGACATTATGGGCGGTCGCGATCCGTTGCCGCCTGATACGGCATTGGCCGCGGAAACGGCCCGCTAGGGCGCAGGATCAGACCGGCGCCACGTTCCCGAAATCCGGCCAGTCCATGCGCGCGAAGCCGATGACCTGCTCGCCCAGCAGGTCGAGATTTCGCGCGACCTCGACGCTCCGGCAATCGCCGGTCTCGTCAAATCCGGTCTCGGCGGTGTTTATCGCGATGCCGAGCGGCGTCGGCCAGCCACGCAACGCATGCACGATCGAGCGCATCGCGACCAGGGTCGTGCCGGTCGCCTGCCAGCCATAGGCGCAGACGATGCAACCGACCGCGCGCGCATGCAGATAGGGGCGATCGTCGCCGCGCATGTCCTCGATATAGTCGAGCGCGTTTTTCAGCAAACCCGAGACGGAGCCGTGATAGCCGGGCGACGACATGATGACCCCGTCCGCCTCGCGCAGCAGCGTCACAAGCCGCGTGGCCTTCGGATCGCGGGTCGTCGTGTCGGGTACATACATCGGAATGTCGAGCGCCGAGCCCGCGAGCACCTCGGTTCGGGCGCCCCGCCGCTCCGCCGCGCGCATGGCAAGCCTCAATGCCTTTTCGGAGGACGAGCTTTCGCGGTTCGTACCGCCGAGCCCGACGATCAGTGGTCGATCGGTCATCTAACGCACGCCCCGCGTTGGGTTCCGTGGCGCCCTAGTCATTGGCGGCAGGGTCGCCCGGCGAACGCCCGATGAAGGCGTGAACGCAATCGCGCGTCGAGATGATATGCCGACGCATCGCATCTTCGGCCGCCTCGCCATCCTTCGAGCGGATCGCCCGGACGATCTCTTCATGAAAATCGTTCGCATTGTCTTCGAGGCGCTCGAATACGGCGCCGATCGGCAGGAACATATGCGCCCGCGCCGTTTCCACGGCCGCATGCAGATAGGTATTCCTCGACGCCCGCGCGATCAGCAGATGGAAGGCGTTGTCGTCGGCGACGAAGGGGGCGATGTTCGGTACATGGCTGCGCGACTCCCGTGTCGCCGTCAGGGTCTGCATCCGATCGAAGATCGCGAGCAGTTCATCCAGCTCCTGCGGGCTGCGCCGCTCGGCGGCCAGCCGCGTCGCGGCACATTCGGTCGGCAGCCGGAACTCGAAGATCGCGGCGAGCTGTTCGTAATGCGCGGTGATCAGTCGATGCAGTTCGTCGCCGTGTTTGAACCAGGAGCGTACGAAGATTCCCCCGGTCGCCCCGCGGCGGGTCTCGACCAAGCCTTCCGCCTCGACCGCGCGGACCGCCTCGCGCACCGTCGTGCGGGATACGCCGAGCTGGGCCGCGAGATGACGCTCCGGCGGCAATTTCTGTCCCGGCAGGAACCGGCTCAGGATGATCGACGTGCGCAGCTGGTCGGCGACGAGTTCGTAGGTCGCGATCGGCCGGATCGGACTGATCAGGGGTTCGGTGATCTTCTTGGCTGCTGCCGATCTCGCCATCAGTTACGCCGTAACCTCGCTGCAGACATTCGTCAATCAACGCGCTCTACATATGAGCGCTGTCGAACCGCACAAGGGTCACAATCGCGGTTCCGCGGAATGAGCCGCCGCCCGCGTAAAACCGACGCTACGACTTCTTGCCGCCCTTCGGTGCATCGCCCGCACCCTCGACGGACCCCGCCGTATGGAGATCCGGGAACGATTTATGCAGGCCGGTCAGATCCCCGCCGGCAACACCAATCTCCTTGAGCAGCGAATCGACCAGCGGACCCTGACCGCGGTAGCGGAGCGCCGCATTCACGAGCTGGTCGGCGAGGTTGCCGTCCCCACCCGATGCGCTGCCCCCGCCGCCCTGGCCGCCTGGCAATGCGCCAGCGCCGCGAATATCGAGTATCTTGAGGCCCTCGATCTGCTCGAGCGGTTTGACACTTTCGCGGATGATCGCCTCGAGCTTCTCGATGAGCTCGAGTTTGACGCGCATCGCCTGCACGTTCGGTTCGAGCAGGTTGTCGGCTTCGTTCCGGGCGCGGATGCCCGCCGCCTCGACCTGCAAGCGAAGCTCCGTCCCCGCGGACCGCAGCTTTTCGACGTTCGCTTCGGCCTCGGCGACAATCTTCATCATCTCGGCCTGCTGGCGCGAGGAAATGCTCTGCACGGAATATCCGGCCTCGGCCCGCGCGATCTCGCGCGCCCCGATGACCGCCTCTTCGGCTCGCGCCAGCTCTTCCTTGACCCGTTCGGTCGCGACGCGAACCTCGGCCACCACACGCGACCGCTCGGCCAGCTCCGCCTGCAGCGTCTGCTCGGCCAGTTCGACCTGCTTGCGCCGCTCGACGTCGCTGACTTCGAGCATCTGCGCGGTTTCGATCTCGATCTGCCGCAGGCGCTTGTCGGCCGACGCCCGCTCGGTCTGCACCGCGAGATCGGTTTCGATCCGGACCTTGTCGCGAAGCTCCTGCGCATGGGCGCGCCGTTCCTCGATCTCGTTCTCGATCGCGATCCGCGCTTCCTCGACGCTCCGCTGGGCTTCGAGCTGGGTCTTTTCGGTTTCCAGATTGATTTCAGCATGCAGGCGGGCGGCCGACGATTCCTCGCGGCTGCGCTGTACCGACAGCTCGCGCTCCTGCTCCATCTGGGCGAATTCCTGGTCGCGCTTCAGTGTCAGGCGCTGGCGTGCCGACGCAAGCGCCTTGCCTTCGATCGCGATCTGGGCGTCCTGCTCGACCTCGTGGCGCCGGCGGCGCAGGTCTTCGATCCGCTCGGTCAGATAGGTGAGGCCGGCGGCGTCGAAGGCGTTCTCCGGATTGAAATACTCGCGTTCGGTCTGATCGAGCTTGGTGATGGAGAGGCTCTGCAGCTCCATGCCGGCGCGGGTGAGGCCGGGACCGACGATCTCCGACGCGCGGCTGCCGATGTCGCTGCGGCGCAGATGCAGCTCTTCCATCGTCATCTCGGATGCGACAGTCCGCAGCGCGTCGATGAAGCTGTTTTCCAGAAGATGCCGCAGCACGTCGGGCTGCAGCGTCTTCTTGCCGAATGTCTGGGCCGCCGCCGACACGTCGTCGGCATTGCGCCCGACCCGTACGTTGAAGCTCGCGACGACATCGACGCGCAGCCGGTCCTTCGTGATCAGGGCCGATCGGCCGGTCCGGTCGATGTCCAGGCGCACCGAGTTCATGTTGACACCGGTGACCTCGTGCAGGACCGGAAACACGAACGCGCCGCCCGAGATCACTACCTTGCGACCGAGGAAGCCGGTTCTGACGAAGGCCACATCGCTGCGCGAGCGCTGATAGAGTCGCGACAGCAGCCACCACGCCACGGCAATCGCAAAGATGCCGATGATGATCCAGAGAAAAATGGTGCCAGCGTTCATGTCCGTCGACCTTCTCGATTAACCGGCGCCCTGTTCCGACGCCCGGTTGCTAACAGGTTGTTCGCCATCGCCGCATCGTACTGCACCGCACGCCATGCGACGACGTTCCCGATTGGTTGCCTCGTTTCGTTCAATATCCGGTCATCCCGCCATCGACCAGGAGATTGGTGCCGGTAATGTACGACGCCTTGTCCGACAGCAGAAAAGCCACGACTTCTGCCACTTCTTCGGCCGTTCCCAGACGTTTCAAGGCGAGCCGCCGGGTCGGCGATTGCGGGTCTTCGTAGAGCCGCCGCATATCTTCCGACATATCGACATCGATGAAGCCGGGCGCGATCGAATTGACGCGGATGCCCCGCACGCCGAGATCCTTCGCCGTGTTGCGCGTATAGCTTTCGATCGCAGCCTTGCTCGCGCCGTAGAGCGACATATAGCCGATCTCGGGAATTCGGCAGCTTACCGACGAGATATTGACGATCGCCGCGCCCTCGCCGAGATGGGGTGCCGCGGCGCTGGTCACCCGCGCAGTGCCGAACAGGTTGATATCCACCATCAGCTTTGTTTCGGCTTCGCGAATATTGTCGATCGGCGAGGCCCGCAGAATGCCCGCACAATTGACGACAGCGCGCAAAGCCCCGAGTTCGACCGCAAAGTCGATCGCTTTGACGACGCTGTCGGCGGCCGTCACGTCGAGATGCTTCATATAGACATGGCCGGGCTGTTTCTCGTCGAGCTGCTCGTCCTGCGCCGCATCGACCACGACGTCGGCGGAGACCACGACGAAGCCGTCCGCGACCAGGCATTTGTTGATCGCGCGACCGATGCCGCCCTGGCCGCCGGTGACGAAGGCAACCTTCGGCTGACCCGATTTGGCATTCATCGCGCTTTCCCCTGCAACAGACTCATGTTTTGGATCCCCTGCGTTTCGAAATATCCCATCCAGCCCGCCATGATCCCGCGCGCGAACACGGCGGCGCGCGGCATGACTTCGTCGAGCTCGCGCCGCACCCGTGCAATCCGCTCGCCCCCGTTTTCGCCCAGCCACGGCAGCAACTCGCGCTCCATCATCAGGGTCCATTTCAGGACCAGCTCACGCGTCACCTCGAAATGACATTGAAAGCCGTAGCCCATCGGGCCGTCGCGGAACGCCTGATTCGGTTCGTCGGTTCCAATCATCATCCGCACGGCGCCATCGGGAATTTCGAACCGGTCGCGATGCGCTTCGAAGATACGATGCTCACCGGCGACAGCCGCGAACACCGGATCCTTCTCGGCTTCGGGCGTGGTGCGCATCGGCTCGAAGCCGAACTCGGTTCGGTCCATGCGTTCGACCCGGCCGCCGAGCGCGCGGACCATGATCTGTCCGCCGAGGCACAATCCCAACACCGGTTTGCCCGCCGCCCGAAAGGAGAGATAGACGTCGCAAAGCCGGTCGACCAGGCCAACGTGTTTGGGATCGAACACGCTGAGCTCGCCGCCGGGCAGAACCAGTCCGTCATGGCCCGAAGCATCGGCCGGCAGCACGCCGCCCTTCTGCGCGTCGATCCAGTCGATACGGCCGCCGCCCGCCTCGATCACTTCCGCGACGAAGCCGGTCGCTTCGGGACCGATCATCCGCCCTTCGCAATTGGCGAACAGGATGCGCGGACCCGTCATCGGCCGCTTCCTGTCTGGCATATCGGGGTTGTATGCATCGTCAGACCAGTTTTGCCATGAGCCCGCCATCCACCATCAGGTCGGTGCCCGTGATGAACGCGGCGCGATCGGACAACAGGAACAGACAGGCATCCGCAATATGCTGCGGCGTGCCGACCATCGGCAGCGGCGTGCGCTGTTCCATCGCGGTGACGCGTGCGGGATCCTGGTAGATTGCCGCCGTCATCGGCGTCCACACCGCGCCGGGACAGATCGTGTTCGACCGGATGCCCTTCTTCCCGTAGGTCAGAGCAAGGCCGCGCGAGAGCGAGATCAGTGCCGCCTTCGAAATCTGATAAGCATCGAGCGGACCATGCTCGAGCACATTGTCCATCGAACGCGCACCGGCGACGCTGGCGATATGAACGAAGGCGCCGCCTTTGCCGCGCAGCATATGGGGCACGGCGCGGCGCGCGATGTGAACGGCGGCGAGCAGATTGACCTGCATGGTCCGTTCCCAGGCATCGAGCTCGATATCGACGATGGAACCATCCTGATTGAGGAGTGCGACGCCGGCGGCATTGACGACGAAATCGAGCCCGTCTGCCGCCGCGCGATCGACCGCGCGATCGATCGCCTCGCGCTCGCAGAGATCTCCCTGGATATACGAGACGCGTCCCGCTCCGGCGGGGAAGCCGCCGGGATCGGGCTTGAGATCGAATGCGGTCACGGCACAGCCGGCTGCCACCAGATCATGCGCGATCTGGAAGCCCATGCCGCCGCCGGCACCGGTCACGAACGCTTTCTTTCCCGAAAACTCCATCCCCATATCCTGCGATGTCCTGTCAGGCGGACTCGAAATACCGGTCATATTCCCAGGTCGAGACGCGCGGATCAGTCTGCTTGTTCCAGCCCGCGAGCTCCGCCCGGCTCTTCAGCACCATCAGCCGCGCGAAATCCTCGCCCAGCCATTCGCGCGCGAAACGCGATTGCTCGAAATCCCTGATCGAGCCTTCGAGCGTCGTCGAAAGCTTCCGCCAGCGGCTGTCGCCGACGGGATTGCCGACGGCCGGCTCGCCCGGTTGCAGCCGCTGCTGAATACCGTGCAGTCCGCCGGCCAGCATTGCCGCGATCGACAGATACGGATTGACGTCGGAACCCGGGCAGCGATTTTCGAATCGGTACGCCGAGGGCTCGAAGCCCTGGATGAACCGCAGCGCCGCGGTGCGATTGTCGTAACCCCAGGCATTGTTCTCCGGATTCCACGACTTGACGTCGACCCGACGGTAAGTGTTCGCGGTCGCGCGCATCAGCAGATGCACATCCGGCAATGTCTGCGACATGCCGGCCACGAAATGCCGACCGACTTCGGAGAGATCGTTGGTCGCCGGATCGTGCAGGGCCGGCTTGCCGCCGCGCCAAAGACTGAGATGATGATGGCCGCCGCAGGCGACTTCTTCCTCATGCCATTTGGTCATGAAGGTCGCGATCAGTCCGTGCTCCGCCGCAAGCTGCTTGAGGTAGAGCTTGGTGCGCATCGCCGCATCGGCAGCCTGCAGGGCCGGCAGCGGCGCCAGCGCATATTCGAGTGCACCGGCACCGAGCTCGGTATGCACACCCTCGACATGGATTCCGATCTGCTCCATCCGCTCCATGAACGTTTCGGCCAGATGGTCGAAGTTCGGAAAGCGATGCAGTGCATAGGCATGTGGGATCCGGCCGAACGGCTTCAGATCGCGATAACGCTTCTCGCGAATGGCGTCATCGTCGGCATAGAAAAGGTGAAATTCGTATTCGAGCGAGAAGCGGCCCTCATAGCCCATCGCATCGGCGCGCCGCACGACCGAGCGCAGGATCTGCCGCGGGTCCAGCATGCAGACATCGCCGTTCGACAAATACATGTCGGTCAGCACCGACGACATGTCCTTGCGCCAGGGCCACTGGATGAACGTGTCGAGGTCCGGCACCGCATACGCGTTCGGGAACCCGTCGCCATAGTTGCCGAAAGGCGCTTCAAAGAATTCCTCGCCGTAGGTCAGAGCATAAATGGCCGCAGCAAAGGAAATGCCTGTCTCTTTGACCTTGCTGACGGGCGAGTATTTGCCACGCAACATGGAGTTGAGGTCGACAACCTCGAACTGGACGTTCTTGACGCCTCTCTCCTGCATCCGCTTGACGGCTTCCTTGTAGGTGCGCTCGCGTTCGCTGCGCCGGCGCGGATCGAAGGGACTGCTCGCGCCGCCGACCGAAGACCGGTCGATCGATGACGGCGAAGCCGGCCACCTGTTCCCTATTGATTGCTGCGTTGCCACCCGGACTCTCCGTTGATCAATTCTTCGAGGTCTTGCCGTCGCGCGCACCGGCACGCGGCGGTCCTTCACTGTCGAGCACCATGCTGCGCGGCTGCAACCAGCGGCCGAGCCTCTTGTACTGACCCAGCGCTTCGTCCAGCTCGAGATTCGCCATCAGTCCGTTCGGTCGCCAGATCATGAATCCGACGATGATGACGCCGAGCGCCAGGCCGGAAAGACCGAGCATTTCGGGAAACTGCACGCCGACGATCAGCGGGCCGCCCTCGACATATCGGATCAGCTCCATGCCGACCGAGAGCACGATTACGCCGAGCACCGCACCGGTCACCGTGCGCATGCCGCCAAGAATGAGCATGGCGAGTGTCAGGAAAACCTGATGAAAATGGAAGGACCGCGCGTTGATCGTGCCCATATAATACGAGAAAAGAACCCCGCCGACGCCGCAGATCGTGCCGCCGAGCACCCATGCGACAAGCCGCATCCGCCAGACATTGACGCCCATCGCACGTGCCGCAAGTTCGTTGTCGGCACAGGCGCGAAGTTGGACGCCGGCACGGGAATCCTTGAACAGTCGCGCAACAATGATCGCCAGCGCGCCAGCCACGATGCCCCATTCCAGATTGGCTTCCTTTGGAATTCCGAAGAAGGCCTGGTTCCCGCGAAACAACTCGGACCAGTGCTCGAAAACCGAATGAATGATAATCAGCAGGGCCAGCGTGACAATCGTTGCAGCGATCCCGTTCAGGCGCGCAACGATCATGCCGGTGATAAGCGCGACGACTGCAACAACGACCAGTGAAATAAAGACTGTGGGCACCACGCTGTACTCGGTCGTCGCAAGGCCGAACGGCGCGTCGGGAATCTGCATCGCCTTCATCGCCAGCGGTGTCGAAAGAACCGCTGTCATATAGGCACCAATACCCATGAAACCGGCATGGCTGAGATTGGCGACGTTTGAGTTTCCCATGAAAATCTGCAGGCCAACGACAACGACGATGTTGACGTACGCGGCAAAAGCAAGGCGCTGCTGGTATGGCTCGCCGAATGACAGCATGATCAGGCCGATGACGATCGTCACCAGCGCGAGAACCATCGCGCCGCGCAATGACCGCGTGCTGCTGACCTTGCGCCCTTCGGTGGTGCGCAGCCAGTCTTCGGCGGATTGCTGTGCGAAGAGACGGTCGCTCACGCTTCCTTGTCTCCCAGCTCGACGGTTTTCCCGAGAAGCCCCTGAGGTCGCCAGACCAGAAGCGCGCCGACCAGACCGAACACCGCGGCATCGCGCAATCCGCCCCAGTGCTGCGGCATGATCACAAGAATCAGCACCTCGATCGCCCCCAATGCAAACCCGCCGACAACGGCCCCGGGCAACGAGCCGAAACCACCCAACACACAGGCGACGAACGCTTTCAGAACCGGGTTGAACCCGAGCAACGGATCGACCGCACCACGGCGTGCAATGATGAAGATTGCGGCAATGCCGGCGAGAAATCCGGAGACTGCGAACGCTGCCGCGATCACGCGGTTCGCACGCACACCCATCAAACGGACGGTGGCAAAGTCAAACGCAGCCGCACGCATCGCAACCCCGATCGGCGTACGCTTGAAGAAGAGGAGCAACAGGGCAATCGCCACGCCGGTGGCGAGCATCTCCATCACCTGCAGCGACGAAATCGTAAAGGGACCAACCGACCATGTCTGATTGAGCGGTCCAAGAACCGGCACCGCCCTGGGCCGCGCCGATACCGTCAGCAGGAAGATGTTCTGCAGGATTAATCCGACACCGAAGGCGGTCAGCAATCCGGTTGTTGCCGGAGCGCGGCGGACGGGACGGAACGCTACCCGCTCGAGAAGCACGGCCGCTATCACTGTAAACAGGACCGCCAACGGCAATATCCACCATAGGCTTTGAATCGCGATGGCGGCCATCGCGTACATCATGTATCCGCCGATCGCCACCAGCTCGCCATGCGCAAAGTTCACGAGACCCATGATGCTGAAGACGATCGCCAGGCCCAACGCGAGCAGGGAGTATTCGGCACCGAAGCTCAGTGCGTTAAGAATCTGCTGGACGACATATTCCATCTACCGGCCCCTTAAACCACGTCCACGGCGAGATAGGCCTGCATGAGATCCTTGGACTCGCGAAGTTCCTGTGCGGGGCCGGAGAACTCGATGCGCCCCGTGCTGATGATATAGGCCCGATCGGCAAATTTGAGCGCTTCATGCGCGTTCTGCTCGACCAGGAGGATGGTCAGGCCGAATCCTCGCAGGTTGGTGATCAGCTGAAAGATCTGGTCAACGATGCGGGGCGCCAGACCAAGCGAGGGCTCGTCGAGCATGAGCAGCTTGGGCCGGCACATGAGCGAGCGCGCGATCGCGAGCATCTGCTGCTCGCCGCCGCTCAGTGTGCCGCCGAGCTGCCGATAGCGTTCCCGCAGAACCGGAAACATATCCAGCATCTTCTCGCGATCCTCGTTTGTCTCGCCGGCTTTCTTGCGTGTCGCCGCTCCCAGCATCAGATTCTCGGCAACCGTGAGATTGCTGAAGATATGGCGTCCTTCCGGTGTCAGCGTCATGCCCGCACGAACCCGATCTTCGACGTCGAGACGGGCTACATCCTTCCCTTCGAACCTGACCGTGCCGGTGGCGGGCGGTACGAGGCCCATGATGGCGGAAATCAGTGATGTCTTGCCGGCCCCGTTCGGGCCGAGCAATGCCACGATCTCGCCCTTCTGGACCGCCAGCGAAATGCCGCGCACCGCCTCGATGCGGCCATAGCGGACAAACAGATCGCTAACTTCGAGCATGACCGATTTTCGCCGTCAGATGAATGGAAGCCGAATGTCACGGGCCGACGACTATGCCGTCGGCCCGTAACGCAATCCGGTAGATAACCTGAATGTACTAGAAGTACGGCACCCAGGTCGGAACCTCGAACCACTCGAGGATCCGCTCACCGTCCTTGAAGCCGATAACGGCAACCTTCTTCACCGGGAATCCGGGGCCGCCTTTGTACACAAAGGATTCTGACGTAAGGCCTTCGAGCGAGTCGGCGGCGTAGAGCGCTTCGCGCACCGCTGTCGGATCGGTCGATCCGGCGAGTTCGATACCCTGCTTCAGAAGCAGCATGACATCGCCACCGAGCCCGAAGAAAACGCTCGCGACCTCATAACCGCGTTCGGTGCAGTCCTTGTAGAACTGATCGAGCTTGCTGCCTTCGACCGGAAAGCCATGCGTGGCAAAGAAGACCGTGCCATCGACATTGGCGGCACCGCCGGCAACGTCGGCCAGCGTGATGTCGTCGAAGCCGTCCGAACCGAACACCATCGAGTTGATGCCGGCAGCGCGCAGCTGGCGGATCAGGATGCCGACGTCCGGATTGACCGACGAAATGTGAATGACGTCCGGCAAGGGATCCATCGCCTTGATCTCGGTGATCTGTGGCGACCAGTCGGTCGTTCCGACCGAATGATTGAGCCGGCCGATGACCGTGCCGCCGAGACGCTCGAACGCTTCTCCGAACCATTCCGGCAGCATTTCTGTCCAGGTTGCGTAGTCCTTCGAAACCAGCAGCAGTGCAGTACGACCGCCCTTCGCATAGGCCACTTCGGCGGCAGCCGCCGCGTTGTACGGATCGGGCACCGAGGCGGTCATGAAGGTCGATTCATCGCCGATCTGGAACATTTCGACCTGCGTGTTGACCGCCGAGAACACCGTCACGCCATAGCCCATGGCAAGCTGCGTCAGCGGAATCAGCGAGTCCGACGCCGGTGTCCCTGTCAGGGCGATTACGCCCTCGTCCAGATATTCCTGTCCGAGCGTGACCGCGAGCTGCGGATCGCTGCGAGAATCACGAATGACCACTTCGAGCGGTTGGCCGAGAATGCCGCCCCCCTCGTTGATGATTTCGGCCATGCACTGCATGCCGCCGCCGGGCGTCACGGGCGCCCAGTCGCCCGTAAGACTAAGGCCAGCGCCGTAGCGAATGGCTTCCTGCGCCGAGGCTCCTCCAACAGACGCCAGCAACGCGACCGCTGCGATGGATACGATACTGATACGTTTCGACATGATTCCCTGTTCCTCCTTGATTGAAACAATCCGGGACGTTCGGCCACGACCGGTCCGGTCAGTTGGCCACGCCCTCTCTTCTGTCACCGATATAGACTTCGATCACCGCCGGATTGGACTGAATCTCTTCCGGCGTTCCTTCTGCAATGACTTCTCCGAGATGAAGGACTGAAATCCGCTCGCAGACCTTCATGATGAAACGCATATCGTGATCGATGATGATCACGCCGCAGCCATACTTGTCGCGTATGCCGCGCACCGACAGGATGAGCGCGTCGGATTCCTTGTGGTTCATGCCGGCCGCCGGCTCGTCGAGCAGCAGGATGTCCGGCGCCAGTGCAAGCGCGCGCGCGATCTCGAGGCGGCGCTGATAGCCATAGGCCAGTTCGTTGGCGAATCGGTCGGCCAGATCGGCAAGACCGAGCTCTTCCATGATGTTTTCGATGCTGATCATTTCGATCCGCCCCGCGCGATGCGTTGCGCAGGTCGTATGCGCCACTTCGATGTTCTGGCGCACGGTGAGCTGCCCGAACAGGCGAATGTTCTGGAAGGTGCGGCCGACTCCGGCGATCGCGCAGCGCGCCGCCGTCGCGGCGGTCAGCGACTGCCCGAATAGCGTGATGGTACCGCTGCTGGGCACGACGACGCCGCTGATGACGTTCATCAAAGTCGTCTTGCCGGCGCCGTTCGGCCCGATCAGCCCGACGATTTCACCCGGACGATATTGCAGCGTGACGTTCCGGAGCGCGTAGACGCCGCCGAAATGCTTGCTGACAGAATTGACAGCAAGAACACCCGCCTGCTCATCCGCATCGTCACGGGCGGCCGACGGAAGCGATAAACTGCCGAACATCCGCCAGCCCTCCCCCCTGTTTCACGACCGAATTGGCAGGCAGCGTATTGTCATGCTTGCCCTGGTGACGCACAATGGGCTTATCATTAGACCATGATCCTAATCGGCTTCGATAAGGTGTCAAGATAATGATTCCAGAATCGCCTCCAGCAACACCCGCCGTCCCATCGGCCTCCGGCGGAAACATTGCATTGTCGCAGCAGGCAGCGGAAAACCGCGAGGGCCTCGTGCGCGCGATTACCGCGGAGGAACGCGAAACCTATCGGCGCGACGGTGCGACGGTGCTGCGCGGCATCGTGCCCCCGGTATGGATTGCGCATTTGCGAAAAGGATTCGACGCGCTCGAAAGCAATTTCGGGCCCGATGCGCTGATCGAGCGGCCGGCCGGTGGCAAAGGTCGCTATGTCAATGAACAGGATCGCTGGCGGGCGATCCCCGAATTCTACGATTTCGCAATGAGTTCACCGATCGGTGAAATCGCCGCGACGATGCTCAAATCGCAGACCGTCAATTTCTTTCTCGATCAGTATTTCATCAAGGATGAAGGCCTGGTGCTGCCGACGCCGTGGCATCAGGACCTGCCCTATCTCAGCCTTTCCGGCCATCAGATCGTGCGCATCTGGGTGCCGACCGATCCGATGCCGCGCGAAATGTCGCTCGAGATCGCACTCGGCTCGCATCTCGGCGACACGCTCTACCGCCCGGTTCAGGCAACGCCGTCGGCCAAACACCAGTATGACGAACGATTGCCGCTGCTGCCGGGGGAAGGCGAGATTCGCGGGCGCTGGCCGATCGGCGCATGGGACGTGATGCCGGGCGATTGCCTGGTGTTTCAGGGCGCCCTGCTGCACGGCTCGCCGGGCGGCACCGTGACCGGCGGCGGACGCAGGCACGTCGCGACCTTCCTGTTGGCAGGCGACGATGCGCGCTACACGATCCGGCCCGGGCGCAACATGCCGCCGCTGCCGGTACCGGGCGTAACGGATGGCGGGCGTCTCGATTCGCCGATGTTCCCGCGGATCTGGCCGCGGCCGGTGCCACCCGAGCTCGCGTCGATGCGGCCGCCGCGCCCGACGCTCGCCGGCCATTGATCCGCCCGAACCGATCCGCATGACCGAGCCCACCTGGTACAAGCGCGAACCCGATGCGATCGTCCCGGTCGAGGTCGCCGGCCACCGCGTCGTCACCTACAGCTACGGCACGTCCGAGCATGTTCTGCTGCTGCTGAACGGCGGCCCCGGTATTTCCTGCGATTATCTGCGCGAACCGATGATCCGCATGGTCGATGCGGGCTATCGCGTCGTCGCATTCGATCAGCTCGGTACCGGCAAATCCGACCGGCCGGACGACGTGTCTTTGTGGACGATCCGACGCTATGCCGAAGAGGTCGAGATCGTCCGGCGCGCGCTTGGACTGGGCCGCATCAATTTGCTCGGAAATTCCTGGGGCGGGATGCTCGCCGTCGAGTATGCGCTGGACCATCAGGATGCTCTGAACACGCTCATTCTCGACAACAGCTTCGCCGATGTGCAATTCCAGGTTTCGGAGTCGCGCCGCCTGCGCGCGGCCCTTGGCGCCGAAACGGTCGCGATGATGCAGAGCCACGAGGCCGAGGGCACATTCGATCATCCGGAATATCAGGCGGCTTTGACCCTGCTCGAATACCGCCATAGCTGCCGGCTGCAGCAATGGCCCGAGCCGCTGCTGCGATCCTTCGGCGACTGGAACCGTCAGGTTAAACTGACATTGCTGGGCCCGCGGACATTCGTGTTCGACGGCAATCTGCAATATTGGAGCCGCCTTCAGGATCTGCACCGGCTGAAAATGCCGGCGCTGGTCAACGCAGGTTTCCACGATGAGATAACACCGGCGAGCGCGATGCGCACGGCGCGCGCACTGCCGAACGCGGAGTGCCACGTCTACCGCAACGCATCACACATGCCCTATTACGAATGTCCGGACGAGTATTTCGCGGTGCTGACGGCTTTTCTCGACCGTCACCGGCGCTGAACGATTCGCTCGATCAGGCCTTCGCGAGCGCGGCGTAGGCCGGCAAAGCAAGCATGCCGCCGTCTGCGACGATCTCCGTGCCCGTGATGTAGGACGAGAGATCCGAGAACAGGAACAGGCACAGATTGGCGATATCCTGCGCGTCGCCGATCCGTCGCAATGGCACCAGGTCCTCGACCCGGTGGCGCATCTCGGCATTGTTGTCGAGCCGCGCCTGCATCGGCGTCACGACCACGCCCGGCAGGATCGCGTTCGATCGGATGCCCTTCTCGGCAAACTGGATGGCAATCGAGCGCGAAAGCGCGAGCACGCCCGCCTTCGAAACCTGATAGGCATCCTGCGGCATCGGGTCGCCGCGCACACACTGGATGCTCGAAACCTGAACCGCCGATCCTCCACCACTGCGGATCATCAGCGGTATCGCGTGCCGCAGCGTGTGCCGCATCGCGGTCACGTTCACGTCGATGGTACGATCCCATGCTTCGCGCTGGCCGTCGACGACCGATCCGTCGAGATCCCACATATTGAGCCCGGCGATATTGCCGAGATAATCGAGCCGCCCGGTCTTCGCAAAAAATCCGTTGATCGCCGATGCGACGGCGGCTTCGTCGGTGATGTCGGTCGGCACATAGATCGCTTCGCCCGGACCATCATCGATCCCGTCGGGCTGCGCCTTCACGTCGAGCATCAGCACGTCGGCGCCAAGGCGCAACAGATCGCGCGAGATCTGTAGGCCCATGCCGCCGCCGGCGCCCGTAATGACGGCGGCCCGTTTGGTGAAATCGATGCCCTCGACGAAACTGGCGCGCATCGCGAATGCCAATCCGGTCGGCTTAGGCGAGCCCGCGCGCAACCGCGCGACCGCAGGCGGCCAGCGCCTCGTCGGCCTCGGGCAGCAGCGCACGTAGCAGCAGGAATCCGTGAATCATGTCGTCGTAGCAGACCTGCTCGACCTTGCCGCCGGCCTCCTTCAGACGTGCCGCATAGGCCTGGCCTTCGTCGCGCAGCGGGTCGAATCCGCAGGTCAGCACATAGGCGGGCGGCACCTTGGAGAGATCTTTCGCGCGCAGCGGGGAGCAGAGCGGATGCTCGATGTCCTGCGGCCCCTTCGTGTAGGAGGCGATGTAGAACGGCATCGAATTGAGAAAGTAACCTTTGGAGAACAGCCGGATCGATTCGGTCTGCGCCCCGAGATCGACATTGGGATAGATCAGAAGCTGAAACCGGAGCGCGGGCCCGCCACGTTCAATGGCGAGCAGCGTGACCCCCGCCGCGAAATTGCCGCCGGCGCTGTCGCCGCCCACGGCAATACGCTTGGAATCGATCCCGAACTCCTGTGCCCGCGATACGATATCAACGGTCGCCGCATAGCAGTCTTCCAGCGGCGCCGGAAACTTCGCTTCGGGCGAGAGCCGGTAGTCGATCGAAAACACCACCGCCTGCGAACCGTTGGCGATGATGCGGCATGACGAATCATGCGTCTCTAGCGAGCCGCGAATATAACCGCCGCCGTGGAAATAGATGAGCGCCGGCCGCGACGTCCCCGCCGCCGGCTCGTAGACGCGCATCCCCAGATGGCCGGCAGCGCCCCGCACGCGTCCGTCCGATATCCGGAACACATCCGGCTTGGGTCCGTCGACGCCCTTCAGATCCTTGTCGAAGCTGGTCCGCGCATCGGCCGGCGCCATGACCTCGACCGGAATCTCGTTCGGATCGGGCGGCAACGACAGAATTTCCTGGAGCTTCGGATGCAGCGTCATTTCGGAATCCTGTACATCGTCGAACGTTCCCTGCCGGCTCGATTTCAGGAGGCGAGCCGGACCCCGACCTCGAGATCGCCCGAGAAACGGGGCATGATTTCTTCGGAGAACCGCCTCATCCAGCGGCGGCGCGGCTCCTTCGGAACGCCCGGCGTCGCCGTATGAATAAGGAACGTGTCGAAGCCTGCATCGATGAAGAGCTGCAGCTTTTTCGCAACCGTATCGGGGTCGCCGACGAGCTGCCATTGGCACCAGGGCGGAATGGATTCGGGATTACAGCGATCCTTCATGCCCGCGAAGATCCCGCTCCAGGCCTTGTAGGTCTGCAGATTCTTCCAGTTGTCCTTGTCGGCCTCGTAATGGTCGACCTGGGCCTTCATGAAACGGGGGATGTAGGCCTTGGCCTCCTCGACCGCCGCCTCCATGGTATCGCCGATGATGCAATTGATCATGATCGGAAAACGGAAATCGGTGCCGAGACCGTTCGCGACGGCCCGGCTGCGCCAGAGGCGCAGTGTTTCGCACTGCGCCTCGTAATTGCCGATCGACGTACACATCGGCGGCAGGCCCATATCGGCCATCCGCTCCGCCGTGCCGGGGCTGCCGATGGCGCCGTAGAAATGGATCGATTTCCGCCGCGCCTCCGAAAGAACCGGACGGATAACGACCTCTTTCGGCACTTTGATATGCTGGCCGTGATAGTCGAACTTCTTGCCGGACAGTCCGAGCTGGATGACGTCCCAGATCTCCTTGAACCGTTGCTGCGCCTCGTCCATCTCGATCGACAAGGCGTCGTATTCGGCCTTCGCGACGCCGCGCCCCATGCCGAGATGCAGCGGCGCATCGGTCAGCGAGGCAAGCTGTGCAATGTCTTCGGTCAGTCGCAGCGCGTCGTACCAGGGCGTCACCAGGACGCAGCTGCCGAGCGCGAGTTCGGGAAAATGCGCCGTGATGTTCGACATCAGCGCCAGCGGATTCGGTGTCGGAAAGTAATCCGAGAAATGATGCTCGATCAGCCAGGCGGTGGTCAGGCCGAGCCCGAGATTATGCTCGCAATCGCCCAGCAGGCCCTTGTACATCTCGGCATCGCTCGTGCCGGGTTCGTCCACCGCGGTTGCGACGAAGCCGAAACTGATGGATTTCCTGTGCATCATCCCACTCCCTGTCACGCCGTCTGCCTTCGACGGTCGATGAAGCGATCGGAGCTTACGGGCAGCGGCCGCAACCTCATTTCGCCACTCTGGCTGGCATTACCGGGGCTCGGATGGCGTCGGTAACCAGCGGCTTTGTGTTTTGGACCAATGGTCGATATTGTAGACCAATGATACACGCCGGTCTTGGCCAGTCAACGGGCGATATCGTTGCGTAGCCGGTTCTTGTGCGGGATGCGACGTTTCGTATCCGCGTTTATGGTGTCCGGGCTGCCCGCCCAGGTCGTTGCGTTCATGCCGATGTCTTGTGAGGTTTGATGATGTCCGTTGATCGAAATCGCGCCAACAAGGAAGCCTTCGACCGACTCTGCACGGCAGAGCCCGTCGTCGTCGATGTGCGCCCCGCCATCGAGGTCGCACCGGGCCTCACGCCCGACATGGTGCTCACGTCCGGCCCGCCGATGCCCTGGCCGGATTATATCGGCGGGCAACGCGACGCGATTATCGGCGGCGCCTTGTTTGAAGGCCTCGCGTCCGATCGCGAGGATGCGATCCGCAAGCTCGATGCCGGCAAGATCAAGGTCGGCGGTTGCCACGATTTCGGCTGCGTCGGCTCGCTCGCCGGCGTCTACACGGCTTCGATGCCGGTGTTCGTCGTGGAGAACCGTGCGTTCGGCAATACCGGCTACTGCAATTTCTACGAGGGCACGAACCCGCGGCGCCTGAACTACGGCGTCTACGACCAGGGCGTCCATGATCGGCTGCTGTTCATCCAGAACGAGGTTGCGCCGGTGATCGCCGAGGCGATCCGCGCGGCCGGCGGCGTTGCGCTGAAGCCGCTGATGTCCCGGGCGCTACATATGGGCGACGAGCTGCACAGCCGCAACACGGCGTCCTCGATGCTGTTCGCCAAGGAATTGCTGCCGCATTTCATCGACATGGCGGCGACCAAGCGCGATTCGGTCAAGCGTGCCGTGCAGGCGATGACCGAGGACCATTACTTTTTCCTGCGGCTGTCGATGGCGGCGGCGAAGGCGAGCGCCGACGCCGCGCACAAGATCGAGGGTGCCAGCATGGTGACGGCGATGGTCATCAGCTGCCGCGGTTTCGCGATCCGCGTCAGCGGACTCGGCGACGAATGGATCACCGGGCCGTATCCGCAGCTCCAGGCCAAATTGTTCGACGGCCACACCGAGGACGAGATCACCTGGATGGGCGGCGAGAGCATCATTACCGAGACGATCGGGCTTGGCGGCTTTGCCCAGGCCAACGCGCCAACCCTGCAGAAATATCAGGGCGGATCCGCGAAGGCGATGATCGAGCGCAACGAAGAGCTCTACCGGATCACGATCGGCGAGAATCCGCATTATCACATTCCGGTGCTCGGCTATCGCGGCACGCCGACCGGGATCGATATTTTCCGCGTGGTCGAAACCGGCGTCCTGCCGGCGATGGATATCGGCGTCGCGGGCCGCGACGGCGGGCAGATCGGCGCCGGCATCGTGCGCGCGCCGATCGAATGCTTTACGTCCGCCGTCAAGAAGTACGAAGCGCGCTATGGCGCGGCCGGTGCCCGATGACATCCGTCCTCGTGCTGGTGCCCGATCGCTGGGATCCGCCCGATCTGGTCGGCGAAAGCCTGACCGCGCGCGGTGTCGACATCGATATCGTCTACCCGCATGAAGGCGAACGCGTGAGCCCGCGCCAACTCGACGCCGACGGGCTGGTCATCATGGGCGGCCCTCAGAGCGTGACCGATCCGGCGCATTCCGCGCTGTTCGCCGACATGACCGATCTGGTCCATCGCTTTCACGAGACTGGCCGGCCGGTGCTCGGCGTCTGTCTCGGCGGACAGGTCGTCGCGCACGCATTCGGCGCCGAGGTCCGGCGGGTCGGCGAACTGCAGTTCGGCTTCGTCGATGTGCGGACCCGCAAGGATGCGGCGTCCGATTCCCTGTTCGGCCCCCAGCCCGGCACAAGCAAGATTTTCTGCTGGCACGAGGATTGTTTTGCGCTGCCCGACGATTCGGTCTGGCTCGCCGAGGCCGACCGCGTGCCTCATTACGCGTTCCGCAAGGGCCCGCGCACCTATGGCTTCCAGTGCCATTTCGAATTCACGCGGCCGACACTCGATAAACTGATGGAGCGCGGCTCGCATCTCGTGCCGAAGAATCTCGGCGCGCGCGGCCAAACGCTGATCGAGAATCTGCCGGCCGAGCTCGATCGTCATCTGGCGGCGGCCAACCGGTTCGGGGCCGGCATTTCGGATCGCTGGGCGGATCTGGTGCTCGAGGCGAGTGCCGAGCGGCGCGGCGCGAGGGACGTGGCGGCGGCGCGCTGATATCCCGCGCGCGTCCGTACGAAAATCGGCAGATTCCGCGGCTTGGCACGGCCGCAACCAATGGGCTAATTTATAGACCTCAAGGTGGAGGCCACCATGCCGGACGATCATCAGCAACCGGGTTCCAGCACTGCGCAGGGCGCACGCCATTTCGACGCCGTGATCGTCGGCGCGGGCTTCGCCGGGCTCTACATGCTTTATCGCCTGCGCTCGATGGGCCTCTCGGTGCGGGTCTATGAAACCGGCAGCGACATCGGCGGCACCTGGTTCTGGAATGCCTATCCCGGCGCACGCTGCGACGTCGAGAGCATGGAATATTCCTACCAGTTCTCCGACGAGCTGCAGCGCGAATGGGAATGGACCGAGCGTTACGCCTCGCAACCGGAAATCCTGCGCTACATCCATCACGTCGCCGACCGGTTCGATCTGCGCCGCGATGTCCAGCTCAACACCCGCGTCACCGCCGCGACCTATAACGAGGCAACAGGACGCTGGACGATCGACACCGACGATGGCGGCCGGGTGACCGCGCAATATTGCGTAATGGCGACCGGCTGCCTCTCGGCGCGCAATCTGCCGAACATTCCCGGCATCGAGAGTTTCGCGGGCGAGCAGTATCACACCGGTGCCTGGCCGCATCGCGACGTCGACTTCACCGGCCAGCGCGTGGGTGTCATCGGCACCGGATCCTCGGCTATCCAGAGCGTTCCGATGATCGCCAGGCAGGCAAAGCATCTCTATGTTTTCCAGCGTACGCCGGCCTATAGCGTCCCAGCGCATAATCACCCGCTCGATCCCAAGCTGCAGGCGGCCATCAAGGCGAACTATGCAGCGTTTCGCGCTCGTGCACGCAAGGGCCGCGCCGGCATTCTGTTTACCGTCGGCGTGAAATCCGTCTTCGAGGTGACCGACGAGGAGCGCGAGCGCGAATTTCAAACGCGCTGGGCCAATGGTGGCATCCAGTTCCTCGCCGCCTATGCCGATCTGTTCGACACGGTTGAAGCGAACGACGTCGCCGCCGAGTTCATCCGCCGCAAGATCCGCGAGACCGTGAAGGATCCGAAAGTGGCGGCTCTGCTCTGCCCGAATACGATCGCCGGCTGCAAGCGGCTCTGTGTCGATACCGATTACTTTGCGACCTACAATCGCCCGAACGTCACACTGGTCGACGTCCATGCGGCACCGGTCGAGGAGATCGTGCCGAACGGCGTGACGACAGGCGGCCGTCTCTACGAACTCGATGCGCTCGTTCTCGCGACCGGATTCGATGCCATGACCGGCGCGCTCAAGCGGATCGATATACGCGGCAAAGGCGGCTATCCGCTCGCCGAGAAATGGGCCGACGGTCCGCGCAGCTATCTGGGCGTAGCACTGGCCGGTTTCCCAAACCTCTTCACGGTGACCGGCCCCGGCAGTCCGTCGGTCCTCGCCAATATGGTTCCGGCGATCGAACAGCATGTCGAATGGATTTCCGATTGCATCGCGTACATGCGCGAGCACGGGCACGAACGGATCGAAGCCACGCTCGAGGCCGAGAATGACTGGGTCTCGCATGTGCAGGATATCGCCAATGCGTCGGTCTATCCGTCCTGCGACAGCTGGTATCTCGGTGCGAATATTCCGGGCAAGCCGCGCGTGTTCGCGCCGTATATCGGCTTTCCCGATTATGTCGCGAGGGCCGACGCGATCGCACGCGACGGCTATCGCGGCTTCGCGCTCTCGCGCCATCGCGAGAAGCAACTCGCCGGATAACCCGGATCGACAGGCCCGGCGTCGGACCGGCCGCCTGCCGCTACACCTCGCTTGCCGCTACAAGGCGAGAACGTCGGCGTCGGCCTTGCCGGTTCTGATCTGCACGGTCTTGGCCAGCTCAAGCACGTAGATCCGCCCGTCGCCGGTGCTGCCCGTGGTCGCCGCATCGCGCAGGGCCTTCACCGCCCGATCGGCGAGCTCGTCGGAAACGGCGAACTCGATCTTGGTCTTGGGCAGGAAACCGACGCTGTATTCGGCCGCACGATAGAACTCGGTATGCTCCTCGCTGCCGCCGAAGCGCCGCACCTCGATCGCCGTAAACGTGGTGATGTCGAGGGCGACCAGCGCGTCCTTGACGTCTTCCAGCATGTGCGACTGGATGATCGCGATAACGTATTTCATGTTCCGTCCTCCGCTCACATCTCGTACGCACGTTCGCCATGCAGCGAAATATCGAGACCGATCGTCTCGGCTTTCTCATCGACACGCAGGCCGATCGTCTTACCGATCAGGAACAGAATCCCCCAGGTGACGACGGCGCAGTAGGCCATCGTAATGGCAACGCCCCAGATCTGCTGCCAGACCTGCCCGACATTGCCTTCAATCAGACCCGGAACACCGCCGACCGTCTCGCTCGCAAAGACACCGGTCAGGACAGCGCCGACGATGCCGCCGATGCCGTGAATGCCGAACGCGTCGAGCGAGTCGTCGTATTTCATCCGACGCTTCAGCGCATTGGCGCCCCAATAGCAGACGGCGCCGGCGATCACGCCGATCGCGAGGCCGCCGACGGGGCCGACGAAACCGGCCGCGGGCGTAATCGC
The DNA here is from genome assembly GCA_040878185.1 of Dongiaceae bacterium. Taxonomy (GTDB): domain Bacteria; phylum Pseudomonadota; class Alphaproteobacteria; order Dongiales; family Dongiaceae; genus JAWXBK01. The sequence continues at coordinate 41,907 of JBBDMS010000003.1, read as the reverse complement.
GACCAGCCCACCGACCGCGCCCGAAATGAGGCCAAGACCGCTTGGTTTGCCGCGCAGGGCCCATTCCACGACCATCCATGACAGCGCGGCACCGGCGGCTGCGATCTGCGTGACCGCCATCGCCATACCCGCGCGCCCATCGGCGGCCAGCGCCGAGCCTGCATTGAATCCGAACCAGCCGACCCAGAGCAGGGCCGCACCGACGATTGAAAGCGCGAGGCTGTGCGGCGGAAAATGCTCGCTGCCGTAGCGCAGCCGCTTGCCGATGACGAGTGCTGCGACGAGGCCGGCAACGCCGGCATTGATATGGACGACAGTGCCGCCCGCGTAGTCGAGCACGCCATCGCCGGCAAGGAAGCCCCCGCCCCACACCCAGTGACAGACCGGGGCGTATACCAGCAGCACCCAGAGCGCATTGAAGACGAGCATGGCGGAGAATTTCATACGGTCGGCATAGGCGCCGGTGATCAATGCCGGCGCAATCACGGCGAAAGCCATCTGGAAGGTCATGAAGACCGATTCCGGAATCGTGCCTACCATCGAATCGACTTCCATGCCGTTAAGGAACAGTGCCCCAAAGCCGCCGATGAAGGCGTTGCCTTCGCTGAAGGCAAGGCTGTAACCGGCAACCATCCAGATTACGGAAGTCAGCGCGCAGGTTGCAAAACATTGCACGAACGTGGCGAGCACGTTCTTCTTGCGCACCAAGCCGCCGTAGAAAAGTACGAGGCCCGGAACCGTCATCAGGATAACGAGCGCCGTCGATGTCAGCATCCAGGCCGTGTTGCCGGTATCGATCGCACTATCCTGCGCGCCGGCGGGCGGCACAAAAAGAACGATTGCACACAATGCCAGAGCAACAGTTCCGATGCTCCTTCTGCATACCGCACCCATCCCCGCGAACCAGGCCATCACCATTCCCTCTTGAGAAATTTGATCGTTCCCACCCGGACCAACAGCCGTCGCCCCACATCGCGACGCATAAAATAATATAGCGCGCCAGCCATCGTCTCCGCGAGATCGAATCACCCGGCTTTGCCTTAGAAACAGCTTTTTAAGATGACGACAAACAGTCATGCGGCGGCGACCGGGCGCACGCAAGCGACGGCGCACAGTCGGACGAGCTGATCGCTCCATCGAATTCGTGTTAATCGTGCGATGAAAATCGGCGCGAACGACGGTCAACCGCGGGACATGGCTCTGGGTCGGTCGACAAAGCAGACGGCCGTCGCCCCCGCTTCTGCTTGCGGCGCAGGAGGTAGATATCCATGACCCAGCCGTTTCTCGTGCCTCGGTATGGGCCTGCGCAATCCGTTCCGACACGGCTGCCGGCGAGCAGGATTTCCTGTTCGAGATCGAGATACGCGCTCCGGCATATGTCGAAATCGTCGAGCGGCGGCAACGTGCGGAATGACATCTCGCCGTCCAGCATGACGACGATCGTGTCGATGTCATCGGGCACGTCTTCGCTGATACGCGGGGTCGTAAACGCGCGCGCTCGCGTCATCGGGAGAAGCAGCTCGTACAATAGCCGATCAGGATCGACTGATCAGGATCGAACGGCAGCCGCGATACGAATTCGGCGCGTGCACCGCAGGAACGCCGGTGACGGCGCTGCATTTCGTCCCCGGCCGCGCCTTATCCAAAATCGGAGGTCGATCGATTTGGCACACGAGATCGCTACGGAGACCGCAAACCAAATTCACTGAAAGGGGCAGAATTTTTCAATTGTCTGTCAATCGATTTTGAATGACCGTGATCTGCCGCTGCATTGATGGCCGCGAGCAGGAGGTCACGTGACAGTTTCCGTTTCGAACAACGCCCCCGTCAGAACGCCGCGCATTCTCGCCATCGATGCCGGCGGCACCATGACCGACACGATCATCATCGATCGCAATGGCGACTTTGTGATCGGCAAGGCGCAAACGACTCCCGAAAACGAGTCGATCGCGATCGCCAATTCCGCCGAGGATGCGTTCGACTATTGGAACCTGTCGCTGAAGGACGGCATGAGCTCGCTGGTCGCCGGCGTCTATTCCGGAACGGCGATGCTCAATCGCCTGCTGGAACGGCGCGGCCAGAAAGTCGGCGTGATCGTTACCCGGGGGATGGAGGACTATTTCCGTCTGGAGCGTGGCGTGCAAACGCATCTCGGCCTCAGTTATGCCGATCGGCTCCATGTGGTTACGCACAAGCACAATACGCCGCTGGTGCCGCGCGAGCGCATGCACGGCGTGGGCGGCCGGGTCGACATGTTCGGTACCGAGTGCATTCCGCTTTACGAAGAGGATGCGCGCCGCGCCATCGAGGCACTGCTGGACGAAGGCGTCGATGCGATTTGTGTCAATCTCGTCTTTTCCTATCGCAACCCCGCGCATGAGCGCGCGGTGAAACGCATCGCCGACGAGGTCATGGCAGCACGGGGCCAGCAGGTTCCGATGCTACTTTCCGTCGACATCTGCCCGACGCGACTCGATTTTCCCCGCCTCAACACCGTGGTGATCGAGGCCTACGCCGCGGAGCCAAGTCGCCGTCAGCTCTATCGGGTGCGCGAAAAATTTCACAGCCTCGGCGCATCGTTCGAGCCGCGCATCATGGCCGGCCATGGCGGAACCATCTCGATGGAAGCCGGTCAGCTCGCCAAGACGCTGGTTTCCGGCCCGATCGGCGGTGTCGTCGGCGCCAAGTATCTCGCGAACCGGATCGGCATCGACAATGTGGTCTGCTCCGATATCGGCGGCACCAGTTTCGATCTCGCTTTGATTACCGGCGGCGAATACAGCCTGAAGGGTGACCCCAGTATCAATCATTTCAAGCTGAACCTGCCATTGCTCGAGATCGATTCGGTCGGCGCGGGCACCGGGAGTTTCGTACGCGTCAATCCGCTCTCGCACCGTATCGAGATCGGACCCGACAGCGCCGGTTCGCGGATCGGAGTCTGTTATCCCGACAACGGGACCGAAACCGTATCGATCACCGACTGCAACATCGTTCTCGGTACGCTCAACCCGGACTATTTCCTCGGCGGCGAACTGAAGATCGACCGTGCGTTGGCCGTCGACGCGGTCCGCACCCAGATCGCCGAGCCGCTCGGTCTCTCCGTGGAGAAAGCCGCCAGCGGCGTCATCGAATTGTTCGAGGAATCCCTGCGGCAGGCGGTCCTGACCAAAGTTCTGGGTCGCGGCTTCGAACCGGTCAATTACTCGCTGTTCAGCTATGGCGGCGGCGGACCGGTCCATGTCGGCGGCTATACCAGCGGCCTCTCTTTCCGCGACGTCATGGTACCGGCGTGGGCGGCGGGCTTCTCGGCGTTTGGCTGCGCCTGCGCCGATTACGAGTATCGTTTCGAACGGCAGATGGACCTGGGTATTCCGCCGCAATCGTCGCCCGCGGAACGCGAGACGCTCGGGCATTCGATCAACGAAGCCTGGGATGGGTTGCGCGCCGAGGTCTGCGCCGAATTCGCCAAGAATGGCATCGCCGAATCGGATATCCGCATCAAGCCCTATGTCCGCCTGCAATATATGGGCCAGCTCAACGACATCGAGGTGTTGAGCCCGGTTCCGCGTATCGGCAGCGCCGGCGATTTCGACCGCATCATCGATGCGTTCGAAGAAACCTACGATCGCGTCTATGCGCGCTCGGCGCGCTCGCCCGAGCTTGGCTACTTCGTGACCCGCGTGGTCCTGACCGGCAGCGTGGATTGCGAGAAACCGGCTCTGCCGAACGACCGCCTCGAGGGCGCAACGCCCCCCGCGTCCGCCGTCAAAGGCACGCGGCCGGTTTACTGGCGCGACAGCTGGATCGAAGCCCGGATCTACCAGATGGAAGAATTGCGGTCCGGCAATGTCGTTGAAGGGCTCGCCGTCATCGAATCGCCGGCCACGACCTTCGTGGTGCCTCCCCGGCGCGCCGCACGGCTCGACGAGTTTCGCATCTTCCATCTTTCCGGTTCCGAGAGCGACAGAGCATGAACTACACGCCGATCGCACACAGGACGACCTCGGGACCGCGCGGTTGGGACGGGCGGTCGCTGCGCGACATGCTGCTCGATGCCGAACGGCTGGCGAAGGAAACCGGTCATTGCTTCGGCCTCGAGCGCATCGCGATGAAGGAAGAGGAGCCGATCCGTTTCGAGAAGATCTTCTCGCGCCTGCGCGGTTCGCTCGTAAACGCGCGCGAGACCGCGCTCAACATCTCCGCCAGCCCCATCGTGAAGGAGCTTGGCGAGCTCTGTTTCGCACTCTACGGACCCGAAGGCGACTCGATCACGCTGTCGACCGGGATCCTCGTCCATGTGCACACGATGAGCGAAGCCATCAAGCACATGATTCGCACCAACTACGAGGAAAACCCCGGAATCAACGACGGCGATATCTTCATCAACAACGACCCGCATATCGGCAACGTCCATACCGCGGACGTTCAGACGTTTGTGCCGATCTTCTGGGAAGGCGAACTGATCGGTTGGGCCGGCTGCGTGACCCATGTGATGGACATCGGCGCCAGCACACCCGGCAGCAATGCCGTCGGGCCAACCACGCGCTACGAGGACGGCCTGACCCTGCCCTGCGTCAAATGCGGCGCCGACGACCGACTGTTCCGCGACCATGTCTATCGCTGCGAACGTGCCGTGCGGACACCTATGTACTGGTCGCTCGACGAGAAAACGCGGCTGGCCGGCTGCCACATGATCCGCGAATCCGTGCGATCGCTGATCCGCGAGGAGGGTATCGGCACCTACAAACAATTCATCCGCGACGTGCTCGAGGATAGTCGCCGCTCGTTCATCGAACGGCTCCGGCAGTTGCTGATCCCCGGCGTCTACGAGGCACCGGCCTTCATCGATTCGCAGTTCGCCGCGGAGACGCGCCTACCGGAGGAATCGCGGAAGGATACGATGATGCATGCGCCGATGCGTATGACCATCGATCCGAAAGGCCGGCTTGGCGTCGATTTCGAAGGTGCCGGAAAATGGGGCCTGCATTCCTTCAACTGCACGCCGAGCGCCATGGCGGGCGCGCTCTGGGTGCTGCTGACGCAGACGGTGATGCCGAACGACAAGGTGAATGATGGCGCGCATTATGCGACGGACATTCATTGCCCGCGCGGATCGTGGGTGAACCCGGACGTCTCGACGACGGCGCACGGCAACGCCTGGTACTATCTCGTTCCTTCTTTTGGCGGCGTGATCCGATCCCTCTCGCGAGCGTTCTATGCGCGCGGCTATGTCGAAGAGGTCCTTTCGGGATACGGCCATGACGGCAACATCCTGCAGGGTGGTGGGATCGATCATCACCGCAACGAATCCGCAGTGTCCAATTTCGAGATGTCTTGCGTCGGCGGCGGCGCCGGCATCGTCAAGGACGGGCTCGATCACGCCTCGGTCGTCTGGAATCCCGAAGGCGATATGGGCGATATCGAAGCCTGGGAGATGGTCGAGCCGCTGCTCTATATCGGCCGCAGCGTCAAAATGGATAGCGGCGGCATCGGACGGCGGCGCGGTGGCGCCGGTTACGAATGCATGCGAATGCTCTGGAACACCGAGACCTACGAGCTGCAGTTCGTCGGCGATGGCGCCGTCTTCTCGCAGCCGGGCATTTTTGGCGGCTATCCGCCCGGGTCTGGCTATCGCCTCGCCGTCAAGAACAACGATCTTCCCACTATCTTCCAGGAGCGCAAACCCTATCCGACGGGAGACAAATATTCTGACGGAAAGGGCGTGACGGACCTGGTCAAGGGCGAGGTGATCCTCGACAAGCGCGCCGTCGATCTGCCGCAATCCTATGGCGAGCACGATCTCTATCTATCGGTCATGCGTGGCGGGCCGGGGCTCGGCGATCCGCTGCGGCGGTCGCCGGATTCGATCGAGGCCGATTTGCGCGGCGGTGTCATGTCGCCAGCGATCGCCGAGCGAGCTTATGGCGTGGTGTTTGCGATTGCCGACGGCAAGCAGGCCATCGACCGCGAACGGACCGAGAAGCGTCGTCGCGAAATGCGTGAGGCGCGTGCCGCGAAGGCGATTCCGGCGCGAGAGTGGGTTGCCAGCGAGCGCGAGTCGCGCGTCGTGCCAAAGCGGCTTTCCGAACCTGTCACCGATATGTACCGTTCATCGATGACTGTGTCGCCGCATTGGGCGCGACATTTCCGTACGTTCTGGAATCTCGATGACAGTTTCCGCTTCTGAGTTTCAACCGATGGCCGGTCACGATCGGCTGTCGTTCCAAAGGATCGCACGATGATTCCCTCCTACGATCGATCGACCCTCGAGGAGTTGCTCGACGGTAATCTGCCCTGGGCCCAGACGCACAGCATCATGTCCTCGTTCAAGGACCCCGACCGGTTCGACAAGATGGTCGCGATCCACCAGTCGCGCGTCGCGTGGAAAGAACCGATCCTGCTGCCCTATGGCGAGAACCTGTACATCGTTCAGAAAGCCGACAGCGCGCGCGTCGTCAAATGCGCCTGCGGTCAGGAATTTGGCGATTACCGGCAGAACTGGAAGCTGGAGGCCCTCGTCCGCGTGCGCGACACCCAGGACGAGATCGACGAACTGTATCCGAAAATGATGGCCGCGAACGCCGCCTGGATGCAGCTTCGCGAGTTCATCTGCCCCGGCTGCAAGACGCTGCTCGAGGTCGAGGCGGTCCCGCCGGGTTACCCCATTCTTTTCGACTTCCAGCCGGATCTGGAAGCGTTCTACACCCAATGGCTTGGCCGCGAATTGCCCAAGCCCGGCACGACATGATCGAGGTATCGGATTCGGTGGGAGCGCAGCTTTCAAAAACTGCCAACCGCGGAAGAGGACGGCCCTGTAGAACTTGCAACGAACCTAAAATTCAGGTGTCGTCGAAACATCGGTAGCGGTCGCCCCGCGCGGACGACCGGTGCCGTCCATCATTGGGAGGAAACCATGACCGACAAGAAAATACGTCCGACGGTGGCCGCGCCCGCGCATCGGGACAGCGGTCTCGTTCAGTTCCGGATCGCAACGCCGGTAACCCGCCGCCAGTTCAATGCCGGTCTGCTCGGCGCCAGTGCCGTGGCGGCGGCGTTGAGTTTCCGGCCCGGTGTCGCCCGCGCCGCGACCGACGTCCGCTATAACGGTTGGCAGGGGCTCGATACCGGCATCGATGCCGGCGGCTGGCTCGAGAAGAACGGCATCGCGTTCCAGTCGACCTATATCAGCTCGAACGAAGAGATCATTGCGGCGGCAATGGCCGGCGGCGTCGGCCAGATGGATATCGTGACGCCCGATGGTTACTTTTTGCCGGCCTATCACGCGGGCAATCTGCTGCAGCCACTCGATCTCAGCCGGATTCCCAATTTCGAGCACATCTTCCAGCAGTTCAAGAATTCGCCCGGCATCAGCCAGGACGGCACCTACTACGCGCTGCCGAACTATTGGGGATCCTGCCCGCTGATGTGGAATGCGGATCTGGTCGCCGAAACGCCGACCTCGTGGAACGACCTGTTCAAGCCCGAGTATCAGGGCAAGACCGCGATCGTCGAGGACACCATCGCCGCGGTGATGTCGTTCGCGATGGCCGTCACCGGCCGTTCCGACACCTATAACCTCACCCAGGAAGAGCTCGATGCCACGATCGACCTGCTCATCAAGTACAAGACCGAGCAGGCATTGACCATCGCACCGAGTTGGGGCGATCTGGCGGGTATGTTCGCCAACGAAGAGATCGTCATCGCGATCGGCTGGGAACCGGCGAGCGTCTGGAGTGGCGCGTCGGCCAAGAACATCCAGTGGGCGGTTCCGGAAGAGGGCGCGATCAACTTCGTCGGTTGCTTCGCCATGGTTCGCGATGCGCCGAACGAGGATCTCGACTATGCGATCCTCAACCAGTCGCTCTCGCCGGAGGCGCAAGCCGCCAACGCGGTCGAGGCGTTCGGCGTCGTGACCGCAAATGCGGTTCCGGGTCTGACCCCGGAGCAGCAGGCGCTCTATCCGTACGAAAACATCGAAAGCTATTTCGAGGAATGCGGCGGCGCGACGCTGCTCTTCCCGATTGAGTCGGACGGAACCCACGTGACCTATGATCAGGTTCTGGACGGCTGGGAGCGGTTCCAGCGCGCCTGAGCTGTGGAAGCGTCAATGCGTTGCAGTCAATGAACGGCCTGCCATCCGGCAGGCGCAACGACGGTCCCGCCCGCGTATCCGACGCGGGCGGGCGTTGTGCTGCCGGTTGTTCGATCGGCAAGACCGGGGCTGCGCGATGATCCTGCGTCGACACGGGCCCTGGGCGCTCGCCACCCCGTCGGCACTGTTCTTTCTCATCTTCTTCGTGGCGCCGGCCACCCATCTGTTTCTGACCGGGTTCTGGCGCATGCGCTCCTACGCGCTGAGCCATGAGTTCAATCTCGCCAATTACGTCGAGGTGTTTGAAGGCTACTGGGACTCGCTCCTTTTCACCTTCGCGATGGCTTTTCTGATCGCCTGCTGCACGACCCTGGTTGCCTTTGTCTTTGCCTACGGCACGCGTTTCATGTTTCCGCGCTGGAGCGCGGCGCTGCTGGGTCTGATATTGCTGACATTGTTCGGCGGCTATCTCACTAAGGTCTATGCCTGGAAGACGATTCTGGGATCGACCGGCGTAATCAACTCGGCGCTTGCCATGCTCGGCCTGACCGACCAACCGATCGATATGTTTCTCTATAATCCGGTTGCGGTAGTGATCGCGCTCACGCACTATTTGCTGCCGCTGGCGATCCTCCCGCTCTACGGATCGCTGCGCGCCATCGACGATGAAACACTGGAAGCCGCTTCCGATCTTGGCGCCGGGCGCTGGCGCGGCTTTCGCGACGTCGTCCTGCCGCAATGCCGGACCGGCGTGATTGTCAGCTTTACCCTCACCTTCCTGTTTACGGCCGGCGACTATGTGACGGCGCGACTGGTCGGCGGCCCGGTCACCTCCATGATGGGTGTCTTTATCCAGAACCAGTTCGGCTCGCGGTTCAATCCGCCGCTGGGTGCCGCCATGTCGTTCACCGTCATTGCGTTCTCCGCTTTGGTGATCGTTCTTGTCGGCTTCATCCTCCATCGAGCGCTGAGGGTGCGATGAAGCGGGTCGAGAAAGCGATCTTCGGCATCCTGATCGGCGCGATCCTGATCTTTGTCATCTCGCCTTTCGCGATTCTTCTCCTGTTCTCCTTCAGCGCCGGCGAGAATCTGTCCTTTCCGATACCCGGCTGGACCCTCGACTGGTTCCGCAAGCTCTATGCCCAGCGTGAGTTCTGGTCGGCGTTTCGGAACAGCCTGATCGTCACCGCCTGCGTCGGCATAATCTCGACCGTTCTCGGCACCATGGCCGCAGTCGGACTCGTTCGGATCCGGCGTCGCGCCGCCATCGTTTTCCGCAGCACGCTGACATTGCCGCTGATGCTGCCGCCGCTGGTTCTCGGCATCAGCTTCCTCACCTATTTTGTGACACTCGGTGTGCCGCTCGATCTCTCGACGGTGATCGTCTCGCATGTGGTGTTTACACAGCCGATCGTCATTCTGATCGTCTATGCGGGGCTCGAGAACTTCGACGAGTCGGTCGTGCACAGCGCGCGGGATCTCGGCGCATCCCCGCTCCAGGCGTTCTTTCACATCACGTTGCCTATCATCGGACCGACGGTAGTCGGGGCGGCCCTCATCGCCATGGCGCTTTCGGTCGATGACTTCATCATCACCTTCTTCACGATCGGCGGCGGCAACACGCTGCCGACCTTCATGTGGGGCATGCTGCGCAAAGGCATGAACCCGTCGATCAATGTCGTCGCCCTCACCCTGATGGCCATTACGCTCTGCGTCAGCATCGCCAGCATGCGGCTCATCCGCTATCGCGGCTGACGGACCGACGCAGCCTCATTCTTCCCGCACAAGGAAACGCCTATGACTCCCGCCCCGAAATTTCTGACCGATACCGTCCTCATCTGCCTGGTCTGCACCGATATCGATAAGACGGTGCGCCGGTGCCAGGACCTGCTCGGCATCGGCCCCTGGGAGATCTACGACTTCGTCCCGCCGCTGCAGCACGATACGAAGCTGCGCGGCCGGGACGAACCCTACACGATGCGGGTCGCCTTCGGCGGCGTGGGCTCGGTCGGCTGGTCGTTCCTCGAACCAAAAGCGGGCTCTTCGATTTATCGTGAGTTTCTGACGAGCCGCGGCGCTGGCATGCATCACGCCGCCTTCCTGCATGCAGGCCTGTCCTATCCCGAGGCGATCGGCGAATTCGAGAAACGTGGTTTCCCGATGGTGCAGCAGGGGAGTTACTGCGGGCGATACTGCTATTTCGATACCCGCGACCGCGCCCAAATGATTTTCGAACTCGTCGAGGATCCGGATGCGATCATGCAGGGGCTGGTCTATCGATATCCGGACGGCGCCAATGGGAATGCAGCGGCGCCCGCTTTCGATGCGACCCGCGCGATCGGCCTTGTCACAGCCGATCTGGATGCGACGCTCTCTGCCTACAACGCGCTGGGGATCGGGCCCTGGACCGTCGACCAGCCGGAGGGGCACGGCGGCGTCCGTTGTGCGCATGTGCAGGTCGGCCGTTGCGCCTTTGAACTGGTTCAGCCCGGTCGAGGCGATTCACTCTATCGCGAATATCTCGATCGTCGCGGCCCACGCGTTCATCATCTCACGATGGGTCATAGCGGGCTGGGTTACGACGAATGCAAGGCGCAGTTTGCAGCGCGCGGTATCGCTGCGATCGGAGAAACGCGCGACGGTAACGAACGCGCCTGCTATCTCGAAACCGAATCGATTCTCGGGCTTCGTCTTCGGATCACTGATTGAGCAGATCGGTCCGCAGCCAGTTCTCGAATTCGATGGTGCGGATCGACCGTTCGGCTTCCGCATGCGTCACGATATGAACGTCGTGCGGCGCCGGAACACGCTGATTGAACAACGAGACGAGTGAGCCGTCCTCGAGCCCGAACTTCGCCGTCAGCTGGTCGCCCATCGCAATGCCGTGACCCGAGCGCGCATATTCGAGCGCAATATGCGTGTCGCGCAGCATCAGCTTGCGCGCCGGCTTAACCGCATCGAGCCCAACCCGTTCGAACCACCATTCCCAATCCTGGTTCGACTCGCCGTATAGCAGATCGTAGTTGAGCAGGTCGGCAGGCCGGCGTGGACGCGACAAGGCAATCAACTTTGGACTGCAGACCGGAAAGAACTCGACCTTGCTCAACAGCACCGTGCGTCGGCCCGCGCAATAGGTCTCGCCGTAGTTGATCGTGATGTCGGCTTCGGCAACGCCTTCCATGGGCACGGCGGTATCGGGAATGCCAGTCGGCACGAGGTGGATGTCGATCTCCGGATGCCGGTTGAGAAAGCGATGCAGATGCGGCGCCAGCCAGCACGCACAGAGCGTCGTCGTCGACGCGACCGTGATCTGCCCGGTCATGGAACTGGGATCCATGAAATTGAGCGATTTTTCCATCCGGTCGAAGCCAGCGGTGAGGATCGGCAACAGCCGGCTCCCCTCCGGCGTCAATTGCAGGCCGCCCTTTCGGGTGAACAGCGCGACGCCGGTGATCTCTTCGAGGACGCGAAGCTGATGGCTGACCGCGGCGTGGGTGACCCCAAGTTCCTCCGCCGCGCGTTGCATATGACCGTGGCGGCCCAGCACTTCGAAGGCGCGCAATGCGTTCAGCGGTAGGTTCTGCCGGCGGATGGGCATTATGTGTCCCCGTGGCGGGGTGGAGGATCGGGCCGAAGCCCGCAAAGCTTTTTTACAAGGTGTGGCAGTATTTTTCAATTGTCATGCAATGAAATTTGACTGACCGTCAGCAGGGTGGACAAGCCATGATCGTGGCCTGATGCCATTCTTGGCCGTCTCCGGGCGGCGCAAGCGCTGTTTGTCGCAAGGGGGGTCCGACCCATCGATTTCAGCGGCAAAAGAGTTCTGGTGACCGGCGCCGCCCGCGGGATCGGTTACGCGACGGCGCGCCTTTTTCTGACGCAGGGCGCACGCGTGGCAATCAACGATCTTTCCCCCGAAGCGGTCGATGCGGCGATGGTTTCCCTCGGTAAAACCAATCTGGTGGCAGCACCCGGCTCGGTCGCGCTTGCAGCCGACTGCGAATGTATCGTCGAGCGTGCGATCTGGGACCTCGAAGGTCTCGATGTGCTGATCAACAACGCCGGCATCTATGTCGAGGCCTCCGTCGAGCAGACCGACGAGGCGCTGTGGAACGAGATTCTCGATACCAATCTCAAGGGCACATTCTTTATGAGCCGCGCCGCAACGCCGCATCTGCGCGAAAGCCGCGGCGTGATCGTCAACCTGGCATCCGAAGCCGGCGTCGTCGGCAGCCCGAACATCACCGCCTACGGTGCCTCGAAGGCGGGCATCATCGGGCTGACGCGCGCGATGGCGATGGAACTCGTTCCCGACATCCGTGTGACCTGCGTCTGCCCCTCGCCGACTGATACGCGGATCTTCGAACGCACCGCGGAAACGCTGAGCGACCCCGAGGCCTATCGCGCATCGCTGGTCCGATATTCCCCGATGCGGCGCATGGCGCAGCCGGACGAGGTCGCGAAAGCCATTCTGTTTCTGGCGTCGTCAGATGCCTCTTTCATTACGGGCTCCGCCCTGATGGTCGATGGCGGTGTAACCTCGGGCTCCGGGGCGTTATAATCGAACATGGCAGTGTTGCGAATATTCGAGCGCGCAATGCCGATACCGTTCCGGCGGCACGTCCGGTGTGTCGCCCGTTAAAAATAAGAAGCGCGGCCATGGACCGCGCCATTGCGAAACGTGATCGCTCCGCAAGGGAGCGTCTTTGCAAAGGGAGGACGACAGTGAAACGACTTCTTGCTTCCTGCGCCGTCGTCGGCGCTTTCATGATGACGCTGGGCCAGCCCGCGCCGGCTGCGGCCCTCGAAACCGAAAAGCTCGTCTGCGCCTTCACGTTCTGGCCCGGACAGGGCATCTACATTCTCGCCCAGGAGCTCGGCTATCTCGAGGAAGAAGGCGTCGAGATGGAGTTCGTTCGCGAGGACGACATCCAGATCCAGACCGAGGCGATGGAGTCCGGTCACATCAATTGCAATGCGCGAACGATCGGCGAGTATCAGAGTAGCCCGCGGACGCACGACACGGAAGGCGTTGTTGTCGCGTTGATGGATTTCTCGCGCGGCGGCGACGGGGTGATCGCGAGCGGCGACATCAAAAGCGTCTGCGATATGAAGGGCAAGACGTTCGCGATGGAGCCGACGCTGCCGGCGAATCTCCTGCTGCAGATCAAGCTCAAGGAAGAATGCGACCTCACGCTCAACGATCTCAACATCCTGCATATCGCGACGGCCGACGGCATGGCCGTGTTTGCCGATTCCTCGGTCGACGCCATCGAATCCTATGAGCCACTGTTGAGCCAAATCCTCGCGGCCGACGCCCGTCCTGGCGCCTACATGCTGGTCGATTCGAACGACTATCCCGAGCTGATCGTCGACGTGATCTTCCTGCACAGCGAATTGCTGGCGCAGAACCCGGAGTTGGTTCGCAGCTTCCTGCGGGCCATTTATCGGGCGGCCGATTACTATTTCGAGAATCCCGACAAATCGCACGAGCTGATGGCGCCGTCGTTCGAGCTGACGACGGAGGAAATGGCCGAGGCATTCGGGGGTCTCAAATTCGCCACCTACGAAGAAGCCGTCGACCTGTTCGGCACCAACGAAAATCCGGGGCGGTTCAAGGAGATTTTCGACACCGTCATGCAGCTCAACGTCGAGCAGGGTGTCGCCAGCGACAAACTGGTCTATGAGAACCAGGTCGACGCGACGTTCCTCGTCGACCTTTACGAAGGCCACGATCGCTAATTGCGAAGACGGAATCGGGGCGCCGGTCTGCGCCGGTACCCCGATCCCGGTCGCATTTAGGCCCCGCCCCGATACCCGAGAAGCGCATCCATGGCCAGATTAGGATCTTCGGCACCGAGCACGTGGAAACGATTTTTTGTGCTGCGCGGTCGGCTGAGCCGCAGCACGACGCTCGCTCTCGGCACGTTCGCCTTCGCGCTTCTTCTCGGTGCGTGGAGTCTCGCCGCCGCGCTTCAGATCCTGCCGCCGCAGTATCTGCCCGCGCCGTCTGCGATTGTCGAAGCGCTGGTCCGCCTGTTTGTCGACTTTGATTTCGCCGGCGACATCTACATAAGCGTCGTGCGCGTTGCGATTGCGTTCACTCTGGCGGCTCTGATGGCAATCCCGCTCGGCATCCTGATGAGCTCATACAACGTGCTCGGCGCCATGAGCGAGCCGGTCGTCGATCTCATCCGCTATCTGCCCGTTCCTGCTTTGGTACCGCTAACCGTCATCTGGCTCGGCGTCGGCGAGGAATCCAAGATCGCCCTGCTCTGGATGGGAACATTCTTTCAGCTCGTGCTGCTGGTCGCCGACGATACGAAGCGGGTGCCGCAGGAGTATGTCGAAACTGCGTACACGGTCGGTGCCAAGCAACGCCATGTCCTCAGCCACATCATCTTTCCCGGCATCCTTCCCAGCCTGGTCGACAATCTGCGCATCACGCTGGGATGGTGCTGGAGTTACGTCATTCTGGCGGAGATCGTCGCTGCAAACGAGGGAATCGGTCATATCATCTGGGCGTCGCGGCGCTTCGGGAAAACTCCCGAAGTGATGGCCGGCGTCCTGACGATCGGATTGATCGGGCTATTGAGCGATCAGCTCATCCGCCTGCTGCACCGCCGCGCATTCCGCTACCTGACTAAATAACGGGCGCTAAGCGGCGGTATTGCCGCCGTCCAGTGGCAGCGCGACGCCGTTGATGTAGCCGGACAGATCCGACGCCAGGAAATAGATCGCCTCGGCGATTTCCTCGGGTTGCGCGACACGTCCGATCGGCGTCGCCGTTGCGCTGTCGGCAAAGCCTTGCTCGGGCGTCATGCCTTTCTCGGCATATTCGCCGATCAGCATCGGCGTGTTGGTCTCGCCCGGACAAACCGCGTTGACGCGAACGCCCTGCCCGATGTGATCGAGCGCCATGCAGCGCGTCATCTGCACGACCGCCCCCTTGCTGGCACAATAGGCAAACGCTCGCGTGCCGCCGACGAGCCCCCAGTCCGATGCCACATTGACGATGGTGCCGCCGCCGCCCTTGATCATCAGCGGGACGACGATGCGGCTCATATAGAAAACGCCATCGACATTGGTGGACATGGTTTCCCGCCATTCCTGGTCGGTCGCCTGCGTCGCGGTCCCATAGAAGAAGACGCCGGCGCCGTTCACGAGCACGTCGATCTTGCTAAAGCGCGCCATAACCGCGTCGATCGCCGCCTTGCAGGAGGCCTGATCGGTCACGTCGCAGCGAAAGAAACCGGCCTTGCCGGCGCCCAGCTCGCCTTCGAGCGCCTTGCCGCGCCCTTCGTTGCGCCCGAGCAGCGCCACCTGCGCCCCGGCCGCTGCCAGGCGGCGCGCGGTCGCAGCGCCAATGCCGGACGTCGCGCCCGTGATCACCGCAACCTTGCCCTTAAGCATCCCGCTCTCCCTCTTTTGGCCTCGCTTGCGCTCGCCGATGCGCCGGAACGTTCCCGGCGCCATACCGGTAGCGGGCGCGCACCCGATGCGATGACCCAGAGATACAGAACGCCAAACCCTGATGTCCATACGCACCGACATCGGCCCGATGTAATAATATTCGTCGCGGCGTTGAATTATATTTGGTTCAATTCGCGGCATCGTGTTGATCTACTTGTCCTGCGGCGGATTTCGGTGCATCGGCCGCGCGAACCACGGGAGCGACATTCCATGCAGCTCAACCGAGACGTGCTGACCGAATCCTATCGAAAGATGCGCACGATCCGCGCCTTCGAGGAGAAAGTTCACGACCTTTTCGAGACCGGCTCGCTGCCCGGATTCGTCCATCTCTATGCCGGCGAGGAAGCATCGGCGGTCGGCGTTTGCGCGCATCTCGACGACGAGGACCGTATCATCTCGACCCACCGCGGTCACGGGCATTGCATTGCCAAAGGCTGCGATGTCGAAAGCATGATGCTCGAACTGTTCGGCCGCCGCTCCGGCGTTTGCGGCGGCAAGGGCGGTTCAATGCATATCGCGGATCTGTCCAAAGGCATGATGGGCGCCAACGCGATCGTGGGCGGCGGTCCGCCGCTCGCCTGCGGCGCTGCCCTCGCCGCCAAGACGCTCCAGACCGGCAAGGTGGCCGTCACCTTTACCGGCGACGGCGGCTCGAACCAAGGCACCACGCTCGAGAGCCTCAATCTCGCTTCGGTCTGGAAGCTGCCGATGCTTTTCGTGTTCGAGAACAACGGTTATGCAGAATCGACCGGTTCGGGATGGTCGGTCGCCGGCGGCGACATCCTGCGCCGCGCCCACGCCTTTGACATGCCCGGTTTTCAGGTCGACGGGTTCGATTTCTTTGCGGTGCACGAGGTCGCCGGCGAGGCCGTCGCGCGGGCGCGTCGCGGCGAGGGCCCTACGCTCATCGAAGTCAAATTCGGTCGCTTCTACGGTCACCATGAGGGCGATGCGCAGACATACCGCGCCAAAGGCGAAGTCGAACGCCTGCGCGCCGATCACGACTGCCTCAAGAATTTTCGCCAGCGTGTCACCGAGGCGGCGCTGCTGACCGGAAGTGAGCTCGATGCGATCGACGCAGAGGTCGATCGCGCGATCGAGTCAGCCGTTGCGATCTCGCGGAAGGCCGCCGACCCCGATCCTGCGGTCGATCTGCTGACCGACGTCTATATCCGCTACTAACCGGAGGCCAAAGCCATGGCGCGCATACTGACCTACCGCGATGCCCTGCGCGAGGCGTTGCGGCAGGCGATGGAGGAAGACCCGACCGTCATCCTGATGGGCGAAGACATCGCCGGCGGCAAAGGTGCACCGGGCGAACAGGATGCCTGGGGCGGCGATATGGGGGTCACAAAAGGTCTCTACGGGCAGTTCGGCGAGACACGCGTCATCGATACGCCGATCAGCGAAGCGTCCTATATCGGTGCGGCAGTCGGCGCGGCCACCTGCGGACTGCGCCCGGTGGCGGAGCTGATGTTCGTCGATTTCATGGGCGTGTGCTTCGACCAGCTTCTCAACCAGGCAGCAAAGTTCCGCTACATGTTCGGCGGCAAGGCGAAGACACCGGTCGTCATCCGCACGCAGTACGGTGCCGGCTATCGCACGGCGGCCCAGCATTCGCAGACGCTCTATTCGATGTTCGCGCATGTACCGGGGCTCAAGGTTGTGGTGCCGTCGACCGCCTACGATGCCAAGGGCCTGCTCATCAGTGCTATCCGCGACGACGACCCCGTGGTGTTCTTTGAGCACAAGGTGCTTTACGACGAAGCGCGCGACGACGTGCCCGAGGCGCCCTATGCCATTCCCTTTGGCGAGGCGAATTTCGTTCGCGAAGGCGACGATGTGACCATCGTCGCGATCGGGCGCATGGTTCATTTCGCTGCCCGGGCGGCCGACGCGCTCGCCAGGGACGGCATTTCCTGTGAGCTGATCGACCCGCGGACGATTTCGCCGCTTGACGAGGACTCGATCCTGGAAAGCGTCGAAAAGACCGGCAGGCTTGTGGTCGTCGATGAATCCTATCCGCGCTGTAGCATGGCCGCCGATATCGCAGGCATTGTCGTCGATAAGGCATTCCACGCGCTCAAGGCGCCGATCCGCCAGGTCACCGCACCCCATACGCCGGTTCCCTTCGCACCGGCGCTCGAGGATGCCTTCATCCCGAGCCCGGCCAAAATCGAAGCGGCGGTTCGCAGCGTGATGAAGGGGGCGTGATGGCGGAGCGGATCACCGCCATCACCATGCCGAAATGGGGCATGGCGATGGATGAAGGAACGGTCGTCGTCTGGCATGTTCCGGAGGGAACGTCTGTCGCGGAAGGACAGGAAGTCGTCGACGTTGAATCGCCGAAAATTGCCAACGCCATCGAGGCGAAGCGCGCCGGCGTGCTGCGCCGGCAGGTGGCACCTTTGGGCAGCGTGTTGCCGGTCGGCGGCCTGATCGGGGTCATTGCCGATTCCGACGTTCCGGATCCGGAGATCGACGCCTTCGTCGCGGGCTTCGAGCCGCCCGAGACAGCCGAGGCCGATAGCGGGCCCGCGATTGCCACGATCGAAGCGAACGGTCGCAACATCGCCTATCTCGATATCGGTGCCGGCGATCCGCCCATCCTGCTGGTGCATGGATTCGGCGGCAGTCTCGCCAGTTTCATGTTCAACCAATCGTCATTGGCCGAGGATCGCCGCGTCATCGCGATCGATTTGCCCGGTCACGGCGCCTCCTCCAAAGATGTCGGCGACGGATCGGCGGCATCATTGGCTCAAGCCGTCAACGCCGCGATCGATGCGCTTGGCCTCACTCGCTTTCATCTGGTGGGCCATTCCCTGGGCGGCGCGATCTGCCTTCACCTCGCCCGGCTTCGGCCCGCGCAGGTCGCATCGGTCACACTGATCGCGAGCGCCGGGCTTGGACCCGAGATCGACGGCGCGTTCATCGATGCGTTTGTCACTGCCGAGCGCCGCAAGGAGATGACCGAGGTCGCGACCAAGCTCTACGCCAACCAGAGCATCGTGACGCGCCGGGTGGTCGAAGACATGCTGCGAATGAAGCGGATCGACGGGGCATCGAAGGCCATGACGACAATCGCCGCGCAACAGTTTCCCGGTGGCCGGCAGCGGATCGCGGAGCCCGCCGACAGCGGCATACCGTTGCAGGTGATCTGGGGCGACGCCGACCGGGTCATTCCGGTCGCTCATGCCGCCCTTGCATCCGGCGCGCAGCGTCATATTGTGGCCGGCGTGGGCCACATGGTCCACGCCGAAGCCCATGCCGAGGTCAACCGCGCGATTGCCGGATTCTGCAATGCCCATTCCTGACGACACGATCGAACCATGACGAACCCCGGCGGACCGAACCGCTGGCGTCGTTTCGATGTTTGGGACGAGCGGCCGTTGCGCCTCGACAAATTCGCGATCGAAGACCCGTCGAACGGCTTCTGCGCGATGCAGTCGCCGAACGATCCGAAACCATCACTGAGTATCCGGAACGGACGCATTATCGAGATGGACGGCGTCCCGGAAGCTGCGTTCGACATGGTCGACCGCTTTATCGCCAGTCATCATATCGACCTCGCGGTGGCCGACGAGGCCATGGCGGTCGATTCGCTGGCCTTCGCGCGCGACATGGTCGACATCAACGTGCCGCGCGAGACGCTGGTTCGGCTGGCACGCGGCATGACTCCGGCCAAACTGGCAGAGATCATTTCCGCTCTGTCGACGATGGAACTGGCGTTTGCGCAGGCGAAATTGCGCGCACGCCGGCAGCCGGGCAACCAGGCGCATGTGACGAACGCAAAAGACTGTCCGCTGCAGCTTGCCGCAGATTCGGCGATCGCGGTGCTGCTGGGATTCAACGAGATCGAGACTACACTTCGCGTCGCCCGCAACTGCTGGGCGGCCGCCCTCGCCTGTGCGGTTGGCGCGGCGGTCGGCAAGGGCGATGCGCTCTTCCAATGTTCGATCGAGGAAGCCGAAGAGCTGCGCATCGGCATGGCGGGCTTTACCTCCTATGCCGAAACCGTGTCGGTCTACGGCACCGAAGAAGCCTTCGTCGACGGCGACGACACGCCCTGGTCCAAAACCTTTCTCACTGCCGCCTATGCCTCCCGCGGCATGAAGATGCGATCGACGTCGGGCGCCGGGTCCGAATTGCTGATGGGATTCCACGACGCCCAGTCGATGCTCTATCTGGAGGCGCGCTGCCTCTGCATGCAGCGCGGCATGGGGGTACAAGGTACGCAAAACGGCGGGATCGACGGTGCACCGTTGGCAAACTCGGTTCCCGGCGGCGGCCGCGAGCTTCTGGGCGAGAATGTCCTCGCTGCCCTGCTCGATCTCGAATGCGCGTCCGGCAATGATGCCAGCACGACTGAATCCGAGATCCGCGTCGGCGCGAAGATCATGCCCATCCTGATGTCGGGGTCCGATCTGATTACGTCGGGTTTCGGCGCCATCCACCGCTACGACAATTCTTTCGGCGCCTCGCTGTACAACGCGGAAGAGCTCGAGGATTTTCTCGCGGTGCAGCGCGATTACCTGCTCGAAGGCGGCCTGCGCTCGATCGAGCCGGGCGAAGCCTGGGCGACGCGCGAACGCGCGGTCGCTGCGGTCGCCGCTGTACTGGAAGAGCTCGGCCTCGCAACGATAGAAGCGGGGATGGCGTCAAGCGTCGTCGCCGCCAGCGGTTCGAACGAGACCGAAACGCTGTCGCTCGGTCAGATCGGTGCGATCAGCGATGCGATACGGGCGCGCGGCCTCACCGGCGCCGATGTTGTCCGTGCGCTCGCGCGACGCGGCTTTAGGGACGAAGCACATAACATGCACGCCATGCTGCTCCGCCGCGTACCGGGCGACTACCTGCAGACGGCATCGATCATCCGCGAGGGCCGCGTCGTCAGTGCCATCAACGATCCCAATCGCTATAGCGGGCCCGGGACCGGCTACGTCATGTCGGCGGAACGCCGTGCGGAGATCGCCCACTTCCGCGACGCCGTCGACCGCGCCGCCGTGCTGGAACAGGAGGGTTCGATCCAGCGCGACGAGCAGCGCCGATATACGCTGACCGAACGGAGCAATGCTGTCCCGGGCAACGATCCCCTGGAGATCGTGATCGGGCTCAGCCCCGCCTGGAACGTCGCTTTGTTCAAGACGACGGCGGATCATCCTCTGTCTGCTGTCCTCAGGGCGCTGATCGACGGCATTGGGGAAGGCGGTGGCCGCGCCCGTATCGTCCGGATCCGTCACACCGCGGACACGTCGTTTGTCGGGCTGAGCGCCGCGCGGCTCGCCGGTTCGGGTTACGGAATCGGAATCCAGTCCAAGGGCACGGCTGTACTGCACCAGCGCGATCGCCTGCCGCATATGAACCTGGAGCTGTTTTCGATGGCGCCCATGGTGGCGCTGGCGCATTACCGCGCGCTCGGCTGGAATGCCGCCCGTCATGCCATCGGCGAACAGCCCGAGCCGATCCGCATTCCCTATGGCGGGGAGTCGCTCGGTGGCCGGTTCTATGTCCGCACCGCCCTGCTCTATGCGATCGAAACGGCCGCGGCCGATCCGGCGGCTGCGGCGATCGATCTCGAGGTTCGCTTCGCATGAGCGACGAATTGCCCGCCAGTGAGATCTATCCAATCGGCGAGAAGCAGCCGCACCGGATCGAGACGAAAGGCGGCCGTCGCCTTGCCGATCTCACATTGGACGCGCTGGTTGCCGGTGAAATCGGGCAGGAAGAATTCGCGATCACCCCGGGTGCGCTGCGCTTGCAGGCGGATATCGCCCGGCAGGCGGGCCGTGAAACGCTCGCACGCAATTTCGAGCGCGCCGCCGAGCTCACCGCCGTACCGACCGACATCGTCATGGATGCCTACGAGGCGCTGCGGCCGGGGCGCTGCAAGAGCAAGTCCGAACTCCTCGAGAAGGCCGCGATGATGCGCGAGCGGTTCGGCGCAAGCCGGACGGCGCAACTCATCGAGGAAGCCGCCGACGTGTACGAGGCGCGGGGGATTTTCCGATTCCGATTCTAGGTTGGGAGGCGATGCGATGCAGAACGAAACGAGCATAGCCGAGGCGCCGCTGCGCGTGGCCTGCATTCAGATGGAACCGCATATCGGGGACAAGGCCGGCAATTTGCAGAAATCGGAAGAAATGATCCGAGAGGCTGCAAAAGCGGGCGCGCGGCTGATCGTTCTCCCCGAACTGTCGAACTCCGGATACATGTTCCAGACACGCGACGAGGCGTTCGGGCTCGCCGAGTCCATTCCGGATGGCGATACCTGCCGTCTCTGGCGCCGACTGGCGGTCGAAACCGGCGCCACCCTCGTTGCCGGTATCTGCGAGCGCGACGGCGCCGCGCTTTACAACTCTGCCGTCGTGATCGGACCGGCCGGCTATATCGGCACCTATCGCAAGGTGCATCTCTGGGATCGCGAGGCTTTGTTCTTCGAACCGGGCAATCTCGGATTTCCCGTGTTCACCACCGATGTCGGGCGGATCGCCGCCTTCATCTGCTACGATTGCTGGTTTCCCGAAGCGCATCGATGCTGCGCTTTGCAAGGCGCGGACATTCTCTGCGTACCGACCAACTGGGTGCCGGTACCGGGACAGCGCGAGGATCGCGAGGCGATGGCCAATATTCTGGTCATGGCGGCGGCTCACTCGAACTCAGTGTTCATCGCTGCGGCCGACCGCATCGGCACCGAACGCGGCCAGCCGTTCATCGGGCAAAGCCTCATCGTCAGCCAGGCAGGCTGGCCGATCGGCGGCCCCGCTTCCTACGACCGCGAAGAAATCGTCTATGCCGACGTTAATCTCTCCGATGCGCGGAAGAAGCGCACCTGGACCCCGTTCAATCACATTCTTCGCGATCGTCGCCCCGAAAGCTACGGCGAGAATTTGAAACGGGCCTGAGGTCGGGGAGAGCGTCTCCCCGACCCCGCCCCGCTCTTTGGGCGCCGTTCAGCGGATGAGGCGGCGGTCTACCACCAGATCATCGGCGCCGTTGTCAGCAACTCGGCGCCCTTTTCGGTGACGATCAGGTTCTGCTCGAACCCGGCCGCACCGACACCCTCGCGCCCGAGGAACGCTTCGACGCCGAACACCATATCGACCGCGACGACGTCGCTCTCCTTGCACATCTGCGTACTGATATATGGATCCTCCCAGAAGAGGCCGAGATTGTGCCCGTAGAGCGGCCACTGTGCAGAGGTCTGATCGGTGCCGCCACCGGCTTCGCGCGTCAGCTTCTCGCCGAGCAGCGCCAGATCGCGGATCTTCACGCCGGGTTTGATCGCCGCAACGACGTTCTCGACGATATTGGCCGTTGCCTCGATCAGATCCTTCTGTTCCAGCTTCGGCCGGCCGCCACAGACGGCGGTGCGTCCGGGATCGAGATAATAGCCCTGGTGAATCGGACCCAGCAGCCAGCCGCGCACGATGTCGCCGCGCTCCGGCGCGTCGGTGCTGTAGCCGGTCAAAGGCTGGCGCAGCCAGTATTGCGTCGTGTCGCCGTGATTGCAGGGCAGCATCAGATACGTGCCGCCGGCGCGGATGATCTCGCCCGCCGCATCGGCCGCGGCATCGGCCTCGCGTTTGCCGCCGACAAGCCCCTCCATGTAGCGGGTGATCGCGCGCGTCGCGATCTCGCCGCCTTCGCGATAGCAGGTCAGTTCGCGCGGGCTCTTGTAGCGGCGAACGACCGCGACGAGGTCTTCCTCGGCGACCCACTCGATGCCCGGCGTCATGTCGATCATCTGCTTCGCATATTTATGCGGCAGGATATCGGTGCCAACCAGCGCGACCTTGCCGCCGATCTTGCGGCGCTTCAGGGCATCGACGACGCCCTTCACCGGATCGAAATGCGACTCGATTCGATCGATTGCATAAAGATCCGGTCGCTTCCCTGGCATATCGACATGCAGTTCATGTTCCTTGCCCGCTTCCATGATGAGCGCACAGAACGACCGCGCGTTCAGAAGCTGGTTGTCCGGCTCCTGGCCCGATGCGCCCGAGTAATAGTTCGTGAGATAGAGGGTGTCCTGACCGCGCTCATGAAAGCCGCCGCCGCGGCCCCAGATCACGCAGGCGGAGTATCCACGGCGCACCATCTCTTTTTCGACCTTGGCACGGCGCATCTCGTATTCGTCGATTGGAAAGTAACGCGTCACCACAATTCGTCTCCTCGGGGTTCGGTCGGCAGGGAAAGGGATCGTCAGCCGCGATAGCGGGTTACCGCCATCGCAACCAAAGACAGCCCGACGGTCAGGCCGACAAGCAACGTTGCAATCGCGTTGATCGTCGGATCGGTCTGGGTGCGGATCATGCCCCAGATGAATGTCGGCAGCGTATTGCCGCCGGCAATGGTGAAGAAGGTGATGATGAAGTCGTCGAGCGACAGCGCCATCGTGATGAGGGCCGCGCCGATGATGGTCGGGCGAATGATCGGCAGCGTCACCGTGAAGAATGCCCTGAGCGGCGATGCACCGAGATCGCGCGCACTTTCGACCGCCGCATAGTTGAAGCCGACCATCCGCGCGTGGACGATCAGGATGACGAAGGGCTGGGTGAACACGAGATGGCTCAGAATGACGGTGAACAGGCTGAGCTTCATGCCGACGCTGACATAGAGCACCATCAGGGCGATGCCGACCATGAGCGGCGGCACCATAACGGGCGTCGCCATCGCCAGCATGCTCGGCCCCGCAATCTTCGGGCGCATGCGCGCCAGCGCCATGGCCGCCATGGTTCCAAATATCGTCGAAACCACGCCGACCGATCCGGCGACAACCAGGCTGTTGCGAAGGGCGTCCCAGAAATAGATGTTGTCGAACAGAGCCGTATACCAGCGGAGCGACACGCCGTTCATGGGAAACGTCGTCACCACGTTGTTGGCGAAGGAGAACAGGATCACGATCGCGAGCGGAGACAGGAGAAAAAGCCACACCAGGATCGCGAAGCCGCGCCAGAACCACGTCGATATGCGCATGCCCGATACCGCGCTCACCGCCGTTGCGCCCGTATCAGCAGATAGCTGGTGACCGCGAGGATCGCGACGCAGCCGAACAACGTGGAGAACGACATGGCCGAGCCGAGGGGCCAGTCGAAGCGGAAACCGAACAGGCTTTCGATATAGTTGCCGATCATCGTCGTGCTGGGACCGCCGACCAGCCGCGGCGTCACATAGTCCCCGGCGGCAATCAGGAAGGTGAAGGAAAAGGAGGCGATCAGCCCAGCCCGGCATTGCGGCAGGATGACGTGGAAGAACGTCGCAACCGGCGTCGAACCCAGATCGCGCGCCGCCTCGATCGTCAGATCGGAAACGCCGCGCATCGATCCGTAGATCGGAAGGATGGCGAGCGGCAGAAGATAATGCGTCAGGGTCACGACCACCGCGCCGGGATTGAAGATGAGGGCGGTGCTCGGCTCATCGATCAAACCCAGATTGAGCAGGGCGGTGTTCAGGATGCCGTTGGTGCCGAGAATCGTTTTCCAGGCATAGACTTTTGCCAGATACCCGCCGAACAGCGAGATGAGCGCGCCGAACAGGAGGATCGTGCCGAACCGGCCAACCTTGAAGCGCACGGCATAGGCGAAACCAAGCGCAATCAGCGTGGTCAGAAGCGCAATGATGCCCGCGATGAGAAACGTGAACCCTGCGACACCGAGATATTCCTGATAGGTGCGAATGTAGTTCTTGACCGTAAAGGTCCGGTCGAGGTCGAACAGGCTCACCTGCCAGAAGCTGACGACGAAGAAATAGAGCATCGGCAGGACGAACAGGCCGACAAACACCAGGGCAGAGGGTGCGAGCAGAATGCTCCGGCTGCGGCCGATCTCGCCGATCGTCGCGTTCATGGCTCGTCGATGACGCGGTGCTGGGCGGCGGACCAGCCGAGGAAAGCCGGGCCGCCCGGCCGGATGCGCTCGCGCAGCGAGAGGTCGGTGTCGTGCACCGTCACCTCCTGGCCGCCGGGCAGCGCGACCTTCAGCTTCAGATGCGAGCCCAGATAGACCATGTCGACCAATGTGGCCGGCAGCGATATCGGAAATTCGTCGGCGCGGGTCGATGGTTTCAGCGCTTCGGGCCGGACGACCACGAAGACTACGCCGTCGCGCCCGGCGTCCGGGAACCGTGCACCACCGGCAAGCGTGACGTGCCCATTCTGCCGCTGCCCGGTGAACAAATTGGCGTCGCCAATGAAGTTGGCGACGAAGCGTGTTGCCGGTCGGGCATAGATATCTTCGGGGCTGCCCGCCTGGACGACGCGACCCTCATTCATCACCGCGATACGGTTCGCGAGGCCCAGCGCCTCGCCCTGGTCGTGCGTCACGATGACGAACGTACCGCCGATCAAAGCGTGGATGCGCCGGAGCTCGTCCTGCATGACCTTGCGCAATTGCAGGTCGAGCGCCGCCAGCGGTTCGTCGAGCAGCAGGACCTTCGGCTCCATGACCAGCGCGCGCGCAAGCGCCACGCGCTGCTGCTGACCGCCCGAGAGCGCTTCCGGCGCGCGCCGCGCGAGTTCGCCGAGGCGCACGAGGTCGATGACCTTCTGCACGCGTCGGTCGCTCTCGGCCTTCGGCACCTTGGCCATGCGCAGGCCGTAGGCGATGTTCTGTTCGACATTCATGTGGGGGAACAGGCCGTAGCCCTGGAAGACCATATTGGTCGGGCGTCGCTCGGGCCCGAGTGTCGTCACGTCCTGTCCGTCGATCTCGATGCGGCCGGAATCGGGCACCAGGAATCCGCCAATCATCCGCAGCAGGGTCGTCTTGCCGCAGCCGGAGGGTCCGAGAATGGCAAGAAAATCGCCGCGGCAAATCTCGAGATCCAGTGGCTCGACCGCGACGATTCTGGCAAAGGATTTGGAGACGTTGCGCAGCCGGACGAGAGCCTCGTTCGGCCCGTCCGGCTGCACCACCGCGACGTCGATCATGCTTTCAGGAACCGTTCGTATCCTTCAAGCCACTGATTGTAGGTGGCGTGCTGACCGTCGTCCTCAAACGGCGGCAGCGGCACCAGCGGAGCCTGTTTGTTGAACGATGCCATATCGTTATACGGGTACATGGCGGCCGATTCCGGCGCCATCATCGACACCGCGGTCGGATTGACCGCGCCGCAGAAGATGACATCGCCGACCACGATCTGGGCTTCGGTACTGATCCCGTGGTTCAGCAGCCCGTAGGTTTCGTCGAGAAAAGGCGCATCCGCCGGGATGCAGAGCGTATCCATCCAGCCGTATGAACCTTCGCTCGGATAGATCCAGGCGAGATCGGTGCCCGACTCCTTCGCCCAGGATGCCATCGGCTCCCAGCCCTGCGCGGCGATCTGCACTTCCCCGCGGATCAGCGCATCGAGACCCTCGCCGTAGCTCATGGCGAGCATCCTCGCATGCTCCGTCTTGATTTTTATCATGTAGTCGATCGTGTCATTGAGCTGCTTTGGCGTGATCATCGTGGCGACCTCGACTCCGGTCACCGTGTAGACCCAGTGGAACATCGTCGACGTGGTGTCGTGAATCATGCAGAACTGATTCTTGTACTCGGGCTTTTCCAGATCGGCCCAGTTCGCGGGCACCGGCAGCGTCATATCCTTGCGATAGACCAGCGGCAGTCCGCCCCACAGATAGGGGATCAGATAGCGCTTGCCCTTATAGAGATTGCCTTCGAAGTTCTGCCACATCGGATCGAGATTGGCGAAGTTCGGCAGCCTGTCCTTGTCGACTTCCTGAAGAACGCCCGACTCCTGAAACAGCGAGACATAATTCCAGGTCGGCATCACGAGCCCCATCGAGCCGAGGCCGCCGCCGCGCAGCTTGGTGAGGATCGATTCGATGCTCGAAGCGAATGTTCCCTCGAGCTGAATCTCGTTGTCGGTGAGATAGGTTCCCGCATGCAGCGGATAGCCGTATTCCTCCCAACCCATCCAGCCGATCGTCGCAGCCGCCCGCGCCTTGCGCGGCGTCAATCCCGTCGCCGTGATGCCGGCAGCGGCACCGGCTGCTGCCTGGAGAAATCTGCGCCGCGGCATTTGGGTTTCGGTCGACTTCTTCAGTGACCGTAGAAGCCGTGCCGATTCGCTAAGGTGAATCATCTTGCACTCCTCCCAGTGATTGCCCGTTTCGGGTCATGTTTGTTGCTTGGTCGCCAGCCGCTTGCCGACATTCATCGTGCCAAGCGCAACGCTCTCGAGAGAAAAAGTATATCCCAATTCGGGAAGGCCCGCAATCTGCTTCGGCCCGCCCGGACACTCTCGATTCGGATGCGAAAAAAACTAGTCGCACAATTCTTCGATGAGAGTTGGCAAGACTCTACACCCCGGATTCTGGCTGCGGCGCGTTTGCATCCGCCATACAGCACGGGACGGGCAATGGCCGCGCTAGCGCTCAAACGAATTTAGCGATTTCCGATATTTTTATTTGCAGCCGCCATACGCTGCATCGGCGACCGGGGCGGCGCGGTCCGCCCGGTCGCCAGCGTTGCGCCGCGGCCTTACGCGAGAAATTCGCCGTGATCCACGTTGATCGCCTGGCCGGTGATACTCGCGGCATGATCGGAGGCCAGGAACACATAGATCCCCGCGACGTCGTCCGGCTGCAGCATTTTCTTGATTGACTGCCCCGAGAGTTGCTCGCGGAGAAGATCCTGAGGATCCCTTCCTTCGAGTTCTGCCATGCGCCGAAGGTTCATCATCGCCATTTCCGTCTCGGTCCAGCCTGGGCACACGACATTCACCGTAATGCCGCTGTCGCCCAGCTCCCGCGAAAGGCTGCGCATCATGCCGATGATGCCGTGTTTGGTGCCGCAATAGGCGACGTGACTCGCAACCGCCGTTCGGCCCCAGACCGAGGATGTAAAGACTATTCGTCCGCCCCGCCCCATGAGTCGCACAGCCTCCCGCGTCACGAAGAAATTGCCCACCAGGTTGATGGCGACCGTCCGGAGAAAATCCTCTTCGACCTTTGGATCCTGATCGAGGATCGGGACGAAACGCTCGATCGCCGCGTTGTTGATAAGGACATCGATTTTCTCGAGCCGGCCGACGGTGCGCCTGACCGCCTCTCGATCGCTGATATCGCAGATCACCGCCTGCGCAGGGCGGCCGCTTTTTTCGCGGACCTGCATCGCGGCATCCTCGATCGCATTGTCTTCAGAAAGCAGGATCAGATCGGCGCCAGCTTCGGCAAATCGATGAGCGACGGCCAGTCCGATTCCCCGGCTGGCGCCGGTGACGAGCACGCGACGGTTCGTAAGATCGATGCGCATGGCGATTCTCTTCCAGAGTGGTTTACAGTTTTGGGCATAGTGGCTGTTGCCATGACACAAAGTCTACAGCGCGCGACAAAGTCGAAGCCGTCGCCGCGCTAAAACAGAAACGATCGGTCTTGCATGTCGGTCGTGTCGTGCGTTTGATATCTCGGTCGCCCGTGCCGGTCGTGAAATTTGCGAGCGAGGACCGAGTTCTTGGACGACCGCTCCAATCGTCCCGTCGGTCGGCCGGACTGAGGGCCCCGATCCTCCCGCGCGCCGGATCCCAGCCCTACCAGAAGATCATCGGCGTCTTGGTCAGCACCTCGACACCCGTACTGGTAATGATCACGTTCTGCTCGAAGCCGGCCAGCCCTACACCGTCATGGATGAGGAAGGCCTCCGAACTGCAGGCGGTGTTCTCCTCGAACACGTCGTTCGCATCGGTGATCTCGTCGCCGATCCAGCTGTCCCAGAACATCCCTTGGCGATGGCCGAAAAGCGGCCATTGCTCCGCCGCGCCCTCGATCTCGCCGCCATGCTTCTTCTGCAGTTCGCGCCCGATGCGGGCGAGCTCGCGAACCTTTACCCCGGGCTTCATGGCCGCCATGACGCCCTCGACGATCGCGACGCAGCCTTCGACGAGCGCGCGCTGCGCGTTGCTCGGTTTCGCCCCGCAGACCGTGGTGCGGCCGGGATCGAGGAAATAGCCGGCCTTCATCGGCCCCATGAACCAGGCGCGCACGAGATCGCCCTGCTCCACCGGGTCGGTGCTGTAGCCGGTCAGCGGATCGCGCGTCCAGTATTGCGCGCGGTCGCCATGCGAGCAGCGGATGTAAGCGATGGAGCCGCCATGCTTCATCGCCTCGGCCGTGGCGAGACCGACGGACTCCGCCTCGGTCTTCCCCATGATGAGATTCTTCATCAGGATGTCCATGGCGCGCGTGACGATCTCGCCACCCTCGCGCAGACAATCGAGCTCGCGCGCGCTCTGCTTGCGCCTGGCGTCGAGCACAAGCTTGTCGGCATCGACCCACTGGATCTCAGGCGTCGCCTTCTCGAGCTGGCGCCAGTATTTCGCCGGCAGCGTGTCCGCTCCGACCAGGGCGACCTTGCCCGTGACCTTGCGCGCCTTCAGCGCGTCGATCACGCCCTTGATCGGGTCCATGTGCCATCGGTGGCGGCTTGTGGCGAGCAGATCCTCGGGATACCCCGCCTCGTCGGTGTGCAGTTCAGGTTCCTCCCCTTCCTGCAGGATCACGGCGGCGTAGGAGCGTGCCTGCCAGATCGGCGTGTCGTATTCGTGCGCCGAATGTCCCGAATAGAAATTGGTGAGGTAGAGCACGTCGCCGCAGCGATCGAAGGAGCCGGCCGAGCGGCCCCAGACAACGGCCGTGTCGAAGCCCTGCCGCTTCATGTTGGCAAGCACTTTCGCCCAGCGTTGCTCGTACTCTTCCTCCGGGAAATACATGCCGACCATAATTTGTGCCCCCGTTCGATGGACGACGTTCAATGCCGGAGAAAGCTAGCCATCGGTTGAGCGCAGCGTCAATGAAAAGGCGCGGTGCGAGGCTGCGGATTTCGTAAACGAGATTATGAGAAGCAAGCGGGATGAGGCTTTCGTCGCTCGGACCAGATCAGGACGGGGAGACGAGAATAACCTTCACACTTACAGTCCCGTGCTTGCGGCTGAGGTCCGCTTCAAGGCCAGCCGGATTCTTTATATTCGCATCGGGATCGTAGACAAAACAGACCAGATTTGTGCAACTGGAATGAGCTTGGTATCTCGCGATGTCAACGAGAAGCTGTTCGCCAACCTGTTTGTCTCGCAGTTTTGAGCTTGCCATCTTTACTTCGATCGCAATTCCTTCCGCTTTGAGTAGAAAATCGATACGAGACGCACCTCCTGCGTAGCTGGGAGCGTACTCTTCTGAACGAACGTCATCAAAAAGCCACGCAGCAAGGCATGAAGCAAATCTTGGATGTCGTACTCGTCTTCCATCAAGAAAGCTTCTCGACCATTGTGCCGATGCTTCAGTTGGCGAGCAATCCGGTGAAAGTTTCTCAAGAGTCGTTGAACTATCCTTAGACTTGATTCGGACGGATATGACTCTTCTCTTTTTTCTTTTTTTCTCCTGCAACCAAGGAAGTCTATTTATTTCATTCCAAGCAGCATCTCGCAAATCGTCAACGCCGTGACCGTAGAATGAAGTTTTTTGTGCATTTAGTTTAACCACACGATCACAAGTGATCTCAAAGATAGCGGTCACGTACTCTCCGAGGTACCTCTGTACAGATACCGTGGCGTACCGAAAATTGACTACGTCTTTCGCTGTAATCTCCCAACCCCAGCCTTTAGCCTCAGCGGCTCTAATGACCGCATCCATAATTTCGTCAAGCCTCTGTTCAGCCCCGCTCTGCGCGGTGGCGCGAACTGAAGACGTGCCTTGCTTTGCTTTCTTTTTCGAATTCGTTGCCATAAGGATGGACTAGTATAACGAGATTGGCGGGGCGGAGGAAACCGGGAGCCGTCTCTCCATTCCTCCGCCGCCTCGACGGGTCTTTCTGGGGTCACGTTACTGAAGATCTGTGGCATCACCTTCCAGCGCTTCCGGGGGCAACCGTCGGCGCAAATCGGCAATAGCGAGCAGAGAAAGAGGCGGTCATTGGGCTGCCTCCGCTTAATATGGCCGCAAGCTTTTGCCGCTCGATGGCGAGCGCGCCGATGCCGGCTGTCCGCAGGCGCTGCAACCCCTGCAATCGGGATGTCTTCGGCCGACGCTGGTGCTGCCGCCATGGGGCATCGTTACCTCCTTCAAACTGCCAAAAGGGTCGGTCGCCACCAATCAATTGACAGAACGCCATGTTCCACGATTTCATTCTCGCGAATTGGATCTTCATCACAATCCGAACGCAGAAGAAAAAATGCCCGAGAACCCCTCCTACACACCGCCGAAAGTCTGGCAATGGAATTCCGAGAGCGGCGGTACGTGGGCCAAGATCAATCGCCCAGTTGGCGGGGCTACGCACGATAGGAAACTGCCGGTTGGGCAGCACCCGCTGCAACTCTATTCGCTGGCGACGCCCAATGGCGTCAAGGTGACGATCATGTTGGAGGAGCTGCTTGCGCTTGGGAAACGCGAGGCCGAATACGACGCATTCCTGATCGAGATCGAAAATGGCGATCAGTTCGGAAGTGGGTTCGTGGCGCTGAATCCAAACTCGAAGATTCCGGCCTTGCTTGACCAAAGCACGTCACCACCTACGCGCGTGTTCGAATCGGGAGCAATCCTGTTGTATTTGGCGGAGAAGTTTGGCGCATTTGTTCCCCGCGGGCCCTCAGATCGAGCGGAATGCCTGTCGTGGCTTTTTTGGCAGATGGGCAGCGCGCCTTATCTTGGTGGCGGCTTCGGGCATTTCTACGCCTATGCGCCAGCGAAGTTCGAGTATGCGATCAACCGCTATGCGATGGAAGTGAAGCGCCAGCTCGATGTGCTGGACAAGAATCTGTCAAGACGCCGCTATATTTGTGGCGACGATTACAACATCGCCGATATCGCTGCCTTTCCGTGGTACGGAGACTTTGTGCTGAACAACGCCTATGAGGCGGCGCAATTCCTTGATGTTGCGTCCTACAAGCACGTTGTGAGATGGGCATCGGAGATAAACGAACGCCCGGCGGTTCAGCTCGGTCAGCGAGTTAACAAGACTTGGGGGCCGGAAGACGAACGGACTCCCGAGCGCCACGATGCCGCCGATCTCGATTGAGAAGAAAATATTTTTCTACCACCGGGCGGGTGCGACGATTTCCCGTACGCCGGTTCGGCCAATCGCACTTTCCTCGCCCTGTAGCTTCGCCTACGGCCGACAGCGATGGATCAATCCTTAGCAAATCTTTCCCGGCTTTCCCCGAGGCACAAGCAAGCGGATAATATGTCAGGATAGAATGGCGGAGCGGAGGAAACCGGGCTCGAACCGTCTCTGATAAAAGCCCCTGATAATCAGGGATGACTGGAAGCTCGTCCGCTTATACAGCCGGGACAGTGACGTGATCGCTTTGCGGCCCGTCGGATCAGACGTTTCCCTGTAATTCCTTGTAGATATGGGCCGAATTTTCTAGTACGGAGCAAATCAGGGGCTTTTCTGAGTGGAAAAGTCGAGTTTTCGTGGCTGCAGAAAGCTGCAGAAAAAGGTCCCGCTTGCGTCAAATTACGTCCGACACCGGCCGCCAGCTGGAGGAGGCAAGCACCGCCGAGATCTTGCGGTGTTGATGCTCCGCGCGATAGCGGGGCTCCTATACAAGCTATGCGGCGCCGCCCAGGAACAATTGGACCAGATGGGCTTCCGTCAGGCTGGCTGCCGCCGCTTCCTTGGCGACCTTGCCGTCGACCATGACATAGGCCCGATCGGCAATCTTGAGCACTTCCTGCACGCGCTGTTCGACGATCAGCACCGAGACGTTCATCGGAACGATCTGCTGCACGATCTTGTCCATGATGATCTGCGCTACCACGGGCGAGAGCGCGGCCGTCGGCTCGTCCAGCAGCAACAGCGCCGGATCGCTCATCAACCCCATACTGATACCGAGCATCTGCCGGCCCCCGCCCGAGAGAAGACCCGCCTTCCGCCGCCGGAATTCCGCGAGCTGTGGGAAGATCCGGAAAATATCATCGAGCTTGGATCTACCGCTGCGAAAGGTCTCCGCCGCGATCCGAAGATTCTCTTCAACAGTCAGCGAGGGAAAGGTGCTTTGAACCTGCGGCACGTAGGAGAGCCCTATGCCGGCGATCTCGTGCGGCTTCAGCCCGTGAATGGCTCGACCCTTGAATTGAATCGATCCTTCATAGGCCGGCAGGACACCCGAGATCATCTTGAGGAGCGTCGACTTGCCCGATCCGTTCGCGCCGACGATGGCAACGATCTCATTGGCGCCAACCTCGACAGACACGCCCTTGAGAATCTTAACGGTGCCATAACCGGAAGAAGCGTTGCTGACCGACAGAAGCGTCATGGCTACCGTCCGAGATACGCTTCGGCGACGAGCGGATGACTGCGGATGCTGTCGAACGTCCCCTCGGTCAACGACGTACCTTCCGCCATCACGATAACATGGTCGGAAATCTGCTGAACGAAATCCATGTTATGCTCGACCACGAACAGCGTTGTTCCGGTCTCGTTCAATTTTCGAAGCAGCGCAACTATCCTCGACACGAGGACCGGATTGACGCCCGCCGTCGGCTCGTCCAGCAGGACAAGCGTAGCTTCGAACATGAGGGCCCGGCCGAGCTCGAGCAGCTTCCTTTGCCCACCGGACAAAGACCGCACCATCTCTCTTTCTTTCTTCTCGAGACCGATCAGGTTGAGAACCTCGCGGGCGCGGACTTCGAGCGTCCGCTCCCGGTCGCGGATGCGTCGAAACCGTACGAACGGCGCCCAGATCTTTTCCAGCCCATCGTTGCGCGGCGCCATCTTGAGGCTGTCCATGACTGTGATGTCGTTCAGCTCCCGCGGGATCTGAAAGGTCCGGACCAGACCGCGGCGCGCAATACGGTGTGGCGCCAGGCCCTCGATCGGCACATCCTTGAAATAGATCGCCCCGTTATCGGGTCGCAGGAAACCGGAGATGATGTTGAACGTCGTGGTCTTGCCGGCACCGTTCGGGCCGATCAGGCAGGTGATCTGGCCCTGACGGATTTCATAGCTGCAGTCGCGAACCGCGGCGAGCCCGCCGAATTTTTTCGTGACGTTGGCAAGCCTAAGCATTTTTTGGCTTCCGGATCTTTTTCATCACGCCGTCGGGACAGAACTTCACCAGCGAGACGAGGAGAACGCCGACAATGATGATACGAGCCGCCGCGAGCTGCTCGTTTTCCAGGAACGGCAGGAGATCTTTGCCAAACCGAGTGAGCTCAAGAATTGCCATCAGGCAGAGCGCGCCGATGAATGCGCCGAGGTGATTGCCCTGTCCGCCCAGCATGACGGCGATCCATGCGTAAACGGTCACCACCGGTAGAAACTGGTCGGGCGCAACCAGCGAGAGATGATGTGCGAACAGGGCGCCGGCGAGCCCGGCGATGACCGCGCCGGTAGCAAAGGCCTGCACCTTGAACGAGAACACGTTCCGCCCGAGCGAGCGCGGCACCGCTTCGTCTTCGCGGATTGCCTTGAGAACCCGCCCGAAGGGCGACCGGCCGGTAACCTCCAGAACCGCATAGGTAACGGCCACGGCAAGCAACGCGAGCAGCAGGAACCACAGCCCGTCGAACTGTGTCGTAGCGTAAGGGAAGATGCGTGGCACGCCGGGCAATCCCGCGGCGCCGCCAGTCAACCACATTTCGTTGACGGCAATCAGTCGGACCACTTCGCCAAGCCCGAGCGTGACGAGAGCGAGATAGTCTTCGCGCAACCTGAGCGTCGTGGTGGCGAGCAGGGCGCCGACCAGCCCGGCCAAAAACATGCCCGCGGGAATCGACAGATAGATCGGCACTCCGTTCAGGCTGAGGACGGCAGAGCCATAGGCGCCGAGCGCGAAGAACGCGACCTGACCAAAATTGACGAGGCCCGCCATGCCCCACTGGATGCTGAGCCCCATGGCCAGCAGTCCGTAGAAGCAGCCGAAGATCCCGACCGAGATCAGATATGAGATCATAGTTTGACCCGGAAAATTCCGTGCGGCCGGAACAGGAGGATGATCACCATGACCGTGAAGGCAATCGCCGATTTATAGGTCGGTGGCAGGAAGGCGACGGCGAGATCGGTGGTGAGCCCCATCACCAGCGCGCCGAGCACGGCGCCGAGCGGGCTGCCGATCCCGCCGAGCATGGCCGCTGCGAACATCGGCAGCAGGATTTCCCATGCCATTAGCGGCGTCATGATCGTGTCCGCCGCCATCAACACGCCGGCAGCGCCGGCGAGTCCGGAGGCGATAACCCAAACCACCAGAATGGCCCGCGCCGAGTTGATGCCCCGGATCTCGGCGAGCACGGAGTCGTCGGAAACCGCGCGGATCGCCCGGCCGATGGGCGTGAACTTCAGACAGGCGAACACGCCGCCGACCAGTGCCACCGCCAGCACGACGATCGTCAGCTTGTCCGGATTGAGATGCAGGCCGCCGAACGTCCAGGGACGCTCCAGCGGGATGTTCAGCGAGCGAATTTTGTTGCCCCAGACAAATCGCACGACATTTTCAAGGATAAGGAACATTCCGACGCCGGCGATCAGCGGCGCGAGCAGTTTCCGCCCGTAGAACTGCCGAAAGACAACGCGTCCCATCCCGACGCCCACCGGCACCAGCACGATGGCGGCGAAAACGACACAGAGGGCCAGCGGAAGTTCCAAATGAACGCTCGCGACATAACCTGCGTAAGCGCCGAGAACGACCATGCCGGCGATCGCCGTATTGGGAAAGCCGAGCGTGGCGTAGATCATCGTGAAACCGACGGTGGGCAGCATCAGAATTGCGCCACTGATCAACCCGTTTATGATGGATTGAAGGACGATTGTCATAGAACCCTCGTTTCCGATGCAGATGTCGGCATGTGCGACAAGTTTCGAAACTCACATATAGGATCGAGGCCGGCAAGAGACGCCGGCCTCGTCCCGTCGTAAAAAGCCGACGACTAGAGCGTGATCATCTTCGAGCCGATGGCGACCGGTTCTCCATCCGTGAGTTCGTAGAAAATGAAGTTGGCCGATGTGATGTTGCCCTTTTCGTCGAAGGCGCACGGGCTGGAAAGGCCGGAGTAGGTAATGGCCGTTCCCTGACGGATTGCCTCGGCACCTTCCTCGAACGAACTGACGACCGTGCCGCCGGGCGTCGTCACCAGCTTGATGCCTTCGCTGATTCCGGGCCCATCGGTTTTGCCGGTCTGTTCGATGGCAAGGCCCACGAGCGTGGTTTGGTCGAAGGTCTGGGCCGCATAGCTGATGCCGCTCTCGTCGCCTTCCATAAGTTCGACGAACTTCTTCCAGGTTTCGGAATCCTTGTCCGGCGACGGATCGATCGTGAGTACGCCGGAAGCCGCTTCCGGTCCGACGGCCTTGACCAGTTCTGCATCCAGCCCGACATATCCCGGCACCAGGAACTTCGCGGTCGAGCCGGCTTGGAAAGCTTCCTTGATCAGGATGATCGTGTCGGGCGTGAAGCCCATCACGAAGATCAGTTCCGGATCGTTCTCCAGAAGCTGCTGAAGTTCGCCGCGATAGGACGTCGCCTGCGCGGCATAGATCACCGGCTCGGAAACGATCTCGCCGCCCATCTCCTCGAAGTAATGAACGAAGTTCTGGGTGTAGGCGAGAGCGAACGGTGCCTGGACCGCCGATGCCGCCGCACGACGGACACCCGCCTGCCACGCCACCTCGGCAAAGGTCCGGCCCCACAGGCTGCCGCCCGGTTCGGTCCGAAAGATTAGCCCGCGGTGATCCTGTTCCGTGATGCTGTCTTCGCCTGCCGACGTGAACTGGACGACGTTGTTGGCAATGCAAAGCGGACTCACCGCGAGCGTCGTGCTCGAGGCGAAATCGCCGAGGATCGCGGATACGCCATCAACCGTGATGAGCTTCTTTGCACCGATTACCGCCGAGTTCGGATCGGATTCCGAATTCTCGTGATAGCCGCGCAGCATGTACCCGCCGGCACCCCCCGCTTCGTTGATCAGTTCCATCTGCCGGCGAACGGCCCGCTCCATCGGGCCTCCGACCGTGCTGCCCGAACCCGTGAGCGGGCAGAGCGTGCCGAGCGACACTTCATCTTGCGCCATCGCGCGGCGGCCTTTGACGATGAACGGCATTCCCGCCGCGGCACCGATAACACCCAGCGCCTTGCGGCGCGTCAGACTCAGTTTCGTCATCTTGGTCTCCCTATTTGTACACTAGCCCTGTCTCGTTAAGCGTGCGTTCCTCTATTTCGATATGCGAGCCGATCGGATATCCGTCGGTTCGCCGGTCGTTGTCGCCCTCGTCGCTTGCGCCCGCCCGACCTTGTTCGGACGCAATGGCCGTCTGCGAGCTAGGAGCATCGCCGGCCCGTCGAATGCCGCGGCCCCGAAGAACCGCCTCGCATTGCCGTACGTGCCGACGGTCGGTCGGCGTTGTTCGTTCTGAAGTTGCGCTAGAGTATGAATGTCACGTTCCCTTGCGGTTCGTCGCAGTCGAGGAGATGAAGGACGCGGGTCCGGATGACCAAGGCGCCATTACTCATCGCAAGCTCGTGCACCTGCGCACCGATGAAAGTGGTTATCGTGCTGCGTCGAAATTCCTTGATCAGCAGATTTGAGCGCACCAGCAACCGGTCGGCGCCGTCGCGCCAAGCTTCGATGTTAGTGATGATTCGGGTCGCCCTGGATGGTGGAATCTGGGCGTGCAGCGATCCTGTTTCGATCAACGCGATGCGATCGATCATCCGGCGCCGGTCGTCGAAATTGACGCCGCTTTCCGCCCTGGGGTCATCGAGATCAGCGCTGTGCGGAATCCAGTATGCGTAATCTGGTGCCAGAAGCTCGAGCCACTGACGATAGCGGCGGTTGTCGAGCAACCGCGCCTCAAGGAACAAAACCGGTGATGCCTCGGAGCTGGCTGCCGGATCGCTTGCTGTGCCGCATTCCCGTACTTGTCGAACCGCACTGACAATATCCGCATATCGCTGTTGATCGATGGGCCGATCAGGCGCTGGCTCGTCGGGTTGCGGATCGGGTCGGGTCTCGCGTCTCATTCAATAGGCTCCAAGGGTCTTCAACGAATTGCGCCGCGTTGTCAGCGATTCCCCGGTCGAACAGCCCCGGCGGAGGTGTTAGATGGCGGTCAGCCGAACGTCGTGGGACATCAGTGCTAGCCACTGCTCGTACGATCCGCGCAGACCAGTTTCGTCCATGACGTTGCCCCGGATTGCACCGTTCGGCTGCCTCGACTCGCGATCGGTCCCGAGGCCACGGCTGTAATCGAGCCATTCGACTTCTGGCACTTTTTCGAGCGCTTCCTGAACCCGTTCCATGCCTTCGTTGTCGTCGCGCACGCCGAGATTGTTGAAGTCCTCGGCAAAGCGGACGCGAAGGATGTTCAGTTCTTCCGGCGCATCGTTTGCGAGCGCAGTGTAGTATCGGACATTGGTTTTATTGACCGTGACCGGCTCGTACACCGCGAAGGTGCCGTGTCCCAGCAGAAGAAAATTGGGATAGAGGATAAGATTGATTCCGGTACGGCCGACTAGTTCGAGATGATCCATGGCACGGTTGTCGCCGACGCGATCGCGGAGCGTTTCCGCATAGAATTCTTTGCCGGGAATGGGGCGCGTGCGGTCCCAGGTCGATGTGATCGATGGTCTCTGGTCGAGAAGTTTGTGCCCATTGCCGAGCGATTCGACATACATCGGCGAATTGTCGGAGCTGAGATGGTCAAGCCCCTTGCCTTTGCCGTATCGCGTCTGGTTCATCTTCGCGGTCGAGAAATGTAGGAACGGCGCGTGATACGCGTCGTTGTTGTTGTCGTTCTGCAGTTTCCAGTTGGCCCGCAGCGTATAACTCGTTCCCTTGACGATCCGAACGCCGGCTGGTCCGATTTGTTCCTTCTCGGCGCACCAGTCGATGACGGTCTTGGCGGCGCCGATCCAGTCGAGGAGTGGCTCGACGTCTGGATTGAGCGATCCGAACACAAACCCTTGATAGGTTTCGACGCGCGGCAGTCGCTTGAGATTATGCGCGGCCTTGTCGAACGTCGCGGCGTGCCCGCGAGGGAACGTCACCGACTGCAGGGCGCCATCGATGCCGAAAGTCCAGCTGTGATAAGGGCATTGAAAGCGCCGGGTCTTTCCTTCGTTCTCGACGCAGACCAAGCTGCCGCGATGTGTGCACCGGTTCAGGATCGCGTGGATCTTGCCCTCGGCATCGCGCGAGACGATCACCGGTCGCCGGCCCATTGTGGTTGTCTTAAAACTGAACGGTTCAGCGATCTCCGCCTCGTGCAGCAGAAAGACCCAGGACCCGCCGAAGATCTTGACCATTTCGTCTTCGAAGATTGCCGGATCGGTAAAGATGGTGCGATGAATCTGCCCATCCGGCCGAACCAGATCGTCATAGCGGCTGGAGCGCGAGGTTCCAGGCGCGGCGTGACGCAGCACGGGCATTGCATCGTCTCCCTAGGCTGACCAGCCGGTAAATGATCGTTTGATCATTAAAAGCAAGCTCTTCATTCCTGTCAAGGGTCGCGACCTGCCCAAAGGTCACGGTTTCGCGGTGGAAAACGCAAAGGCGACTTGGAGATCAGGGAATCACCGTGCGCGCGCAGGCCCCTCGCCGCCGACCCTGATCTCCCGCCTGGGCCCGCATCACATCGGATGGCAGAAATGAGCGACAGCGCGCCGCGCCCCATAGCAGCGACTGAAAGACCGCGTCGCGGTTGACCTGAAGTGCGCCGCTCGGATATTGAAAAAGGCGAATGCAGCAAAATGCTAAAGCGACATAAGACGGAATCGCCAATCCGGCATCCAGTCGAGCATGGATGCCGACGATCACGAGATGGCTCGCCACTCTTCCATTTGAGGAATTCAGAGCCGGTGCAACAACAGAGTCGCACGCAAGCCGCCCCGAGACAGAAGCGACAACGACTATCCCGCGATGAGCGGGAGCGAATGATCGTGAACGAAGCAATACGATACTTCGCCGAGGTCGGATTCAGCGGTCAGACGCGCGAACTGGCGCGACGCATCGGCGTCACACAGTCCCTGATTTTTCGCTACTTTCCAACCAAGGAAGATCTGATCGACCGGGTCTACCAGGAGGTCTATCTGCGCCGCTGGAATCCATATTGGGAGACCGTGCTCACCAACCGGACCATTCCGCTGGTGACGCGCATTACAAATTTCTATCTTGATTACGCCCGGACCTTCACCGATTACCAGTGGATCCGGATTTTCATGTTCTCCGGCCTGCTCGGCGACATGATTAGCCGCAAGTACGCCGCCTTGTTTCACGATCGCATTCTCGTTCCGATGTGCCACGAGATCCGGCATGAGATCGGATTGAAGAAAATCGCGGATGACGACCTCAAGCCCGAAGAAATCCAGATCTGCTGGGCGATCAATGCTGCAGTCGCGATGCTGGCCATTCGAGAGTTCATCTTCGATCTGCCGACATCGTCCTATCACGAGACAATCGTTCCCGCCATCGTCAGCTCCTTTCTCGAAGGAGCCCCGACGGCCTTCCGAAAAATCCACGCAGATCGCCTCACAGCGAAGGCCGCTACCGGATAACGAGGCTCGTGGATCGGTTGGACAACGATTCGTTGCCATTCGCCGTCACCAGCACCGTCTGACCGTTGGTCATCGCCAATCGCCGCTCGCTATCGGCGATGATGATGTGGATGAAATAGACCATCCCGGGCGCCGCGATTTCCGGATTGCCGTGATAGAACATCGGCCAGTCCATCCAGTTCGGCGCAAAAGTGGTACCGAGGCTGTAGCCCGTCGCATTCATGCGATGGGCGCGGTATCCGGCCGCATCGCATACGCGCGCATAGGCGTCGAACACCTCGCCGATCGGCCGGCCGGGCTTCAGCGCTTCCTTGCAGGCTTCAAGCGCATCCACCGCCACGTCGTGCATCTCGAGCTGACGGGCCGGCGGCTCGCCGATGCAGATCGTGCGCATCAGACAGGCGTGGTAGTGCCGGTAGGCGCCGGCGAACTCCAATGTGAGCTGGTCGCGATCGCTCAATGTGCGCCGGCCGGTAAAGTAGCGGCATAGGAGCGCGTCGTTGCCGGACCCGATGATGAATTCGTTGGCCGAATCGTCGCCGCCGCCGCGAATGATCGCACCCTGCATGGCCGCCAGAATGTCGCCCTCGAAGACGCCGGGGCCGGCAAGCCGGTTCGCTTCGTCGAGCGCGAGGTCGGCGAGCTCGGCCGCCTTGCGAACATAGACGATTTCCGCCGGGCTTTTCACGAGACGCAGCCGGCTTACCAGATCGGAGGCATCGTCGAGCGTACAGAATCCGGCAAGCGCCGCGTTCAGCCGGAGCGCGTTGCGACCGGTCAGGCCATAAGCTTCGTATTCGACGCCAAGCCGCCGGCCCTGGAGGCCGAAACTTTCGAGAATGACTTTCAGATCGTCGGACGGA
>JBBDMS010000002.1:0-43171 GCA_040878185.1 Dongiaceae bacterium | reverse complement strand
ACGACACGGTGTAGCCGGCCGTACCGCCTTCGCTGACTTCGCTCGAACCGTCGATAGACCAGTTCAGCAGCGACGAATCGCCGTCGTCTTCGATGACGGTGTTTGCCTGGCTGGTCACCAGCGTACCCGCGGTCGGATCGGCCAGCGTCACGATGAAATCTTCCGAACCTTCGACCACGGTATCGTCGATGGTGGAGACGGCGATCGTCTGCGCCGTCGGACCACCGCCCGTGAAAGTCAGCACGGTGCCCAGCGCCGTGTAATCCGAGCCGGGCGTTGCATCGTCGGGGGTGCTATCGAACCCGCCGCCGGTCGCGACCGAGATCGTCACCGTCTGGCCGGGCGCCAGCGTCACGCCGGTATAGGAAACCGTGTAGATCGTCGTGTCGCCCTCGGTGACCGAGCTGGCGCCTTCGAGCGACCAGTTCAGCAGCGAAATGTCTGCGAGACCATCGAGCAGGAACAGAATCTCTTCGGGACCGAACAGGCTATAGTTCAGGACGGTCGGATTGATCACGCCGCGTTCGATCAGCGACTGAAGCAGTTCCAGCAGCGGACCCGGCGTAAACGACGCCTGGGTGTTTTCGACGCGCTCTTCGTCCCCGAGCTCAGGAACGTGCGGCTCCATGCCGAAAGCGACGAGCAGATCGGCAACCGAAATCGCGGCGCCGTCGTCGAGCGGGACCGAATCGGCCCCCGACTGGATCGCGTTGAGCAATTGATTGAGGTCGATGACCCGACCGTCCGGCAGAACGACAACGTCGGGCGCCTCGCCCGTCGCCTGCGCAAGCTGCTGCTCGGCCTAGGCGAGCTGTTGCTCCACCGCGGCCGCTACTTTGAGCAGTCTCTGCTCGCTCTTTTCGTTCTCTTCGGAAACGGATTCGCTATCCGCAGCAACAAATGTGCTGTGATGGGTGTCGGTCGGCCGCTCGGACATTGTCCTGCCTCGTCAGACGCGCAGACGTCGTGCCGGCGAAAACGCTTTTCGCCGGTGGCACAAAACCTTTGTCTGACCGAAGGCTTGCCCTGCCCTGTGGCCCAGACGCTGGTAAGTGGGTTCCGGAACCCGGGGGGTAGTTGGGCCGCCCCCTGAGCGACGTAACCAGTTACACGGGGAGCATCACGATCTCGTGAGACCCCCTATGCGAACGTATACATACTGACGAGTAATTCTTTAGTCAAGTAAGAATGTTAAAAGTTAGAATATTGAAAATAATACATTTTTTCGATTCTCTCGAAAAAATCGACGAATCAAATTCTGACGATTGGATTAATCCAAATGCACGGAATCGTGAGCCCGCCCCCGGCCCACGCCAAAGGCAGCCCGCCGTTCCGGCCCATTCGAGCCTGCTCAGTGATGCAGGATCTGGCTCAGGAACAGCTTGGTCCGGTCCGATTTTGGATTGTTGAAGAACGCATCCGGCGCGTTCTGTTCGATGATTTCGCCGCCGTCCATGAAGATCACCCGGTCCGCGACAGTCCGGGCAAAACCCATTTCATGCGTCACGACGATCATGGTCATGCCGGTCTCGGCGAGCTCGATCATGACGTCCAGAACTTCCTTGATCATTTCCGGATCGAGAGCCGATGTCGGCTCGTCGAACAGCATCACTTTCGGGTTCATGCAGAGTGAGCGCGCGATCGCAACGCGCTGCTGCTGACCGCCGGACAACTGACCGGGATATTTAAGCGCCTGCTCCGGGATTTTGACGCGATCGAGATACAGCATCGCTGCCTGCTCCGCGTCGCGCTTGGGCATTTTGCGGACCCAGATCGGCGCGAGCGTGAGATTTTCGAGGACTGTCAGATGCGGGAACAAATTGAAATGCTGGAACACCATCCCGACTTCGCGTCGGACCTGTTCGATATGCTTGAGATCGTTGGTCAGCTCGATCCCGTCGACAATAATCCGGCCCTTCTGATGCTCCTCGAGGCGATTGACGCAACGGATCAGCGTCGACTTTCCCGATCCGGACGGCCCGCAAATGACGATGCGCTCGCCCCGGTGCACGGTCAGATCGATGTTCCGCAGGACGTGAAACTGGCCGAACCATTTATGGACGCCGATCATCTGGATCATCGGGTCGCCGGCGGTCGACGTTTCGGGAATTCGCCCTTGGGCGGCTTGCGCGCCATTCGACATGAAGTTGCTCCTAACGCCTGTGACCGGTGTTGAGCTTGCGCTCGAGATACAGGCTGTATCGGGACATGCTGAAACAGAACAGGAAGAACACGAAAGCGGCGAACGCATAGCCTTCCTGGGCGAGCCCGGCCCAGTTCGCATCGCGGAATGCGG
Organism: Dongiaceae bacterium; assembly: GCA_040878185.1. Classification (GTDB taxonomy): domain Bacteria; phylum Pseudomonadota; class Alphaproteobacteria; order Dongiales; family Dongiaceae; genus JAWXBK01. Next base: position 40,875 of record JBBDMS010000002.1, on the reverse strand, counting down.
CCTGTACGATGTTCAGCAATTCGAACAGGCCGATCACGATCACCAGTGTGGTGTCTTTGAAAAGGCCGATAAACGTGTTGACGATGCCGGGAATGACGATCCGGAGCGCCTGCGGCATCACGATCAGGCCCGTCATCTGCCAGTAACCGAGGCCAACGGCCATCGCCCCTTCATACTGTCCGCGCGGTACGGCCTGGAGGCCGCCGCGCACGACTTCCGCCATATAGGCCGCGCCGAACAAAGCGATCCCGATCATGGCCCGCAGCAGCTTGTCGAACGTGACGCCCTCGGGCAGGAACAGCGGCAGCATTACCGACGACATGAACAGCACGGTGATCAGCGGAACTGCCCGCGTGAACTCGATGAACGCCGTCGACATCATGCGAATGACGGGCAGTTCGGAACGGCGGCCGAGCGCCAGGAGAATACCCAGCGGGAGCGAAAAGATGATGCCCGTCGAGCCGAGGACGAGCGTCAGGAACAGACCGCCCCAAAGCCGCGTCTCGACCAGCGGAAGGCCGAGGAACCCGCCGACGAAAAGCCAGTAGGAAATAAACGGATAGACGCCGAACAAAAAGATCGCGATGAACTTCTTGCCCGGCGTGCGATCGATCAGCAGCGCGATCACCGCACCGAAGAACAGGATCAATCCGAGATCTACCCGCCAGCGCTCGCCGACAGGATAGAACCCGTACATGAACTGCCAGAAACGGGCGATGATCATCGTCCAGCAGGCACCGTCCTTGACGCAAACCTCGCGCGATTCACCGTCGACGAATGTGGCGCTGAAAATCGCCCAGTCGAGCAGCGGCGGCACGATCACCCAGATAAGCCAGAGCGACACCAGCGTCAGCAGCACGTTGAGCGGGCTCGAAAACAAATTCGTACGCAGCCACGCCACGGGCCCGATATAGCTCGACGGCGGCGGCAGCGAAGGGTGCTGGCCCGGCGGATACTCCTGCTGCTCGGTGACGTCGGGCATCGTCTACCGCTCCTTCAGCGCAATGCGCTTGTTGTACCAGTTCATGAAACCCGAGATGAGCAGGCTCAGCGTCAGGTAGACAAACATCGTGATGAGCAGGCACTCGACCGCCTGACCTGTCTGGTTCAGCACGGTGCCGGCGAACACATTGACCAGATCCGGATAGCCAACCAGCACGCCCAGCGTGGAGTTCTTCATCAGGTTCAGATACTGGCTGGTCAATGGCGGCACGATCACGCGCAGCGCCTGGGGAATGGTCACCAGCCGCAGCGTCGGACCGGGCCGCAATCCGAGCGAAAATGCCGCTTCGCTCTGGCCGTGACTGACCGATTGAATGCCGGCGCGGACGATCTCGCCTATGAAAGCGGCGGTGTAGGCGACGAGCGCGAGCAGGACCGCGATGAACTCCGGCAGGATCACCCAGCCGCCCCGGAAGTTGAAACCTTTCAGCTCAGGATATTCCCAGGTCCAGGGCTGACCGGTCACGATCGTCGCCAGAAAGGGCGCCCCGATGATCATTCCCAGCCCCACCAAAAAAACCGGAAACGGTTCGCCGGTCTTTTCCTGCCGCCGCTTCGCCCAGCGCCGCAGGATCCAGGTGGCCGCGACCGCGGCGAGGAAGGCCAGCGGCACCGCGCCAAAGGACGGTTCCGTTACGAGCCTCGGGAAACTGATCCCGCGATTGTGGAGGAAGAAGGTCCCGTCGATGTCGATCGCGTTGCGCACGAGCGGCAAAGCTGAAAGTACGCCGAAATACCAGAACACGATTTGCAGCGGGAGCGGAATGTTCCGGATCGTTTCCAGATAGACCGTCGCTATCTTCCGCACGATCCAGTTGGGTGACAATCTCAGAATGCCAAGAATGAAGCCCCAGATTGTCGCAAACACGATGCCGACGGCCGAGAGCACCAACGTGTTGACCAGCCCGACCCAGAAGACGCGGCCGTAGCTGCTTTCGACCGTGTAAGGAATGAGGGTGATGGAGATATCGAAGCCGGCCTGTCGGCCGAGAAACTCAAACCCCGAAGCAATCCCGCGGCTCGCAAGATTGGTCGCCGTATTGTTGATAATGTAACCCGCGAAGGCGAGAATGGCGACGAGAACAACGATCTGGAAGATGATTCCGCGGACGCGCTGATCGCGCCACCAGTGGGCGGTTCGGATGTCGGCGATCGCTTGATCCGACACGGCCGGCCTCCTATCGCGAGTTGACCAAATGGCGACGGTGCGCCGGATCGCCCGCGAGGGCCCGGCGCACCGTTACCGAAGTCAGCTGCCGATGACGCCTAGCGCATCGGCGGCGCGTAGAGAAGACCGCCCTTGCTCCAGAGCTGGTTCAGGCCGCGAGCGAGACCCAGCGGCGTTTTCACGCCGACATTCGCCTCGAAGCTTTCGCCGTAGTTTCCGACCATCGAGATGATGTTGTAGGCCCATTCGTCCGAGAGGCCGAGCATGCTGCCCATGCGGGACTGGCCTTCTTCGACCTTCTCGACGCCGAGCAGACGTTGAACTTCGGGATTCTCGGAGTTCTTCATCTCTTCAACGTTTTCGGTCGTCACGCCGAATTCTTCGGCAATGATCATCGAATTGAGAGTCCAGCGGACGATATCGCCCCACTGGTTGTCGCCGTGGCGAACCAGCGGACCGAGCGGCTCTTTCGAGATGATCTCGGGCAGGATGATGTGATCGCCCGGAACCGAAAGCACCGAACGCTCGGCCGCAAGGCCCGACGCGTCGGTCGTATAGGCGTCGCATCGGCCCTCGTCATACGCCTGACGTGCTTCCTCGTTCTTCTGGAACACGATCGAGTTCAATTCCATGCTGTTGGCACGGAAATAGTCGGCAAGATTGAGTTCGGTCGTCGTCCCGGTCTGAACGCAGACGGACGCGCCATCCAGCTCGAGCGCGCTCGCAACGCCGAGCTCGGAGCGGACCATGAAGCCCTGACCGTCGTAATAGTTGATGCCAACGAATTCGAAGCCAAGCTGCACGTCCCGCGAGAACGTCCAGGTCGTGTTACGAGCGAGGACGTCGATCTCGCCCGACTGCAGGGCGGTGAAACGTTCGGTTGCGGTCGTCGGGACATACTTAACCTTGGTGTCATCGCCCAGAACGGCGGCCGCCACCGCACGGCACATATCGACGTCGAGCCCGGTCCAGTTGCCCTGGTCGTCCGGAGAAGCAAACCCGGCCAGGCCGGTCGTAACGCCGCAATTGAGCGTGCCCCGCGCCTGGACGTCTTCCAACGTCGTCGCACTGGCGACGCCGGCCGACGCCATCAATGCGATGGCGGCCACACCCGAGAGAATTCGGAAATGTTTCATGGTCTAGCCTTTCCCTGTATCTGGCATTTGCTGCCGTTCTTGACCGGGACGCCGCATCGCGGTTTGCCCGCGCGGATCGCCCATTTGAGCGCCCCGCTTGTGACAAAGCTTTAACACACGCCCGCGCGATGGTACAAGCATCGGCAACCAATTCAGCCCTATCGGCTCACAGCGCATGACCTCAAGAAAACCCAGCAATGACACGGTCTTGGCGCATGCAGGCAACCGTCCGCGTGAACATAAGGGCATCGTCAACCCGCCGGTCTATCACGCGTCGACGGTGCTGTTTCCAACGGTCGCTGCACTCGAGGAAGCGATACTCGACCGCTTCCGGGGCGTCAGTTACGGGCGCTACGGAACGCCAACCACTTTTGCGCTCGAAGAAGCCGTGGCGGCGCTCGAAGGTGGCGCGCACGCGATAACGCTGCCGAGCGGCCTCGCCGCCATCACCATGGCCATCATGAGCTTCGCCAAACCGGGCGACCAAGTTCTGGTGGCGGACAATGTCTACGATCCGGTTCGCGGTTTCTGCGAACGCATCCTCAAGTCCTATGGCATCGAGGTGATTTATTTCGATTCTTCGATCGGCAGGGACGTCGCCGGACTGTTCACCGAAAAGACCCGGATCCTGTATTTCGAAACGCCGGGATCGCTGACCTTCGAGATGCCGGACGTGGCGGCGCTCGCTGCACCGGCGCGCGAACGCGGCATCCTCGTGATGGTCGACAATACCTGGGCGACCGGGCTGCATTTCAAACCATTGCAGCACGGCGTCGACATTTCGATTTATTCGGCCACCAAGTATATCACCGGCCATTCCGACGTGATGATGGGCATGATCGTATGCGGCGCCGAGCATTACCGGCCGATCAAGATGTTCGCGCACGGACTCGGGATGGCGGTCGCCCCCGACGATTGCTATCTGGCGCTGCGCGGGCTACGCACCTTGTCGATCCGCCTGGAACGTCACAAGGCCAATTCGCTGGCGGTCGCAACATGGCTCGAGAGCCGCCCGGAGGTGGCGCGCGTCATGCATCCCGCTCTGCCGCACGATCCCGGCCACGCCATCTGGCAACGGGATTTTACAGGCGCCGGCGGGCTCTTCGGTGCGGTTCTGCATCCGGTCGATAAGCCGGCGCTCGCCGCCATGCTCGACGGGCTGTCGCTGTTCGGCATGGGGTTCTCCTGGGGCGGCTATGAAAGCCTGATCCTTCCGGTCGATCCGGCAAAGTCGCGTACCGCCACCCGATGGGCGGAACCGGGGCCGACGGTGCGCCTGCATGTCGGCCTCGAAGATCCCGCCGACCTGATCGCCGACCTCGCCCTCGGCTTCGAGCGAATGCGCGCAGCCGCAGCGCGATGACCGAATTCGATCGGGATGCCCTTCTCGGCCTCATTGCCTTCGACGAGGACGGCCTCGTGCCGGCGATTGCGCAGCAGCATGACAGCGGCGAAGTGCTGATGATGGCCTGGATGAACAAGGAGGCCGTCGCCCGGACGGTTGCGACCGGCCAGGTCTGCTACTGGTCACGTTCGCGCGGCGCACTCTGGCGCAAGGGCGAAACATCCGGCCAGACACAGCAGCTTGTCGAGCTCCGCGTCGATTGCGACGGCGACTGCCTTCTGCTGCTGGTCGATCAGACCGGCGTTGCCTGCCATACCGGACGCCGCATGTGCCATTTCCGCGCCTGGCGAGAGGGCGAATGGCGTGAGATTGCGCATGTCACTGTCGCGCCCGAAACGCTATACGGCAACTGATGCCCGTCGATCAGCCCGACCCGCCGATCGTCATCGTCGGCCCGACGACCCGCTGCGGCACCAGCCTCCTGCAGCGCGCGCTGAATTCGACCCGGAAGATCGTCGTCTACGGCGAAAATTTCACATTCATGCACCGATACCCGGACATGATTCACGGGTTCACGCGCAATCTGAACGCAAAACGAAGCAACATCGCCACCAGCCGCGAGATGCTGCGTTCGGGAGTCGATTTCGAGGCAAGCGCGCTCTTTCCTGACTACGACGCCTATATCGAGACAATCCGGCAGGGGTTTCACGGTATCGCGCGTTTGTATCGGGCGGATGCCAAAGAGCTCGGATTCGATCGCTGGGGCCTCAAGCATCAGATCCGCGACCAGCGGACCTTCGAGATTGTGCCCCAATTATTGCCGCGTGCGCGGTTCATTTTTATCTATCGCGAGCTGATTGCAGTCGCCCGGTCGGCCAAATCGCGCTGGCCGGGCGACTTCAAATCGGAGGCGGACTATCGGCGCTTCGGCGATAACTGGGCACGGAACATTCGCACGGCCCTGGACCTCGAAAGCGAGCGGTTTCTCGTTCTACGTTACGAGGAATTTGTCGCCGATCCCGATCCGTTTCTCGCTCGTATCGAAGCGTTCACCGGGATTGACGGTATCGATCGCTCGGTGATGACGCGCCGTATCAATGCTAATCCGCTGATCGATGCCGACGCGAAGGGCAAGGGCCCCGACAGCTATCGGGAGCCGGCGGACCTTTCCGATCGGCAGGGCGAGCTTTTGATGGTGGAAGCGCGATCGCTGCATCAGGGGCTCGGCTACAGCGCCGCCTGATCGATCTCGTCAGATCATTCAAAGGTCGGCGCGCCCTCGACCAGCCGTACATAACCCGGGAAATCGATGTTTGTGCCGCACACGATGATCGCAGTACGACGCCCGCGCAGGCGTTCCGCCAGCGGCCCGAGCGCTGCCATAAGCGCTGCGGCGCCTGCGGGTTCGACCGCCAATTTCAAACGCTCGAACATCAGCGCCATGCCGGTGCGCATGACATCGTCGGGCAGCAGAACGATCTCCGAAAGATAATGGCGGCAGAGTTCGAATGTGTAAGGCGTCGCGTGCGGTGCGTTGAGGCTGTCGGCGATAGTCCGGCGATCGTCGAGAGCGAGTGGCCTGCCGGCCTCGATGCTGCGCTTCATGACCGGCGAACCTTCCGGTTCGACGCCGAAAATTTCGCAGGACGGATACAGATGCCGGATCGCCGCCGCAATGCCGGCACATAATCCGCCGCCGCCGATCGGGATCACCACGGCATCGAGCCGATCGACCTGGCGGGCGAGTTCCAGCCCCACCGTCGCAGTCCCGAGCACAGTCAGCTTTCCTTCGAACGGGTGCACGAACGAGCGGCCCTCGCGGTCGCGGAGTTCCTCAACCCGGGCGAAGGCTTCGGCAATGTCGTCGGTCAGCACGACCCGCGCGCCATAGCGGCGACAGAGCGCCTGTCGAAACGGATTCGCCGACTTCGGCATGACCAGGGTCGCATCGATACCGAGCAGGGACGCAGCGTATGCAACGCCCGCCGCATGGTTGCCGGCGCTCACCGCGACCACGCCGCGGCGGCGTTCCGCATCGCCGAGATGCAGCATGTTCGTGAGCGCGCCGCGCGGCTTGAATGTACCCGTCCGTTGCAGCAGCTCGAGCTTGAGATGCAGGATGGCATCCGGACCGAGCGCCCGCTCGACGACCGCGTCATGCCATTCATGAATCGGCGTCGTTGCGACCATGTCGCCGAGCCGCGTGCGATTGGCTTCGATCTCGGCGAGTGCGGGTATGTCCATTTTGTGATCCTGGCAGGAGAACGGCTGCACCGCACGGGTGACCGATGCAAACTATGAAATGAAAAGCAACCTGTCGGCACGGGGCGGTAAATTTGTGATAATGAACGGCCATAAGCAAGTTTTTCCCCGCCGTCGGGAGGCCGAAGACTGCCGACGATCCGAGGAGGAAGTTTGGGCCATGATACTGGTCTGTTCGTTGCTATCCCCGGGACGGGCCTTTCGCCGCTCGATTGAAGGTCGAGATCGCTCATGACGCCGACACGCATCCTGCTTCAGACCACCATCGAGCCGGAAACCGACGACTGGAGCATCGCGCGCTTCTTGCTGCTCCGCGCCCATCTCGAAGGTCTGCACGGACCGGATGGCGTACCGCTCTATGCCCTCACGGCGCGCGATCGCGCTGCGCCACCGGGTTCGTCCGATCCGATCCTGGCAGGGATCGACAGAAAGCGATTTTGACGAACTCTGGCTGTTCGCCGTCGACACCGGCAATGGCCTTAATGAAGAGGAATGCGCGGCGATCGGACGCTTTCGCGATCGCGGCCGCGGCCTGATGGTGACACGGGATCATATGGACCTCGGATCATCCGTCTGCACACTGGGCGGCGTCGGCCATGCCCATCACTTCCATTCGCTCAACCCCAATCCCGACCCGGCGCGACGCGCGATCGACGATCCTTTCACCACGGCAATCCTCTGGCCCAACTTTCATTCGGGCGCCAATGGCGATTTCCAGACAATCGCGCCGTCCGGCGACGTTCATCCGCTGCTGGCCGATCCCGATCAGCCAGGCGGGTTCCTGCGCTACCTTCCTGCCCATCCGCATGAAGGCGACGTGTCGGCACCGCCCGACGATCCCAGTGCGCGTGTGATTGCGACTGGGCGCAGCAAGGTAACGGGAGCCGAATTCGCGATCGCGATTGCCTTCGAGCCGCAAGCGGATGGGACCGGCCCGGGTTTGGCGCAATCCACCTTCCATCACTTCGCAGACTATAACTGGGATCCCGGGATGGGTGCGCCGAGCTTCGTGTCCGAACCGCCGGGAGATGGCATTGCAGCATCGCCGGACGCACGTCGGTCCATCAAACGATACACGGCAAATCTCGCGCACTGGCTGAAGCCGCGCGCCTGACCCAGCAAGTATTTGAAGCTAGGCTTTCCCGGCGTGATGCTGGGGAAAGCTGGTGCGCCCGGGAGGACTCGAACCTCCGACCAACAGCTTAGAAGGCTGCTGCTCTATCCATCTGAGCTACGGGCGCTCGTGGGTGGCCCCACTGCACGCCGCATGGCGCGGTCAGTGGGTCCAGCGGCCGACGCGATTATAGGCGAAATTGTCCGCGTATGCCTTCGGACGAACCTTTCGCCCCTGCGGCGACATGATCTCGTAGGAGAGCCTGTTCTTCTTCGCGTAGGCGACGGCCTCGGCTTCGCTGTCGAAGAACAGACGGAGTTGGCGTCTGGTATCGCCCGACGACGTCCAGCCCATCAGCGGATCGGCGCGCCGCGGTTCCGCCGGCTCGAACTCGAGCAGCCACCGATGGGTGTTGCCCTCGCCCGACTGGGTCGCCGTCTTACTCGGCCGGTAGATACGTGCATGCATGGAACGTCTTCCATCTCAACGAACGGGCTTTCCGATTCCCGGCGGGCGCTGGTCGGGGCGAGAGGATTCGAACCTCCGACATCCGGCTCCCAAAGCCGGCACTCTACCAGACTGAGTTACGCCCCGGCGCCCGGGATTGGCCGGAAAATAGGGGTTTGGCTGGCCGCGCGCAACAAAGATACCGTCGGGAAGCGTGGGAACGATGGCGGGCTGTCCTTCGATCGGGCAGGTTTGGCCGGATCGATCTGAAGCGCTTCCGGCCGGCTGAACGCATTATCCGCCACGCTACCGGCACATGGCGACGACGGACAAGACGACAGGGGGATCTTCATGCATCGCAGGACCGGCCTTCTCGTTGCCCTCGCGGTCGGTCTCGCGCTTCTGGGTGAATCGGACCCCGCCAGAACGCAAACCGCCGACATCGTCTTGCCGGCCCTTCCGGCGATCGAGGATTTCGGGCCCGAGGAGGACGAAATACTCCTTCAGCCCGCAGACCGGATCTACGCGGAAGCGGCCGCCCGACTGGCGGCCCGATTCATGGCAGGGAGCCTCACCGAGCAGGGCCTCTTTCGGTACGAGTTCGATTTCGTCGCCGGTAGCTGGTCGCAGAACGACAATATCGTCCGCCAGGCGGGCGCGACGTCTGCGCTGGGCGTTTATCTCGCCACACTCGGACGCGACCCCGTCGTCGAAGCTGGCTTGCAGCGCGTTCTGCGAACGCTTGCCGACCAATCCATCTATTTCAGGGACGGACGGCTGGTATCGATAGACGGCACGCTTGCCGGCGCACAAACCGGTGCAACGGCGCTCGCTTTGCATGGCGAGATCCTGTACGCCGCGGTGACCGGCGACGAGCAATTCGCGGAGGCGCGAGCGGCCTGGCTTGCTGGCCTCCTCGAGCACTGGGATCCCGCGCTCGGGATGCGCCGCACCCCAATCCATCCGGAGCGCTCACCCTACTTTGACGGCGAAACCTGGCTGGCTCTGGCTACCTACGCCGATTTGTTCCCGGACAGCGCGATCGTCGGCGAGGTCGGCCGCATGGACGAAGCGATGATGAGCCAATACAGCGACCATCCGGAGAGCAGCTTTTTTCACTGGGGTGCGCTGGCGTCGCGGGTCCGTCATCGGACCACCGGCGATCCGGCATTCGTCGCGTTCGCCGCCGCCCAGGCCGCCATATATCTGACCGACATGCGGCCTGTTATCAACCCGCGTCAGACCAGTTGTTCAAGCGTGGAAGGGCTGGCATCGATCTGGCATTTGCTGGAGAGCGACCCCGCTCTCGCGGCGTTCCGGGCCGATTTGCGCAACCGCGTTCTCAACGAGCAGCACAAGAACGCGCAGCTACAGATCCGGCCCGGTCAGACGGAACTCGAAACGGCGCCCGGCGTCATATTATCTTCCGCCGAGATGCAGCAATTTGCAGGCGCGCATTTCAATGCGCGGCATCGCCCGCAGGCTCGCATCGATACGACCCAGCATTGTCTGAACGCCTGGCTGCAGATGCTGAACTAGGCCAGCGCCACTCGTCAGCGGGGTTCAAGACAGCCTTATTCAAGCGTGACGATCACTCGGGCGCGTTGTCTTCGGTTGTGTCGTCAGGGCCGGAATCGTCGTCGGTCGAGTCGCTATCGTCCGGACCGGAATCATCGTCCGAGCTGTCGTCGCTGCCGCCGGGGCCGTTGCTGCTCCGCGCATTGCCGGGCGATGGCACATCGTGCACGCAGGACGTCGTCGAGCCCGCAGATATGCACTGATCCACGGTGACATCGCGCCGGGCAAATGCCGGGTCGGACAGAGCCAGGACAAGCAAGGTGCCAAGCGCACCCGCAGTGAGCCGCATCAACCGGATGATCGACATAATTCCCTTTCCCGGGGCGCCGGTGGCGCACCGCCCGCTACAAACCCTGCAAGGCCGATAAGGGAGCATACCCTCTGTCCCGCTGTTCCGGCAAACCAGCAGAGCGACAAGCCAGGTACCTCGGGCATCGTTCATTCGGCGATCCGGGGCCGGAATGCGCTCTTGACGCGTCGCGGCCCTGCCGGGCATCACGAGTGCCGGATCAATCGACCCGCGACGGGCGGCAGATGGCGCAGCCGAAGATATTCTGCATCGGGTTCCACAAGACCGGCACGTCGAGCCTGGCGCAGGCGCTCCGCCGCCTCGACTATCGCGTCTGCTTTAACCTGCAATGGAACAACCCCGACCTGATCCGCAACGTGGAGAAGGTCTGCTTCCGCCTCACGAAGCAGTATGACGCATTCGAGGACAATCCCTGGCCCCTGCTCTATCGGCAGCTCGACGAGTGGTATCCCGATGCGAAGTTCATCCTGACGCGGCGAGACACCGAATCCTGGTATCGCAGCGCCACCAATTTCTTCGGCGACCGCTCGACCCTCATGCGGCAATGGATCTATGGCGAGAATGCCGGCTCGCCGATCGGCAACAAGGCGATCTATTGCGAGCGGTACGACCGGCATTATCGGGAGGTGCTCGCGCATTTTGCGGATCGGCCCGATCGCATGACGACCATGGACATCACCAAAGGGGATAGCTGGCCCGAGCTCTGCGCCTTTCTCGGCAAGCCCGTACCCGACGCACCGTTTCCGCACGCCAAGCGCGCCGAGTATCTAGGCGACGGCGACGCCGCGACGCGCCCAGGCGACTAGCCTAAGCAAGGCCTGACGCCGAATAGCCCGTCAGTAAGGCATTCTCCATAAAATCAAAGACTTCGGCGATCGAGCCTCTCGCCAGAGGCCGTCCGGTTATGATATAAGTTAATCAATCCGGTCATTTCGCGCCCGCATCTCAGCGCGACCAAGACCTCAAGGGCACAGAATGTTGGTGGCATTGACGAATCGTCGGAAATTTTCGCCTGTGGATATTGGCGGACGCTTCAGCAAGCGCGAGACGCCTTGGGTCGTCTGGGAGGTCAAATCGACCTATCGCGGGATCGATGGCTATCCCTACGCGGCGATGATCTGTCTCGCCGACCCAACACAGCACAAAACGCTCAGCCTGCGCGTACTCGAAGACGGCGAACAATACGCACGAGTGGGTTGATCGGCCGGTCGCTTGCCGCGCACAGTGAGCGTTTGCAGCAACCGGAGCCGACATGTCCAATCGCACCCTCGATCTGAACGAACGCCTCTACAATTATCTGCTCGAACATTCCTCGCGCGAAGATGCATTGCTGCGCCGGCTGCGCGAAGAAACCGCCAAACTTCCCATGGCCATCATGCAGATCTCGCCCGAACAGGGTCAGTTCATGAATCTGCTCACCGAGATCGTCGGCGCCCGGCGCGTCATCGAAGTTGGGACCTTCACCGGATACAGCTCGATCTGCGTTGCACGCGCGCTGCCGAAGAACGGGCATCTCGTCTGCTGTGACGTTTCCGAGGAATACACATCCGTCGCCCGGCGCTATTGGGCGGAAGCCGGCCTCACCGATCGCATCACACTCAAGCTCGCTCCCGCCCTCAAGACGCTCGACGACATGCTCGCCGCCGGCGAGGAAGGCCAGTATGACCTCGCCTTCATCGATGCCGACAAATTGAACTATGACGGATATTACGAGCGCGTCCTGCGGCTTCTGCGGCAAGGCGGCGTTGTTCTGATCGACAACGTGCTCTGGTTCGGCGCCGTAGCCGATCCCGCAGCGACGGATGAAGACACCGTCGCGATCCGCCGGCTGAACGACAAGCTGCACAAGGATGAGCGCGTAACCATGAGCCTTCTTCCGATCGGCGACGGCGTGACAATAGCGCGCAAGCGCTGATCATCGATCGGGAGGCCGCCGCGCAGGTTCAATCGCGACCGGCGCGGCGGGCACGCATGAACTCCGCCCTGCCCTATTTGGTGCTCCAGGGCTGGTAATTGCCGAAGCTCCAGAGATTACCCTCGAGGTCGCGCACCGAGTATTCCCGCGCGCCGTAGTCGGTGTCCTTCAATTCGCACACGATTTCGGCGCCGCCGGCCTTGGCGCGTTTGTAATGTGCATCCACGTCCGCGACATGGACATAGACGCCTTGCGATGAGCCCCACGGGTTCACAGGGTCGGGCTGTTTCGGCGCCGAGCCGAACATGATCATGCCATTGCCGAAACTCATCTGCGCATGCGCGATGCCGCCATCGGGCGAATCGTAAACCGCATGCCGCCCGAAACCGAACACCTCCTCGAGCCACGAGACCGCCTTCCGGGCATCGGAAAAGCGCAGAACGGGAATCACATCGGACTTGCTGTCGCACTGGTTTGCCATCGGATCGCTCCCTTGTCGGCATTCACCCTGGCCGCACTTTAGGAGCCGTCCACCGGCCGGTCTTGGACGTTTTTTCCGCCCTCGACAGTCGATACCGCGATCAGCCGGCCGCTACGAGATGCCGGTACTCGCCGGGCGCGCAACCGACAAACGCGCGGAATTCGCGATTGAAATGCGCCTGATCGTAATAGCCGCATTCGAGCGCCAGTTCGGACAAAGCCGGCCTCGATGGTGCACCCAGTCGCCGAACCGCGCGTTCGAACCGGTAGATTCGCGCCACAATCTTGGGCGGAAGCCCGACCGTGTCGTCGAACAACCGGATCAGTTGCTTGCAGCTGCAGTCGAGCTCGTCGGCGAGCGCGCCGATACCGACCGCCCCGCCGGTCGTCTTCAAACGATGCAGCGCCCGATCGATGCGATGCGGCACGACCGCGGCACCACCCAGGCGTTTCAACAGGAAGTCATCGAGGATTTCAAACCGTTCAGGCCAGCCCGATGCCATTCGGATCCGATCGATCGCGACACGCCCCTCATCCCCGACCAGATCCTCGATCGAAACAATGCGGTTTGCGATCTCGTGCATCGCAACACCGAACAGCCGCCATGCACCGATCAGGGTAAAATTCACCTGCAGACATTGCGAGCGGCCGGACGACCGGACCAGTGCATAGCGGTTATGCAGGCCGGCGACGAAACTGTCATAGGGTTCGAGCGCGGCAGAGAGATTGCCAGGCGAATCGATGTCGAAGGCCGGCCCGAGATTGATGACGAATGGCACCAGCATTTTGGGCGCCTCGGTTTGGCACATGCCGGTCGAACTGGCCTCGGTCCAGCCGTGATAGTCGCCAATGACAAGGCCGTGCAGGCGGGGATCAGGCGCGCAAAATACCGACTCCCACTCGCCGAGAGCAAACGACTGGCGCACAACGCGCATTGGGAAAGGGTCCCGGGTCAAATCGCCTCCTGCGACAATGCGGACAAGTCTAGGCCCGTTCCATGGCACAAACCATCGCCGCTTCCATTCGTCAGCGCGCGCCCTCGGGCAGCAGGACCGCGTCGCCCGGCGCGATGCCGCGGCGCGAGACGGTGCCGCCATTGAGTTCGAGGACGGCAACGACCGGCCCCTGCGAATTGATCACTTCCTCGGAAAACGGCACGGCCCGCTCCCGGATCGTCGCTATCCGGCCATCGGCGCCGATGAACAGCATATCGAGAGGAATGAGTGTATCGCGCATCCACATTGTGACAATGCGCTCGGCCTCGTACACGAACAGCATGCCCTGATCCGGATCGAGCCGGTCGCGATGCATCAGGCCCAGCGAGCGCTCGGTCGATGTCCGCGCAATCTCCACAACGAACTGAAGTTCCTCGCCCGATGCGGTCGTGATCGTCACGACATCGCCGGCACCGTTGCCCCAGGCCGAAGTTCCCCGTCCCATCGATGCCAGCAAGAGCAAGGCGCTCGACCCACGTAGGAGAAGGCGCCGCCGGGAAGGCTGTTTCGTCATGATCCGCGCACAAGCTCCAGAAGCAGAACCGCGGCAAACAGGGCCACAATCGCCAGCGTCGCCACGCTCATCACCGGATCGCGCGCGAGTAGTCCCTTGGGTCCGCCGCAGCGCAACAGCCATACGAGGCCGGCGTCGGTGACTATCTCGCATCCGATGCGGCCAGCGGCCGCCATGTTCCTTGCTAGCATCAGACCGCGCCGCGCCACGGTCGGCAGCAGCTTTCGATACAGCCATTCGGCGTCGATGTTGATGCCGGGCAGCTCGGGCGGATAAATCCGATAGAGTTTGAGCCAGGTGAACGCAAGCGCCGAAAAGAACAGAAGCTGGCACTGCGTCACGATATGCGCCCAGGTATAGGGCTCATAGTCGACCGGAAACGGCAGCATGTCATAGAGCAGCCAGGGATAGACCCCGTTGAAGATGCAGATCGCGGCTGCAATGGTCATCGCGACCAGCATTGGCGCGGGAGCCTCTTTCACGCGCAGACCGGAATCATGCGCGAAAAAGGCAAAGAACGGGATCTTGATACCGGCATGGTGGAAGACGCCGGCCGATGCGAACAGCAAGGCGAGCCAGACCCAGTCGTACCCGCCGTCGAGCGCCGCCACCATCACCATCGATTTCGAGACGAAGCCCGAGAACAGCGGAAAAGCCGATATGGAAGCGGCACCGACGATGCAGAGGACGGCGGTCTTCGGCATCGATTTATAGAGCCCGCCGAGGTCGGAACCGTTCATCCGTCCGGTGCGGTAGAGCACGGCGCCCATCGACATGAACAGGAGCCCTTTGAATATCACGTCGTTGAAGGCGTGGCTGACGGCGCCGTTGATCGCGAGCTCGGTGCCGATGCCGATGCCGCAGACCATGAAACCGAGCTGGTTGATCATGCTGTAGGCCAGCACACGCCGCAGGTCGTTCTCGATCACTGCGAAGAAGATCGGGAACATGGTCATCGTCGCGCCGATATAGATCAGCGCTTCGGTGCCGGGATAGAGCCGCGCCAGCGCATAGATCGCAACCTTGGTGGTGAAGGCGCTCATCAGCACGGCGCCGGTCTCGGTCGCCTCCGGATAGGAATCCGTGATCCAGTTGTGCAGCAGCGGGAAGCCGCATTTGATCCCGAGCGCAAGGAAGATCAGCCAGCCGGCCCAGCCCTCGAGGGCGATCGGATCGAGCCCGAGCGGCCGCCCCTCGCCGATCAGCGCCAATATGCCGGCGAGCAGCAGCAGGCCCGAACCGACCTGAATGATCAGGTAGCGTATCGCGCTGCGCTCGGCGCTGCGGGTCCGCCGCGCCAGCACGAGGAAGACTGAAGTGAGCGCGAGCCCCTCCCAGAAAAGGAACAGGGTCAGGAGATCGCCGGCAAAGACCGCGCCGATCGCCGATCCCGCATAGACCATGCCGGCGACATGCTGCAGCCGATCGCGCATATGGAGTGCGTAGATCGCCCCGATGAACGCCGCGAGATGGAAGAGCCACCCGAACAGCATCGAGAGCCGGTCAGCCTCCACAAGAACGAGCTCACGGCCGACCAAGCTGACGGTCTCGATCGTTGCAGGATCGAGATACCAGAGATTGACCGCGCTCAGAACCGGCGTTGCGACCATGATTGCACCACGCAACGCCCCGTGCGTCACCGCGGCCAGTGCCGCGCCGATGAAGAACGGAAGAAACGGCGCAAGACTAGTCATCGTAATAATCTTCCGGCCGCATCAGGATTTTGCGCAGCGCCTTCGCGATCAGCACCAGCAGCACGCAGGCGACGAAGCCGTAGAGCGCATAGAAGGCGAACAGCGATTCCCAGGGATGATCCGCATCGCGATCGACCAGGAAATCGGCGGCAAGCACGAGAAGGCAGGCGGCGGCGAGCGCCCGGATTACCCATTGCACATTGCGCGGATCGTCGAACAGATGCCGCCGCTCCGGCGTTCTGCGTTCGCCCGTGTCCTCCCTCATGGCGCACCTCCCCGGCTCAGCAGATCAAGGATCGGATCGGGAAACAGGAACAGCGCCAGGCAGCCAAGCGACGTGATCCCGATCGCAACAAGACAGGTGAGCGGCACCTCGCGACGCGCGACCGGGCCCGCCGCATGACCGCCGGCCGGGCGGAAGAAGGCGCGAAACGGAATCGGCAGCAAGTAAAAAATGTTCAGCAACGTGCTGACCGCGAAGATCGCTACCAGCCAGGCATTGCCGCCGAACCAGGCACCCTCGATGAGATAGAATTTGCTCCACAGCCCGGCGAAGGGCGGCAGACCGATGATGCTGAGGCTGCCGATCAGGAACGCCGCCATCGTCCAGGGCATCGCGCGGCCCAACCCGTCCAGCTCGCTCACCCGCGTCTTGTGCGTCGCGACCAGGATCGCGCCCGCGCAGAAGAACAACGTGATCTTGCCGAACGCATGGGTCGCGATATGCAGCCCGCCGCCGAGAAACCCGGCCGGGTCCGCGATCAGGGCAGCCAGTACAATGTAGGAGAGCTGGCTCACCGTCGAATAAGCGAGCCGCGCCTTCAGATCGTCCTGCGTGATCGCGATCAGCGATGCGGCGATCACGGTGAACGCAGCCGCGATCTGCAGGGCCACCGTCGCATCGAGCCCGCTCACCAGGTCGAAGCCGAAAATATAGGTGACGATCTTGAGCAAGCTGAACACGCCGGCCTTCACGACTGCCACTGCATGGAGCAAGGCACTGACGGGCGTGGGCGCCACCATCGCCGCCGGCAGCCAGCGATGAAACGGCATCACCGCCGCCTTGCCGATACCGAAGGCATAGAGCGCGAGGAGCAGGCCGGCGACACCACCCGTCACCTTACCGTCGAGAATGCCCCCGGATCGGAATTCAAGCGTGCCGGCGAACGCGTAGGTGCCGACGATGGCGACGAGAAACAGACCGATCGAGGTGCCGAGCAGGATCCCCAGATAGGTCCGGCCCGCGCGTTTGGCTTCGCTGGTGCCGCTATGGGTAACCAGCGGGAAGGTTGACAAGGTCAGCGCCTCGTAGAACACGAACAATGTGAGCAGATTGCCGGCCAACGCGATGCCCATAGTGGCGGCGATCGCAATCGCAAAGAACGCATAGAAGCGCGTCTGATTCATTTCATGATGGGCGCGCATATAGCCAATCGCGTAGATCGATGTAACGATCCAGAGCCCGCTCGCGACCAAGGCAAACAGCATCCCCAGCGGTTCGACCGCGAGTTCGAGTGGCAGGCCGACGATCGGCTCCGCCAGCACGAGGCGCGAAACAGGCCCGCTTTGCAGGGCGCAGGCAATCAGCGCAACGTCGACGAACAAAGCGACACCGGTAATGAGCGTCGCGGCTTCGCGCACATTCGGCCAGCGCCGCAGCAGCACGATGGCGATGGCGCCGAACAGTGGTATCGCAACGGCCAGCAGCATAAAACCGCCATTTGAACCGAGCGCGCTCATAAGCCGACATCCAGGAACACGACCGCGCGCGAGGCGATCTCGACGGTGAATTCGGTCGAGATACCGAGCAGTACGCAAAGCAGTGCCAACGCCGCGGTCGGCAGCAGAAGCTGCAACGGCGCTTCTCTGATCGCATGTGTATCGGTCGCCGTCTCGAAATAGGCGACCTCGATAACACGCCACATATAGACGATGGCAAGCAGCGAGCTCGCCACCACGAGAACGGCGATCGGCCACAGCCCCGCTTCGATCGCGCCCAGCACCAGATACCATTTGCTGATAAAGCCGACCGTCAGCGGCACGCCGATCAGCGACAGGCCGGCAACGACGAAGCAGGCCATCGTCAGCGGCATGCGTCTTCCAAGGCCGCGGAACTCGGCCATGGTCGCGCCGCCGAGCCGCAGGATGACGGCCGCCATCACCATAAACAGTGCGCCCTTCATCAGACCGTGATTGAAAATATGGACGATCGCGCCGATCAATCCATCCTGGTTGTCGAGGCCGATGCCGAGCGCGATATAGCCGACCTGCGCAATGCTGGAATAGGCCAGCATTCGCTTCAGATCGTTCTGCCAGATCGCGACCAGCGAACCCATGAACGCACCGGCAATGCCGGCCGGGATCAGCACCCACGCGATCGCCATGTGACCGAAAGCGAAATCGTCGCCGAACACGGAATAGATGAAGCGAATGAGGATATAGGCGCCAAGTTTCGTTGCGGTCGCACCGAAGAAGGCCGACACCATCGAAGGCGCATGGGTGTAGGCATTGGGCAGCCATGCATGCACCGGAAACAAGGCAAATTTGATCGCGGCGCCGACGAGAATAAAGGCGAGTGCCGCCTGCAGCGGCCGACTGTCCTCTAACCCCTGCAGTCGGCCCGCCATGTCGGCCATGTTGAGCGTGCCAGTCACCATGTAGATCAAACCGATCCCGATCAGGATGAAGGTCGCGCCGATGGTGCCCTGAATCAGATAGTTGAGCGCTGCCGGCAATGACCGGCGATCCGATCCCATCGCGACCAGCGCATAGCTCGCGAGCGACGCGATCTCGAGAAACACATAAAGATTGAAAGCGTCACCGGTGATGACAATGCCGAGCATCCCGGTCAGCACCAGGAGCACCACCGCGAAAAAGAAGCGCTTGGCGCGCCGCACCACCTCGCTGCCGATGCCGAGCAGCGTGCCCGGCATGATGATCGCGGCCATGCCCGAAACCAGCACCAGCATCATGGCGCTAAGCGGGTCGACGACATAAACGATGCCCCAGGGTGGTGCCCAGCCGCCGAGCGCGTAGACGATAACGCCTTCCGACAGCACGCGATCCATGAGGACGAGTGACATCGCGAATGTCACCCACGCGACCCCAATCGCGAACCAGTAGGAAACCCGCGTCCGCAACAGCAGAGCGCAGATCGGCGCCGCAATCATCGGCACCGCAACGATCAGAGCCGGAAGATGCTCAAGCAACCGCATCGGTCTTCGGGGCGTCGAGGTCGACGATCTCGTCCTCTTCGATTGAGCCGTAGGATTCCCGAATGCGGACGATCAGCGCCAGCGCGAGCGACGACACCGAGACCGATACAACGATGGCGGTCAGGATGAGGACATGCGGCAGCGGATTCGAATAGAGCGTCTGCCCCGCTTTGGCGATCGGCGCTGTTGCACCGGTCACATAACTCATCTGGATGTAAACGAGGAACACGGCCGTCTGAAAAATATTGAGCCCGACGACTTTCTTGATCAGATTGTGTCGGGTCATCATGATGTAGAGGCCGATGACCAGCAGGGCGACGGCACCCCACTGGATCGCATGCCCGATCACAAATTCGTAAAGCTCCATCATCGGGAATAGCGCTCGGCAAAGGTTAAGAATATCGCCATCAGCACGCCCGAAACGGTGATGCCGACACCAAGTTCGACCAGCAGGATTCCGAGATGCTGCCCGCGCACCGGATCATGCGGGTCGAACACGCTGTAATCGAGAAACGACCCGCCGGCCAGCAGCGCCGCAAATCCGACGCCGGCATAGAGGATGACACCGAGCGATACCATCGCCGCAACAACGCCGACCGGCATTGCGCGGATGGTTGGCCGGATACCGAAGACGATGGCATATACGATGAACGCAGCCGCAAAGATCACCCCGGCCTGGAATCCGCCGCCGGGGCCGAAATCGCCGTGCATCTGCACATAGAGCGCAAACAACAGCACGAACGGGACCAGCATCTTGGTCACCACACGGACGATCAGATGCTCATTCATCGCTCGTCGCGCCGCCAGCGCCAGAGCAGTGCGATCACACCGATTCCCGCGGTAAAAATGACTGTCACCTCGCCCAGCGTGTCATAGCCACGATAGCTCGCGAGGATCGACGTCACCATGTTCGGCACACCGGTCTCCACGGGGCCTTGCACGATGTAGCGGGGCGCGACATGAGCATGAATGGCCGCGGTCGCGTCGCCCAGCATCGGCATATCGAACGTCGCATAGACGAGCGCGAACCCCACGATGACCGCGACGCCCAGCGCCGCCGCATCGCGCAGGCGATCGCGCGGCTTGGCAACCTCGTTGCGGGTAGTCTGGGAGATCACGGCGAGCATCAGCGTCAGCGTGATCCCCGCCCCGACCGATGCCTCCGTGAAAGCGACGTCGACCGCGTCGAGAACTGTGAAGACGAATGCCATCATCAGCGAATAGACGCCGCTCAGGATCGCGATCGCGAGCAGACTGCGCAGTCGCAAGATGGTCAGTGCCAGCGCAATGAGAAGCAGAATCGGGATGGTGGCGATGAGGCGTTCCATGCAATCAGCCCCGGGGCGCCTCGTCGTTGGATCGCCGGTTCTCGTCGGGATCGTCTGCCAAAAGGCCGCCGATCAGGGCGGCATGCGCGACCGCATGGCTTGCCGCCGGGGCCGTCAGGAAAATGAACAGGCCGATCAGCAGCAGCTTCACGGTGACGAGCGTAAAGCCCGCCTGCAGTATCATCCCGAGCAGCAGCAGCGCGGCCCCGCCGGTATCGGCCAGGCCGGCACTATGCAGGCGCGCAAACAGGTCGGGCAGGCGCACCATGCCGATACCGCTCGTGACCATGAAAAAACTACCGCCAAACATCATCGTCCAGCTCAGAATGTCGAGTGCGAGGCTCACGGCGCATCTCCCAGATAGCCGTGCTTGAAGAATTTCAACGCAGCCAGCGTTCCGATGAAATTGAGCAGCGCGTAGACCAGCGAGAGATCGAGAAACGCCGGACGATCCACCAGGAACCCGGCGAGCGCGATCAGCATGACGGTCATTGTGCCAAGAACGTTGACCGCGAGAATACGGTCATACGGCGTCGGACCGCGCACGGCTCGGATCAGTACAAGCGCCGTTGCGATTAGAATCAGGATGATGGCGGTGCCAAACATCAGACCTCGCCCTCCATCCGCCGGACGCGACGATCCATCTCGCCGTTCAACAGTTCATCGAGCGAAGCGCGGTGCAATGCATGCACATGAATGCGATCGGAATAGACCGATAGGCTGACGGTGCCTGGCGTCAGGGTAATCGAATTGGCAAAGGCCACGAGGCCCGCATTGCTCCGCTGGCTTGCCGGGACCATGGCGCTCGCCGGATCGATGTTCAATCGCGGCGACAGGACGCGGCGTGCGACGCCGACGTTCGAGAGCGCGATCTGCCAGAAGAGCCACGGAACATAGAGCAGTGCCCGTAGCGCAAGATGTATCGGGTGACCCTCCTCGTCGATCACGGCCATACGATGCGCCAGCACAACGACCAGACAGCAGGCGATCACACCGACAATCATCAGGAACGGCTCCCAGATGCCCGACAGAAGCAACCAAGTGCCGTAAAGAACGAGGAACAGACTGACGGTGCGTCCCGAGAGCATCCGAATTCTCCACGATCCTTTCCGATGTCGGTCGGCGGCCCTGTGGGGCCGCGCACGCTGACCGGCAAACGCGGGCGAGTATGCCGAAGCGGCTTCTCCGGGCCAAGCAAATCACGACGCTGCACGGCGCAGCATCGCAGGCCGACGCACGAATCGCCGCCCACCGGCACTTCGCGGGCCGACGACAAGAATGGCCATCCGCGGCGCATCCGCTATGATTGCGGTGCCGCCTTGGCTGACAGAGGAAGCATCATGGACCTGACAGGCGAATATCGCATTGCCGCATCGCGCTCGGTCGTCTGGAAGGCGCTCAACGACCCCGATGTCTTGCGGGCGGCGATTCCGGGCTGCGAATCGCTCGACAAGGTGTCGGACACCGAAATGACAGCCAAGGTCGCGATCAAGATCGGGCCAGTCTCGGCCAAGTTCGCCGGCAAGGTCACGCTCTCCGATCTCGATCCGCCGAAGGGCTATCGGATTACCGGCGAAGGTCAGGGCGGTGCGGCCGGTTTCGCGCGGGGAACCGCCCAGGTCACGCTGGACGAGGACGGTGGCGCGACAGTGCTGCGCTACAAGGCGGACGCATCTGTCGGCGGCAAGATGGCGCAGATCGGGTCGCGCTTGGTGCAGGGCGCCGCCCAGAAGACGGCAAACGAATTCTTTGGCCGTTTTTCCGAGCTCGTTGCCAACAGCGACGCCGCGCAGCATTTGCCGCCCGCCGATACGCCCGCGGCCACAGCGCCGACAATCCCGGGCGCACACATTGCGCCGATCGAGCCGGCACATGGCGGGACGGTCGCTGAAGAAGGGCCGCGCCGCGGCCTCAGTCCCTGGGCATGGATCAGCGGGCTCGTCGTCGTCGTGGCCCTGCTGCTGGCGTGGTTCGAACTCGCCGATTAAAGCCGACCGCGTCGGCGCGGCCCTGTTTCTCTTGACCTCGCCGGAGCCTCAATCGACACTGATGCGGGGAGACCGTTCACCCTGCAACGGGGCGGACGATCGCAGACTGCGGCGGAATAGCGGGGCCTGCACCCGCAACCGCACCATAGGAGAAAGCCATGCCCACCGTTTCCATGACGGTGAACGGCAAGTCGGTTTCGGCAGATGTCGAAAATCGAACGCTGCTCGTTCATTTCCTCCGCGAGAAACTTGCACTCACCGGCACGCATGTCGGCTGCGACACCAGCCAGTGCGGCGCCTGCGTCGTCCATTTCAACGGCAAGTCCGCCAAGAGCTGCACCATTCTTGCGGTGCAGGCCGAAGGCGCCCAGGTGACCACCATCGAGGGGCTCGCGAAGAATGGCGAACTGCATCCGATGCAGGCGGCCTTCAAGGAAAATCACGGACTGCAATGCGGCTTCTGCACGCCGGGCATGGTGATGAGCGCTGTCGACCTGGTGAAGAACAACGCCAATCCCTCGGAGCAGGAAATCCGGGACTGGCTCGAAGGCAATATCTGCCGCTGCACGGGTTATCACAACATCGTCAAGGCGATCGCCGCCGGCGCGAAGGCCATGGGGAGATAATGTCATGAGCGAGAAGGGAATCGGTTCATCCGTCCGCCGCTCTGAAGACCAGCGTTTCCTCACCGGCAAGGGCCACTATGTCGACGACATGAACCGGCCCGGCCAGGCTCATGCAGCCTTCGTACGATCGCCGCACGCGCATGCCCGGGTCAAGATGGTCGACACGAGTGCCGCGCGAAAAGCGCCGGGCGTGATCGCGATCTTCACCGGCAGCGACGTTGCGGCCGACAAGCTCGGCGGCCTGATCTGCGGCTGGACCGTCAAGGACAAGAACGGCGATCCGCACAAGGCGCCCGCCCATCCCATTCTCGCGAAAGACAAGGTCCGTTATGTCGGCGATCATGTCGCCGTGGTGATCGCCGAAACGCAGGCGCAGGCACGCGATGCGGCCGAAAAGGTCGATGTCGATTACGAAGTGTTGCAAGCCAATATCGATACAGCCAAGGCGACGAAAGGTGCGGTCGTGCATGACGATGCACCGGGCAACCTTTGCTACGACTGGGAACTCGGCGACCGCGCGGCGGTCGACGGCATCATCAAGAATGCGCATCACGTCACCAGGATCGATCTGGTGAACAACCGCCTCATTCCCAATGCGATGGAACCGCGCGCCGCGATCGGCGAATACGATTCAGGCACCGGTCATTACACCTGCTATTCGACCAGCCAGAACCCGCATGTCCTGCGGCTGATCCTCTGCGCCTTCATCATGGGCGTGCCGGAACACAAGATGCGGGTCGTTTCGCCCGATGTCGGCGGCGGCTTCGGGTCGAAGATCTTCTGCTATGCAGAGGAAGTCGTCTGCACATGGGCGGCGAAAAAAATCGACCGCCCCGTCAAATGGACTGCCGATCGAAGCGAATCCTTTCTCAGCGACGCACATGGCCGCGATCACGTGACCCATGCCGAGCTGGCGATGGACAAAGACGGCAAGTTCCTCGCTCTCAAGGTCGAGACGATCGCCAACATGGGCGCTTATCTCTCCACCTTCGCGACCTGTGTGCCGACCTATCTTTACGCCACGCTGCTGGCCGGCCAGTACACGACACCGGTCATCTTCGCGAACGTGAAGGCCGTCTTCACGAACACCGCACCGGTCGATGCCTATCGCGGCGCAGGTCGCCCGGAAGCGACGTATGTCATCGAGCGCATCGTCGAATGCGCGGCGCGCGAGATGAAGATAAATCCGGTGGAACTTCGCCGCCGCAACTTCATCAAGCCGGACCAGTTCCCGTATCAGACTCCGGTCGCGCTGCAATACGATTCCGGCAATTACGGTCAGGCGCTCGATGCCGCCCTGAAGATGTCGGATTACAACAGCTTCGAAACCCGACGCGCCGAGGCAGCCAAGCGCGGAAAGCTGCGCGGCATTGGTGTCTCGGCCTATATCGAGGCCTGCGGTATCGCCCCTTCCGCGGTCGTCGGGTCGCTCGGCGCCGGCGTCGGTCTCTGGGAATCGGCCCAGATCCGGCTCAATCCCACCGGAAGCTGTCAGATCCTCACCGGCAGCCATTCGCACGGCCAGGGTCACGAAACCACGTTCGCCCAGGTCGTGCACGAACATCTCGGCATTCCCTATGAGAGTATCGACGTCGTGCATGGCGACACGGCGCTGGTGCCGTTCGGTATGGGAACTTACGGTTCGCGGTCAATCGCGGTCGGCGGTTCGGCGATCGTCCGCGCCGCGGACAAGATTATCGAGAAGGGCAAGAAGATCGCAGCCCATCTGCTCGAGGCTTCGATCGACGACATCACATTCAAGGGCGGCGAATATCGGGTCGCCGGCACCGACAAGGTGAAAACAATCGGCGAGATCGCGTTCGCCGCCTACGTGCCGCATAACTATCCTGCCGACGTCGAACCCGGTCTCGACGAGACGGCGTTTTATGATCCCGCCAACTTCACGTATCCGGCGGGCATTCATATCTGCGAGGTGGAGGTCGACCCCGATACCGGCCGCACCGTGATCGTCAACTGGACGGCGATCGACGATTTCGGAAAGGTCATCAATCCGCTGATTGTCGAGGGCCAGGTTCATGGCGGCGTCGCTCAGGGTATCGGCCAGGCGATGCTCGAAGGCTGCGTGTACGACAATGACAGCGGCCAGCTCGTCACCGGCTCCTACATGGATTACTGCATGCCGCGGGCCGATGACCTGCCGAGTCTGAAAGTCGGCATGACCGAAACCCCCTGCCCGCATAATCCGCTCGGGGTCAAAGGATGCGGCGAAGCCGGCGCCATTGCAGCGCCGCCCGCCATCATCAACGCGATTACCGATGCGCTCGGCGTGATGCATCTCGACATGCCGGCCACCCCGGAAAAAGTGTGGCGCATCGCGCAGCAGAATCGGCCCGCCGCGGCGGCCGAGTAAGGGAGGCACCTATGTACAACTTCAATTTTCACCGCCCGAACTCGGTTGCCGACGCCAGCAAGGCTCTTGCCGGCGGCGAGGAAGCGCGGCCGCTCGCCGGCGGCATGACCCTCCTGCCGACGATGAAGCAGCGTTTGTCGCAGCCTTCCGATCTCGTCGATCTTTCGCAGATCGCCGAGCTACAGGGCATCAAGGCATCGGGCAACGGCCTTATCATCGGTGCGATGACCCGTCATGCCGATGTCGCCCACTCCGCCGAGGTCAAGGCGACCATCCCCGCGCTCGCGGCGCTGGCTGAAGGAATCGGCGACCCCCAGGTCCGCAATCGCGGCACGATCGGCGGCTCGCTCGCCAATAACGATCCGGCCGCGGACTATCCGGGCGCGGTTCTCGGCCTCGGTGCGACGATCCACACCAACAAGCGCAAGATTGCCGGCGACGATTTCTTCAAGGGCCTGTTTGAGACGGCGCTCGAGCCGGGCGAGATCATCACCGCCGTCGAGTTCCCGAAACCCGAGAAGGCGGCCTATGCCAAGTTTCCGCATCCGGCCTCCCGCTTCTCGCTGACGGGAGTGTTCGTCGCCAAACTGTCGAGCGGCGTGCGCGTTGCCGCGACGGGCGCTGGGCCCTGCGTCTTTCGCGTCAAGGCGATGGAAGAGGCGCTGGCGAAAAATTTCAGCGCCGACGCCGTCGCCGGCCTCAACGTGCCGGCGACGGGGCTCAACAGCGATATCCACGGCAGCGCCGAGTATCGCGCCCATCTGGTCACCGTGATGGCGAAACGGGCGGTTGCCGCCTGCCGCTGAACCCCTGACCTGAGCGGTTCGAAGGCGGGATGTTGCCGGCATCCCGCCTTTTTCTTGCCGTGAGTGCGGCTTAGGGTCGGCTCCATGACAGACCGGCCGTTGAATTTGGCCACGCTCCGGCCCATCCGCCGGCACTGGGGGTATTGGCCGGTCGGCGCGCTCGGCCTCCTGATCCTGGCGATAATCGCCGGCTATGTCGCTCTACCGATGATCGCCGAGCGCTGGGCCGAAGGTTGGCTTGCAGATCACGGGGCGCCGGATGCCGATGTCGAGATCGTCAATCTGGGCCGCGATCGCGCCGTCATCGACGCGCTCTCGCTCGGCAACCAGCCGGGTGATGCCACCGCCCGCCAGATCACGATCGACTACAGCCTCGACGGCCTCGCCGTGCCGACCATCGCGCGGGTGACGATCGCTGAGCTGCATCTCATGGTCGACCCGGCCGACGACACGCGACCGCTTGGCGTTCTCTCCGACCTGATCGCGAGCCTTGCGGATACCGAAGCCGGCGACGGCAGCGATGACGAGCGTACCGACGCCGAAATCCCGCCGATCACGATCGAATCCGCGACAATCGAATTACCGACGCTCCTTGATGGCGCAGCTGTGCAGCTCGCCGGATCGATCCGGCAGGAAGGTCCGGATTTTCTGGTCGCCGACCTCGCCGTCGATGCCGAGGCGACCAATGGCGGTTTCACCGGCAATCTTCGGGTCGAAACCGATCTTGATGCCAACGGCACGGCCCGACTGACTGTTGGGCAGGGTTCCGCGCATTTTGGAACGCCGGCAGCAATCGAAATCCCCCATTTCGCCGGCACGGCGAACATCGCCTTTGCTGATGCCGCGATTGCCGGTGGCAGTATCGAGATGGTGGCATCGGACGTCGTTGCCGCAGGCTGGCCGGGCGCCGCACTTCGCGTGACCGGCGAACTCGATGGCGAGCGCTGGGCCGCACATATCGCAACCGACGGACCCGCCGCGGGCCTCGACGGCTCGATCGATATCGAAGCGCCTCAGCTTGCGCCCGATAACATCAAGGTCGCGGCGAACCTGACACTCGAGGCAGGCTCTCCCTGGTGGGCGCTGCTCGGATTGCCGACGCCAACCGAAGGGATGGTCACGGTCGATGCGGATGGCGACATCGCGACCGCCGACACATCCTCGCTGTCGGAAACCGCGTTGCCTGCCGGCGCGCTCACCGTCACGTTGTACATGGACGGAATGAACTGGCCCGGACGGCTGACTGCACTCGACGCCCTCGGCGCCGTCGACGCGACCGTTCGCGACGGCGGGGTTCTGTTCACGGCATCGTCGCCGGTGCTGGTCGACGCAACACCCGATCCGGAATGGCTCGCGGCGCTCGGCGCCGGCTCGATCGGCATCATCGATCCGGGCCCGCTCTCGCTCGAAATCCAGCCCGGCGCCAATGCCTCCTGGCTGCCGGCGGATGGCGGCACGCTCGACATCGCGGGTGCTGCCATGGTCACCGCTGCCGGCACCAATCCGCTCGATGCGAGTGTCGCCGGCAGTCTTCATTTCTCACCGATCGCCACCCTCGAATCCTTCGAGGCGACCGCGCTCCACATCCGGGTCGGAAACCTGGCGTTCGAACAGGACGGATTGCGTGCCTCGATCGGCGCTCTCTCCGCCGCGGGCACGGCGGGCGGCACGCCGGAAGATTGGACGGCCGAATTGCTGCTGGCCGGCGAGATTGCCGTTGCCGGCAATGGCTTCCGCATCGACGGATTCGATTTCGAATTGCCGGCCCTCGTCCGGCAGGCCGGGGACGCCGTCACAGTGCATGGAACCGATCGCGGCACCATGACGATCGCCCGCCCGAGCATCGGCGACATGCCTTATCGCATCGATCGCGTCCGCGCCCGTCTCGCGCAGATCGAGGAACCGCTGCTGGTTCGGGATTGCCCGACGCCCGAGACCTGCACGTTGGATTATCGGTTGCGGCTGACGACCGATGGGATCGCCGCGCATACCGAAACCGTCACCGACGCGGTGGCACTCGGCCCGGCGACATTGCAACTCGAGGGCACTATCGCTCCGGATGGGTCGAGTACCAGCACGATCGCGCTCAACGCCGCGAGCCTGTCGATGCCCGAATGGTCGGCCAATGCCGACGATCTTCGTCTTCACGCGACGCTTTCGGAAGGCGGCGGCATCGCGTTCGAGGGCCGCGCCGCGAATCTGGGCGGCCCGGATCTCGCGCCGTGGCTGCCGCCCCTCGCCGCCCGCTTCGAAGGGAGAATTGTCGGATCGACCGTGAGTTTCGACGCGCATCTCGCGGACGAAAATGAATGGGTCGTCGGCGATATTACGGGCACGCACCGGCTCGACGAGAACAGCGGCACCGCCTCGCTCACGATGCAGCCGATCCAGTTCCGGCCCGGCGGATTGCAGCCCTGGGACATCGCGCCGGCGCTTGCAAGCGAACTCGACGAGGCGACCGGCCAGATAACGCTCAGTGGCGGCGTGACCTGGAACGAAGGGGATGTCGGCAGCGATCTCACCTTGCGGCTCGAAGAGCTCTCGATCATCGCGCCCGAGGCGGAGCTCGCCCGTATCAATGGCGCCATCGCTCTGAAAAGCCTGGTGCCGCTGGTTTCGCAACCGAACCAGCAGGCCTCGATCGCCCTGATCGACATCGGCGTGCCGCTGACCGATGCCGTCGTGACCTTCTCGATCGAGGAGGGCCCGCTCTTTGCGGTCGAGAACGCCCGGTTCAAACTGGCCGGCGGCACCGTCGAAACGGCACCGGTCGTCATCGACCCGATGGATCCCTACACCACGATCGAGCTTCAGGTCGCGGACATGAACCTCGCCGCCTTTCTGGCGATGGCCGAGGTCGACGGGCTGGTGGCCACCGGACAACTCAATGGCACCATCCCGGTCGAGATCCGCGACGACGACATCGTCATCGCCGCCGGACGCCTCGATGCCGACGAGCCGGGAACCCTCCAATACGCTCCCGCCGAACCGCCCGCCGCGTTGCAGGGTGCCGGCGAAACCGCTAGCCTCGTGCTTGGTGCGCTTGCGAATTTTCGGTACGACCAGCTTTGGCTTACGCTCGATCGCGCAGCGGGAGGCGAAACCGGCCTCGGACTTCATGTACGCGGCAGCAATCCGGACTTCTACGATGGCTATCCGATCGAGCTCAATCTCACCCTTACCGGCGAGCTTGACCGCATCCTGCGCGACAGTCTTGTGGGATACCGCATTCCTGACTACGTGAAGGACCAGCTCGAGGATGGCGAGGCGGCCGAAACCGAACCCGACATCAATGCAGGAGACAGTCAATGACCGACGCTGAGATGTTCCGGGAGTCGGCGCTCTCGCCGCTCGTCTGGTGCAGACGCATTGGCGCCACGATCCGGGTGTTGGCTGCGCTCCCGCTGGTTGCGCTGGCGCTGGCTGCCTGCCAGCCGACCGTCCAACTGAAGGCGCCGGAGGATCCGATCGTCATCAACCTCAACGTCAAGATCGAGCAGGAGGTTCGGGTCCGGATCGAAGAGGACGCCGAGCGCGACATCGAGACCAACCCGGACATCTTCTGATGGACAGGAATACAGGAGCGACTGAAATGACCAAGCTGGCCTCCCGGCTGTTTGCCATGAGCCGGCGCCGTATCGTCGGCATGGCACTGGTGGCGTTGCTGCTGCCCTTTGCCGCGTTCGCGCAGGACGCCGATCTCGACCGGCTGCGGGCGGAGGGCGTTATTGCCGAGCGGTTCGACGGTTATGTGCTGGTGCGCCAGGGCGGCGACGGCGCGACGCGCGCGACGGTCGATCGCATCAACGGCGAGCGCCGGAGCATCTACGAACAGCGCGCCGCCGAGCAGGGCGTGAGCGCCGCAGAAGTCGGTCAGGTCTATGCCGCCCAGATCTTCAAGAAGGCGCCCGCGGGCACCTACTTCCTCAATGCTGACGGAAGCTGGGTCCAGCGCTGATGAACGCGGCCGTCGAAGCGAACCTGGCCGGTTCGTCGCTGCCATCGCCGCGTTCCGTCGACGAGGTCGAGGCGCTGCTGCGCGCCGGCCATTACATCGCCGACCGCAGCCTCGCGACGGCCATTCATCTCTCCCTACGTCTGCACCGGCCTTTGTTTCTCGAGGGCGAAGCGGGTGTTGGCAAGACCGAGATCGCCAAGGTGCTGGCGACGACGCTCGGCCGTCGGCTGCTGCGCCTGCAATGCTATGAAGGGCTGGATATCGCGTCGGCCGCTTATGAATGGAACTATTCGCGTCAGATGATTGAAATCCGGCTCGCCGAGGCGACCGGCGATCGGGGCCGCGACGCCCTCGCCGCCGACATTTACACCCGCGACTTCCTGATCGAACGGCCCTTGCTGCAGGCGCTGCAACCCCAGCCGGGCGGCGCACCCGTCCTTCTGATCGACGAGCTCGACCGCACCGACGAACCGTTCGAAGCTTATCTGCTGGAAATCCTCTCCGACTGGCAGATTACGATTCCTGAACTCGGGACGATCGAGGCTGTCGAACCGCCGATCGTCATCATCACCTCGAACCGGACGCGAGAAATCCACGACGCGCTGAAGCGGCGCTGCTTTTATTACTGGGTCGATTATCCGGATGCGAAGCGCGAGCTTGAAATCATCCGCACCAAGGTGCCGACCGCTCCGGAATCGCTCGCCCGTCAGGTCGTCGCCTTCGTCCAGACGCTGCGGCGCAAGGATCTTTTCAAACAACCCGGCGTCGCCGAAACGATCGACTGGACCGAGGCACTGATCGAACTCGACAAAGTGGCGCTCGATCCCGCCGCGATCGACGACACGCTCGGGGTGCTGCTCAAGTATCAGGACGACATCGCGAAGATCCGCGGCTCCGAAGCGGCCCTGCTGCTTGATCGGGTCAGGGCCGAAATGACGGCGCGCTAGAGCGCCGGTCACCTCAAACAGCGATATGACCGACAGCCGCATCGTCGACAACATCATGCTCTTCGGGCGGACGCTGCGTGCGGCCGGGCTCCCGATCGGCCCCGGCAAGGTGATCGATGCGATCCGCGCGGTTGAAGCGATCGGCCTCGGTTCGCGCGACGATTTCTACTGGACCCTCCATGCGGTGTTTGTGAACCGACGCGACCAGCGCGAGCTGTTCGACCAGGCTTTCCATATCTTCTGGCGCAACCCGCATCTGCTCGACCGTATGATGGCCGCGATGCTGCCGCAGATCGCCGTCCCCGGCGAGGAAGATGCCGCCCAACAGGAAATCGCCCGCCGCCTCGCCGAGGCGCTGCAGAGGCGTGGCAGCGACGACAATCAGCAGCAGGAAGACGAGATCGAACTCGACGCGGTGATGACCTTTTCCGACCGCGAGATCCTGCAGACGATGGATTTCGAGAAAATGTCGAACGATGAGGTCGATGCGGCGCGGCGCCTGATTGCCACCATGCGCCTGCCGATCATGGCGGTTCCGACGCGGCGCTTCCGCACCGACGCAGCCGGGCGCCGCGTCGACATGCGGGCGACATTGCGGGCGGCCCTGCGGTCCGGTCGCGACATTCCGTTGCGCTTCCGGCACCGGCGGCGGCGGCACCCGCCTTTGGTGATCCTGTGCGACGTCTCGGGATCGATGTCGCGCTACGCCCGCCTCTTCCTGCATTTCATGCACGCGATCACCAACGATCGCGACCGCGTGCATACCTTCGTGTTCGGCACGCGCCTTACGAACATCACGCGCGATCTGCGCTATCGCGATATCGACGTCGCGCTCGACCGCGTGGCCGGGCGGGTCGAGGACTGGTCCGGCGGCACCCGGATCGGCCATTGCATCGCCGCCTTCAACAACGACTGGTCGCGGCGCGTGCTCGGCCAGGGCGCGGTCGTTCTTTTGATTACCGACGGGCTCGATCGCGATTCCGATACCGATCTCGCGCGGCAGATGGAACGGCTGCACAAATCCTGCCGCCGCCTCATCTGGCTCAATCCGCTGCTGCGCTATGACGGCTACGCGCCCAAGGCGATGGGCGCGCGGGCGATCCTGCCGCATGTCGACGAGTTCCGGCCGATCCACAATCTGGAAACCATGCAGGACCTTGCCGGCGTGCTCGGCCGGCCTGGCCCGCGCCGACTCGACGCCGCGGGCGCCTGGGCGACCGCTGCCGCCTGAGTCCTCGACCGCCCATCCCCTTCCAAAGAGCCGCATTGCGTCGCGCCGCCCCAAGCGCCAGATTCACAGCGGCACGCATCACGCATCGGAACAGAAATCATGGCCGGAGCCGAAACCGACATGCTGCAGCAGGCGGCCGACTGGCGCCGCGCCGGCAAGGGCGTCGCGATCGCAACCGTGGTCGCGACCTGGGGCTCCTCGCCCCGCCCGGTCGGCAGCCAGATGGTCGTCGACGATCAGGGCGCCATGATCGGCTCCGTCTCCGGCGGCTGCATCGAGGGCGCAGTCGTGCGCGAGGCACAGGAGATCATGCGCGATGGCACGCCGCGGTTGCTCGATTTCGGCATCAGCAACGAACAGGCCTGGGAAGTTGGCCTCGCCTGCGGGGGCAAGCTGCAGGTCTATATCGAGGCCCTCGCATGAAGACCGACCTGCTCGACCGGCTGCTCGAGGCGCGCGGGGCCGGCCGGCCCGTCGCGCTGGTAACCGACCTCGGCGATCACCGGCAATGCCTCGTCTTCGCCGACACCGTCACCGGCCGCGCCATGCTCGACAAGGACGAGCTGCCCGCGGTGCGCGAGGCGCTGGCGCAGGACCGCAGCGGCCTGCTCGACCGGCCCGATCGGCAACTCTTCGTTCATGCCTTCAATCCGCCGGAACGCGCGATCATCGTCGGTGCGGTTCATGTCGCGCAGGTCCTGGCGCCGATGGCCGCACTGGCCGGTTACGCCGTCACCATCGTCGATCCGCGCCGCGCCTTCGCGACGGATGCGCGCTTTCCCGGCGTGATCCTGGTCGACGAATGGCCCGACGAGGCCTTCGCACGCCTCGCACCGGATTCCCGCACCGCCATCGTCACGCTCACCCACGATCCCAAAATTGACGACCCGGCCCTCGCCGCGGCGCTTGCCTCGCCCGCCTTCTATATCGGGGCGCTCGGCAGCACGCGCACCCATGCCGGCCGGCTCGAACGGCTCGCCGCGCGCGGCTTCGGACCCGCCGATCTCGCGCGCATCCACGGCCCGATCGGCCTCGCGATCGGTGCGAAAACGCCGGCCGAAATCGCGATCTCGATCATGGCCGAATTGACCGCGGTTCGGCGTGGCAACGCGACGACGACCCAGGCTGCAGCCGCCAAGGCGACGCGCGAGGCCGCGGCATGAACTTCGCCGAGCGGCCCGTGGCGGATTGTGAAGGCGCGCTGCTGGTGCACAGCATCCGCAGCAACGGCATCAGTTTCCGCAAGGGACGCGTGCTGACTTCATCGGATATCGGGGCGCTGCAGCAGGCCGGCGTCGAACGCGTGACGGTGGTCCGGTTCCAGCCGGGCGATGTCGGAGAGGATGAAGCCGCAGCCGCGATCGCCCGCGCGACCGCCGGTTCGAGGCTCGATGTCGCGCAACCGTTTACCGGTCGCTGCAATCTGATCGCGGCCGCGCACGGGCTTGCGGTCATCGACCGCGTTTGCATCGATGCGCTCAACCTCGTCGACGAGTCGGTCACGATCGCGACCTTGCCGCCCTTCGAAACGGTGCAGCCGGGCGATATGGTGGCGACGGTCAAGATCATGCCGTTTGCGATCAGCGGCGCGCTGCTCGAACGCGCATTGGCGGCACTGCCGAAGACGCCGCCTTTGCGCATCGCGCCCTTTCGTGCCCGTCCGGTCGCGCTGATCCAGACACGGTTGCCGGGCATCAAGGAAAGCGTGCTCGACAAGACGGTCGAGATTATCAACGGCCGCCTCACCGCGATGGGTGTACCGCCGCTGGCCGAGCGCCGCTGCGCGCACGAAACCGCCGCGGTTGCCGATGCCGTTCGGGCAGCGCTTCAAGGCGGCGCCGAACTCGTTCTCATCGCCGGCGCGTCCGCCATCACCGACCGGCGCGACGTGCTGCCGGCCGGGATCGAAGTCGCCGGCGGGACGGTCGAGCATTTCGGCATGCCGGTCGATCCC
Source organism: Dongiaceae bacterium (assembly GCA_040878185.1). GTDB lineage: Bacteria > Pseudomonadota > Alphaproteobacteria > Dongiales > Dongiaceae > JAWXBK01. The sequence continues at coordinate 6,491 of JBBDMS010000002.1, read as the reverse complement.
GGCAATCTTCTGCTGCTCGCGCGGCACGATCGGATACCGATACTCGGCCTGCCCGGCTGCGTGCGCTCGCCCAAGCTCAACGGCTTCGACTGGGTGCTGCAGCGGCTGATGGCCGACCTGCCGGTCACCCCGCGCGACATCATGCAGATGGGCGTCGGCGGATTGCTGAAAGAGATTCCGAGCCGGCCGCAACCGCGCGCCGAGCGACCTTCTATCGCGCCGCGCGCGCCGCGGGTCGCCGCCATCATTCTCGCCGCCGGCCGTTCGACGCGCATGGGCGGGGCCAACAAGCTTCTGGCCGAACTCGACGGCAAGGCCTTGTTGCTGCACGCGGTCGATGCCGCTCTGGCCTCGCGCGCCCGGCCGGTTATCGTGGTTGCCGGCAACGAAGCCGATCGGGTGCGCGCAACGCTGGCCGGTCGCGCGGTGGAACTGGTCGACAACCCGGATTTCGCGTCGGGTCTGAGCGCGTCGCTCGCCTGCGGATTGCGGGCACTGCCCGAAGATGTAGATGGGGCCGCGGTCTTGCTCGGCGACATGCCCCGGATCGGGCCGGCGACAATCGACCGGCTGATCGCCGCATTCAATCCGACCGAGGGTAGAGCGATCTGCGTGCCGACTTTCGGCGGCAAGCGCGGCAATCCCGTTCTGTGGGCACGCCGATTCTTCGCCGAGATCGAGGCGCTCGCCGGCGATGTCGGTGCCAAGCATCTGATCGGCGACCATGCCGACCTCGTTGCCGAGGTCGCGATGCCCGACGATGCGGTGCTGGTCGATATCGACACGCCGGAGGCGCTGGCGATCGCGCGCGAGCCGGGGCGACGGCCAGCATGAGTGCGAGTACATGAGTTCGCCCGCATGAGCTTCGATGTCCCGTCGTTGCGCGCGCAATTTCCGATTCTGTCGGAGAATCCCGGCGGACGGCCGATCCACTACCTCGACAACGCCGCAACCGCGCAGACGCCGCAGAGCGTCATCGATGCCGTGTCCCGTCACGAAGCGACCAGCCGCGGCAATATCTTTCGCGGCATTCACCGCCTCGCCGAAATGGCGACCGAGGCCTATCAGGATGCGCGCGGCGACGTCGCCCGTTATCTCGGCGTCACCGACCCGGACGAAATCGTTTTCACCGGGGGTACGACGGCCGGAATCAACCTGCTCGCACATGCCTATGGCGCCACGCTCAATCACGGCGACGAGATCCTGCTGAGCGATCTCGAACATCACTCCAACATCGTGCCCTGGCAGATGCTGCGCGAACGAAGCGGCATCGTCCTGCGCTGGCTGCCGGTGACCGACGAGGGCAGGTTCGATCTCGACGCCCTTGCGCGTCATGTCGGACCGCGCACCCGGATGATCGCCTTGACCCACGTCTCCAACGTGACCGGCGCCGAAACGGATGTCGGACGCGTGGTCGAAGCCGCGCGCAGCGTCGGCGCCAAAGTAATGCTGGATGGCGCACAGCGCGCGCCGCACGGCCCGCTCGATCTGCCGGCGCTCGGTGTCGACTTCTATCTGTTCTCCGCCCACAAGGCCTATGGTCCGAACGGCATCGGCGCGCTTTGGGGCCGCCGCGAATGGCTGGAGGCGCTGCCGCCTTTTCTCGGCGGCGGCCACATGATCCATCGCGTTGCGCGCGAACGCAGCAGCTACGCGGATATTCCCCATCGCTTCGAAGCGGGCACAATGCCGATCGCACAGGCGGTCGGCATGGCGGCCGCATTGCGCTGGGCGATGGCGCTCGACTGGACGGCAGCGGCCGCGCACACGCAGCGATTGACCGAGCGCCTGCTGCGCGGAATCGGCGGCATCGACGGTGCACGGATCGTTGGACCAGCCGGGCTGCAGAGGCGCACGGGCGTCGTCTCGTTCGATCTGCCGGGACTGCATCCGCACGACATCTGCCAGATACTCGACGGTCACGGTGTCGCCCTGCGCGGCGGGCATCATTGCTGCCAGATCCTCATGGATCGATTTGATCTCACCGGCACGACCCGCGCCAGCATCGCGCCCTATAACGACGATGCCGATATCGATGCCTGTCTCGTCGGGCTCGAAGACGCGGTCCGGCGCCTGCGATGAACGACGACCTCTACCATGAGCGGCTGGTTGCGCTGGCGCGCGCGGCCGATGGTGCGGGAACGGTTTCGCCGCCGGCGCTTTCGGGCGAGGCCGACAATCCACTCTGCGGCGATCGCGTGCGCATCACGCTGCGGCTCGAGAGCGGGCGGATTGCGGCGATCGCCCATCGCACGCGCGGCTGCCTGCTCTGCGAGGCGGCGGCCGCCGCGATAGGCCGGCGCGCACCGGGCAGCGGCGTGGACGATATCCGCTCGATCGCCGGGCGCCTGCGCGACTGGCTGAAAGGCGGCGCCGACCTGTCGACAGATGCCTGGCCGGAGCTTGCCGATTTCGCGCCGGTGCGCGCCGTCAAATCGCGCCATGATTGCGTGATGCTGCCGTTCAACGCGCTGCTCGACACATTGTCCGACTAAGAACCGGGCTGATCGACGGCGGCTAGGGCATCTCCGCCGTGGTCTCCGCGCGGAACCCGGCCGCGGCATCCGTTCCTTCCGTTTCGCACCAGCGGCGAAACCCGCCGAGGCCGCGATTCGACCATTCGAGATCGGCCGCGGTCCAACCCGCGATCCGCGCGCTTCGATGCACGTCCTCGGTGGCACCCGCGTCCGCGAGAATTCGATCCCGTGCGCGTTCGAACCCCGACGCGACTTGCAAATCCGCAAGGCTGCAATACTCGACCACCGCAAACCGGTAATAGACGGCGGTCAACGGATCGGCCGGCTCGGCGGATGCGGGATCGGTCGCGCGCGCCGACCCGCCGGCCGCCACCGCAACAAAGGCCATTGCCCATGCGAGGCCGACACGGATCGACCCGAAACGGGGGAGTTTTGCCATCGCCGGATTGGATGCTACCGCCTTCGGCCCGTCAAACCTGTGTCCGCTCTGTGTCTGCCGGGCCGCAGTCGGATGCCGCCGGCAACGATCCGCCGCAATCCGGCTTGCCAAACCCCGTGCCGGTCGATTCCATAGGCCGGCCATGCTGCCCTGCCGCCTCGCCGCGTTTGCGATGATCCTTCTGTTCGCCGGCTGCTCCGCCGCGCGGGAGGAATCGCGCATCGCCGCACTCGTTCCGCTCGATGCGACCGTTACCTCGTTCGATGTGTGTCACGGCACGAGCTGCAAAGTCCGCACACCGGTCGGGCTGAGCGACGAGCAGTGGGAACAGATTGCCGAGATTTTTGACCGCAGCGCGAAATCGGCCGCCGTCGAGCGCAGGAACATTGCGCATGCCATCGCTTTGTTCGAACGGTTTGTCGGCCAGAAGACCGGCACCATGCACGATGTCGGCGGCAATCTCGCCGTTCCCGACCAAGCGGGGCAGCTCGACTGCATCGATGAATCGGTCAACACGACGACCTATCTGCGCCTGCTGAAGGATGCAGACCTGCTGCAGTGGCACGATGTGGCGTTTCCGGCCCACCGCAATCCCAACCTGATCGATTTTCACAACACGGCGGTGATTATCGAGCGGGACAACCGGATGTACTGGGCGGTCGATTCATGGTTCCGCCCCAACGCACACGATCCCTACATCGTGCCGCTGTCCGCCTGGCATGGAGGGTGGCGTCCGGGCGACGGCGCGGTTGCCGTCAGCGTGACACCCTCGACAACCGCCGTGCCGGACGATACAAATAACTGAACGGCGTGCCGTCAGCGCGTGTATTCGGGTTCGTCGCGATCCAGCAGCCGCTTCATCGCCGTGAAATGGGCGAGCGCCAGCACGGGCTGCTCCTGGCGGAGCTGTTCGCCGGTGAGCCGCTGGACCTCTTCGGAAAGTTGATTGAGCGGTCGGCCCGTCGAGAGTGCGAGCACCTGAACGTGGGCTGCCCGCTCGAGATAATAGAGATCGTCGAACGCCTCGGCGACGCTCCGACCGACGACGATGACGCCGTGGCTCGCAAGAAACAACACGCGCTTGCTGCCGATGCAGCCCGCGAGCCGGTCGCCCTCGCCGCCTTCGAGCACGACACCGCCGTAATTGTCGTCGTAAGCGATGGCGTCATGGAAACGTAGCGCATTCTGCTCCACCGGCTCGAGGCGGCCTCGATGCAGGCAGGTGAGCGCCGTCGAATAGGGCATGTGCGAATGCAGCACGCAGGCCGCATTGGGGTGCGCGGCATGGATGCGCGAATGGATATGGAAGGCACTGGCCTCGGCCTGCCCCTCCCCTTCGAGGATGTTGCCGTCGGTATCCAGCGTCAGGAGGTTGCTCGCCGTCAGCTCCGACCAATGCAATCCATAGGGGTTGAGCAGGAACCGGCCTTCCGCGCCCGGCACCGCGAGGCTGAAATGATTGCATACGCCTTCGTGCAGTTCGTATCGCACGGCGAGGCGAAAGGCGGCCGCCAGATCGATACGGGCGTCACGTTCCGAGTTGCTGATCGTCATGTCTTTTCCCCGGCCTCTTCCCCGGCAAATCCGTCGATTCCAACGCGGGCGGCATCATGTCGCGGCCCGGCCGGCGATGGCAAGCCGCCCAACGATGCCGTCGACCGGCACCCGCCCCGGCGCTAGACTTGGCCGGTACGGTGCGGATGACCGCACCCGAACGACGCCGCCGGGCCGCCCGAAATCGCTCGACCGAACTCGCCGATCGAAATCGCTGACCGACGACGCGATATCAGAGCCAGGGAGGGCCGAATGGCAGTCTCAATCCACCCATCCGTCGATAATGGTTTCAAACCGGCCGCGGCGAATTTTGCCGGCGGCACGCTGACCTGCAAATGCGCGAAGGATCCCGTCACGGTCTCGATCAACGGCCAGAGCGCGCACAACCATGTCTGCGGCTGTACCAAATGCTGGAAGCCGTCCGGCGCCCAGTTCTCGATGGTTGCCGTCGTTCCGCGCGACAATCTCAAGGTCGGCGCGAACGCGAACAAGCTCAAGATCGTGGACGAGAGTGCCGCGATCCAGCGTTACGCCTGCACCGGCTGCGGCACGCACATGTATGGGCGCATCGAGAACAAGGGTCACCCGCTCCACGGCCTGGACTTCATCCACACGGAGCTCTCGAAGGAACAGGGCTGGTCGCCGCCGGAGTTTGCGGCCTTCGTGTCGTCGATCATCGAATCGGGCGCCAGCGCCGGCCAGATGGGTGCCGTCCGCCAACGTTTGCGCGATCTCAAGCTTGAACCCTACGACGCGCTATCGCCGCCGATCATGGACCTGATCGCCTCGCACATCGCGAAAGCGAAGGGCACATACAAGGCGTAGCGCAATCGGAACCGACGTTGCCGGGCCGCCAATGGCGGCCCGCTTCGTTCCGGGCGATACGGCAATCTTGCGCCGGGCTTGGCGGGCGTGCATTCCTGCGGCTGCATCCGGCGATGGTCGGCGGGATGTTTTCTGCCGGTGATTTACTGATCAAGGGAGGAAGACGATGAAGGTTCGTGCTGCCGTCGCGCACAAGGCAGGCGCGCCGCTGGTCATCGAGGAGGTCGATCTCGAGGGCCCGAAGGCCGGCGAAGTACTGGTCGAAATCAAGGCGACCGGCATCTGCCACACCGACGAGTTCACCTTGTCGGGCGCCGATCCCGAAGGTCTCTTCCCGGCGATCCTGGGTCATGAAGGTGCCGGCATCGTCGTCGATGTCGGGCCGGACGTGAGAAGCCTGAAGAAGGGCGACCACGTCATCCCGCTGTACACGCCGGAATGCCGGCAATGCGAGTACTGCCTCAGCCGCAAGACCAATCTCTGTCAGGCGATCCGCGCAACGCAGGGCAAAGGCCTGTTGCCGGACGGCACGACCCGCTTCTCGCTCAAGGGCAAGCCGATCTTCCACTACATGGGTACGTCGACCTTCGCGAATTACACGGTGGTGCCCGAGATCGCGCTCGCGAAGATCCGTTCCGACGCGCCATTCGACAAGGTCTGCTACATCGGCTGCGGCGTGACCACCGGCATCGGCGCGGTCATCAACACCGCGCGCGTCGAACCCGGCGCCAACGTGATCGTGTTCGGCCTTGGTGGAATCGGCCTCAACGTGCTCCAGGGCGCGCGTATGGCGGGCGCCAACATGATCGTCGGCGTCGACATCAATCCCGGTCGCGAATCTCTCGCGCGCAAATTCGGCATGACGCATTTCGTCAATCCGAAAGAAATCAAGGGCGACGTGGTCGCGCATCTGGTCGAGCTGACCAAAGGCGGTGCCGATTACAGCTTTGAATGCGTCGGCAACACGACGCTGATGCGCCAGGCACTCGAATGCTGCCACAAGGGCTGGGGCGTGAGCGTCATAATAGGCGTCGCCGGTGCGGGGCAGGAAATCTCGACCCGCCCGTTCCAGCTCGTCACCGGCCGCGTGTGGAAGGGCACCGCCTTCGGCGGCGCCCGCGGGCGCACCGATGTGCCGCACATCGTCGACTGGTACATGGAGAAGAAGATCAACATCGACGATCTGATCACCCATG
>JBBDMS010000001.1:112126-174732 GCA_040878185.1 Dongiaceae bacterium | reverse complement strand
GATGCGGCCGGTGACGCCACCGACGCGCGTTGCGCTTTCGCGCATCAACCGCGATGTCAGCGCATCGCTCCACCGCGCCTCGCCGGTCGCGGCATCGAGCGCAAAGACGTCGCCCGAGGTGTAGGCAACCATCACCGTGTCGCCGTCGATCGCCGGCGAGGCCGCACCGAGGAGGCTCGCCTGGCCGACCGGGCCGGTATGGGTCCACTGGATTTCGCCCGTCTCCATCGACATCGCAATGGCGCGATTGTCGAGCGTGACGACGATAAGCCGACCATCCGCGAAACCCGGCGGCGCCCGCACCGGTGAATCAATGCGTGTCGTCCAGATGATCTCGCCATTCGAGGCATCGACGGCATAGACATAACCGTAATCCGTCGTCGCGTAGATGCGCGCGCCGTCGGTCGCGAGACCGCCTCCAAACAGCTCGTCTTCGCTTTCCGGCGTCAGATCGCGGCGCCAGACGAGATCGCCGGTCGACAGATCGAAGGCGCTGACATTGGTCGCGCTGTCCATTGCATAGATGCGTCCGGCCGCCGCCACCGGTTCGGATACCAGCGGGCGGTAGGAATCCCCGCCGCTGCCGATCGAAGTGCGCCAGGCCTGATTCAACGTGCCGACCAGAGCGAGATGCTGCATCGAATGGTTCGGATAACCCCCGGCCTGCGGCCAGGCATCGTTCGTCACGGCGCCCGGCAACACGACCTGAAGAGCCGCCACCTCCGGGTCGGGATTGAAACCCTGCCCGTGTTCGAGCACCGAGATGCGTTCGCCGACCAGCGGTTCGTCGTCGTCGCCGCCGTCGAACATATCCGTCGCGCCGCAACCGGCGAGCAGCAACGCGGCCGTGAGCGCAACGACAATCCGGCTCGTTCGAATGATGGTCGGCTCTGCGCGCATGGCTCGATGCTCCGTTATTCGGCCAGTGCCGCCAGCGCCTCGCTGGCCCGCGCGCGCATCGACTGCGGCGTTTCGGGATCGTCGGCGAGCGTACCGAACAATTCGCGCGCCTGCGCCGTGTCACCATTCTGCAAGGCCAGAACCGCCAGCAATTCGCGCGCCATATGGCGCCACGCGCTGTCGCCCTCAGCAAGCGGCGTCATCGCCGTTTCGATGGCGGCGGGATTTTCGCCGGCTGCGAGCGCCTGTGTCGCCCATTGCGTCAGTGCGAGCTCGCGCAGGACCGGATCGATATCGCCGTCATCGGCAATCGCGCGATACTGCATCGCGGCATCGGCATGATTGCCCGCGCGTGCGGCAACGCCGGCGCGTTCGAGGCGGGCGAGCGCGCCATAGACGCCGCCTTTGTCGGCGAGCGTTGCAAGCGCCGCATCCGCTTCCTCGGGCGCAACGCCGACCGCGGCGAGCGCGGATGCATAGGCGGCGCTCTCTTCGATCCGCTGCGATGTCTGATACTCACGCCAGCCAACTGCCGCTGCCGTACCGAGCACGAGGACGATCGCTACCGCGAGCACCCATTTGCCGTAGCGCTGCCACAGCCGGCGATAATGCTCGTGCTTCAGATCGTCTTCGATTTCGCGAAAAATATCGGCCACGTGCGGACCTCCAACCGGCCAAGGCGGCCAAACATACAGACCCGCCCAAACCAAGGCAAACCATTGATCCCGCTGCTTTCCGGCATAGAAATCCACGCTGGACCGAGCCGGGGATTTCGGGAAAACTGTGATCGAGGCGAACGCACATAAGCGTCGCGGGAGAGCCAAACGCCCGATGGCCAAGCTGATCCGTTTCAAGGACTACAAGGCGACCCGGCGTCCCGTCTATTTCACGCAGCGCGAACTTCAGACCCTTCTTTGCGAGTATGCCCGCCGCGTCCAGCGCGGCGAGTGGCGCGATTATGCAATCGATCATCGCCCCGGCATGGCGGTCTTTTCGGTGTTCCGCTCGAGCCGGGAACGGCCGCTTTACTCGGTGGTCAAACTGCAGGCGAACGACGACGGGGCGAGCTTCGTCGTCAATCAGGGCCGCCAGCGCCTCCGGGCAGGCCGTTCGCTGGACGACGTGCTGCCCGCAATCGGCCATCGGCTGCAGGTCGTTTCGCAATAAAATCAACGGCTTGACGATTTTGGCCGTGCCCTCGAGAGGCAGCCTCGGAATTGGCGCTTGAAATACATAATCTAGTGGGCTGAAATCCGCCCTACACAATATGTCGTGTTGATGACAGCCAGGCGGAGGGTCGAGCCATGCAGTGGACGGACGAACGGATCAGCCTGTTGAAGCAACTCTGGGGCCAGGGCCTGACGGCGAGCCAGATTGCCGAACGGCTCGGCGGTGTGAGCCGGAACGCGGTGATCGGCAAGGCCCATCGCCTGGGTCTTTCCTCGCGCCCTTCGCCGATCCGCGGCGGGGTCTCGACCGGTCCGCGCCCGGCCCGGCGGCGCAGCAGCGCCCGCCTCGTGACGCCGGCGGCAACCGCACCCGCGGTTCCGACCGCCGCAGCCCCGGCCGCACCCCGCATCGAGGCGCCCGCCTCCAAGCCCGCCCCGCGCCGCAGCGCAGCCGGTGGCGGCAGCCGGGCCTGCATGTGGCCGGTCGGGGATCCCAAGGATCAGAATTTCCATTTCTGCGAGGCCCCGGCGGAAGCCGGCCGGCCTTATTGCGGCGCGCATTGCGCGCAGGCCTATCAGAAGCGCTCGGAAGAAGCCGCCTGAGCGCCTGATCGCCTCATTCCGGCAGACCGTTTCAGCCGCCGCGCCTCCGTCGGGAGCGCGGCGGTTCTGCGTTCAACCGATGACGACCATGACCAGCAAGACAATCGCAATTGCGCCGAGCAAACAGAGCCCCAGCCGCGGCCACGGACCGATCCGGGTCCAAAAATCGCCCATTTCGCCCCCCGTGCGAGTGCTTCGGCCTGATCCGGGCGGAAGGCACCGCGCCCTCATACTACCGGAACCGGGCAGCGACCGCCCGGGCGTTTGTGCCGGCCGGAATGCGCCGGATCAGCGGCGCTTGCGGATCGTCTGTTTCAGGGTGAAGAACCCGGCCCACGGATCGCACTTCAGATTGTCGAGGCGCGCGGCAAGATTCTCGACCGTGAAGCGGTTCGGGGTGAGATCCGGCCCGAGTTCGCTCCAGGCAACCGGCGTCGATACCGGCGCCCCCGCACGCGCGCGGGTCGAGAACGCAGCGACCGCCGTGCTGCCACGGCCGTTGCGCAGATAGTCGATGAAAATGCGGCCGGTGCGTTTCTTCTTAGACATCGTCGCGGTGTAGCGATCGCGCGCATCGGCCGCCATTTCTTCGGCGACGGATCGCGTGAAATCCTTGATCTCTTCCCAGCCAAGGCGCGGCGTCAGCGGTGCGACCACATGCAGACCCTTACCGCCGGTCGTTTTCACGAAACTCTGCAGGCCATACTGCTTCAGCCGCTCGCGCGCCTCGAAAGCACCTGCGATCACATCTTCCCACGAAACGCCGGGGCCAGGATCGAAATCGAGGATGATGCGGTCGGGTTTTTCGATGTTTCGGATCGTCGAACCCCAGGGATGGATTTCGAGCGAACCCGATTGCACCAGCCCGATCAGCCCGTCCTTATTGTCGATATAGACCCATTCCTCGCCACCGACCTTGACCGTGCGGATCGCCTTGGGCATGCCGTCCCAGCCATGCTTCTGGAAAAAGCATTGCGCGGCGGTGCCGGTCGGGCAGCGCATCAGCGCGATCGGCCGCCGCACGATATGCGGCAGGATGCGCTCGGCGATCGAATCGTAATACTCGGCGAGGCCGAGCTTGGTGAGCCCGATATCCGGCCAGTAGACGCGATCGGGATGGGTCAGGGGAAAGCGCGCGGTCTTTTTCGCGGGCAGCGCGGGCGCGTCGTCTTTGGACCCGCTCCGCGCCGTACCGGCTTTCGCCTTCGTGCCGCTCTTCGTCCTGTTGGCTGCCCCGGCCTTCATCCGCGCCTTCGTGGCGGCGGCCGCCTTCGCTGTTTCGCGCACGACATCCTCCGGATCCTTGTCGTCCCGCAATCCCTTGAAGGCAGCATGACGAACGATCCCGTCGCTGGTAAAGCCGCGCAGTTCGACCTCCGCGACCAGCTGGGGCTTCACCCAGCGCACATCCTTGGTGGCGATGCGCGGCAGTTTCGCCTTGAAGGGCGGCTTGCCGATCTCGAGCGGCCGCAGGCGTTTGGCAAGATCGCGCGCGATCGTCGCCGTATAGCCGGTGCCGACCCGCCCGACATGGACGAGTTCGCCCTTTTCGTGAAGCGCCATCACCAGCGATCCGACCGCATGTTTTGCCACGCTCGACGGCACATAGCCGGCGACAATCAGCTCCTGCCGGTCGGTGCATTTGATCTTGAGCCAGTCGCGGCCACGGCCCGAGCGATAGGGCGACGCGGCACGTTTGGACACAACGCCTTCAAGCCCGAGACGGCAGGCATGGCGCATGATCGAAGCGCCATCGTCGACGATATGTTCGCTGTAGCGCACGACCCCGTCCGCGGGCGCATCGCCCAGCAGCGCCTCGAGCGCATCCTTGCGTTCCTGGAGCGGCGCGGGCCGCAGGTCGCGCCCGTTCGCATAGAGCAGATCGAACACGCGATAGAGAAAATGCCCGGACTTGCTGCCCTTCAGCATCTGCTGGAGCAACGAGAAATCCGAACGGCCGCTCTCGTCCTCGACCACGATCTCGCCGTCGATCAATGCGGCCGGAATCTTCAGCGCCTTCAGCGCCGCCGCGACCGGCTTGAACTTGGTCGTCCAGTCGAGCCCCTTACGCGTGAAGAGCTGAACCTTGCCCCCGTCGATGCGCGCCTGCATGCGATAGCCGTCGAGCTTGATCTCATGCAGCCAGCCTTCGCTCTCGGGCACATGATCGACGAGGGTCGCGAGTTCCGGCTCCACGAAACCGGGGAGGATGCCCTTCTTGCCGATATCGATCTTCGGCGCCGGCTTCGCACGCGTGGCAGCGACCTTTCGGCGCGCCTTGTGATCGGCGCGCAGCGCCCCGCTCTTTTCCAGATCCGCATTGGTGCGGCCGGTCTTGATCGACGAATCTTCGGCCTCGACGATCGGCGTCTCCACGCCTGTCTGCGCCGCCTCGTCGTCACTCTTGATCAGCAGCCAATTCGAACGTTTCTCGCGCGGCTTCGCGCGCATGCGCACGAGATGCCAGCCGCCCTTGAGCCGCTTGCCCTTGAGGGTGAAATGCAGATGGCCTTTCTTGAACCCCTTGGCGGCATCGCCATCCGGCGCCCAGATCCCGCGATCCCAGAGGATCATCGTGCCGCCGCCATATTCGCCCTTCGGGATGACGCCCTCGAAATCGAGATAGCGCAGCGGATGGTCTTCGGTCTGCACCGCGAGGCGCTTGTCGCCGGGCACGAGGCTCGGACCGCGCGTCACCGCCCAGCTTTTCAGGACGCCGTCATGTTCGAGCCGAAGGTCGAAATGCAGCCGGGTCGCGTCATGCTTCTGCACGACGAAACGGTTACCTGACGTTGCGGCGCGCGCGCCCTTTGGTTCCGCGGTTGCCTTGAAATCGCGGCGCGCGTTGTACTCGGAGATCGTGCCGGTGCGCCGGATCTTGCGCCCGGACCTTGTGGTCTGCTGCGCGGCGCGTCTTGCTGCCAACTAGGCCGAGGCCCGCTTGCGCTGAGCCGGGCGCGATTTCGCACGCGCGGCCGCTTTGGCCTTGCCGCGCGGCGCGGCCTTGCGCGAATCCTTGGCCGCCACCTTCTCCCCGCTTTTCTCGGCGCGCACGCTTTTGCGCAACGCATCCATCAGGTTGATCACGTTCGACGGTTTGGGCGCCGAGGCCGGCGTCTTCGGCGGCTTGCCCTTCTGCTTCGATTGCACCAGCGCGATCAGCGCTTCCTCGTAGCGATCCTCGAACTCGGCCGGTTTGAACGGGCCCGACATCTTCTTGATGATATGCGCTGCGAGGTCGCGCATCTCGGCGCCGACCTTCACATTGGGAATCGAATCGAACAGCGATTCCTCGTCGCGCATCTCGTAGGGGTACCGCAAGGTCGTCGCGAGGATACCCTTGCCGAGCGGCTCGAGCAGAACCATGCGCTCGCGCCGCGCCATGACGACGCGGGCGATGCCGGCCTTCTTCTCCTTGTCCATCGCATCGCGGATCACGGCGAACGCCTCCTGCGCCACCTTGTCGTCCGGCGCCAGATAGTAAGGATTGTCGAGGAAGCGCGAATTCACATCGTCGCGCGGTACGAAGCGCTCGATGTTGATCGTATGCGTGCTCTCGATCCGGATCTCGTCGATCTCGTCGTCCTCGATCAGCAGATACTCGCCCTTGTCGACCTCGAAGCCCTTCACCTGGTCGTCGCTCTCGACCGTTTTTTCAGTTTCGGAATCGACGAAGACGCGGCGTACCCGGTTTCCGGTCTTGCGGTTGACGATGTTGAAGCGCGTGCGCTCGGCCTGTGTGGTCGCGGAAAACAGCGACACCGCGCAGGAGACCAGCGACAGCTTCAGATATCCGTTCCAGATCGGGCGTTCGGCCATGACCAAATCCCAGGAAAATGCGGGAGGCGGAAAATGCGGCAGGCGTTAGGGATCATATCCAACCGCGAGCCGTCATCTTCAACCCCCCGGCCGGGGCGAAGTTCCGGCCCGGGACCCGTGCGGCGACGGTGACTTTGCGCTGGATCAAAACAGGAACTTTCGCGCTTTCCCGCCATTATGACTGCAGTGCTCGTTCGGGTGCCGCGTCCGCGGCCCCCGCCGTTACCAACCACCCGCCGGGAGACAAACATGCCTGCCAAGACGATGGATGCCATTGCGCTGCTCAAGGCCGATCACCGCAAGGTCGAGGACCTGTTCGAAAAATTCGAGAGGGCCAAGGGCGCAGAGCGCAAAAAGGCGCTCGCGACGCAGATCTGCACCGAGCTGACCGTCCATACCAGGATCGAGGAAGAAATCTTCTATCCCGCCTGCAAAAACGAGGTCGAAGACGATCTGCTCGACGAGGCCTATGTCGAGCATGACGGCGCGAAAGTGCTGATCGCCGAGATCGAGGCGAGCGAGCCTGACGATCATTTCTACGACGCGAAGGTCAAGGTCCTCTCCGAGATGATCAAACATCACGTCAAGGAAGAGGAAAAGCGCTCCGAAGGAATGTTCGCGCAGGCGAAGGAAGCGGGCGTCGATGTGGACGCACTCGGCGCGCAGATGGACGCGCGCAAGAAGGAATTGTTGGCGCAGATCAAGGCGAACGGTCTGCCGGAACTCGAGACGCGCTCGTTCACCGGCCACGAACTGCGCCAGAGCGCACCGATCGAGTCGGAGGCGGCTTGATTTAGTCCAAGAGAATTACGAACGCGCGGTTCTTACGGGCGTTTGTCGAAAACCCCGCGGTTCGAGCCGCGGGGTTTTTGATTCGGACCGGTGGCGAGACATCCCCGCTCTTCGCGTACCTTCATCCGTCAGGGCGAGCTACAAACCAACCTCCGGGCAATTTGCAGTGGTGAGCTCATTGCCGCAAGCATCATGGAGCTCGTCACTCCGCGTCCGATGTGTTCCGTGAGGATCCGGTGACGATCGATGGCGAAACACGCGACTATGACGGGCGGCTTTTCTGTCCCGCTTCGGCTCGCTTTTCTTCGCGCGCACCGGCGACGGAATCGAAGTGAACCTGAGATCCCTCGATGCCCCCGATCAACTGAGGCCGACCTACGAACTCTGGACCGTCCGCCGCGAGTCCTGGTTGCCGCCGTTTCCGCTCACAAGACGATAGGAGCGCGATAGCGACGCCATGCGCCGCTGAGGAGTAGGTGGCAACAGCGGATGCGAGAATGAGGTAGTGGCGGAAGAATAAAAAAGAGGTAAGCTAGATCGAGCATGGGGAGATTACTTTGGCCGACGCAAGCAAATTTGGTAGCGTTTGGACCGACACAGAACTCGATCTAGTTGTCAGCGACTACTTCTCGATGCTGGGCGACGATATAGCCGGCCGCCAGTACATTAAATCTCATCACAACGCCGCATTGGGAACAGAAATCGGCCGTTCACATGGCTCAATTGAACTGAAGCACCAGAACATTTCAGCGGTGTTAGACGAGTTGGGTTTGCCCTGGATTTTTGGCTACAAGCCAATGCGCAACTATCAAATAGCGCTCTTTGCGGCAATCGATCGCTTTCTAAGCAATCACAAGGATGTCACATCCGGATACATACCGAGACCCGCTCTACGACTTCGGGAGCCTGCCCCAACAATATTCTCAGCCGCACCCACGCACGAAGAATCTACGGTCCGCCCACGTGAGCTAGAGCGCTTGATACGCAAGTTCGATCCAGTAGAACGAGATTTTCGTAATAGACAGCTCGGTCGTGCTGGAGAAGAATTTGTTCTCGAAATTGAGTGCAAGCGGCTTGTCGCCGAAGAGCGATCCGATCTAGCTAAGCGTATCCGCTGGGTGTCTGACGAAGATGGTGATGGCGCAGGTTTCGATATCCTTTCATTTGATCGTAGCGGAGCTGAAAAGCTGATCGAGGTGAAAACGACTAATGGAGCGGCCAGAACACCGTTCTTCCTTACTCGGACGGAACACGGGGTCGCGCAAGAGAGAATCGATTCCTGGGAGCTCTATCGCGTTCATCACTTCGCGCAGAATCCCCAGATTTTCACTGTAAAGCCGCCACTAGAGAAAGTTTTTCGACTCGACCCGGAATCGTGGCGCGCGACTTTGATACAACAACGCGAGTAGCGTGCTTATGTTCGGATCGCTACCAATCCGCTCAACAGTGATGTTCACGACCCAAATTTTAAATGGCTATGCACATGAAGCCGCCTCGACGCATCAAGCTCAAACCGCCGGCGGCGACAGCAAAGTCCCACCTGAAGCTTTTTGCACCGATTACGTGGGACGGAGATGACAGCACATCCTGCGATTTCATAGAGCACTTGCTGATCGAGTTAGGGCGTTTGGGGATAAAGGTCCACGAAATCGAACGCCACAATAGAGCACCTCATACTGAAACAGTGCTGTCCGATTTAATGGAATGGTTTTGTGAGCATCCTAAAGCGGCCTACGCAAACCTTGTTGATTGGCAATGGCTCGACTTGCCCCGACTTCAAGCCCGGTTAGCGCTCGACTCGCTGGCCAAGCCACGTATCGAGTTGTCCGCTCATATTACTAAAATGAACAATCTTTCAGTTCGATGGTACCCTAAAGGTTGGCGCAATACGGAATTCGATTGGGATCAAACCAGCCGCCATTACTTTAACCTGATCACGCACAGAAAGTGGGTGGAGCCGCCGGACTTTCAATGGTTTACGGGTGATGAGAATCCCACCTTTGATACTCGCCCTTCGAATGAGCTTATGTACCTGAGAGGTGTTGGCAATTTGCGCCCAGAGCCGCGGGATTCATATGGCCCCTACGCCACGTACAACAGGGACGTGGTTGACTCGATTTTGATCTGCTCCGTTCGTAGAGCCTATGAGCAACTAATTGAGCAACTGCGCCGAAACTTTGACGTGGATGTACTTAATGCTTTTGACTTTCGTGTTCGAGAGGAAAGTGACAGCGCGGATCAATGGTCACGGCGCAGTCCAATTCGGCGGGTCGTTGCCTGGAAGTTAGAAGATGCGTTTGAACTTCAAGAGCGTCGAGAACAGGACGCTAGAATGCAGCGTGAGCATCGAGATCAGGAAGAGTTATCGGACCTTGTCAATCGATACGGCTTCTCCGCTGAGGCCTTCATTGCTGCATTGCATGATGCATCTTCAAAGAAGCGTACCAGTCCAACACCATCTATGGAAAAGATCGACCGTAACGCTGCTAAGCTCCTGAGAATGTTAGGTTCAAAGGTCAACGCTGGCGATGTTCGGCGTATTCGCCAGCTCTTTGAATGCTATTCTCCGGATGCGCTCCCGACTCCCGTGCGACCACCTGCCCCAAGCGCGGCACCTAGTGTAGAAAGTTCCAGTAACGTGAAAGAGTTTCCATTGAAAAAAGACTAAATACCCCTACTCCCACTCGATCGTGCCCGGGGGCTTGCTCGTCACGTCGTAGACAACGCGGTTGATGCCGCGCACCTCGTTGACGATGCGGGTCGCAACGCGCCCGAGAAATTCATGCGGGAACGGGTAGTAATCGGCGGTCATGCCGTCGGTCGAGGTGACGGCGCGCAGCGCGCAGACATGGTCGTAGGTGCGCGCATCGCCCATCACGCCCACGGTCTTGACCGGCAGCAGCACGGCGAAGGCCTGCCAGATCGCGTCGTACAGGCCGGCATTCTCGATCTCCTCGAGATAGATCTGGTCGGCCTTGCGCAACAGATCGAGCTTCTCCAGCGTCACCTCGCCGGGCACGCGAATCGCGAGCCCCGGCCCCGGAAACGGATGGCGGCGGATCATGCGCGCCGGCAGCCCGAGTTCGAGACCAAGTGCGCGCACCTCGTCCTTGAAAAGCTCGCGCAGCGGCTCGACCAGCTTCATGCGCATCCGCGCCGGCAGCCCGCCGACATTGTGATGCGACTTGATCGTTACGCTCGGCCCGCCGATGAACGATACGGATTCGATCACGTCAGGATAGAGCGTGCCCTGGGCGAGGAAATCGGCACCGCCGATCGCATTCGCTTCCTCGTCGAACACGTCGATGAAGAGCCGGCCGATGGTCTTGCGCTTCGCCTCGGGATCGGTCTTGCCGGCGAGTTCGCCGAGGAAGAGCGCGCTCGCGTCGCGATGGCGCAGCGCGATGTTGTAATGATGGCGGAAGAGCTCAACGACCTGTTCGGCCTCGTTCGCGCGCAAGAGACCGTGATCGACGAAGATGCAGGTGAGCTGCTCGCCGATCGCCTCGTGCAGCAGCACCGCGACGACCGATGAATCGACACCGCCCGAGAGACCGCAGACGACGCGGCCCTTGCCCACCTGTTCGCGGATCTTCGCGATCGCCTGGTCCTTGAACGCGGCCATCGTCCAGTCGCCCGCGCAGCCGGCGATTTTGCGGGCGAAATTGGCCAGCAGCTTCGCGCCCTGCGAGGTGTGCACGACCTCGAGATGGAACTGCACCGCGTAGATGCGGCGCTTTTCGTCGGCGATTGCGGCGAAGGGCGAACCCTCGCTGACGGCCACGACCTCGAAGCCTTTCGGGATCGCGACGATCCTGTCGCCGTGGCTCATCCAGACCTGTTCGCGATCGCCCGGCGCCCACACGCCGTCGAAGAGCGCGCAGTTCTTCTTCACGTCGACGAAGGCGCGGCCGAATTCGCGATGGTCGGAGCTCTCGACCTTGCCACCGAGACTGGCGCAGATCGCCTGCTCGCCATAGCAGATGCCGAGCACCGGCAAACCGAGTTCGAACACGATCTTCGGTGCCTGCGGCGCATCGCCCTCGTAGACCGAGGCCGGGCCGCCGGAGAGGATGATGCCCTTCGCGCCGAAATCGCGGATGCGTTTCTCGTCGGCGTTGAACGGCACGATCTCGCAATAGACGCCCGCCTCACGCACACGCCGCGCGATGAGCTGCGTGAACTGCGAACCGAAATCGAGGATCAGGATGCGGTCTGGAGCGGTCATGCGGGGCAGGTCCAGGTTTGTGGGGTTCGAGGCTCAGGCGTTCGGCTCAAGCAAACCGCACGCCTCATCCTATGAATTGTCATTGCCGGGCTTGACCCGGCAATCCATCGAGAAGCGAAATCCGATCGCGCAAGATCGGCCCGTATCATGTAGCCACCTGAGATTGGCGTATCGGCTCAGTGGATTGCCGGGTCAAGCCCGGCAATGACGAGGGGTGATGGCGTTGCGATGCGCCCGGCAATGACAATTGAAAGAGCCAATCTTTTAGCATGACGATCGCGCTCATCCGCGCCGCCGGCAGGGATCGGGCAGACGCGTCAAATCGCGCCAGCCATAGGCGATCTCGGGCAGATCGACACCCCAGAGCCGCTCGACGCGCTCGCCGATGCGCTGGCCGCCCATCGCCTCGTAGAAGAAGCGCGAATGGTTGGCGGCCAGAACCCAGGCATAGGCGCCGTTCATCGCGGCGCTGCGGATCGTCCGGAGACAGTTGCACAAGAGGCGGCGGCCATAGCCCTGCTCCTGCCAGTCCGGCAGCACATAGAGCGTCTGCACCTCGCCGCCCTCGACAGGGGCACCCGGCCCGCCGCGCGCGCAGCTCGCGAAACCGACGAGGCCTGCGAGCGGCACTTCGGCGACCAGCACCAGCTCGTGCGAACCCTGCTTCTCGATCGCCCGCCGCCAATGCGCCGTTTTCGAATCGACCGACATTTCGAGCATCACCCGGTCGGGCAGGATGCCGGCATAGGCCGCGCGCCATGTCTCGACATGGATCTGCGCGATGGCGCGGGCATCGGCGACGCGGGCGCGACGGATCTGTCCGGACTGGCTCATGCGGGCGATGCGTCCTGCTTCCGGAGAATTGCAATGAAGAACCCGTCGGTCCCGTGCCGCGCGGGCGTCAGCATCAGGGTCGAGCTCTCTGCCGTGTTTGCCGCCGGGTATTCGCCGGGCAGAACGTCCGACCAGACGCTCAAGACCGGCAATAGCGCAAATCCGGGCATCCGGGCAATGAAGGCCTCGATCTGGTCCTCGTTCTCGGCGCGAAAGAACGAGCAGGTCGCATAAATGAGCCGTCCGCCCGGCCGCACCAGCCGCGCGGCGCGGTCGAGGATCGCGCGCTGTTCATTCTGCAGCGATTGCAGCATCTCGGGCCCGATCCGCCAGCGCTGGTCGGGATTGCGCCGCCAGGTGCCGGAGCCGGTGCAGGGCGCATCGACCAGCACGCGGTCGAACGTGCCGGCCTGGCGCTTGACCCAGGGATCGCGATCGCTCTCGAGCAGGCGGCGCTGCACATTGTCGACGCGGCCGCGACGCAGCCGCACCGCCGCGCGATCGAGCCGACCCTTCACGACATCGCAGGCGACCAGCACGCCCTTGTTGCGCATCGAAGCCGCCATCGCGAGCGTCTTGCCGCCGGCGCCGGCGCAGAAATCGGCAACCTTCATGCCGGAGCGCGCATCGACCAACAGCGACACGAGCTGCGAGCCTTCGTCCTGCACTTCGATGAGGCCGTGCCTGAAACTCTCGAGCGCGGCGAGCGCCGGTCGTTCGGCGACGCGCAGCCCGATCGGCGAATAAGGCGTCGGCGCGGCGGCGATGCCTTCGGCGGCGAGTACCGCGATCGCCCGTTCGCGCGTGCCGACCAGCGTATTGACCCGCAGATCGAGCGCGGCCGGTTTGTTCAGCGCCTCGATCTCGGTTTCGAAATCGGCGCCGAAGCGTTCGCGCAAACCCGGCTCGGCCCAGCCGGGCAGTTCGAGCCGGACCGGCTCGGGCTGATCCGCTGGATGCAGCGGCTCACCGTCGAAAGCGGCAAGCAGCGCGCGCTCCTCGTCGTTCAGCGGTGCCGGGCAGTAACGCTGGCCGTTGAACAGCGATCCGACGGCGCTAGCCTGGTTTCCTTCGAGGAGCATCAGGGCCGCCAGCATCAGCCGCCGACCCGAGGGCGCCGGCCGCCCCGGCCCCGCCGCGCGTTCGATCCACCAGGCGAGCGCCGCGCGCCGCCGCAGCACGGCATAGACGCGTTCGAGGATCGCGCGCCGGTCGCCGCTGCCGACATAGCGGCGCTGCCGGAGAAACCCGGCGATCACGGTATCGGCAGGCGCTGTGGATCCGACGAGGGCGTCGAGCAGTTCGATGGTCGCCTGCAGGCGCGCGCCGGGCGTCATGCGGCCCGGATCACGAAAGGGGGCCGCCTGGGCGCCGGCGGATCAGAGATCGGGCCGATAATTCGGCGCCTCCTGCGTGACCGTGACATCGTGCACATGGCTCTCGCGGAAACCGGCGCTGGTAACGCGCAGGAATTCGCATTTGCTGCGCATGTCGGCGATCGTCGCGTTGCCGGTATAGCCCATCGCCGCCTTCAGGCCGCCGACGAGCTGATGGATCACGTTGCCGACCGGGCCCTTGTACGGCACGCGGCCCTCGACGCCTTCCGGCACCAGCTTCAGCGTGCTCTGCACTTCCTGCTGGAAATAGCGATCGGCCGAACCGCGCGCCATCGCGCCGAGCGAACCCATGCCGCGATAGGTCTTGTACGAGCGACCCTGATAGAGAATGACCTCGCCCGGACTTTCGTCGGTGCCGGCGAGCAGCGAGCCGATCATCACGCAGTCGGCGCCGGCCGCGATCGCCTTGGCGATATCGCCCGAATATTTGATGCCGCCGTCGGCGATCACCGGGATGTCGCGTTCTTGTGCGGCACTCACCGCATCCATGACGGCGGTCAGCTGCGGCACGCCGACGCCGGCGATGATCCGCGTGGTGCAGATCGAACCCGGGCCGATGCCGACCTTGACCGAATCCGCGCCGGCATCGATCAGCGCACGCGCGCCGTCGGCGGTCGCAACGTTGCCGGCGATGACCTGACAGGCATTGGAAAGGCGTTTCACCGACCCGACCGCATCGAGCACGCCGCGCGAGTGGCCGTGCGCGGTATCGACCACGAGCACGTCGACGCCGGCCTCGAGCAGCGCCTCGGCGCGCAGCAGCCCGTCCGGGCCGACGCCGATCGCGGCCGCCACGCGCAGCCGCCCCTGCTCGTCCTTGCAGGCGTTCGGATAGGCACGCGCCTTTTCCATGTCCTTGACGGTGACGAGGCCGATGCAGCGATAGTCGTCGTCGACCACGATCAGTTTTTCGATCCGGTACTGGTGCAGCAGGCGCTTCGCCTCGTCATGCTGCACGCCGTCCTTGACGGTGATCAGCCGCTCGCGGGTCATCAGCTCGCTGACCTTCTGCCGGCTGTCATTGGCGAAGCGCACATCGCGGTTGGTCAGGATGCCGACCAGCTTGCCGCTGCCGCGCTCGACCACCGGAAAACCGGAGATCTCGTGATGCTCCATCAGCGCCAGCGCATCGGCCAGCGTCTGGTCGGGATGGATGGTCAGCGGATTGACCACCATGCCGGATTCGAATTTCTTGACGCGGCGCACTTCGTCGGCCTGACGCTGCGCTTCCATGTTCTTGTGGATGACGCCGATGCCGCCGGCCTGAGCCATCGCGATCGCGAGGCGCGCTTCGGTCACCGTGTCCATCGCCGAGGACATCAGCGGGATGCCGAGTTCGATTGTTTTCGTGAGACGGGTGCGCGTGTCGGCGGCGTTGGGCAGGACCGACGACGCGGCCGGCCGCAGCAACACGTCATCGAACGTCAGCGCTTCGCGGATTTCCATGCCATCGCTCCAGGCTCGGCCTTGGGATGGCGCCGGACCATACACAGCGGGACCCGGGGTGCCAAGGGGCCGGCCGGCAGGGCCGATTGCCGCGGTTTTCCGGGTATCTAGGCCGTTTCGGCGTCGCCCTCGCGGCCCCGGAAGCCAAGCGCGATCACATAGATTTCGGCCGAATCGGCGCGGCTCGCGGGCGGCTTGATATGCCGTACGTCGCGGAAATCGCGCTTGAGCGCCGCCAAGAGATCGCGTTCGGTGCCGCCCTGCAGCACCTTCGCGACGAAACTGCCGCCGGGTGCGAGAATCTGGCGTGCGAATTCGAACGCGGTTTCGGCGAGCCCCATGATGCGCAAATGATCGGTGTTGGCATGACCGGTCGAGGGCGCGGCCATATCGCTCAGCACGACGTCGACCGGCCCCGAGAGCAGCGCGCGGATGCGCGCCGGCGCCGCATCGTCCATGAAATCCATTTCGAGGAACGATGCGCCCGCGACCGGATCCATCGCCTGCAGATCGACCGCGACCACCTGCCCGCTCCGTCCAACGCGTTCGACCGCGATCTGGGTCCAGCCGCCGGGCGCAGCACCGAGATCGACCACGCGCGCGCCGGGTTTGAGAAATTTCAGCCGGTCGTCGAGTTCGGTCAGCTTGAAGGCCGCGCGCGAGCGATAACCGAGCCGGCGCGCTTCCGCGACATAGGGATCGTTGAGCTGCCGCTCGAGCCAGCGCCGCGAGGAATCGGTCTTCGCCTTGGTTGGCCGCACATGCGCGCTGCGGCGACCGCCCCGATTGCCAGTACCCTTGCCGTCGCCCTTGCCGCCGCCTTTGCCGCCCCCGCCTTGTTCGCGGCTCACTGCAGCGATCCGACCAGCTCGAAGAGAATGCCTTCGCGCAGGCCCCGATCGGCCACGCGCAGCCGTCCGACCGGCCAGAGCCGACAGATCGCCGAAAGGATGATGCAGCCGGCGACAACGAGATCGGCGCGCTCGGGCCCGACACAGGGCGTCGCCGCGCGTCCCTGCCAGTCGAGCGCGGCGAGCTCGCGGTTGATCGCGTCGATCGCCTCGAATTCGAGATAGCGCCCGTCGACCTGCGAGCGATCGTAGCGCGGCAACCGGAGATGAATGCCGGTCAGCGTCGTGACCGTGCCGGATGTTCCGAGCATCTGCACCGCGCCGCCGCTCACGGCGCTGGCGATCTCGTTGCGCGCGCAGAACGCGGCCAGCATCGCGGCGATCTCGCCGGTCAGGGTGTCGTAATGATCGGGTTCGACGGCGTTGCGATCGTGCCGCTCCGCCAGGTTGACGACGCCCACCGGCAGCGACACGCAATCGATCAGCGTGAGCTGCCCGCTGGAATCGACGGCAAGCCAGCCGATCTCGGTGCTGCCGCCGCCGATGTCGAACACGATGGCGCGATGGCGATCGGGCGTGAGCAGCGGCGCGCAGCCGCGGAACGCCAGCTCGGCCTCGACCTCGCTCGAGATGATCTCGATCTCGAGGCCGGTTTCGGCGCGCACGCGCTCAAGAAACGATTCGCAGTTGCCGGCGCGGCGGCAGGCTTCGGTCGCGACGCTGCGGGCACGGGTCACACGCCGCTGCTGCATCTTGCGCGCGCAGACGCGCAGGGCCGCGATCGTCCGCTCCATCGCCGCCTCGGAGAGAACGCCGGTGCGCGACAGACCCTCGCCGAGACGGACGATCCGGGAATAAGCATCGATGACCCGGAATCCATCGCCATTCGGCCGGGCGACGAGCAGCCGGCAGTTGTTGGTGCCGAGATCGATCGCCGCCAGCGTCTCGTCCGCCAACGCATTACCGCGCGCCCGACCGGGGTCCGGCGGCGCCATCGATTGCAGCTCGGTCAAAGGCCAGCCTCCCTGAGGCTGTCTTGCGCAGCCCTTCGCCCGCCATCCTAACGACAGCCGGCCGGCGCCGGAAGCGCCCCGCGCGTGCCTCGGGGCTCGCCCGGCAAGCTGCCAAACCCTTGATTTAATGCGGGGTTGAAAGGCCCGGACCGGGTCATTATCTTGCGGCACGCTGCGGCACCGGGAACGGCTGCCGCGGGCCCATGCTGGGGGATCGTCTAGCGGTAGGACTGCGGACTCTGACTCCGCCAACCCTGGTTCGAATCCAGGTCCCCCAACCAAATTTTCCAAACGCTCACCGCCGACATCCCAGACCTAGAACAAGGCTGTCGGCGGCAGCATGAATGGCTGGCGTAGCGCGAATGGCAATTCGCCTCGCACAAGCAGCGAATCCCGATCGCAGGGTGTGGGCGTCCCTGACCAGCCGAGACGATCTGTCGGAAAGCAAATCTCGACGCGCGCCGGCGATATCCCGAGCGCGGCAAGGATCGTCCCGAGCGACGGCATGGCGGGCGCCACTATGTCGATGAGCCGGAAACAGGCATCACTGTGTTGAAACACGATGACGGCCTGCGCCTCTTCGAGATAGGCAATCTCCAGGCTTGGATCGAGTGTCACATTCAGCAGGAACATCGTCCGCTGATCGGCCACGGCAACGAGGTTGGATACCGGCGTTCTCGACGCCAGCAGCGCCTGCATGACCGCTAGATCATCGGGGTCTGCCGCCGACAAACGGCGAACGGTCTTGTCGCTGGCTATCGGCCTCCGCGGGACGCCGACAAAGCAGTGCTCGGGGACGCGCTGAAATCCGAACGGCCGGTAGAGCGCCGGGTTGTCGCTGTATAACGCAACGAGCTCGCAGCCCTGCCCGTCGCACCAGGCAAGGGCCCGTGTCATGAGATCGCGATAGAGCCCCTTCCCGCGCCAATCCGGCCGCACGGCGACCGACTGGATACCCTTCGCAGACACCATCCGCCCATCCACCATCAGCGGCATCGAAAAGGCGCTGACATTGGCGACGCATTGGCCGGACGGATCGATGTAACCAAAGGGCATGCAGGTCGGATCGGGTCCGCCGAAACGAGCGACCGCTGTTACATCCAGATTGAAGATGTCACGCAGAAGATCGGTGAACGCATTCCACGCGGCGGGGTCGCTGAAATAGCCTTGCCGAAACGACAGCATGCCTATTGCCCCGCCCCGATCTATCGGTCGCGATATCCGCTACCGTTTCGGCCATGTTCGTCTGATGATCGGAAAGCCGCAACGGCCGCTGCGGGGTTCAGGCGCGGGCGCGGATGATGTTGCCGCAGGCGCGGCGGATCGCGCTCTCAAGCCCGTAGACCGATTCCGTCGCCGGAACGAACAGTTCGATCAGCGCCTCGCGTTCGCGGTTGCTGTCGCCGGCCAGATCCTCAAGCTTTTTCCCGTCGCTCGCCCATGCGGCGAGGCTGTTAACGACGCAGATCGAGGCGAAGGCTTCGACCTGAGCGCGTTCGATCCGCTCGTTCATCGAACGCGTAAGCGTCACCCAGCCGGTGCTGAACGCGACGATCGTTGCGAACACAATGCCGATCAGCGCGCCGGCGACATAATGCCCGATTGTTTCGGCCAGGTTCATGTGAAACTCCAGATCGGTCGCGGCGATCGGCAGCGGGCGGCAATGCGGGCGCGGGCTGTCGGTTCGAGACGGCCATGAGCGCAATCGCTCATCCGTCCGCCGGTGCGCGATCCTAGGCCGATCGCCCCGACAAAGATACGAGCCTGCAACAGGCTCGCCGCAAAGCAGCTCAGGCCGCGCGCTTTCCGCCCGATTTTGTGCCGGTTTGGGCCGGCCGGCCATTCGCCGCATAGGCATCGAGCCATTTGGTGCGGCGCCCGTCCCCGGTCCACAGGATCGGGAAATAGTTCTCGTCCATCTCGTCGCTGTCCTGGCGCATATAGCGGCCGTACCAAGGACCGGTGCCCTCGCCGACATGCGCGCGGTCGTAGCGCACTTCCGAGTTGATCGTGTGCGAGACCAGCGTGCGGCGCGGCTTGCCCGTCGTGTTCGGGCCCGAGCCATGCCAGGTCCAGCCATGATGGAACGAGCCGCCGCCCTTCGGCACCACGACCGGCACGAATTCCGGCGTCTTGCCCACTTTGCGGGCGGCCCCGGTCAGATCGGCACGATAATCCGACGGCGCGTGAAAATTCTTTGCGACCGGAAACTCGCCCCATTTATGCGAACCGCGCACCAGTTCCATCGTGCCGCCGGTCGCCGTGGTGTCGTCGAGCGCGATCCAGCAACTGCACATGCCGAGCGGCGTGAACCAGCGCAGATAGCTGCAATCCTGATGGAAAGCGATCGACTTCGCGCCTGCCGGTTTCCACAGCACGTTGTCGACCTGCACACGCGCGCCAGGCCAGCCCATCAGCGTCGACGTGGCGCGGCCGATATCCGGCCGGAGCGAGACACCGGCGATCGTGCGGTCGGCCTTCCAGGCATTGCAGATCTGCCGGGTCCGGTCTTCCGCATCGCGCCCTTCGCGCCAGTTCCATTCGTCCGGCTCGATGCCGGTCTCGAACTCGCCGCGGAACAGCGGCTCGTAGCGCTCGAGCAGCCGATCGACGTCGGCCACATCGATCAGCTTGTCGACGATCAGGAACCCGTCCTCGTGAAACCGCTCGATCTGGTCCCGGGTCAGTTCGATCATGGCAGCGGCCCTCCTTCAGGGCAGGCAGTCGAGATAGCGTTCAACGTCCCAGTTGCTGACGGTGGCGTTGAACGAATCCCATTCGTCGCGTTTGTAAAGCTCGTAGAGCCGGTACATGTCGCCCGGCAAAGCGGATTTTACAACCTCGTCGGCGGCAAGCCCATCCAGCGCCGCACCCAGATTGCTCGGCAGGCGCTTCACCTGTTTGCCGGCTTCCATCGCCTCATAGATGTTGCGCTCTTCCGGCTCGCCGGGATCGATCTTGTTCTTCAGCCCGTCACCCATGGCCGCAAGCAGCGCTGACGCCATGAGATAGGGGTTCACCATCGAATCGACCGAACGATATTCCATGCGGCCGGGCGCCGAGACGCGCAGCGCGCAGGTTCGGTTCTGAAAGCCCCAATCGGCAAAGACCGGAGCCCAGAGCCCTGTATCCATCATCCGTCGATAGGAATTGACCGTGGAGGCGCCGATCGCGGTCAGCGCCGTCAGATGCTTCAGCATGCCGCCGACGGCGTAACGCCCGATCGGCGGGGGCAGCCAGGCGCCCGGCTTCGATGCATCAATGAACTCATTGGTGCCGCCCTGGCGATAGGTGAACACCTCGTCCGCGCCCGGCAGCGGATCGTGGCCGAGCGGCACGAGCCGATCTTCGCCGCCGCGCCAGAGCGAAACATTATGGTGACAGCCGTTGGCCGACATCTTCATGAAGGGCTTGGTCATGAAGCAGGCGATCAGGTTGAATTCGCGCGCGACGCGCCGGCAGATCTGGCGATAGGTCGTGAGCCGGTCGGCGGTGCGCAGCGCATCGTCAAACATGAAATTGAGCTCGAGCTGGCCCGGCGCGTCTTCGTGATCGCCCTGGATCATGTCGAGGCCCATCGCGCGGGCATAGTCGATCACCTTGAGATAGACCGGCGCGAGCTCTTCGAACTGGTCGATGTGATAGGCGAACGGCTTGGTCGGACCACCGGCATGACCGCCATCCTCGCCGCGATTGAGCCACATCATCTCGGGCTCGCAGCCATGCCGCATCTGCAGCCCATCATGGTCGCAGCCGAACTTCTCGTGCGCGCGGCGCAGATTGCCGCGGCTGTCGCCGCTCATGTAGCCGCCCGGATTCTTGGGGTCCTCGCGCATATGGAAGAGCGTGCAGAACACGCGGCCCGTGCGTTTCTCCCAGGGCAACTGGCAGAACGTGTCGGGATCGGGCATCGCGAGCAGCTCATGCGTGTTCGGGCCGAACCCGATCAACTTGCCGCTGCGATCCGGCAGCACGTTGGTGAGACCGCCGATCCAGGTCTGCACCCCCTTCTTCGCCATCGCCTCCCAGTGATCGGCCGGCGCGCCCTTGCCCATGATGCGGCCGGTGATCGAGACATACTGGTAGTAGATGTAGGTAACGCCGCTCTCGTTGATCCGGGCGCGCACCTGGCGGATCTGTTCATCGCGCGCCGCCTGGCTCACATAGCGTTCGAGATCGGTCATCGCATCGTCCCCTTGCACATTTCCGCAGTCCGGCGCCGCTCCTAGAGCGTTTCGAGATAGCGCCTTCGTTCGGCCGCACTGACTTCGCGGCGCAATGCGGCTTCCTCCTGATAGCGCGTCTTCGCGAAATGGTCGATGAACCGGTCGCCGAAGGCGGCGCGCGCCGTCTTGCTCGCGACCAGCCGGTCGGTCGCCACCTTGAGATCGTGCGGCAGCGGCTTGATGCCCTTCGGCACCGTCTCGCGCGCATTACCGGTGACGGGCGCGGGCAGCGGCGGATCGTTCTCGATGCCCCAGAGCCCGGCGGCGAGCGCGGTTGCGATCGCGAGGAACGGATTTGTATCCGAGGCCGGGATGCGGAACTCGATCCGCGTCGTCTCGGGCGTTGCCGCGGCGACGCGAACCGCCACCGAATAATTGTTGAAACCCCAGGTCGGGGTGCGCGGCGCCCACATGCCAGGCACCATGCGGCGATAGGCGTTGACGGTCTGGGTGCAGAGCGCGGTCCAGTCGGGCAGCTGATGCAGGATGCCGGCGATGAAGCGGCGCATGGTCAGGCTGATGCCGTCTTTGTCGCGTGCGTCGGCGAAAACCGGCTTGCCGGTCTTGCGATCGCTCAGCGAGAGATGCACATGGCCCGAGAGACCCTGGAACCCGTCGCCGACGAGCGCCATGAAGGTCGCCGTCATCCCGCGCTGGCGGCAGAACGCTTTGGTCATCTGACGGAACAGCGCGTAGCTGTCGGCGGCGCGCACCGCATTCTCGGCGGCGAGCGTCGCCTCCATGCAACCGGGCCCGAGTTCGGTCCCGAGCGCATAAATCGGGATTCCCATGCCGTTCACCATGGCCTCGAGGTCCGCGCAGAAGGTCGCATAGGGCGCGGCAGTATCGGCCGCCCAGCAGCGATTGTCCGGCAAGGCCGGCGCCAGATTGGCGAAGCCCTTGCTGCGCACGCTTTCGGCGGTCTCGGCCAACATCGTGAATTCGCATTCGAGCGCCGCCTTGACGTTGAAACCGAGTTTCGCGGCGCGGGCGACCTGATCGGCGAGCAGCGAGCGCGACGACAGTGCGGCGGACGGTCCCGCGTAGCTGCCGACATAGAGCGCGGCATCGGGTTCGAACGGGTAATGGCGGCCGGAGGTCGGATCGACGATGACCGGCTCGTCGACGAAATTGAACTCGGAATCGAGGATGTTCTCGCCGATATCCCACTGCGGCAACACATTGACGAAGGAGTATTCGCCACGGAATGCGCTTTCGGCGACCGCCACCGGCAGCCGGCGGGCGCGGAAGCAGGCATCGTTGTCGAAGATGCCGATATGGACGGTGCGGATTTTCTTTTCGCGCAAGGCGGAAACGGCCTTCGCCGGTGTTTCCGCCGCGAGTTTCATGTCAGACGACTTCGCCCGCGCCATATCGCTCCCCCAACCGTCAGGTTTATTTGAGTGGCTTCTCGCCCCGATCGCTGAGCAGCCAGATCGACAGGCCGATCAGCACCAGCGATATCACGACGATGATCGTGCCGATGGCGTTGATTTCGGGCGTGATACCCCGGCGCAACGTCGAGTAGATATACATCGGCAGCGTATTGTCGCGGCCGGTGAGAAAGAACGTCACCGGAATCTCGTCGAACGACAAGGTAAACGACAGCAGCGCGCTGCCGAGGATGGCCGCGCGTATGTTCGGCAGCGTGACCAGCCAGAAGGTCTGGAACGGCGTCGCCCCGAGATCGGCGGACGCTTCCTCGACCCGGCGATTGAAGCGCTGCAGCCGCGCGAACACCTGGGTCGCCACCACCGAAACCAGCGCGGTGCCATGGCCGAGGATCACGGTATAGAGGCTCAGGTTAAAGCCGATCACCTTGTTGAACATGATCATCATGGCGATGCCGGTGATCAGACCCGGCAGCACCAGCGGCAACAGGATGAAGCGGCGGAACAGCAGCTTGCCCGGAAAATCGACGCGATCGAGCGCGATGCCGGCCGGTACGCCGAGCACCACGCAGAGACAGGTCGCGATGGTGGCAACGAAGACGCTGTTCCACAGCGCCGTCAGCAGCTCCTTGTTCGCAAAGGCGGCCTCGTACCAGCCCCAGGTAAAGCCGGCCAGCGGCAGCGTCGTAATCTTGTTGTCGTTGAAGCTGAAGACGATCAGCACGACGACCGGCAGATAGAGGAACGCGACGACCAACGCCGTCGAGATCAGCAGCGCCGCATCCGAACCGCTGCGGCCACGCAGCCAGCGCCGCCGCGCGCGGTGGGCGGGTACGATTTCCTGTGAGGCTTCGAGGGCGGTTGCCGACATGGCTTTATCCGAGATCGAGCCGACCGGCGCGCTCGGCGCGGTCGGTCAGAGTGATGATGGAGAGAACGACGATCATCATGACCATGGCGATCGCCGCGCCCAGCGGCCAGTTGAGCGCGGTGCCGAACTGGCTCTGCATGATCGTCGCAAGCAGCGCGCCGTCGGGACCGCCGACCAGGAAGGGCGCGACGAAATCGCCCATCGTCAGGCCGAAAGTGATCGCGCCGCCGGCGAGAATGCCGGGCACCGAAAGCGGCAGCGTGATCGACAGAAATGTACGGATGCGGCCGACGCCGAGATCCTTCGAGGCCTCGATCAGGCTGACCGGAATCTTCTCCAGCGAGGCGAAGATCGACATCACCATGAACGGCACGAAGATGTAGGTGAGCGTCAGCACCATCGCGAACTGATTATAGAGGAACAGGTCCGACGGCCGATCGAGAATGCCGGCCCAGATCAGGAACGAGTTCAGCACGCCCTGACTGCCCAGGATCGTCTTCCAGGTGTAGGCGCGCAGCAGGTAGGAAACCCAGAGCGGCACGATGACCGAGGCGTAGATCAGCATGCGCAACCGCGGCGAACGGATCTTGAAGACGATGAAATAGGTCAGCGGATAGGCGAGGACCAAAGCCCCGAGCGTGACCAGTATCGCGATCTTAAGCGTTCGGAGGAACACTTGATAATACTGCGGATCGGCAAAGAGCTGAAGATAGTTACCGAACTGGAAGTCCGGAATGATGAAGGGAAACTCACGCGAATAGAAACTGTAGGTCAGCATGATCGCGTAGGGCACGAACATGAAGATCGTCACCCACAGAACCGGCCCGGCGAGAACGCCCGCATAGTTGACGCGGCGGCGTGTCGTCAGGTCCATCGCCGGCGCCTCAGCTTTGCCCTTTGTCGACGAACAGGCTGATCGCCGAGGGATGCACGGCGAAGGCAACCGCACTGCCCGGATTCGGCAGGCTGGAATCGCCGAGACCCAAATTGAGCTGGATATCGAGCATGAAGGACTGCTTCTGGCCGATATCGATGCCGAGCCGCACCAGATTTCCCTGGAACAGATGATCGACGACGCGGCCTTCGACCCGGTTCGAGCCTTCCGGCGCCGCCGCGCCGTTGATCAGGAGCTGCGCCTTTTCCGGCCGTACCGCGAGCAACACATTGTTGCCGCGCTCGGCGCGGCTGCCGTCGGCACGTACCCGCAAGGACAGCGCGCCCGCTTCGGCAAGGATCATACCGTTCGAGATGTCGGCGATGCGGGCCTGCACGAAGTTAGAGACGCCGATGAAATTCGCGACATAAGGCGTCGCCGGCCGGTCGTAGAGTTCCGACGGTGTACCGGCCTGCACGATGCGGCCGGAATCCATCACCACTACGCGATCGGAGAGAACCAGCGCCTCCTTCTGATCGTGCGTCACCAGAATGAAGGTGATTCCGAGCTTCTGATGGAGATGCTTGAGTTCGATCTGCATCGCATCGCGCAATTTGACATCGAGCGCGGAAAGCGGTTCGTCGAGCAGAAGAACTTTCGGATTGCGAATGAGCGCGCGCGCGAGCCCGACGCGCTGCTTCTGACCGCCGGACAGGGCGGCGGGCCGCACGTCGCGCTTGTCGAGCAAGTCGACCATGCGCAGCGATTCGTCGACCCGGCGCTGAATCTCCTCGCGCGCCACGCCAGCGACGCGCAGGCCATAGCCGATATTCTGTACGACCGACATATGCGGGAACAGCGCATAGTCCTGGAAGACGGTGTTGACACGACGCTTGTATGGCGGGAGATCGGTCACGTCCTCGCCGGAGAGGAAGACCCGCCCGCTGTCGGGCGCCTCGAAGCCGGCGATCATACGCAGCGTCGTCGTCTTGCCGCAGCCCGAGGGCCCAAGCAGCGTGACGAATTCACCCTCGCGGACCGCGAGTGAAAGATTGTCGACGGCCGTTATGCCGCCCGGAAAGGTCTTGCTGACCTGATCGAGTTCGACGGTATTGGACATTGCGGCTTCCGGGATCTCGCTCTCACAGATTCACCGGGCGGGCGATCACTCGCCCGCCCGGCCCGAAATCTCGGACCTGTTATTCGGCTGCCTTAACCGCATTCCAGGTGTTCGTGTACGCCTCGAGATTCGACGGCGTCTCCCACAGCATCAGACTGTCGATATATCCGACATCGTCCATATGCAGGCCGGTGAACTGATCGGGCTCCATGCAGTTCTGGGCCGCAACCGGGTTCGCAACCGAATAGCCGGTGATTGCCGCAACGCCGCACTGGCCTTCCTCGGAGATCGAAAAGTTGATCCACTGATAGGCGCAATCCGTGTTGGGCGAACCCTTCACGAGCTGCCAGGAATCCGCCCAACCCTCGGCATTCTCTTCGGGGATGAATTCGACGACCGGGATGCCCTGCGCCAGGAGTTCGGCCGACTGATAGCCGCCCCAGGTGTTGGAGATCCATACTTCACCCGATGCGAACAGTTCGATCAGCTCGCCGGCGGTGCCCCAATATTTGCGGATAAGTGGCTTCTGCTCGATCAGCGACTGCTTCGCCGCCTCGAGTTGCTCTTCGCTGAGGTCGAAGATGTTCATATCGCCATTGTGCCGCGCGGCCACGTAGAGCGAACTCTTGTCATCCCAGAGCGAGACCTTGCCGGCATATTGCGGATCCCAGAGTGCGGCGAGCGAGGTCGGTGCCTCGGGGATCATGTCGGTGCGATACATGAACGGAATAGAGCCCCAAGTGTAGGGCACGCCCCAAAGCTGGTCGTCCATGTTGATGTTCTTCGCTTCACGGAACTGCGGGAAGAGTTCGTCGAGCCGGTCGATGCGGGACGGATCGATCGGATCGATGAAGCCGGCCGCGACTGTGACTGACGTCGTGTCGATCGAGGGCGAAACCAGATCGTACACACCGCCGCCCGCTGCGAGCTTCGGCACGAAATCGTCGTTCGATCCGACATAGGTCGCCGTCACTTCGCAACCGGTCGCCTCTTCGAAAGGCACCACGAAGCTCTCGTCGGCATAACCTTCCCAAGTCAGCAGATTCAATTCCTGCGCGCCGGCGGTGCCGGTCGTGCCAAGCAACATGAGGGCAGCCGCCCCCAGCAGAACTTTTTTCATCTTCGTAATCCTCCCTGTCACTTATGTCGTCGGTCGACCGCAACGGATCGCGGTCTGTTGCCGCGTCGGACAATCGCAAGGCGAATGGCGACGATCCGTGAAATTCTAGCCGCGCGGGCCATCCCGAGATTCCGTGATCGGTCCATTCGAGTCAAGATCGCTGCATACTTACGATATATCGGGCACCTCGCCCGGTGGCCGCGGCTTGGGCCGCACCTGCGTGGCAGGCGCCGGACCGGCCGGTGGCGCACTAAAGGCCGGTTGCTGCTGCGCACGGCGCCGTGCGATCCGCTCGGCCCGTACCCGCCGGTAACGAACGACGAAGCGATAGGTCAGGCGATATCCGATCCAGGCGCCCAGGATGGCGAACGGCGCCGATCCGACCAGCATGGTCACGCCCCATTCCACCACCACCAGATGGAACCAGTCCTCGAGCTGCTCGAACCAGTTGAGTTCGGGCGATGCCGCCTCGTACCAGCGCACCGAAAACGTCCGGTAGCCGGGCAGCCCGTCCCACTGGCCGAGCAGCAGCCGGCCGGTGATGAAGTACGAATAAAAGAGGGGAATTGCGGTCAGGACATTGGATACCGATGTCCAGACGATCGCGATCAGCATGCCGAAATCCCAACGGAACAGCCGACGCGCCACAATCCAGGTAAGGAAAACGGCGAGCACCTGGATACCGACCGTGGGCGACAGCCCCCAGAACAGGCCGATCGCGGTCGCGCGGGCCGCCCATTCCGGCGGGTGCGGCGTCCGCTTGAGCGGCACCAGGAATCGGTACCGCAGCAGACGCTCAAAGCGGGAGAAAATTGTGTGGCGGTCCGGTGGAGCCAAGCCTGTTCCTCTCGGCGATCGACGAAGACGGACAGCCGCCTGCTTCTGCCAAAAGGGCGGAGGTGCCGCAAGGCTTTGATCGCAAGGGGCCTGTGTCGCGATGCTCCCGGCGACCGCCAACCTAGCACGGTGCGATGGCGGGTCCCGGGTCGCTTCGGCGGCCCGGCGGGGATCAAATCCCGCGGATGCCGGCCACTGTCAGTTCGCGGTCGCTCCGTCCCCGGGCATCGTGAAAACCTGGCCGGGATAGATCAGGTCGGGATCACGAATCTGCTCCTGATTGGCCTCGTAGATCACGGTATAGCGCAGCCCCTCGCCATAGATGCGCCGCGCGATGCGCCACAAGCTGTTGCCCGGCTGGACCACCACGCTCGTGCCGTCGGGGACGATCTCGTCGGCCTCGGCGCGCGAAAACGGCGTCTCGACGCGCGAGATCACCTTGCCTTCGGCGTCGACCTGATCGATCCGCAGCCAGTGCAGGCCCGGCGCCACCGGGCTCTCGGGCCGCGCCGTCCACCGACCGTCGGGCCCGCTCTCGGCGGTCGCGATGGGCACATTGTCTAGATAGGCATGCAGCGTCGTGCCGACCGGCGCCCGGCCGCCGATGATGACGCGCCCGTCCTCGCCATAGTCGACACTGTCGATGCTGAGATCCCCGCTCTGAATTCCTTCGCCCGGCGCCGGCTCGAGACCCTGCAGCACTTCGGCGGCCGAGCCATCTGTATTTGGCATGATGACCGCGAGCGGCTGTGCGTCGCCTGAAGCGACCTGCGCCGGATCGGGCACCACGACGACGACGACATCCTTGGAGACGATTTCGGGATCGTCTCCGACCTGTGCAACCAGGCTCAGTTCGTGCGTGCCCGGTGCGAGCGGATGGTCCGGCAGCATCACCCACGCGCCGCGTTCGTCGGCCTCGACCGTATCGAACACCTCGCCGTTCATGCGCAGCGTCACGACGCTGCCCGGTGCGGCGCGACCGGCTGCCACCAAGGTGCCTTCCGGCGTGACGCGCACGATATCGAAACTCGGTCCGCCGGAATCCCGGTCCGCATCAACGTCGCTGGCGGCGGCATCGTCCGCAGCACCCGTGTCGACGGCAGCATCGTCGTTCGCGCCATCGTCACTCGGGGTATCGTCCTGGGACGTCGCAGCCGCGGACGGCTCATCCACCGGCAGATCCGCAACCTCCTCGCCCGAACGGCCGAGAAACAGGAACAGCGCGACCGCAATGGCGACGACCGCCGCAACGATACCGATAACGATGAAACGATTCACGGGTTCTCGGCCCCCTCTGTTGCCCCGCCGAGTCCAGCCGAGAGTACCAACCGCGGCGCCTCCTGTCATGGAAAGCAGCGGCGGCCCCAGGGATCGGCCGCAGGCCGCCGCAAACGGCGTCAGTATTCCGGCTGCGTCGCGGCCGCGTCCTCGTTCCCGATCGCCGGCAGCGACCGCAGATAAGCGACGATCGCGACTCGGTCCTCATCGGTGAGCTTGCTCGTGCTGTTGCGCACGACCTCGGCCATGCCGCCGCCGACCACGTCGAAATCGGGCAGCATGCCGCTCTCCAGCACGCGCAGGATCTCGTCATCGGACCAGGCGCCGATGCCGGTCTCCGGATCCGGCGTGATGTTCGGGATCTTGCCGCCCTCGGGGCCCTCGTCGGTGCCGGCGAGCCAGCGATCGCGATCCAGCGCGCCCATCGCGCCGCGCGGCGTATGACATTCGCCACAATGGCCGAGCGCATTCACCAGATAGGCGCCGCGTGCGATCGCCGCGCCCTGGTCGGGTGCCATCGGCCCCGGCTCCAGATGCAGCCACTGCCAGATTGGCAGCAAACCGCGCCAGCCGAACGGAAATGCCGCCTCGTGCGCCCGATTCTCACGGCTGACGGGATCGACCGAGCGCAGATACGCCCACATGTCGGCGATATCCGCGTCCGCCATCAGCGTAAACGAGGTGTAGGGAAAGACCGGGAAGTAAGTGCTGCCGTCGGGTGCCTTGCCGTCGCGCAATGCGCGGAGGAAATCCGCCTCGGTCCAGTCGCCGATTCCGGTGTCCGGATCGGGCGTGATGTTTGGGCTGTAGAAAATGCCAAACGGCGTTTCGAGCGCGCGACCGCCGGCCAAAGGCGGCCCGTCATTCTCGACGTCGGTGTGGCAACCGGCACAACCGGCGGCAGCGAAGAGATAGGCGCCCCGCCCGACCGCATCCGCGTCGTCGTCCTGCGCGAGAACTGGAGGCGCTGTCAGGAGGAAGGCGGGCAGCAGCAAGGCGGTCAGCAGCAGGGCGGGCAGCAGCAGGGCCGGCAGAA
This sequence comes from Dongiaceae bacterium, assembly GCA_040878185.1. Classification (GTDB taxonomy): domain Bacteria; phylum Pseudomonadota; class Alphaproteobacteria; order Dongiales; family Dongiaceae; genus JAWXBK01. Next base: position 144,927 of record JBBDMS010000001.1, on the reverse strand, counting down.
GCAGAAGAAACCGGCGTCCCGCGCCCCATTGGCCCGACCGCCCGCCTCCGCTATTTTGGCGCGCGCCGATCCCGGCGCCTCGGCGCGCTGCCGCAACCGACGCTGTATTTTTCATCGCCCGCATGATCGCTCCACAGTCTGTTTGTGTCTATTGCGGCTCTTCGACCGGCAACGACCCGCGCTATCGCGAGGCCGCCGCGACGCTCGGCCGCGCCATCGCCGAGCACGGGCTGCAGCTGGTGTTCGGCGGCGGCGGGGTCGGCCTGATGGGTGTGGTCTGCGATGCCGTGCTGGAGAACGGCGGCCACGTGATCGGCATCATTCCCGCCTTCCTGCGCGCCCGCGAGGCGCATCGCGGCGGGCTCAGCGAGCTTTACGTCGTCGAGAGCATGCACGAGCGCAAGCAGATGATGTTCGAACGCTCGGATGCCTTCGTCATTCTGCCCGGCGGCTTCGGCACGCTGGACGAAACCTTCGAGATCATCACGTGGCGGCAACTCGAGTTGCACGACAAGCCGGTTCTGCTGGTCAATGTCGACGGCTACTGGAATCCGCTGCTGGCGATGATCGAACGGCAGATCGAGGAAGGATTCCTGCGGCCGCGATATCGCGACCTGCTGCGCGTCGTCGATCGCGCGGAAGACGTCGTTCCGGCGCTGCTCGAAGCGCCGCCCGCCAAACGCCCCGACAAGCCGCAACGGATCTAGGCAGCGAGCGATGAAATTTCTGGTTCACAGTCACAATTACCTGCGCGAGGGCGCTCAGATCATCCTGTTCCGCCTGATCCGCGAACTGGTGAAGCGCCACGAGGTCCACATGGTGCGACTGGTCGCACGGCCGGGCGAACCGCTGATCGCCGAGTACGAAAAACTCGGCGCCCGTTTCGTTGAAACCGCCTCGGTGCGAGATTACGACGCCCTCCTGTGCAATACGATCACGGCATCCAAAGTCGTCTCGCGCGCCGCCGGACGCTGCCCGGTTTTATGGTGGATTCACGAGCCCAAATTCGGCAACCACTATATGACGATGCCGGCCTTCCGGTTCGACGCCTATACCAAGGCCACCCGCATCGTGTTCCCAACTTTGTGGCAGGCCGATACGCTCTACAAAGAATATCTCAAGACTGACAACTGGACGGTCGTTCCCTATGGCATCGGCATGGACCTGTCGCCGCAACCGGCGCCGTTCGTACGCGAGCCGGGCAAGTTCTATCTGCTGCATCTCGGTCGCGTCGATCGCCGCAAAGGTCAGGATCTGTCTGCGATGGCGGTCAAGCATCTCAACAACCCCGACATCCGCCTGGTCTGCGTCGGCAACCGGCCGGCCGACGATCCTTACTGCAACAAGGTCGACGCAATCGGCGCCGACATCGTCTACACCGGCAATGTCGGGGAGGCCGAGGTGGCGGCGTACATCCAGAATTGCGATGCGATGGTGTTTCCGACGCGCGACGATCTCATCACGCTGGCGATCCTCGAAGGAATGTCCTTCGGCAAATGCGTGCTGGCCAGCAATTTCGGCCCGATCCCCGAGACCGTCCGGCATGGCGAGACGGGCCTTCTGTCGCCGGTCGGCGACTGGCAGACGCTCGCCGGCAATATCCGGATGATCTACGAGGATCGCGATCTGATGACCCGGCTCGGCCGCCGCGGCCGCCGTATTCTCGAGCGCAAACACAGTTTCGATGCGCATGTCGCGGGGATGGAAAAGACGCTGACCGACATTGCGCGGCGTTAACTTGCCAACAGGCCCGGCGATGCTATGTTCCGGCCGCCCGGCCCGGCGCCGGACCGCCCTTTTCCGACACCCGGCGCTCTAGGTGAGAGCCCGCAAAGAGAACCCGCGAAAATCCATGCAGAAAATCAAGGTTAAGAACCCGGTCGTCGAGATCGACGGCGACGAGATGACCCGGATCATCTGGCAGTTCATCAAGAGCAAGCTGATCCTGCCCTATCTCGACATCGATCTGAAATATTTCGACCTCGGGATCGAGAGCCGCGACGCGACCGAGGACCAGATCACCATCGATGCCGCGAACGCGATCGCGAAGTACGGCGTCGGCGTGAAATGCGCGACGATCACACCCGACGAGGCGCGGGTCGAGGAATTCAAGCTCAAGAAGATGTGGAAGTCGCCCAACGGCACGATCCGCAACATCCTCGGCGGCACCGTCTTTCGCCAGCCGATCATCTGCCGGAACGTGCCGCGGCTGGTGCCGGGCTGGACCCTGCCGATCGTGATCGGGCGTCACGCATTCGGCGACCAGTATCGCGCAACCGAGATGAAGGTCCCGGGCAAAGGCCGCCTCACGATGCGTTTCGAACCGGAGGGCGGCGGCAAACCGGTCGAGCTGGAAGTGTTCCAGTTCCCCGAAGCCGGCGTTGCGATGTCGATGTACAATCTCGACGATTCGATCCGCGGCTTCGCACGCGCCTGTTTCAATTACGGACTCAATCTCGGCTGGCCGGTCTATCTCTCGACCAAGAACACGATCCTCAAGACCTATGACGGCCGCTTCAAGGATATCTTTCAGGAGGTATTCGACGCCGAGTTCGCCGACCGCTTCAAGGCGAAGAAGATTGGCTACGAGCATCGCCTGATCGACGACATGGTCGCCTCGGCCCTCAAATGGAGCGGCGGCTTCGTCTGGGCCTGCAAGAACTATGACGGCGATGTGCAGTCGGACACGGTCGCACAGGGCTTCGGTTCGCTCGGCATGATGACCTCGGTGCTGCTGACGCCCGACGGCAAGACGGTCGAGGCCGAGGCCGCGCACGGCACCGTGACGCGGCATTATCGCGAGCACCAGAAGGGGCGTGAAACCTCGACCAATCCGATCGCCTCGATCTTCGCCTGGACGCGCGGGCTTTATTATCGCGGCCAGTTCGACAATACGCCGGACGTACAGAAATTCGCCGAAACACTCGAGAAGGTCTGCGTCGAAACCGTCGAATCCGGCGCGATGACCAAAGATCTCGCCCTGCTGATCGGCCCCGACGAGAAATGGCTGACGACGCAGCAGTTCCTCGACGCCCTCGATGCCGGCCTGAAGCGGGCGATGGCTTGACGCCGAAACCAAACCCATCACAAGAGAGACAGAGACCGATGAAAATTCGAGAATTCACCCGGCGGGGCCTCGTTCGTGCCGCGGCGGTTTGTGCAATCATGCTCGGCACAGGAGGCAACGCCATGGCACTCGATCCCGAAAACACGCTTTACCTCGATCTCGACTATGGCCGGGTCGTGATCGAGATGCGCCCGGACCTCGCGCCCGAACATGTGGCGCGGATCAAGGAGCTGGTGCGCGAAGGATTCTATGACGGCATCGTGTTCCATCGCGTGATCGAAGGCTTCATGGCGCAGACCGGCGATCCGACCGGCACCGGTCGCGGCGGCTCTGGCCAGAATCTCGACGCCGAGTTCTCCGATACGCCGCACACGCGCGGTGTCGTCTCGATGGCGCGCGCGCAGAGCCCCGACAGCGCCGACAGCCAGTTCTTCATCGTGTTCGGCGATGCGACCTTCCTCGACGGCCAGTACACGGTGTGGGGCCAGGTGGTCGAAGGCATGGAATTCGTCGACATGATCAAGAAGGGCGACCAGGCCGCGAACGGCGTGGTGCAGAACCCCGACCATATCGTGAAGATGCAGGTCGCGGCCGACGCGCAGTAACGCGGCAACAACGCGATCGACGATCTACTGGCCGGGGCCGCGCAAGAGCGCCCCGGCCGTCTCTTCCAGTTTCGCTTTCAGGTCGGGCAGCTCCGCCATCAGGCGGCGGAAATCGGCAACCGACAAAGCCAGCAGCCGGCAATCTGCGATCGCCGTCACGGTCGCCGTGCGCTCGATGTCGTGCAACAGCGCGATTTCGCCGAAATAGCTGCCGGGGCCAAGCCGCACGCGGTCCGGCGCCACATCCACTTCGACCGTCCCGTCCATGATGAAGTACATCGCATCGGCGGCCGCACCGCGGCGCACGACGACATGGCCGGCGGGCACGAACTGCGGCTGCAGTAATTGCGCGATGCTGGCGATCGGGCCCGCATCGAGCCCCGAGAACAGCGGCACCTTCGCAACCGTCTTCCAGGTGATCACGAAATCGCGGCGGCGTAACTCGCTGGCGAATCCAGTCGCCATGATGCCGGCCGGCACCGCGAACATCGCGATACCGAGGAGCATCACGAAGCCGCCGAAGATCCGCCCCAACGTCGTGATCGGCGTCATGTCGCCATAGCCGACGGTCGCCATCGTCGTGACGGCCCACCATAGGCTTGCCGGAATGCTGGTGAACACGGTGGGCTGCGCGTCGCGTTCGAGCAGATAGACAAATCCGGCCGACAGGATCAGCAGCACGAATAGCGCCATGATCGCAGCAATCAGCGGGCGCCGTTCGTTTCGGATGACTGTCGCCAGCAAGCCGAGCGCCGGGCTGTAACGGGCCAGCTTGAAGAGAGCGAGTAACGCCGCGACTTCCTCGAACCAGGGCTGCGCACCCGTCACCAGGAGAAAGCCGGGCAACAGGGAAACCAGGTCGATGATTCCGAGTGGCGAGATCAGAAAGCGCAGGCGCGTCTGCAGCGGATGGGCCGCCGTCTCCGCATCGTGCGCGGGCGCGACCCACAGGCGCAGCAGATACTCCACCAGAAAGACGATCTGCACGGCGCCGATCACGATTACCCAATCGCGCCTGGCCGCCGGCGACAAATCGGGCAAGGTCAGCGCGGCACCTGCAGCCACGCAGAGCCCGACCGCCGCAATGAGAAAGGCGCTCACGAGCCGCGCCGTCATACTCTCGGCGTTATGGCCATCGAGCCAGGAATGAACGCGGTGGCGCAGCTTGCTTCCCCCTGACCGGCCCGTTGCTGGCGGGCGGCGGGAGACAGTCTAGCCGTTTCAGGCCCCGAGTGCCGCTTCGATCGCCTTGATCGCCGCCGCCGCCGCCGCCGCATCGGGCCCGCCGGCCTGCGCCATGTCGGGCCGACCGCCGCCGCCCTTGCCGCCGAGTGCTTCGCTGCCGACCCGGACCAGGTCGACCGCGCTGATCCGGTCGGTCAGATCGTCGGTCACGCCGACCACGATCGACGCGCGGCCGTCTTCGCGCGCGATCAATGTGACGACGCCCGAGCCGAGCTGTTTCTTGAGCCCGTCGGCCATGCCCTTCAGCTCTTTCGCCGGCACGCCATCCATCAGGCGCGAGGCGAATTTGATGCCGCCGATTTCGCGTGCCTCGAGCTTGTCGTCGCCGGCCGCGTTGCCGCCGGATCCATCGCCCATCGCGAGCTTCTTGCGCGCCTCGGTCAGTTCGCGTTCGAGCCGCCGCCGCTCGTCGAGCAGGGCTGCGACCCGCTGCGGCAGTTCGGCCGGCTGCGCCTTGAGGGTGGATGCGGTCTCCTGCAGCAGCCGGTCCTGCGCACGCATATAGATTTCAGCGCCCCGGCCGGTGACCGCCTCGATGCGACGCACGCCCGCCGCGACCGCACCCTCGCCCACCACGTGGAAGAGACCGATATCGCCGGTCCGGCGCACATGCGTGCCACCGCAAAGTTCGACCGAGAAATTCTTGGCATCGATGCTGCCCGTGCCGACGCTTTGCGCGTCGTAGGGGCCGCCCATGCCAACCACGCGCACCTCGTCGCCGTATTTTTCACCGAACAAGGCGAGCGCGCCCGCCTTCACCGCATCGTCCGGCGTCATCAGCGAGGTATCGACATCGGCATTTCGGCGTATGCGTTCGTTGACGATCGATTCCACCGTTTCGATCTCTTCGTCGGTCATCGGCTTTGGATGGCTGAAATCGAAACGCAGCCGCTCCGGCGCGACCAGCGAGCCCTTTTGGGTCACGTGATCGCCGAGCGTGCGGCGCAAAGCCTCGTGCAGCAGATGCGTCGCCGAATGGTTGGCGCGCAGCGCCGAGCGCCGCTCGCCATCGACCCGCATCTCGATCGCGGTGCCGCGGGCGAGACGGCCTTTGGTCACACGCCCGATATGCACATAGACATCGCCGAGCTTCTTCAGCGTGTCCTCGACCGTGAACTCGCCGCCGTCGGCGCTCACCAGAACGCCGGTATCGCCCATCTGGCCGCCGCTCTCGCCGTAAAACGGCGTCTGGTTCGCGATGACCATGCCGGCATCGCCTGACGCGAGCGCATCGACCTCGGCGCCGTCCCTGACCAGGGCTACGACCTGACCTTCGGCGGACTCTGTCGCATAGCCGAGAAAATCGCTTGCCCCGACGCGGTCGCGGATCTCGAACCAGAGTTTCTCGGTCGCCGCCTCGCCGGAACCGGACCAGGCCTTGCGTGCAGCCGCGCGCTGCCGCTCCATCGCCGCGTTGAAACCGTCGAGATCGACGCTGCGGCCCTGGCCGCGCAGGATGTCCTGCGTCAGATCGAGCGGAAATCCGTAGGTGTCGTAGAGCTTGAACGCGACCTCGCCGGGCAGCGCCTGATCGCTGCCAAGCGGCGCCATCGCATCATCGAGCAGGCCGAGGCCGCGATCGAGCGTCTGGCGGAAGCGCGTTTCCTCCAGCCTGAGCGTTTCGGTCACGATCGATTGGGCGCGATTGAGCTCGGGATAGGCTTCGCCCATTGCGCGATTGAGCGCGGGCACCAGCTTCCACATCAGCGGTTCGGTAACGCCGAGCATGTGCGCATGGCGCATCGCGCGCCGCATGATACGACGCAGCACATAGCCGCGCCCCTCGTTCGACGGCAGCACGCCATCGGTGATGAGGAAACAGCTCGCGCGCAGATGATCGGCGATGACGCGATGCGAAACCTTATGCGGTCCGTCGGGATCGGTGTGCGATGCCTCGGCCGACGCGAGGATCAGCCCGCGCATCAGATCGATGTCGTAATTGTCGTGCTTGCCCTGCAACACGGCCGCAATGCGCTCGAGCCCCATGCCGGTATCGATCGACGGACGCGGCAGGTTCACCCGCTCGCCCGGCGTCACCTGCTCGTACTGCATGAACACGAGATTCCAGATCTCGATGAAGCGGTCGCCGTCCTGGTCGGGGCTGCCCGGCGGCCCGCCGGGAATATGCGCGCCATGATCGAAGAAGATTTCCGAGCACGGGCCGCAGGGGCCGGTATCGCCCATCGCCCAGAAATTGTCCGCGGTCGGGATGCGGATGATCTTCGCATCCGGCAATCCGGCAATCTTCTTCCAGAGATCGAACGCCTCGTCGTCGGTCGCATAGACGGTGACCAGAAGCCGGTCCTTCGCGAGACCGTACTCATTCGTGATCAGGTTCCACGCATGCTCGATCGCGACATCCTTGAAGTAATCGCCGAACGAGAAATTGCCGAGCATCTCGAAGAAGGTGTGATGACGCGCGGTATAGCCGACATTCTCGAGATCGTTGTGCTTGCCGCCGGCGCGCACGCATTTCTGCGCGGTCGCGGCGCGATTGTACGGCCGCTTCTCCTGCCCGGTGAAGACGTTCTTGAACTGCACCATGCCGGCATTGGTGAACATCAGAGTCGGATCGTTGCGCGGGACAAGCGGCGACGACGGCACGACCTCATGGCCGTGCCGGCGGAAATATTCGAGAAACGCCGTCCTGATCTCGTTCGCGGTCTGCATTGTCCGATTCCGGGATGCGGGCGCGGCCCCTCAAACGAGGCCGCCCGCGCGCTGCCCTCATGTGGCGCCGCTTCTATCCCGCGCAAGCCGAGCCTGTCCAGAAGCGCTCCTGGAGCACCGGCCAGGGTTTGCCGGGTGCCGCTCAGCCCTGGCTGAACAGAGCGTTCAGCTCGCCATGCGGTGTCGCATCGGCGGTGTAGCCGAAGCTGCCTTGTTCGCGCAGCTCCCGCGCGGCCCGCATGAGCCCGCCACAGGCCGCCCGGTAAAGTGAGCCGCCGACGCTGATGCGCCGCACGCCGAGCCCGGCCAGATCCGCAACCGTCGCGCCACCCGGCCCCATCAGCACGTTGAGTGGCCGGTCGATCGATGCGATGACGCTCGCGACCTCGTCGCGGTTGCGCAGGCCCGGCGCGAAAAGAACGTTGGCCCCGGCCTCCTGATAGGCCTGCAACCGGCGGATCGTGTCGGCGAGATCGGTCCGCCCGTGCAGAAAATTCTCGGCCCGCCCGACCAGCATGAATGGGAACGGCAGTGCGCGAGCCGCTTCGGCCGCCGCCCGGACGCGGTCGGCGGCATGAGCCATCTCGTAGACCGGCTCTTTCCCCGCGCGCGTCGAATCCTCGATCGAGCCACCGACCAGGCCGGCCGCCGCACCCTGCCGGATCGTCTCGGCCGCATCCTCGGGCCGCGCACCAAACCCGTCCTCGAGATCGGCGCTGACCGGCAGATCGGTCGCCTCGACGATGGCGCGGGCATTGGCGACCGTTTCCGCGCGATCGACGCGGTTGGCTCCGTCCGGCCGTGCGAGAGCGAAGGCGAGCCCGGCGCTGGTCGACGCCAACGCTGAAAAGCCGAGCCCGGCAAGCAGCCGCGCCGATCCGGCATCCCAGGGATTGGGAATGACAAAACAGCCCTCCCGGTGCAGCGCCTGGAATGTCCGGGCCTTGTCAGCCTGCGTTGCCATCGGTGCCTCCGTTATGTGTGGTTTGCCATCCCCCTGAACCCGAGCTGGTGAACCCAAGCCGGGGATTTCACTGAAATGCAATCCTGCGCTTCAAACCGACCAGCCGTCACCGCCCCCTAAACGACAAACCGCCGCCGGAGGAGACGGCGGCGGTTCTGATGTCGCTCCCCGCCCGATATCCGGACGGGCCACGGTTCAGCGGACAATCGGCGGCGCGGAGGCACCCCGCCGCCGGGTCGCTACTCTTCGACGCCGTCGCGATTGTCGGTTTCGTCGTCGCCGCCGCTGCTCGGCTTGCTGTCCATCATCGCGCCGGCGACAAGGCCTGCGTTCTGTCGAATCGCCTTTTCGATGGCGAGCGCCATCTCCGGGTTCTCCTTGAGGAACTGCTTGGCGTTCTCGCGGCCCTGGCCGACGCGCTGGCCTTCATAGGAGAACCAGGCGCCGGATTTCTCGACCACACCCGCCGCGACTCCGAGATCGATCAGCTCGCCGGTCTTGGAGACACCTTCGCCATACATGATGTCGAACTCGACGACGCGGAACGGCGGTGCGAGCTTGTTCTTGACGACCTTCACGCGGGTCTGGTTGCCGACCACGGTTTCCTTGTCCTTGATCGAGCCGATGCGGCGGATGTCGAGCCGCACCGAGGCATAGAATTTCAGCGCATTGCCGCCGGTCGTGGTTTCCGGACTGCCGAACATCACGCCGATCTTCATGCGGATCTGGTTGATGAAGATGACCATGCAGCGCGAGCGCGAGATCGAGCCGGTCAGCTTGCGCAGCGCCTGGCTCATCAGCCGGGCATGCAGGCCGACATGGGAATCACCCATCTCGCCTTCGAGTTCGGCGCGCGGCACCAGGGCCGCGACGCTATCGATCACCAGCACTTCGATCGCACCGGAGCGGACCAGCGTATCGGCAATTTCGAGTGCCTGTTCGCCGGCGTCCGGCTGCGAGATCAGCAGCTCCTCGACATTGACGCCGAGCTTCGCCGCATAGCCGGGATCGAGCGCATGTTCGGCGTCGATGAAGGCGCAGACGCCGCCCCCACGCTGCGCTTCCGCGATCACATGGAGCGCAAGCGTGGTCTTGCCGGAGCTTTCCGGTCCGTAGATTTCGACGACACGGCCGCGCGGCAGGCCGCCGATGCCGAGCGCAATATCGAGCCCGAGCGAACCGGTCGGCACAATCTCGGTCTCGACCGCGATTTCGCGCTGGCCGAGGCGCATGATCGAACCCTTGCCGAAGGCGCGCTCGATCTGGCTCAGCGCCGCATCAAGAGCCTTTGATCTGTCCATCGCCTGCCGGTTTTCCTTTTCGACGAGCTTGAGCGCCGGGTTGCTGGCCATCGCACGTGCCTCCTTATTTCACAGGCGCCCCGAGAGGCGCAATGAAGGCGAGTGTACCGATTTTGTTCTCATACGCAAGCGGAACCTGTACGAAAAGAGAACATCGCCGCGAACGCCAATAACTTAATGATAATAAAGGATAAAACCAGGAGGCTGGTCGCCGAACCACAATCCCCGATTGAATTTCCGGAACGATTTTTCGCGCCGCTCGCGCAAGCGTGAACGCGCAAAAAACGCAGCCTGCGATGAGCCGAATCAGCAGCGCCGGCACGCTGCGAACCGCCGCCGTCAGTCGTCGCGACGGGTCCGTTCGAGCCGCTCGTGGCGCTCCTGCGCTTCGAGGCTGAGTGTCGCGATCGGGCGTGCCTCCAGCCGCTTCAGGCTGATCGGCTCGCTGGTCTCCTCGCAGAAGCCATAGGAGCCGTCCTCGATTCGCTCGAGCGCCGAATCGATCTTCGAGATCAGCTTGCGCTCGCGATCGCGGGTGCGCAGTTCGAGCGAGCGATCGGTCTCGAGCGAGGCGCGGTCGGTGATGTCCGGCTCGGCCAGGCTCTCTTCCTGGAGATGCTGCAGGGTTTCCGATGATTCGCGCACCAGCTCTTCCCGCCATGCCAGAAGCTTCTGGCGGAAATACTCCCGCTGCATGGGATTCATGAAGGGCTCATCGTCCTGCGGACGATAATCGGGGGGCAGCAACGGCCGCATGTCGTTATGGGTTCTGCGCTTGTCCTTGACGGTACCGAGATCCATTCGAAGTCCCCTTGGAAAGGCGGCGCGAGTATAGGGAAATCGCTTTGCGCTGCAAGCCTCCCCCTCGCGCACCCGATTCCAGCCATCTACATGAATTTCCTTGACAATATTGCGAGTGGGCGGCGCGAGCCGAGTCCCGCCTGTACGATCGGGGAGCGCGGCCGGCCCGCCTGGTATCGGATCCGCACGCTTCCAGACCGTCGGGGGTCGACCCCGGCATACCCGAATCGGCAAATTTCGGGGGCTAGCGGCGACTGCTTCTGGCCGAACCGGTTTGCCGATACGATCGGGTCCGGTAGCGCGATGATTTTCCGGCGGGCAACAACGTGACAGGGCTGGAACTGGTTCCCGGCGGCTGGGTCCGCCATCCGCAGCGGCCCGACTGGGGTCGCGGCCAGATCCAGTCGGTTGTCGGCGCCCGCGTCACGGTCAATTTCGAGCATGCGGGCAAGCTGCTGATCGATGCGCGCCATGTGCTGCTGGAATCGATCGATCCCGACAGGGAAGCGTGATCGCACGGCGCCTTAGGGTGGCCAAGCCCGACAAAAAGTGGGGAACAGTCTGCATCGCCGCGGTTCATGCCGGCGTCGTCGGCCCGACGGCGGCGGCGTACACAGGTCGCAAAGAAAAGCGCCGGCTTGTAAGAGCCGGCGCTTCGATCTTTAACGAGGCGATGGTCGCCGCATGACCCCGCCGATGTTTCAGGCCTGCGCGGATCCCTGCGAGCCCGAATTGCGGCCCGTGCGGTCGGCCATGAACTGGTCGAACTCCGCCTTGTCCTTCGCCTGGCGCAGCCGGTCGAGGAACGAGCGGAAATCCTTCTGCTCCTCTTCGAGGCGGCGCAGCGTTTCTTCGCGATACTCGTCAAAGGCGGCGTTGCCGCTCGTTTCCGAACGGCCACCATTGCAGGCGCCGTACCAGCGACCGCGCGCCTTGCCCATGTCGCTGTTACCAAAGCCGCTAAGGCCAAAATGCTTCCAGTTTCCCATGCGTCCGCTCCAGATGAGGTAAGCCAGTACTGCCAGACCGGCGGGCCAGAACAGGATGAAGGCCACCAGTGTCACGCCGATCCAGGCCGGTTTTCCGAGGTCGTCGATCTTTGCTGTGATGTCCGCCATGATCCGCGTCCATGTGAATGTTAATGACATTTACATAGCTAAGGGAAGTGCCGGCGCCTGTCAAGCGCGGTGGCCGAATAAATCGTCGAATAGATCGATCGGCGGCACGGGAGAATCAAGACGCGCCAGCAAAACAGCGTTTCCGCCCCGCGCTTTTAACGCCGCCCTGCCGTTTGGTCGGTGCCGAGGCCCAATCCCTGCCGGTCGATCGGCGCGCCGCCTCGAGGCAGCATTGCATGCGCCATCGGCAGCTTGCGCCGTCAGTGATGAGGTCGGCACGGACAAGAACAGGGCCCGAGACCGCACTCAGCGCACTACTTCAACAGCAAACACCAGAACGCGAACAACGGCGCGGAGTCCGACTTCATGGCGTGAACGACATTCGGTTCGTTGAAAATCGTTCCGCCGATCCCCGGTTCGGTCCAGGGACCGTGGTTCTTGCGCCAGGCTCCCGGCGTCATGGCCAAGTACACTTCCGGCGGCGGATGGTGATGGTCCGGATATCGGACGTTCGGTGCCAGCAGACTGACGCCGATTTCCGCGTCATCCCGATCTTCGAGTCCGCCCGGTCCGACGATGAAGGCATGAGCATCGGTGAACGTCGACGGATCGTTGCCGGAGCCCATCCGGCTCCACCAGTTCAGATCCGAAGCCAGTTCCGCAACCGTCGTCGCAATAAGCGACAGATCGCCCGTGCCCTTCCGCGACATATCGAGAGCCGTCGCCAGGATTTCGGGCGCCGGAAGCGCCTTGATGTCCGACGTCGGATTGACTGGTCTCGGATCCCGAAGCGCATCGAATATGCCACGCGCGACCGGCCACGCGTCGGTATCCGGTTCCAATCTCTCGAAGAGGGCCCGGTCTAACGCTCCGATCAGCGTTTCAATCCTTGGATCTCTCATCGTCATTCCAGTCTAAAGAATCTCGACGTCGCCGGTCATTCCTGTTCTTGCGTCGCGTTTCAGCGGCGCCCGACCGTCTGGTCGGTGCCAAGCCCGAGCCCCTGCAGGTAGATCAGCACCGCCGCCTCGAGCAGCTCCTCCGGCGCCATCGGCAATTTGCGCCGCGCCGCATCGCCGCGACCGAATAAGGACGCAATGCCATGCGCCAGCGACCAGATGTGCAATGCCACCATAGACGCCGGTGGCCGTCCCACTTTCGGAAGCAGCTCGCACAGAGCCTCCGATGCGGTGCGCAATATCGCGAAAGCCTGGTCGCCCGCGTCACGCAGTTCGGCGTTGGTATCGGGCGGAATGGCCGCCTCGAACATCGCTGAGTAGTAAGCGGGCTCCGTGCGCGCGAAGGCGAGGAAAGCCTTGCCGAGATTGTTGAAGGCGGTGAGCGTGTCGGGCCGACCGTCGTTCCAGGCGTTCTTGAGAAAAGCGTGGAAGCGTTCAAAGCCCTGCCGCGCGACGTCGGCCATCAGGGCATCGCGATCGCGGAAATGCCGGTAGGGCGCGGCGGGGCTGACACCGGCCGACCGCGCCGCCTCGGCGAAGGTGAAGCCGGCCGCGCCCTTCTCCCCGATCAGGTCGAGCGCCGCCTGGATCAGTGCCTCGCGCAGATTTCCGTGGTGATAGCCGCGCCGCCCGGCGCCATCCTCGTTGGATCCGCCGCCCTTGCCCCGGTCCTTGTCGCGCCAGCCCATGTGAAGAGGTCTTACATGAAGCGGGCCGCCGCGGCTATGGCGGCTACCGACCGAGATTTTCGTAGGCGTGTTTGCTGCGGATCAATGCGGCGCGGCGACCGGCGTTTCCGGCGCGAGCATCCGCTCGAAAACCGGGCCCCAGTCGGCCGCCTGTCCGGCAACATCGTAAAGCTGGATATGTTCGAGCAGCGCCTCGATGCTGGTCATCGGCGCGCCGGTGCGTTCGCTGCAGGTCGGCACGAAACGCGATGTCGGCTTGTCGAGTTGCAGCGCTGCGCGATGCCGCGGCAGATCCGCCTGCAGAATGTCGCGGTCGAGCTCTTCGGCTGCACGTTTGATTTCATCGAACAGGACGCGGCCGGGCTCGGTGAACTCGCCGACCGTTTCCAGCACCTCGACCGCCATCCGGATGCGGTAGCGCTGGCGGACGACGAAATCGAGCGCATAGGCTTCGTCCTCGCCCTGCAACACGCCATCGCGCCAGATGTCGAACATGAACCGGGTGACCGGAATGAATACGGCGATCGCATGCAGGATTCCGTGCGGCGGTCGCCGATCGGGCCGCCAGGGCGAATAGTTGATCGCCGGGCCCGGTATCTCGCGCAGGATATGCGTGTCTTCGTCGAGGAAGAACAGCCGATTGTGCATGCTCTCGTGAACGAAGGACTCGGCGAGCCAGAGCGGGTTCGATACCAGCTTCAGATGAATGAGGCCGGGCAGAAAGGTGAACGAGCCGCTGCCGACGCCGCCGCCGGTGCCGTCCCCCTTCGGCTCCTTGACGGCCAGACAGCGCGTCCATTTGCGGAATCCCTCGAACATGTCCGGCGCGTAACGCTGCATCCAGTCGATCGCCTGATCGATGGCCGCGAAATGTGCCGCGTCGATGGTGGCGGGAATCCGCGCTGCAATCGCGACCTCGTCGCAATCGATATGCGGAATTTGCCCGCTCCAGGAATTGAGCTGGAAATGGCAGCCATGTCGCGTAACGAGCGGCGCCTCCACGAGATAGGGCTGATCGGCGCCATCGCCGGAGAGAAGCGGTCGACTTTGGTGTACGCCGGCGAGTTGCACCGTGTCCGTTCCCTTGATGACATATCGGGTCCCAGGGATCGCAAAAGGCGGCGTAACGGCGAGCGGTGCCTGTAACGTCAGATCGGCACCGGCGACGATATGCATGCCGACGGCGATCGCCTTAAAGAAGGCGAGCTGATCGGTCAGCGCACCTTCGACGAAATCATGGTCGGCGCGAACCTGCTCCTTGCCGGCGGCGAGATCGGCGCGCAATGCACCGAGGACGCCAACGCTGTGATAGGCGTAGACCGACCAGCCGAAGGCAGCCGGATCGAGCCAGACCGCCGCGACGGCATCGCGGTCGAGCGCCATGCATTGCCGATAAAGCGCAACAAACGAGGCTTCATCGCCGCCCAGCAGCGGCGTCTCGTCGAGCACATGCACCAGAGCGGCAGCCGCATCAAGCCCGCGCTGATAGCGTCGGTGATAGATGTCGTCGGATTTCCAGACGTAGAAACGGACATCGCCCGGATTGCCGGGCGATGACACGCTAGAATTCGATGAGTGGTTCGTAACCAAAGCTATAGGTTCCCTGATCTGGGAACGGCGCGTTTATCGCACGCGCAATGGCATCCGCTTCGGCCGGTCAATCGAAGGCGGCCAACGGCCGCCGTCGCTCAACCGCCGATGCACATCGCCATGCCGGCACGAAACTGCCGCCACGGCGCGCGTTCGCCGCGCTCTGCATTCGCACTGTCGCGCAGCGCCTGCGCGAGCGTGGCAACGCTCTTCGCTTCGGTCGTCGTAACAAGCTTGAGAGTCGGCATGTTCGCCCCCTATTGAGATCGGCTCAGTCTAGAGAGACCGCGATTTCTGTCAAGTTTTACAAACAATTGAGCGGGTTAGCAGACCTTGGCGGAGGAGCAAACCCGACGATGGCCGGCACCCACCCCGAGGCCAGTCACGGCACCGGCCCGCACAAGTCGAGATAATTGACCAGGTCCGCAGCCGGCATGTCCTGATGGATCGGCAGACAGATCATGCGCGCCCAGTAGGCTTGCGCCGCCCCCGCGCCCGCCAAAACCTCAGGCGGCAATTTCGGCCAGGTCGACGCCTCGATCCGCCGCCGCCACGCCCATTCGAGCAGCGCGTGCCGGTAGTCGGGATCGCGGCAGTAGGCCGGGAACAGCAGCGGCGCTTCCGCGCCCGCCAGTCGCTCGATAACCGGCTCCAGCCCCGAGCGCAGTGCCCATCGCTGCCAGGTTTCGTAGATGTCGCGGCGGCGGGTGGCGCCGGCTGCGAAATCCTGCCCGCGGAGGAACGCGACCGACTCCTCGCTCATGCGCCAGGCCGGCAACGGCGCGGTCGGCGGGATCGTCTGAAGCCCGTGGCCGTAATAGCGGCAATGCTTTCGCCAGCCCGCTTCGACAAGACCCAGGATTTTGCGCCTGCTCGGAAAGAAACGGCGCGGCTGTTGCGACAGCGATTCGAACGCGCGGTCGCTCGCACCCGCGACATAGAGCAGGCCGCCATTTCGGATCGCGAAATTCTTCCAGGGCGAACTGATGGCGATATCGCCGAGTGTGCCCAGCATCTCGCCTTCGAACCGGCCGCCGAATCCGTGCGCATTGTCTTCGATCAGGATGAGATTTCGGCCGCGGCAGAAATCGCGATATCGGTCGACCGCCTGCGGAATACCGAAATAGTGAATCATCACCAGCGCCCGGGTGTCGTCTGACGCCAACGAATCAAGCGCCGACCAACGCGGCTGCAGATCGGACTCCACGGGAAAATAGACAGGAACGAGTTGCAATTGTTGGAGCGGCAGCACCATCGCATCGCAAACGAAGTCCGGCACCAGCACGCGATCGCCCGCGCGCAAGCCCCCTGCGGCCAGACCGTATTGCAGCGCCGTCCGCCCATGCGAGTAACGGCCCAGGCCCGCCAGCGGATCGCTTCCAGAAATCGCGGGCGCCGGCGTCGCGGTCTCTACCGGCGGGGGCGACTTACTGAAGCGCGGTTTGAAGCCCATATGCCGGCTGTCGTTACCCGATCGCGGGCGGCGCGACGGCGAGTCGTCGGAAAGCCTGCACCATGTTGGCCACGACAAGGTCGCGCGCCTCCAGGCGATAGCCCGTGGGGTTATTTTCGCCGACGATCATGGGATTGGTGTTGATCTCCCATATCTGCGGTCCCGATTCATCGATGCTGTAATCGATCCGGCCATATCCGATGCCGGCCATCGCAAAGACCGCGCGTAGCCTGGATTCATACGGATCGCCGAGGCGGACATAGTCGAGTTCTTCCTTGAGATACTGCTCGTCCTCCAGGGTCGAACGTTTGATCATCCATTCGCGGGAAAACTGGATGTGATGCGGAAAGAATGAATCGCCGACCAGATAGGCGCTGTATTTGCGAAAGATGCCGCCGGAATCGGCCGTGTCGCGATATTCGACGATCATCATCTCCTGCATCGAACGGCTTTCGCGGAGCAGTTCGATCGCATGCGCCACCTCGGCCTTGTTGTTCAGCAACCGGGTAAGCGCGCCCTCGTGGCCGCCGCGGGCGCGCACGAACACCGGAAAGCGCATCGGCAGATCGAGATCGACGGCGGCATGGACGTCGAACCGGTTGATCTTTGCGCGGTAGAGCGATTTCAGCAGCTCGAACCGGATGAGGGTGCGGGTCGGATGATTGAGACAGAGGGCGGCCGGAGTCGACGCCTGAAAGGCCTGCCACTTCTTCGCCAGCACCGAGGGTACGGCCAACCGGTCGAGGTCGGTAAAAATGAAAACCGGCCGATTTTGGTCGGGCGCGACCTGGAACAGTTCCGGCGTGCCGTAAAGATTGACGACCACCGTATCGTCAAGCTGGCCGCGGACATGCCCCTTCAGCAGGTCGATCGTGTATCGGTGGTCGCGCGCGACACAGTAATGGATCATGGTTCGACGCTTTTCCCGGATAGTCGATTGCACCGCCGCGCGGCATGTAAGCATTGCGGAAGCCGGCGTGCCAGTCCTGCCCCGCGACGCGGTCAGTCGCTGACGACAATCGCGCCTTCGGCGATCAGCTTGCCGCGGCGCTTGCGGTCGACGGCGAAGGGCGCCATGCGCGGGTCGATCTCGCCGGTGACGATCGCTTTGGCCAGCAGGTCGCCGGCCGCTGGCGCCCCCATGATGCCGTAACTCCAGCCGGCGCTGATCCAGAGACCGCGACAATCGGGATGCGGCCCGAGCAGCGGTCCGAAATCGGCCGAGGCATGCAGCAGCCCCGCCCATTGCCGCAGGATCCGGAGGCTCGCGAGAACCGGCATGGTTTCGACCAGATGCCGGGCGTAGGCCGCCAGCACCGGCATGTCCGAGCGGAGCGTCGCGCCGAGCATGTCGCCCGCCACTTCGCAGCCGCCGACGATCTCGCCGCGGCCGGTCTGATGCACATAGACACTGCGATCGAGCAAGGCGAGCGCGGGGCCGAGGACCGGACGCAGCGGCTCGGTCGCGCAAGCCTCGATGCGCCAGGCGCGCCCTTCCAGTTCGACACCTGCCATCGCAGCGACCTCGCTGCTGTGACCGCCCGCCGCGATCACGACGGCATCCGTTTCGATGCGCACGTCGCCGATACGGAGGCCGGTCACGCGGTCGCCGCTGCGCTCGATGCCGGTCACCTTCGTCTGATAGCGCAGGTCGACGCCGCGCTCGATACAGGCGGCGCGCAGACCCTTCATCACGGCATGATGCGGGGCCATGCCGCCATCGTCGAATACATAGGCGTGCTTCACGCAGCTGCGATCGAAGAGCGGCACGAGCCGCGCGAACTCGTCGACCGTCAGCGGGCGCGAGGCCACATCCATTGCACGGTGTGTCGCCAGCGATTCCTCGCCGATGGCAGCCGTGCGATCGCTCTCGGCAATCACGACATAGCCGCGGCGTGTGAACATCACATTGTGCCCGAGCCGTTTCGACAGCCCGAGCCAAAGCCGATGCGAATAACCGAAGAGACCGGTCCATTCGCGCGACGAGAAACCGGCTCGCACCATCGTGCCGTTGCGACCCGACGCGCCGCCCTGCCAATAGCCGGCATCGACCACGACAATGCCGCGCTGACCGCGCTCGGCGAGACAGAAGGCCAGCATTAACCCCTGAATGCCGCCGCCGACGATCGCGATCGATGCTTTTTCCGACGCGCCGGTCATGGGTGTTCCACCGGCTCGGGTGCGACAAGATCGGCAAGCCCCGCTGCCTGCGCCAATGTGAGTGCCGCTCGAGGCGGGCGGAATGTCGGATGGCCGAAGCTTGTCGCCGCCGCACCCGTCGCCCGCTCCAGCATCGCTGCCAGATTGTCCCAGCAGGGAAAACCCTGACACGGACCCATGCCGCAGCTCGTGAGGCGCTTCAGTTCCTCGACATGCTGCGTCGCCGCGATACACATCTCGATTTCGGCCTGCGTGACGTCCATGCAGGGACAGACGAACGCGCTCTGCCCGTGTTCCGGACAGAGGATCGGCTCCGATGCTTCGGCGGCCGAACCGACAATGCGCAGCCGCGCCGAGGTTGCACCGGGCAGCATTCTGAAACCGCCATCGGCCGCCGCCTGAAACGACAGTGACGGATCGCTGCGCCACGGTCCCGCATGAACGATAGCATCGCAGGCGATACGACGCCCTGCGACAACCGCACCCGTGACCTCATTCCAGCCGAGCACGCGTTCGAGCAACGAAGCCGGCGCCTGCTCGACGATCCGGACGCCGAGGGCGGTGAAGCGCGCTGCAATCGGCGCGAGATCGCCGGTCCCGACCAGCAGAACGCTATGACCCGGGGCGACGGCATGATCGTGGGCGAGAGCCAACGCCGTTTTCAGATCCAGCACGCCCGGCAGATCGATGCCCGGCACCAGCGTCGGGCAGGAACGCCGACCGGTCGCGAGTACGAACTCCTTTGCCTCAACCAGCATCGCCGCCGAGCCGTCGTGGGGCGCGATGCCCAGCAATGTACCGTGGCGATAGAGGCCGAATGCTTCCGCCGCCGCGACGACACGAACCGACGCCGGCAGATCGTGCAAGGCGGCGCCCATGGCGCGGGCACCCGCACCGGGCGTGCGGGCGTGCGAAACCAGCAGCACCGATTTCCCGGCGCGCGCGGCGTCGATGGCTGCTGCGCGTCCTGCCGGTCCACCGCCGACGATCGCCACATCGAACGCGACGAGATCGCCCGGGATCGGTGCGCCCACGCGGTTCGGATCCGGCGGATCGGCCAGGCCGGCCAGATATCGCAGCAATGATTCCCAGCGATCGAAGCGCCGCGTACCGCTCGGCAGCCAGGCCGGATGCTCGAACCCGGCTTCGAACGGCTTGCGCGGCAACAGACGCATCAATCGCAGCAGATCGAACTCGGGCGATGGCCAGACATTTTGTTCGCGCACATCAATGCCGTCGCGTACGACGATGCGATCGGCACGCTGATGGGGGACGCCGTCGATACGCAGCAACGAACCCGCCGGATATACGCCGGAGAGACCAATCGGCCGATGGAACTTGCGCGACGATGCGAGCTGCCGGATGCCCGCAGCATAGAGCGCGGCCCCGACGCTATCGCCGGCGCGCGCCTCGATGCGCCGGCCGTTCCAGCCCAGCGAGATCGTGGCGCCTGTCGCGTGATCGAGCCGGCGCATCAAATCCCCCGCTCAAGCATTCCAGGTTGGGCCTCGTGCCGCTTTGGCGACCCCTTCGCGAAAACCCATGGCTGATTAGTCCTCGACGCCCGGCCCGAAGTTCCGCGCCCATATCGCGGCCAGTGCCGGCATCTCATCGACCGACGATGCGATCGCATAGAGCTTCGGGCTGTTCGCTTTGTACCAGTCGCGGCGCGGCGACCAGCGCGTCATCATCGAGACGAAAAGATCGAGGGTCGAGAACCGCTCGCCGAGAAACCAGGGTGCGCCGGCATTCTGTTCCAAAATCGCCAGCAGCTCGCCGCGATAGGCGTCGGCGCGTTGCTTGATCGCCGCCTGTGCCGCGTCGCCATCGGCCCAGCGCGATGGTTTGTCGTCGATCATGAAGCTCGCATAGATGTTCGCAACCACGAACACCTGCCAGCGCAGATAGGTGGCGCGCAGTCTGTCGCCCGGCAGAGGCGCCAGCTTCGCCTGCGGTGCCTGCTCGGCAACGTAAAGCGCGATGGCGCCACTCTCGGTCATCACACTGCCATCGGGCGTCATGATGGTCGGCAACTGCACCATCGGATTGATCGCCGCGAGCTTGCGCCGGTCATCGGGCCTGCCGCGGATGTCGGTCTCGATCAGTTCATAACTCTGCCCCGCCAGCGTGAGCAGCGCCTCGACGAAGACCGAGCCCCAGCCGGCGCGCGCATAGACCTTGTACAATGGACGACCTCTCTGCATCGAGGGCGGGCGACCGCAGTGTGCCAACGCTGCGTTGTCACCGCCCATGCGATACGGTTACTGGTATTGCTTGTCGGGTCCGAAATTGCGCGCCCACACGGGGGCGAGTGCGGGGATCTTGTCGACTGCCTGTGCAATCGCAAAAAGCTTCGGGCAGCTTTGCTCGAACCAGGCGCGGCGCGGCGACCAGCGCGTCATGATCGCGATGAATAGGTCGATGGTTGAAAACCGGTCGCCGAGGAACCAGGGCGCTCCCGTATTCCGCTCGACGATGCCCCACAGCTCCTTTCGATAGGCGATGCCGCGCGCGACGATGTCGTCGCGCCGCGTCTCGTCGCCCCATCGCTCGGGATGATCGTCGATCATCGAGCTCGCATAGACATTCGCGACCAGAAACATCTGCCAGCGCAGATAGTCGGCGCGCAGTCTGTCGCCCGGCGGGGGCGCCAGATTCGCCTGCGGTGCCTGTTCGGCAATGTAGAGCGCGATGGCACCGCTCTCGGTCATCACACTGCCATCGGGCGTCACGATCGTCGGCAACTGCACCAGCGGATTGATCGCCGCGAGCTTGCGCTCGTCGTCCGGCCTGCCGCGGATGTCGATCTCGATCAGTTCATAGTTCTGCCCCGTTAGCGTGAGCAGTGCGTCGACGAGGACCGAGCCCCAGCCGGCGCGCGCATAGACCTTATACATTGACGTTCATCCTCCGGCGTTCACCCCGCCCGCAGTCTAGGACCGGATTCACGTTCGCGCGAGGCCCGGGGCAATGCCGATCGTCGGATTTGCCAGCGGGCCCCCGCTCCCCGAATATGGCCCGATGGCGGCAGCGAAAAGTATCAGCATTCTGGTCGGCACGCCCTGCTATGACGGCACGGTGTCGCATTTCTACATGCGATCCTATCTCGCAATTCAGGAGGCCTGCCGCGAGCGCGGCATCGGCCTCGAGATCATGATGTTGGCCGGCGATTCGCTGGTGACACGGGCGCGCAATCGCATCGTCGCCGAGTTTCTCAAGGCGCCGCGATTCACTCACCTGATGT
Source organism: Dongiaceae bacterium (assembly GCA_040878185.1). Lineage (GTDB taxonomy): Bacteria > Pseudomonadota > Alphaproteobacteria > Dongiales > Dongiaceae > JAWXBK01. The sequence continues at coordinate 123,061 of JBBDMS010000001.1, read as the reverse complement.
TTATCGATGCCGATATCGGTTATGACAGCGGCGAGCTCCTGCGGCTGGTCGAACGCGACGCCGACGTCGCCGCCGGGATCTATCCGCTGAAGCGGATCGACTGGGAGAAGGTGCGCGAGCGCGCGCTGCGGGGCGATCAGGACCTCGAGGCCGCGGCCCTCGGCTACGTGCTCAGCGGACGAACCGACGCGCACGGCACGATGCGCGTTGCCGCCCGCGGCGGTTTCGCCTCGGTCGATTATGCCGCGACCGGATTCATGCTGATCCGCCGCACAGTGTTTGACGCAATGGCCGCGCATCATCCGGAGATCGCTTTTACCCATGCGCATCTCGCGACCGGCAGCGCGACCGCCCCGAAACAGCAGCACGCGTTCTTCGATACGTCGATCGACCGCGAGGCCGGCACCTATCTGAGCGAGGACTACACGTTCTGCCGGCGATGGAAGGCGATGGGCGGCGAGATCTGGGTCGACCTGAAGAGCCGCCTTACCCATTTCGGCAGCCATGCCTATCGCGGCGATTTCTCGACCCAGGCGGACCGTATCGACAGCAAACTCTAGAGGCCCGATCAGCGCATTCCGATCGTGCGCTCCGCTGCCACGATATCCTGCGGCGTGTTCGCATTGAAAAACGGATCGACCGGGGTCGCCGGAAAATCGACGACCGCGAGCCGGTAGCGCCGGATCCAGTCTTCGACCTTGCGGATGCCGTCCTCGGTCAGTGCATGCCGCAGTGCCGCGCGTTCGCCGACCGGCCAGATCGCGACGACGGGGTGGGTGCGGCCATCGCTTGCGGCACAGACGATCTCCGCCCGCTCGCGCTCGAGCGCCGCGAACAACCGCCCGACCAGATCCTCCGGCAGGAACGGCGCATCGCCCGGCACGCTGACCATCCAGCTTGTGTCCGGCACGTTGGCCCCGACCCAGTCGAGGCCGGCCAGCACGCCGGCCAGAGGCCCAGCGAACCCCTCGATGCTGTCGGGCACGACCGGCAGGTTCCAGCCCTTGAACCGCGCGGGATCGCCATTGGCATTGAGGATGACTTCATCGACCTGCGGCCCGATCCGCGTCAGCACATGATCGAGCAGCGGCCGTCCGCCGAGCGGCGTCAGGCATTTGTCGCCACCGCCCATGCGGCGCGCGAGCCCGCCGGCAAGAACCGTCGCGACGATCACCGAACCCGCAAGGCCGGGGCGCACCATCATCGGGCGACTATATCGCGCCGCCCGCTCGCCGGCTCAACGACCGCCGGATCGAGCCGGAAGCTGCGACATCCCGGCCCTTGCCCCTTTGCGAATTGGGGGCGAAATCGGCCGGTTTCCTCCCTATATTGCCCTTCATGATCGATCCGTTTGGCCGTTCCATCAGCTATCTCAGGGTCTCGGTCACCGACCGGTGCGACTTCCGCTGCGTCTATTGCATGGCGGAAGACATGACCTTTCTGCCCAAGGCCGAGATTCTCAGCCTCGAGGAACTCGATCGTTTGTGCAGCGGCTTCATCCGGCTCGGCGTGCGCAAGCTCCGCCTGACCGGCGGCGAACCGCTGGTCCGGCGCAATGTCATGCATCTGATCCGCGATCTCGGCCGCCATCTCGAAAGCGGCGCACTCGACGAGCTGACGCTCACAACCAACGGCAGCCAGCTCGCGCGCTTTGCGGGCGAACTCGCCGATTGCGGCGTGCGCCGCATCAACGTCTCGCTCGACACGCTCGATCCCGCGAAGTTCGCCGCGATCACCCGCTGGGGCAAGATCGACAAGGTGATGCAGGGTCTTGAGGCCGCGAAAGCGGCCGGCCTCGCGGTCAAGATCAACATGGTGGCGCTGAAAGGCGTCAACGACGACGAGTTCGACCGCATGATCGAATGGTGCGGCGAACAGGGTTTCGATCTCTGTCTGATCGAGGTCATGCCGATGGGCGATATCGGCGGCGAGGACCGGCTCGACCAGTATCTGCCGCTGAGCCTGGTGCGCGCCAACCTGGCGCGGCGCTGGACGCTCGAGGAAAGCGATTATCGCAGCGGCGGTCCCGCGCGCTATGTGACCGTCGGTGAAACCGGCCGGCGCATCGGCTTCATCACGCCGCTCACCCATAATTTCTGCGAGAGCTGCAATCGCGTGCGCATCACCTGCACCGGCACGCTCTATATGTGCCTCGGCCAGGACGATGCCGCCGATCTGCGCGCACCGCTGCGCCAGAGCGAGAGCGACGAGCTGCTCGAAGCGGCGATCCACGAGGCGATCGGCCGCAAACCGAAGGGCCATGATTTCGTCATCGACCGCCACCACAACGTGCCGGCCGTCGCGCGCCATATGAGCGTGACCGGCGGCTGACCGCCGCCCCTGCCCGCTTACCGTTATGTCGGGAAATCCATGACCGGCGGCTGACCGCCGGCCACGCCGATATTTTCCGGAACGCGAACTATTCGATCGTGATCTGGTGGGCGAACTCGTCGCCGTCGCTGATCGTGAGCTGTTCGAATCCCAGCATCTTCAAGAGATCGAAGAACGTCGCATGCTCGGCAAGCGTGTTCTCCTGGAAGAACTTCGAGAGACGCGACTGCGCCGTCAGCATGGCGAGAAGCGCGCGCATGCGGTAGAGCGTGTTGTAGCGATCATCCTCCAGCGCGACGATGATCATCTTCTCGGATTCGGCACCCTTCGCGTAGACCGCATAGTCCGGCGGATAGGGCATGGTCAGAAGCTGCTGCGTCAGGCCGGTGACAAACCCGAGCCGGCGCACGCGGTCGCTGTCGGCCAGGGTCACGACGCGCGCGGTGTAGGTCTCGGACGTCTGCGGCGTCGGATAGTAATATTCGGCATGACGGTCATCGCTGACCTCCTGGGCGCTCGGCGCGACCAGCGGCATTGCCAGCAACAAGGCGGTCGCCACCGCGAGTCCCATGTGACGCAATCCAACTTTCATGTGCGGTCCCCTTCAAGGCTCGGCCAAAGTGAATTCGGCGCGACATTGTCGGTTTTGCCCCCCGCTGGCAAGCGCCGAGGCGCCGGCATGCGCGAATTCCGGGGCTGGCGCCGCCCGGCTGGCCGGCTGTAGGCTGCCCGCGCATTGCCGGAGGCGGAACTGGCATCATGGCGAAAACGACGAACTCCATCGCCTTCGCGGCGGCCGATACCGAGGAAGCGCAGAACGCGCTCCGCCGGCTGACGGCGCGCTATGGCAACGCGAAATCCGAACAGGCAACCGCCATCGTCGCCCTCGGCGGCGACGGGTTCATGCTGGAGACTCTGCATCGCTGGATGGGCCGCGACGTCGCGATCTACGGCATGAATTGCGGCACGGTCGGTTTTCTGATGAACCAGTATGACGAGGAAGGGCTCGACGAGCGTCTCGTCAACGCCGTCGCAGTCTCGCTGTTCCCGCTTTTGATGGTCGCGCGCACGGCCGATGGAAAAGAGGTGCGCGCCCGAGCGATCAACGAGGTCGCGCTGCTGCGCGAGACGCGCCAGATTGCGAAGATCGCCATCTCGGTCGATGGTATCGTGCGGATGCCGGAACTGTTCTGCGACGGGGTGATGGTGGCAACCCCGGCCGGCAGCACGGCCTATAATCTTTCGGCGCACGGACCGATCCTGCCGCTCGGCAGCAAGCTGCTCGCCCTGACTCCGATCAGCGCGTTCCGGCCACGACGCTGGCGCGGCGCGCTGTTGCCGGAGAAGGCCGAGACGCGGTTTGAAATCCTGGAAGCGGCAAAGCGCCCGGTGAGCGCGGTCGCCGATTTTACCGAAGTGCGCGATGTCGTGGATGTCCGTGTGCGGACCGATCCCGATGTCGCGCTCTCGCTGCTGTTCGATCCCGAGCATAATCTCGAGGAGCGCATCCTGCGCGAACAGTTCGAGCCCGACGCGGTCGCGCCGTTCGCCGGGCGGCCGTCGACCTCGGCCGGCAGCACGCCGCGGCGTTCGACGAAAAACTAGGGAAGCTGATTGCCGGGCGCGATCGTGCCGGTGCCGAGCACCGCGCCATCCCTGATCCAGTTCACGTCGCTGCCGTTGATCTCGACCTGCCAGCAATCGGCCGGGTCCTCGCCGTAATGAAAGCACATCGTGTCGCCCTCGATGCTCCAGTTGCCGGTATAGTCCGGCCCGACGATCGTGCCGTTCGCATCGTAGAATTCCGAATAGGCACCCAAGCCTTCCATCGATCCCAGCACGGTATTTCCGCCGATCGCGGCCATGATCTCGTCGCCGCTCGCGGGATCGGCCGATGCGGAAACCGCGAGCAGCGGCAGCAAAACGACCGCGGTCGCGATTGCCTGGACGTAACTACGTAACCCCATGGAAACCTCCTGTTGCATAACTTCGGTTGCGCGCAATCGAGTGCCGGAGCTTAACGACAAGGGTCCAGCCGTGACCACCGTGAAACCGGCAATGCGGGATCAATGGCCCGTGAATGAGGGAAACGCCGCGATCAGGAATCGTTGCAGGTAGTTTCGCGCGCGAAACCAGCGACCGATCGGAGCAGGCCGTTGATTGAATCGCGCAGCGCCGCGAAGTCCACATTTTTCTCGACGCGCTTTTCATTCATGTAGAGTCCGCGCCGGATCTCGATCTGCAGGCTGTGCCGCTGTTCGGCCGGGCGGCCGTAGCGATGCACGATTTCACCGCCCTTGAACGGATCGTTCAGCGCGACCGAGTATCCCATCGCCTGCAGGCAATCCTGCACATGTGTCGTAAACGCGCCCGCACAGCTCGACCCGTCGAGATCGCTGAGCACGAAATCCGGCCGCGCCTGGCCGCGGCTCATCGACCGCATCGAGTGGCAGTTGAGGTGATAGACGCGCCCGAAGCTGCGATGCGCATCGTCGATCAGCGCGCCGAGGGCCGCGTGATAGGGCCGGTGATAGGTCTCGACCCGGCGGTGGATTTCGTCGAGGGTCAGCCGGCGGCTGTAGATCGACTCATACGGGCCGAGCACGCGGCGCACCACACCGAGACCCCATTCGCTGCGATAGGTCGGGCGCGCATGATCGGGCAGCGGCTCGTCGATGAGGCCCGCATCGATATCATGTTCGTGCCGGTTCGGATCGACATAGGCACGCGGAAATTCCGCCGCGAGGAACGACGCACCGAAATGCGGCGCATCGCCGAACAGCTCGTCGACCCAGGCATCCTCGGCACGCCGCATCGTCGCGTGCGGCAGCCGATGGTCGAAATCGTCGGGATAACGCCGTCCGCTATGCGGAGAATCGACGACCAGCGGCACCCGACCTGCCGCATCGCGCAGCGGTTCGCGGCGGGTCAGGATGTCCGCTAGCGAGGTCTCCCTTGCATCCGACCCCGCCTCTGGCCAGCATGGGGCCTCGGCCGCCGGCCGGTCGTCGTTCCGGTCATTCATGGAACGACTGCTTTACCCCGCCTGACGCAGGATTTGAAGAAGCATCCCATGGCCCCGACCGTTTCCGCCCAAAGCCTCGACATGATCCGCCGTCTGATTGGCTTCGATACGACCAGCCGGAACTCCAATCTCGAGCTGATCCATTTTGTTCAGGCCTATCTCGATGGGCATGGCGTCGCCTCGACCCTGGTCCATGACGAGACCGGCAAGAAGGCCAATCTTTACGCGACGCTCGGGCCGCAGGACCGCCCGGGCATCGCGCTCTCGGGCCATACCGACGTGGTGCCGATCGACGGCCAGGAATGGGGCACGGATCCGTGGAACGTGATCGAAAAGGATGGGCGCCTCTTCGGTCGTGGCACCTGCGACATGAAGGGCTTCGTCGGCATCGCGCTCGCCATGGTGCCGCAGTTCCTGAAGCGCGACATCAAGACACCGATCCATCTCGTGCTGTCGCACGATGAGGAGGTCGGTTGCGTCGGCGTACGCCGGCTGATCCATATGTTGAAAGACATGCCGGTCAAGCCACGCGCCATCATCATCGGCGAGCCGACCCAGATGAAGGTCGTCATCGCGCATAAGGGCAAGCTCTCGGTGCGCTGTCACGTCCGCGGCTACGAAGCGCATTCCTCGCTGGCGCCGCACGCCGTCAACGCCATCGAGTACGCCGCCGACGTCATTGTGTTCCTGCGCAAGATGGGTGAACGCTTCGCAGCCGAAGGTCCGTTCGACAGAGAATATGACGTGCCGCATACCACGGCCCATACCGGCATCGTGAAGGGCGGCACGGCACTCAATATCGTGCCGAAGGATTGCTCTTTCGATTTCGAGTTCCGGTATCTGCCGCATCTCGATCCGGCCGCCCTGCTGCGCGAGGTCAAGGACTACGCCGAAAACGACGTGGCACCTCGGATGCGCGCCAGGGTCGCCGATACCGGATTCAGCTGGGAAGACATCTCGTCGTTCCCCGGACTCGACATGCGCGACGATGCCGAGATCGTATCGCTCGCCAAGGCGCTCTCCGGCGCCAACAGCACGACCAAGGTCGCCTTCGGCACCGAGGCCGGCCTGTTCCAGAACGCGCAGTTCCCGACGATCGTCTGCGGGCCCGGCAGTATCGAGCAGGCGCACAAGCCGAACGAGTTCGTGGCGATGGAACAACTCGCCCTCTGCGAACAGTTCATGCATCGGCTGGCTGACCACGTCGCAGGCGTTCGCTGATCTTCCGGCGGCCGCAGCGGATCGGTGACTAAGTATCGGGCGCAGGTTGCATGAGCACGGTTCCGAACCAGCCGCCCGGTACCCAGTCGCCGCTGCGTGCGGTTCGCATTCTTTTTGGCCTCGGTATCGGCGCCAGCGGCGGGTTGCTGTTCTTTTTCCTGCATATGCCGCTGCCCTGGATGATCGGTGCAATGGTGTTCAGCACCATCGCCGCAGCGGCCGGTGCGCCGATCGCCTTTTCGTTCCGGCTGCGCACTTTGATGATCGTTGTGCTCGGCGTCATGCTGGGCAGCGCCTTCACACCCGATCTGCTCGCCCATATCGGCGCCTGGACGGTCAGCATCGCCGTCATGCTGCTATACGTGCTGGTCTCGACCCTGATCGTGCATCGCTATTTCGTGCAGTTCGGCCGCTACGACAGTGTCACCGCCTATTTCGCGGCAGCGCCGGGCGGCCTGACCGAAATGGTCGTTGCCGGGGCACAATATGGCGGCGACGACCGCATCATCTCACTTAGTCACGGCACCCGCATCCTGATGATCGTGCTGATCGTTTCGTTCGGCTTTCGCCTGTTCGGCGGCTATCAGCCGAGCGGCGCAAGCACCATCGGTGAACCATTGCTGACACTCGCCCCGTTCGATCTGGGCGCGCTCGCCGTTGCGGGTCTGGTCGGCTACCTGATCGTCAAACCATTCAAAGTTCCCGCCGGCGCACTGGTCGGCCCGATGCTGATCAGCGCCGCCCTGCATTTCTTCGAGGTCACTGCCTCGCGCCCCCCGCTGGAATTTGTGGCCGCGGCGCAGATTGTGATTGGCTCGGCGATCGGTGCGCGGTTTGCCGGCACCTCGCACCGAACCATTCTGCGCGCGATCGCGCTCTCCTTCGGTGCGACAGTTGTGCTGCTCGGTATCACGGCTTTGTTTGCCTTCGGTGTCGCCGCGGCAACCGGCCTTCCGATCATCCAGGTTCTGCTCGGTTATGCGCCGGGCGGTATCGCCGAGATGAGCCTGATCGCCCTTTCTCTCGGGGTCGATCCCGCCTTCGTCTCGACCCACCATGTCGCCCGGATTTTCATGATCGTCCTGACGGCCGTGCCGTTTTTCCTGCTGCTGGGCCGAATTGGCCGCCGCCGGGACCACAACCGCCCGGTTGGCCCGCCCGACGAAGAGGCCTAGAATTCCCGCCATGCGAGTGCTGCTGTCGGCACTGTTTCTGCTTCTGGCCGGCGCGGGCGAAAGTACCGCCGCGAACGATCGCGATGTTGCCGCCACCTGGAACGAGGCCATCATCGCGGTGCGCATTGAAACGCCGGACCTGCGGCGCGTCGTCCTCGGCGGCCGGATCGACGCCAATTACATCGCCGAGATCCTGCAAGGCATGTCGGCCGAGAACCCGCAGCCGGCGATCATTTTCATGCACGATTGCGGCCACAGCTACAACGATCCGGAATCGCGCCAGCAGATCAAGTTCATGGCGTCGCTCGGCTACATAATATTTGTGCCCGACAGTTATGCCCGCCCCGATCGACCGCTCTCCTGCGATCGCGACGAGCGCACCATGGCGCCCGACGTTTCACATGAATCGATTCATGCGTTGCGCCGCGAAGAGGTGTTCTATGCGATCGAGCAGGTCCTGAAGCTTCCCTGGGTCGATCACAACAAGATCTATCTGGGCGGCGCGGGCGAAGGCGCCGATGTCGTGCTGCAGATCGAGCATGAGGCGTTGGCGGGTCGCTTCGCGGTCTCGCCGAGCTGTACCTACGATGTCCATCACGTTCCCGGCACACCGACCCTGATCCTCCGGTCCGACCGCGACGTCTGGTACGACCCCGATCACTGGCCCGCGGCGATCGGCGCCTGCGAAGCGGCGTTTCGCACCGACACCAGCACCGAGATCGTGGTGGTAAGCGGCGCACTGCACGACCCGCTGATCTATCCCGAGGCGCGCACGCGGTTCTGGAACTTCATGGTGCGCGCCGCGTTCTTCTAGAACGCTCTAGTTGGCGCCTAACTCGATGGCGCCCGGCACCCGCCCGGCTCGGTGGCGCTCCGCCATCGCGACCAGCGCCGCATCGAAGGCGCGCGCATATCCGGCCGCATCGAACAAGGGCAACGTCTCGCGCGCCTCGCGCAACCGCCGGCGCAAGGAATCCAGATGCGTGCGTTCCGATAATAGCGACAGGCTGCACTCGACATAGTCGGCAATCGTCCCGGCAACGAGTTCGCTGAGCCCGGCCGCTTCCAGCGCGCTCGCCGCGACCCGCGACGCGAAGTGCCGGCCGCGCAGCGCCACGACCGGCACGCCGGCCGCCAGCGCGTCGATCGTCGTCGCGTGGCCGTTGAAGATCCGCGTGTCGAGCGCGAGATCCGCATGAGACAGACGCGCGAGATGCGTAGCGCGCGCCGGTCGGTCGGCGAACATCAGCCGCGCCGGATCGATATGCCTCGCGGCCGCTTCGCGGCGCAGATTGTCGGCCACCAGATCGTTATAGCGATGCAGCCAGAGCACAGCGCCCGGAACGCGCGCCAGAATGGTCATCCACGCATCGAACAGAACGGGCTCGATCTTGTAGCCGTTGTTGAACGAGGCCAGCACCGGCGCGTCCGCCGGCAACCCCCAATCGGCGCGCGTGCCGGCATCCGCTGCCGGTCCCGGTGCGATCGCCGGCAGATAGCAATGCGGCAGCCAGACCGGCTGCTCGCAGTAATAAGGCCGATGCTCCGGCGGCAGCACGATCCGGTCGGCGACGATGTAGTCGATGAAATCGGCGCCGCTGCTGCCGGGAAAGGCAAGGAACGTCGCCTGTATCGGCGCCGGGCGGGCGGCCATGATCTCGAGCCGGTGGCCCTGCGTATGGCCCTTGAGATCGATCAGCAATTCGATCCCGTCCTTGCGGATGCGACGGGCGGCTGCCTGATGATCGAGATCCGCGATATCGACGAACGAATCGGCGGCGCCTCGAATCTGCGCGCGCGTCGCGCTGCCATCGTCCTTGCCCCAGGAATAGGCGCTGACATGCAGCCGCTTGCGGTCATGCCGCGCGAGCAGCCCGGCGATGAGCTGGCCGACCGGATGATCCTGCAGATCGTTGCTGAGATAGCCGATACGGATCGGTGCGCCCGCCGCAACACGCGCTGCAACCGGCGCCAGGGGCGGAAGTCGCGTGAGCGGGCGCATCCAGCCCCGCGCGATCACGAGATTGTCGGCGGGGTCTTCGATCCGCGCGAGATTGGCGAAGGCCGGCTCCGGCGGCACCGTGCCGGCGGCGAGTGCCGCGTCGTTCGCCTGATCGAGCCGCGTGCCGAGTTCCGGCAGTTCGCGCCAGTCGCAGGCCTGCTGCAGTTGATGCACCAGATGCGCAAGGGCCGTACCGTTATCCGGTTCAATCTCGAGTACCGCGCGCAACTGCACGATCGCTTCGGCGGCAGCGCCGGTATCGCGACACAGGCTCGCCAGTGTCAGCCGCGCAACCGCCTGCCGCGGATTGAGCGCAATGGCGCGCCGTGCGCATTCGATCGCTTCGTCGGTAGTGCCTTGCGATTTCAGGACGGTCGCGAGCGCGCTCCACCCTTTGGCATAGAGCGGCCGCACCGCGACGGCGCGCCTGAACAATGTCAGCGCCGGATCGAGCCGGCCGGCTTCCTGATGCAGTCGGCCCAGATTGTGGAGCGCCTCGACATGATCGGGCGCGGCGGCAATTGCGGCGCGAAAACGTGCCACTGCTTCATCGCCCCGTCCAATGCGGCTCAACAGATTTCCGTGATTGAACAAAAGGCCCGGGTCGCGCGGCGCGATGTCGAGCGCACGGCCGAACAAAGCATCGGCCTCGTCGAAGAATCCCTGCCGGGCCAGCACGACGCCGAGGATCTGCATCGCATCGACTTGCTCGGGCTCGGCCGCGAGCAGCGCGCGACAGAGCTCGGCCGCACGTTCAAGCTCGCCCGCCTGTTGTGCTGCCAGCGCCTGCGCCAGCGATGCGGGTTCTCCGGCATGCGGATCCTGTGCGGGTTCATCCATGAGGCGGACAGGCTATCGAGCGTCTTTGCGGGCGTACAGGCCGCCGATAGCCCGCCAATCCGAATAAACGGACCAATCCCAAAGAACGGGCCACTGCCTGCCTTGGTCCATTATCATAACCCCTACCCGGCCGGTCGCCCTTCCGGGCCCATCCGGACGCCATCTTGCGCGGCCCCATGGCCGGCCTAGAATCCCCCTGCAACCGACGCGACAGGCCGCCGCGGGGCGGACCCGCATCGGGCGAAAGAAAGGGAGAGTTCATGGTCCATCTGAGATCGCGGCTTGCCTGGCGCCTGTTGGGCGCTGCCGCCCTCGTCGCCTGCGCCGGCACCGCCGCGCAG
>JBBDMS010000001.1:0-112116 GCA_040878185.1 Dongiaceae bacterium | reverse complement strand
CCCCCCCCCCCCCCCCGACATGATGACGGAGATCGGCGAAGGCGAAGGTGTCGTCGATATCGTGGCCTGGCCAGGCTATATCGAACGCGGCGAAACCGACCCGGCGTTCGACTGGGTGACGGATTTCGAGGCCGCGACCGGATGCGAGGTTCGCATCAAGACCGCTAACACCTCGGACGAGATGGTCGCGCTCATGAACGAAGGCGGCTTCGATCTGGTGACCGCTTCGGGCGACGCCAGCGTGCGGCTGATCCGTGGCGAGAAGGTGCAGGAGATCAATACAGATCTGGTGCCGAGCTGGAGCACGGTCGACGAGCGGCTGCAGAATTCGCCCTGGCACACGATCGACGGCAAGCATTACGGCGTACCCTATCAGTGGGGCTCGAACGTGCTCGCCTATAACACGACCGTGTTCCCCGAAGCGCCGACGAGCTGGTCGGTTGTGTTCGAGGAGCAGAACCTGCCCGACGGCCAGACCAATGCCGGCCGCGTGCAGGCGTTCGACGGCCCGATCTACATCGCCGATGCTGCGCTCTATCTCATGCATCATCAGCCAGAACTCGGCATCACGGATCCCTACGAGCTGAACCAGGACCAGTACAACGCCGCGCTCAACCTGCTGCGCCAGCAGCGCGAGATCGTGATGCGCTACTGGCACGATGCGTTCGTGCAGATCGACGATTTCACCAACGAAGGCGTCGCAGCTTCATCGTCATGGCCGTTCCAGGTCAACATCCTGGTATCGAGCGAACAGCCGATCGCCAGCACGGTGCCCGAGGAAGGCGCCACCGGTTGGGCGGACACGACGATGATGCACGCCGACGCGCCGCATCCGAATTGTGCCTATATGTGGCTGGAACATTCGATCAATCCGAAGCTGCAGGGCGATCTCGCCGCCTGGTTCGGTTCGGTCCCCGTCGCACTCGCGGCCTGCACCGGCAACGAACTGCTCGGCGATGGCGGTTGCGATACCAACGGTCTTGGCAATTTCGAGCGCATCCATTTCTGGCGTACGCCGGAAGCGGCCTGCGCGAGCCAGGGCGAATGCGTGCCCTATTATCGCTGGGTTACCGATTATATCGCGGTGCTCGGCGGTCGCTGATCCAATCATGACCGGACCGGGCAACGTCGCAGATCGCGGCGTTGCCCGGTTTTCTTTATGGCGAGCCGCACCCCTGAGTATTCCGGACAAGTTTGCATGACCGCGCGCGCTCCTAACATCGCGACCGCCGCTGCCACGGGCGACGGCTCCATCGCGATCGAGTTTGCCGGCGTATCGCGTCATTTCGGCGATGTGAAGGCGGTCGACGGCGTCACCTTCTCGATCGCCGATGGCGAGTTCTTCTCGATGCTCGGACCCTCGGGCTCGGGCAAGACGACCTGCCTGCGCCTGATCGCCGGCTTCGAACAACCCACATCCGGCCGCATCCTGTTGCACGGTCGCGACATGAGGGGCGTACCGCCCTTCGAGCGTGACGTAAACACTGTTTTCCAGGATTACGCACTCTTTCCACATATGAATGTGCGCGACAATGTCGCCTACGGGCTCATGATCCGGAAGATCGCGCGGCGCGAACGCTATGCCCGTGCCGATGAGATGCTCGAGATGGTCAGTCTTGCCGGGCTCGGCGGGCGCAAGCCGGGCCAGCTCTCCGGCGGCCAGCGCCAGCGCGTCGCGCTCGCCCGCGCGCTCGTCAATCGGCCCAGCGTTCTGCTGCTCGATGAACCGCTCGGCGCGCTCGATCTCAAGTTGCGCGAGCAGATGCAGGAAGAGCTGAAGGAAATCCAGCGCCAGGTCGGTATCACCTTCATCTATGTGACGCACGACCAAAGCGAGGCGCTCGCCATGTCGGACCGCATCGCCGTCTTCAATCTCGGCCGCATCGAACAGATCGGGGCGCCGGGCGAGATCTACGACCGGCCGGCGAGCGAATTCGTCGCGGGCTTCGTCGGCGTCTCCAATCTGATCGACGCGGCGTCTGCCGAACGCATCGTCGGCCAGCGCCGGCCGTTCACTGTGCGGCCCGAACGCATCCGCCTGCTGCCGGAGAACGCGGCGGTGCCGGCCGATAGCTGCGCCGTCACTGGCCACATCGCGACCGTGCTCTTTCTCGGTGCCTCGACGCGCTACAAGGTCGAACTCGACAGCGGGCTCGTGCTCAGCGTCATCCGCCAGAACAGCGACGGCCTGCCTTCCGCCGATTTCGTCACCGGCCAGCGCGTCCAGCTTGTCTGGGAGCGGCGGCAGAACAATCTGCTCGCGGCATCATGAGCATCGCCGCCAGCCTGCCGATGCCGGCGGCGAGCATGGGCCGCCGCGTTTCCGGCTTCCTCTATCGCCATAGCTGGCTGCTGCTCGGTCTGTTTCTGATACCGCCGGTTCTGTGGCTCGGCGTCATCTATCTCGGCTCACTGCTCGCGTTGTTGCTGCAAAGCTTTTTCTATATCGATCATTTCACCGGCCAGGTGGTGCAGGAATTTACCCTCCGCACCTACGGCGAATTGTTCACCGCCGCCAATCTCGACGTAATCCTTCGTACCGCCACGATGGCCGGTGCCGTCACCCTGCTCGATGCGGCGATCGCCTTCCCGATCGCCTATTACGCGGCGCGCTATGCGCGCGGGCGCTGGAAGGCGCTTTTCTATCTCGCGGTCATGCTGCCGCTCTGGTCGTCCTATCTGGTGCGCGTCTATGCCTGGAAACTGATCCTCGCCAAGGAAGGAATCATCACCTGGGTCGCGACGCAGCTCCATCTCAACTGGCTGATCGATGGCGCGCTCGATCTGCCCGTCGTCGGCGGCTCGTCGCTCTCGGCTTCGTATATCGGCACCTGGATGGTGTTTGCCTATATCTGGCTGCCGTACATGATCCTGCCGCTGCAGGCAGCACTGGAACGCGTACCGCGCAGCGTGATCGAGGCCTCGGCCGATCTCGGCGCGCGGCCGCGCGAGACCTTCCGCAAGGTGATCCTGCCACTCGCCTTCCCTGGCCTCGTCGCCGGCTCGATCTTCACCTTCTCGCTGACCCTCGGCGATTACATCATTCCCGGCATCATCGGATCGTCGCGCCCGTTCATCGGCCAGGTCGTGCTGCAGCATCAGGGCACCGCCGGCAATATTCCGCTCGCGGCCGCGTTCACCGTGGTGCCGATCGTGATCATGGCGGTCTATCTCTGGATCGCGAAACGGCTGGGGGCATTCAATGCCCTCTGATATTGTTGTGCGTCGCCCGGAGAATCGCAAAGGCCGCGCGGAGACCGGTACCAGGGCGGGCTGGGGCCTGAAACTCGCGGCGATAGCGGGCCTGCTCTTCCTGCATGTGCCGATCTTCTTCATTGTGCTCTACGCGTTTTCGACCGACGACAAATCCTTCCAGTTCCCGCTCCCGGGCCTGACCACCAAATGGTTCGCGGTCGCCTGGGCGCGCGACGATATCTGGACCGCGATCGCCCTCTCGGCGCGCGTCGCTCTGGTCTCGACCCTGACGGCGATGGTTCTCGGCACTTGTGCGGCCGCCGCCGTCTTTCGCAGCCGCTTCTTCGGTCGCGAGACGCTGTCGCTGCTGATCATCCTGCCGATCGCGTTGCCAGGCATCATCACCGGCATCGCGCTGCGCTCGGCCTTCTCGCTGGCTGAAATCCCGTTCAGCTACTGGACGATCGTGATTGGCCACGCGACCTTCTGCATCGTCGTCGTCTACAACAACGTGATCGCGCGATTGCGCCGCTCGTCGCCCTCGATGATCGAGGCCAGCTACGATCTCGGCGCGGATTCTTTCCAGACGTTCCGCCATGTCGTGCTGCCGAGCATGGCAACGGCATTGCTCGCCGGCGGCATGCTCGCCTTCGCGCTGTCGTTCGACGAGGTGATCGTCACGACCTTCACAGCCGGCCAGCAGGAGACCTTGCCGATCTGGATGCTGCGCGAGCTGGTGCGGCCACGGCAGCGGCCGGTGACCAACGTTGTCGCGGTCTTCGTGATCGCGGTCACGTTCGTGCCGATCGTGCTCGCCTATTATCTGACGCGCGACACGTCGGACGTCAGCGGCATGGGGAAGTAGTGCGCATTATCGCACCGCCTTCGCCTTCCCCCAGCCGCCCTCGC
Source organism: Dongiaceae bacterium (assembly GCA_040878185.1). Taxonomy (GTDB): domain Bacteria; phylum Pseudomonadota; class Alphaproteobacteria; order Dongiales; family Dongiaceae; genus JAWXBK01. Next base: position 108,012 of record JBBDMS010000001.1, on the reverse strand, counting down.
GGCAGAGTGCATAGTCGACCGGAACCTTGCTCAGGACCTCGCGACCTGTCGCCGTGACCGCGATCGTGTGCCCGGCCGACATCGCATAACCCTTCGGCTTGTCGATCAGGATCGCGTGCAGAAAGAGAATCATGCCGGCTTGCGCGATCGTGCGGTTGCCCGAGAACAGCATCGGCGGCGTATCCATCCAGTTCGGCCGATAGGTCGCACCCAGCGAATAACCGCAGGCGGCCATGCGCGCATGCTCGAACCCGGCCTTGTCGTAAGCCCGCCGATGCGCGTCGTCGATCTCGCCGAGCGGCCGGCCGGGCTTTGCCGCCTCGGTCATCGCAGCGAGCGCATCCTTCGTCGCCTCGAACATGCGGCGCTGATAGTCGTCATGGCTGCCGATCGCAATCGTGCGCATGATGCAGGCGTGATAGCGCCGATAGACGCCGGCGAACTCCATGGTGAGCTGGTCGACCGGATCGAGCGTGCGCGGGCCCGTCGAATTGCGAATGAGAAGTGCGCGCTCGCCCGAGCCCAGCACAGGGCCCGAGGCCGCGACATCGCCGCCGCCGCGCCAGATCGCGGTCTGGCCCGCCGCCTGCACGTCGCCCTCGAACACGCCGGGCCCCGCCGTCTCGATCATCGCGACGAGCGCGTTGTCGGCCAGCTCGGCTGCCTTCCGGGTATACGCAACCTCGGCCGGCGATTTCACGAGCCGCAGCCCGCGCACGATTTCCGACCCGTCCTCGAGCCGGCACCAGCCCGACAGCGCGCGCTCGATGCGCGCATAGTTCGCCGCGGTGAGGCCGTAGGTCGCCATCTCGATACCGACCCGCGCGCCGGCAAGCCCCATCTCGGCGAGCAGCGATTTGAGATCCTCGGCCGGGTTCGCCTCCTCGGTGTCGTACCAGATGCGGATATCCTCCATGATCGAGGTGATCCGAGCCTGGGCGAGATCGGGCTTGCGGGTGAGCAGCACCATCGGGCGCTCGTCGGCGGTCAGCACGGCGCACTGGAAGAAGACATAGCCGTTGGTATCGAAGCCGGTCAGGTAATAGTGGCTCTCCTGCGCGAACACGAGCAGCGCATCGAGCCCCCGCTCCCGGAGCTTCTTCCGCGCGGCGGCGATCCGTCCCTCATGCTCGCCGCGATCAAACTGCAGGGCCATTCGTTCCTCCGTTCCGATTCCTAAAGCGGGTCATTGCCGTTGGGCTGCCCGATCCGCCAATATGGCGCGTCACGTTAGCGGCGCTGCGGGAAGCGGCGCCATAAAAAAGATCGCCTGCGAAGCCGGGGCCGGCAGCGCGCGATCCGGGGAGGTTGCATCGATGCTCGAGAACCCGATTCCCTGGCCGAACGGCGCGCGCTGCGCGGTCGCGATCACATGGGACATGGATGCCGATAGCGGCCTCAATTACTACAACCAGCCGAACGCCGACAATCTCGTCGCCTCGCAATCGCAGACGCGCTACGGCCCGCTGATTGCCATCCCGCGCATGGTGAAGCTGCTGAAAGAACGCGGCATGCGCCAGACCTTCTTCGTGCCGGGCTGGTGCATCGAGAAATATCCCGCCGCGATCGACGCACTGCTGTCCGGCGGCAACGACATTGCGCTGCACGGCTACATCCACGAGCGACCGAACGAGCTCACGGCCGAGGACGAGCTATACTGGCTGCAGCGCGCCATCGCGTCCTTCAAACGCCATCTCGGCGTGAAGCCGCGCGGCTGGCGCGCACCCAGTTTCGCTTTCTCGAAACATTCGCTCGCTTATCTGATCGCCGAAGGCTTTGTCTGGGATTCGTCGCTGATGGGCGACGACATTCCCTACCGCCTGACGCACGAGACCGGCAGCCTGATCGAATTGCCGACCGACATGGCGCTCGACGACTGGCCGCACTACATGCACAACCGCGACTTCCGTTACATGATGCCGATCGCCTCGCCGCGCCAGGCGATGGAAGTGTTCCGGGCCGAGTTCGATTCGGCATGGAAGCATGGCGGGCTCTGGGTCAGTGTCTGGCATCCCTTCGTCAGCGGCCGCCTCGCGCGCTTCGATGCGATCGTCGAACTCATCGACTATATGCAGGGAAAGGGCGGCGTCTGGTTCGCGACGCTCGACGAGATCGCGCGCCATGTCGAGGCTCTGGTCGCTGCCGGAACCTGGACACCGCGCGAGGAAAAATTGCCGCTCTACACGAGCCCGGTTCCGGAGCTGTCGAAGACGCCGCTGTAGTTTGCCGCCGGCGCAAGGCAGCTACGCGTTCCGGTTGCTTGCTCCGATCGGTAAAGCGCGGCTATCGTTGCGGCGGAATCGAGCCTCGAGAGGAAAATCAATGCCGAAATTGCTGTCGCCGGAGGCCGTTACGCAGTTCAACGAGCACGGCTATGTCTATCCGGTTCCGGTCCTGACGCCCGAGGAGACCCGGTATTTCCGCAGCCGACTCGGCGAGTTCGAGACCCGCGAGGGCGGTACGCTCACGCCGGCCGGGCGCAACAAGTCGCATCTGTTTCTCAAGTGGCTGCATGACCTGGTCACGCATCCCAAGGTTCTGGATGCGGTCGAAGACCTGCTCGGGCCGAATATCCTCCTCTATCACGCCCAGTGGTTCGTTAAAGAACCAAAGACACCGAACTTCGTCTCGTTTCACCAGGACACGGCGTACTGGTCGCTGAACCAGCCGCAGGGGCTCTCGACCTGGATCGCGCTCGAGCCGGCGCCGGTCGAAGCGGGCTGCATGAAGGTCATCCCCGACACGCACAAGACCGCGCTCGCCCATGGCGAGGTCCGCACCCGCGACAACATGCTGTGGCGTGGCCAGACGGTCGCGGAGGCGCTCGATACGACGAGGGCGGTGCCGATGCCGCTCGATGCGGGCGAGATGTCGATCCATCACGCGCGCATCGTGCACGGCTCCGGCCCCAACACCTCGAACAGCCGGCGCATCGGCTATTCGGTGCGCTATCTGCCGACGCATGTTTCGCGCACCGGCCCGCGCGACAGCGCGATGCTCGTGCGCGGGGTCGATGAATACGGGCATTTCGATCTCGAGCCGGCCCCGAAGGCGGATTACGAGCCGGATGCGGTCGCGCTCCATGCCGAAATCAACCGGCAGTTCATGGAGCATTACACGACGGCAAAGCCGGAGGTCGCGGCTTAGGGATTTTTACCGGCAACAGACAGGGCGCGGAGAAGAAAGACCCCGCGCATCTTCGATAAGCATGCCCCAATGTATTTGCCGTCATTGCCGGGCTTGACCCGGCAATCCATCGCGGCGCCGTGTCCGATCGCAGACTTGGGATCTTTTGTGCAAGGACAGCACGACGGCGCCTCGGCACGGTGGATCGCCGGGTGACGCCCGGCGATGACAAATAGATGAGGAATGGAGGACCCGCCGCGCCCACGCTGAGCGGCGGTCGTCACAACGTGTTTTTGTAGATCGTGCCGGCCTGCATGATGAGCGAGAGATGTTCGCCCTGTCCGGCGAGCAGATCGAGATTCGCGAGCGGATCGCCGTCGACGACGATCAGATCGGCCAGCGCCCCTGGCGCCACGATTCCGATCTTGCCCTTCAGCCCCATCATCTCGGCATTGGTTGCAGTCGCCGCGACGATCACCTCCCAGGGCGACATCACCTGCGCCTTCAGCGCGAACTCGCGCGCCTGGTAGGGGTGAAGGATTCCTTCGAGGTCGCTGCCATGGCCGATCTTCACCCCGGCCGAATGTACCCGGTCGAGACCGGTCACGGCCAGCTTGCCGAGCTCGGCGAAACGCGCGGTCACGTTGGGCGCGAACCCGAGATCGGCGCCATGCCGGTAATAACCTTCATAGACCGTCATGGTCGGCACCATGTATGTGCCGCGCTCGGCCATCAGCTTCGCCGTGGCATGGTCGATCAGATTGCCATGCTCGATCGACCGGACACCGGCATTGACGCAGCGCCCGATCGCGTAAGATTCGTAGGCGTGCGCCATCACATAGGTGCCGGCGGCGGTTGCCTCTTCGACCATTGTCTCCAGTTCGGCGACAGCATAATGCGCCTGATGGATCGGCACCCGCGAGACCATGCCGCCCGAGGCCATCACCTTGATATGGTCCGCGCCCTTGCGCAGCTCGTCGCGCACCGCCTTGCGCACCTCGTCGACACCGTCGACGACCCGGCAGAGCGAGCGCATGGCGTTGCAGCAGGGGCAACCCAGATCCTCTTCTACACGCGTCCGTACATCCCCCTGCCCGCCCGTCTGGGCGAGGGCGAGGCCGGCAACATAGAGCCGGGGACCGCGGAAGTGACCGCGCCGCACCGCTTCGGCGATGCTCCATTCGGCACCGCCGGCATCGCGGGCGGTCGTAAAGCCCCGCGCCAGCATCCCTTCGAGGATGCCTTTCGCCTGGGCGGCAACGAGATAGGGCGGAATGCGGGCAAGCGCCGCAAGGTCGGTCGTCACGCCGATGACATGGACATGCGCATCGATCAGACCGGGCATCAGGGTGCGGCCGCCCAGATCGATCGTGCTTGCGCCGGCGGAGCGGATCGGCCGATCACTGACTTCACGGATCGTGTCGTCATCGATCAGCACTTCGATGCCGGTGCGCCGCTCGCGCGCGTTCGCATCGACCAGCGCCGCGTTGCGCAGCAGCAGAAGACCCTTCGCATCCATTGTCAGTTCGATTCCCCCGGATTGGTTTTGCGGCAGCCTAATCCGCTCAGCCGTTTCGTCCAGCAGGAAATCGCCCATACCCGATCGAGGGCGGCCGGCCCCCGATCCTGGCCCTGACCGGTCCGCGCTCGATTGCATGACCACGGCGTTTCACGTCACAGTGCCCGCCCGTCCACGGCCCGACGAGGCTGCCCCGTGCCCGCCCGCGCCATTCTGGTCACCGGTTGCGACCAGCGATACTTATATTTGTTGCGCATGTTCCTGCGCTCGTTCATCGACGCCCGTTGCCCCGACATCCTGGATCTCGGCATCTTCGATATCGATTTCACGGCGCCGCAGAAAGAATCGCTCGCCAAAGTCGCGACCCATATTGTCCCGGCTTGCTCACCGATGCAGGCGCTGGTTCCGGTCGAGAAAGAGCGTCATCCCCTCCCCTCGCTGGTGCGCCCGTATCTGCCCGATCTGTTTCCGGGCTACGACATCTATCTCTATTCCGATGTCGATGTCTGGGTGCAGGACCGTCGCGGATTCGAGCTCTATATCGAGGCCGCGGCGCAGGGCTGCATGGGCATCGCGCCGCAGGACGATCGTGCCTACCGGCATGACGACCGCGCCCTGAAAATCCGCCATGATCGCTACCGCGAGGTGTTCGGTGTCGCCGTCGCCGACGAGTTGATGACGGTGCCGCATCTCAATGCCGGCATCTTCTCGCTGCCGCGCCTCGCACCGCATTGGGCGCGCTGGGGCGAAATCTGGGCGGACGCGATCGGACGCAAGGCGCAATGGTTCGGCTCCGGCCAGGCGATCCTCACCCGGATGATCTACCAGGACGGCATGGCGGCCGTGTTGATGCCGGCCTTGTGCAACTGGCAATGCCATCTCGCCTTGCCGGCCTGGGACGAGTTGCGCCGCTGCTATGTCGAGCCCGGTCCGCCGCACGAAAAGATTCTGCTGATGCACATGACGGCGAACACCAAGGGACAGGCTCACAACATCGCGACGGTCCAGGGTAACATGCTCCGGGATATCAAACTCACCTATCCCCAGTATCGTCACCTCGTCGACGGGACGGCGTAGCGATCGCATGGCCGCAAAATCGATCCCCTTCACACGGCCATCGCTCAGCGGCAATGAGATTCGCTACATCACGGAAGCACTGCAGGCCGGGCAGCTCGCCGGCAATGGCGTCTTCGGACAACGTTGCGCCACGCTGCTGCGCGACTTGACCGGCGCCGATCTGGCACTCGTCACGGGATCGGGCACGCATGCACTCGAGATGGCGTTTTTGATTCTCGGTCTCGAGCCGGGCGACGAAGTCATCATGCCGTCATTCACATTCGCCTCGACCGCAAATGCGGTCGCGCTGCGCGGCGGCGTTCCGGTCTTCGTCGACATTCGTGAGGACACGCTCAACCTCGACGAGGGCCGGATCGAGGCGGCGATCACGGCGCGTACCCGCGCGCTGCTGCCGGTCCACTATGCCGGCGTCGCCTGCGCGATGGACAGGATCGAGGCGATCGCCGAACGGCACCGGCTCGACATCGTCGAGGATGCCGCGCATGCGATCGGTGCCACGTGGCAAAGCCGGCCGCTCGGGGGGCTCGGACGCATCGGCGCGTTCAGTTTCCACCAGACCAAGAACCTCTCCGCCGGCGAGGCGGGCGCGCTGCTGATCAACGATCCGGCGTTGATCGACCGGGCCGAGATTGTGTGGGAGAAAGGCACCACGCGGCTTCGCTTCGGCCGCGGCGAAATCGGCCGCTATGAATGGGCAGAACTCGGCTCGTCCTATCTCGCAAGTGAACTCGTCGCAGCGATGCTGCTTGCACAACTCGAAGCGATGGCGGCGATCACCGCAAGCCGGCAAAGAGTCTGGGAACGCTATCATGCCGCCTTCGAACCGCTCGAACGGACGGGCCGCCTGCACCGGCCGGTCATACCGCCGGGCTGCGGACACAACGCGCATATCTACTATCTGCTGGCGGAAGACGCGGCCGAACGCGATCGCATCATTCGGTTTCTCGGCGAGCGCGGAATCCGGGCGGTCTTTCATTATGTGCCACTCCATGAGAGCGAAGCAGGCCGCCGCTACGGCCGCGCGGCAGCACCCTTGCCCGTCACCGAGCGTCAGGCGGCACGTCTGCTGCGCCTGCCGATCTATCCGGATCTCGACACGGACGACACCGATCGCGTGATCGACGCCGTCGCGGCTGCTTTGACCTGAACAAACGCCGATGCGGCTCAGCGCCCGCGCCGGTTCACCTTGGCGTGGATCTCGGAGAGCGCGAGAAACGGCTGCAGCGGATCGTCGGGATCGCCGGGATCGACGAAATTTGCCATATCCTGCAAATGCAGCAGCATCACGTATTTGGTACGGGCGGACCTGTTCGTCACCGAACCGTGGATCAGCCGTGGATCGAACAGGACCGCATCGCCGGCCGGCAGCGCGAACGAACGCAGCTCGAATCCAAGTCTGGCAACTTCGGCGTCATCGATATGCGGGTAGTCGGTGTTTTCGGTGATGTAGTGATAAGGGCCGCCGCCATGGCTGCCGACCGCGACCTGCATTGTGCCGAAATGTTCATCCACGTCGCGAAGCGGAACCCAAAGCCGCCAGGCGGTGCGACAACGCGTCGTCGCATAATCCTGGTGCAGCGGGAAGCTGTAGATGTCCTCGCCGGGCAGGTCGGCACGCAGCGTCGGCCACAAAAGCGGCACCTCGATCGCGGCGTGACGGAACAGCCCGAGCGCCTCGAGCTGCCGGCCGATATCGCCGACCAGCCGTTCGATCACGTAGAGCCGCTTGATATGGTCGAACATCATGCTGCGATGGCGGCCGGCCGCACGCAGCGCCGCCGTCAACGGCTCGTCGCCACCGGGATCGACGCCGCCGCGCCTGGCGAAGCGTGCGCCCAGCAGCGCGATGTCGTGCTCGAAGCGCGCCAGATCGTCGGCGGCGACCAGGCCGGGCAGGATCGCGAATCCATCGCGGTCGAGCCCGACAAAATCGAGTCCGTCAGCCGCAGTCGCATCGCTGCTGCCGATCGTCGAAATCCGGTTCATCAAATTCCCTCCGGCCGCGGCACTTCGCCGATGACGCGCGCCGGATTGCCGGCGACGATCGCAAAATCGGGCACATCCTGCACGACCACCGCGCCCATGCCGACGACACTATAGCGTCCGATGCGCTGAGCCTCTCGGATCAACGCACCGGGGCCGAGATGCACGCCGGTTTCGAGCCGCGCATAGCCCAAAACACAAGCATTGGCGGCGATCATGCAGAAATCGCCGACCCAGCAATCATGCCCGACCAGGGCGCCCTGGCGTATCGCGACATGGCGGCCGATCCGGGCCGCCGGCATCACCACGGAATTCGGTGCGATAAAACCGCCGCGTCCGACGACGGCATCCGGGGCAACGATCGCATCGGGATCGACGACGCACGCCCATCGCGCGTCGGGTATACCAAGCACCTCGATCAGCGCCGCACGGGCGGGCCCTTCTTTCACTTTGTGCAGCGGGGCAAGGAACGCAGTCTCTGCCGGCAGCGTGCACCACGCGGCAAACGGGCCGAGCACCGTATCGCTACCGATTTTCTCGCCGGCCGGCACGGCATCGTTGAGCAGGCCGAGGAAGCATTGATCGCCGCCGCGCGCCTCGATCCGGCGCAGCACCATCGCTGCGTAGGCACCGCCCCCGGCGCCGCCGAACACCGCGACCGGCCGAACAATGTTCGTTGAATGATCTGCCATCCCGGTCGCGCCCGATCCCCTGATCCCCGAACGCCCCCATGCATCGCGCACATCCGCAGGAAGCGAACGCACGTCACCATACAGTATCGGAACGATCGACCGATCGGATCGGCGGCAATGCACCGCGCCATCTGCGCACCCGCCGGAAGAAGACGGGGCGCGCCGGGGGCCTAATGCGCCTCGGCGCGCCCCTGCGGTGTCTGGGACCATAGTTGGAGCTAAAGGGCCAGAGCGACCGACCCGACCGTCGCCGGCAGGGTCACCAACTATTGCATATCCAAATATTCGAGTCGATATCGGACTCTCTTGGTATACACGAGCAATTTCAATCCATTAGCTCATTCAATGGCGATCAGGAAGACCGCCCACGGCCATCGCGCTTCGTCCTCCGTAGTCACCGTCGCGCCATCGCGCCGCTGGTATACCAGCCAGCTCGGCCCGTGCTGGCCGATGCCGAGATCCTGACCGTCGCCGCGGATCGCGAGTATCCAGTCCTGATCGTCCAGTTCGCGGCGCTCGACCCGCTCGGCATAGCCATCGAGTGCGACCAGGGTGATCGTGTCGCCCGTGGCACCCGCCGCATCCAGCACGTCGCGCAGAAGCGGTCCCTCGAAGCGGATCGGGTGCGGCCAGCCGTCATAATCGATGGTTGCTTCATGCATGCCGAGCGCCTCGAGCATCGCGAGATCGAACGCCAGCGCCTTGTCGAAACGATATTCGTGATAACCGAAGAACGCGTCTTCGAATTCGTCGAAGGGTGGCCGGTTCGTCGTTTCGATTTCACCGATCACGCTCACGATGACCGGCCCCGTCGGTGGGGCAATCTCGCCCGCCCGGGCAAAGATCGGCCCAGCCATCGCGATCACCAAGGCCATCGAGCCACCGGCAATAAATGGAAAGATTCCAAGCATTCGATAACTCATTTATTACCTGCCTCTTTCGACTGCGACGATTGGCGCCCGGAGCAAGCCAGCTCTGTGCCAGCACCAAAATCGTACAAATTCCTCGGTTTTTGCGCGCGATTCGTCGTTTTTTGCACCATTTTTCGCGCGCCGTCCGGGATCAGCACTCTGCCGTCCCGGCTGGTAATTCGACCCGTTTGACGCCATATTAGCGTCCATGGAGAACATTCTGGTGGACGATACGCCGACGGAAACTGTCACAGAATCCGTCAAAAAGCGCCATTGCCTGCGCTGCTCGAGCGAGTTCGAGAGCACTTGGGCGGGTCATCGTATTTGCCCGCGCTGCAAGTCGACTTCGGCCTGGCGGGCGGGCGAATCTGCCCATTCGCATCCGTCGTCGCGCCGCCGCTAACGCCGTCACACGGCCTGGCATCGCGGCTTCGGACACCCCGTTAGCGTCCGGATCCCGGCGGCACGCAGCAGACGCGCGGCGGGCACTGCATCGGCAAACCCTCTTGGGCACATCCGTCTTCGCACGGGTGAGCGCGGCTGCCTGATCCATCGATCCACGACGCAGCGCCGATCGCGTGTGCACCGGTAAAGACCGGCAGTTCCTTCGCCCGACACGTTCCAGATTCCCTCGCAAGATCCTCAGCCGAATCCAAACAGACCCGACAGACGATCCAGGGCACGGCTGTCCGGGCCGAGCGCCCAGCCTTGGTGCGCAATCGTTAAAAGCGCGGGCAAATTTGCCATCGCCCTATCGTCTCGATTCCATGCAACCGGCGATGCTGCGGCCGACGGTGCGACGCTGCTATAGTGACGAGCCTTGAAGGGAAGACGCATTGCCATGAACGACCGTGCCGATTCTCGATTGCCCATTCGCCACAATTCGCTGCACGAAGAAGTGCTGCCGTTGATACGCGACATGATCGTCAAGGGCGAACTGGAACCGGGCGAGCGCATCTCGGAAGCGGCCCTGTGCGAGCAGTTCGGCATTTCCCGCACACCGCTGCGGGAAGCGCTGAAAGTGCTTGCGGCCCAGGGAATCATCGAGCTGCTGCCGCGCCGGGGCGCCACGGTCGCGAAACCGTCGGTGCAGGACCTTGCGGGCCTGCTGATCATCATCAGCCGGCTCGAAGCGCTCGGCGGCGAAATCGCCTGCTCGAGAATTTCCGATCGCGAGATTGCGGAGATCCAATCGCTGCACGAACGCATGCTTTCTCACTACGAAGCACGGCATCATCTCGACTATTTCAAGCTGAACCAGCAGATCCACGAACGGATCGTGGCGGCCGCGGACGTGCAGGTGCTCACCGATCTGCATCGCAGCCTCAATATCAGGGTCGGCCGGGCACGTTTCGCGCCGGTGCTCGATCCCGGTATCTGGGAGAAAGCGGTCCGCGAGCATGGCCAGATCATCGAGGCGCTGGAAATGCGCGACGGCAAACGTCTCGCTTCGATTCTCGAAGCGCATCTCCGATACAACCAGATATTGGTGGATTCCGGCAATGTCACCTGGGAGCCGCTCGAACAGCGGCTGCCGGCAAGAGAAAGAGCCGGCGCGGGCGCGCAGAGAAAGATTCCGATCGGCTAGGCCGGCGGTCGAATCTGCCCATCCGTATCCATCATCGAGAAGGGTCGTGACGACGGGTCGCTGCATGGAACCCGGGGCTGTGACCGAATTGCCGAGGCGGAAAACTGCAATCCTTCCAGGGTACCGACCTTGTCACGAAGGCCCCCTACGTTGACATCGCCGTGTTCATTGCTTCTGATTCAGAGCGTGACGTTCGGACCAGAGCCGCTTTTCACATTCCCCATGCCGCGATCGTCGCGGCCTCGCAGAGGCACGCGTTGAAAAAGATCGAGCAAATAAGTGCGACGCTGAGTTTCGCGTCGCCGATCTGCTGGTTCAAGTTACCGGACAGCCATCAACTCAACGCCGACCTATTGCGGGACGGCCAGGCGTGGCGCGCGGTGTCCGAGGGCGTCACGGTTTCGAACCAGAACGGCTGGCATAGCGACCCCGTCCTGTTCCAGCGGCCGGAAGCGTCCTTCAGGGCGGTGTGCGACGCCATCCGCGAATGCGTGCTGGCCGTCACGCGCAATTGCGCGCCGAATTTCGATTTCGACAAGTCCGCGCTGTTCTGCGATGGCTGGATCAACATGAATCCGAAGGGCGGATATAACTCGCCGCACCGCCATACCGGTTTTCTCTGGTCGGGTACCTACTACGTCCAGGTTCCCAAGACGAACGCGGAGCGCAGCGGATCGATCGAGTTCATCGACCCGCGATCGCGCAACGACATGCATACCATCCGGGAGAGCGACCTGTTCGCGACGAAACTGAAGTTTCAACCCGAAGCCGGGCAGCTGGTGATTTTCCCGTCCTATCTGCTGCACTGGGTTTATCCCAACGAAGAACCGCAGGAGCGCGTATCGATCGCGTTCAACGCGCGGTTCGGGAAACCGAAGAAGGCGTCGCCACAGGACTGAGCGAAGCCGTGCCGCATGTCGTGGCGGCCACGAAACAGGAGCATCGAATGACCCGACAGGTACCGCCGCGCGGATTTCCGGTCATCGAGTTCGAACGGCGCCTCGCGGGCGCGCAGCGCGCCATGGCCGCTGCAAAGTTGGACGGGCTGCTGCTGACCACCGAACCGGAACTGCGCTATTTCTCGGGCTTCCGCACCCTGTTCTGGCAGAGCCCGACGCGACCCTGGTTCCTCTTCGTGCCGCGCGAGGGAAAGCCGGTCGCTGTCATTCCCGAGATCGGCGCGGCGCTGATGCGGCGGACCTGGGTCGACGACATCCGGACCTGGAGCGCGCCGAGACCCGACGATGACGGGCTCTCGCTGCTCGCCGATCTGTTCGCACCGATCGATGGGCGGCGCGGCCGCATCGGCATCCCGATGGGTCATGAGACCATGCTGCGAATGCCGCTCAACGATTTCGCGCGGCTTCGCACGATGCTGCCGAGCATCGAGTTCGCCGATGCAACGCCGATCGTGCGCTCGCTGCGCATGGTGAAATCCGAAGCCGAGATCGCGAAGATCGCGCATGTCTGCGACATCGTGTCGGAGGTCTTTGAGGACGCGGCCTCGCTGTTCCACCAAGGCCAGCCCCTTGTGGAGGCATTCCGCGCGTTCCGGATTGCCTGTATCGGGCGCGGCACCGACGATATTCCGTTTCTCGCCGGCGGAGCCGGCCCGGGCGGTTACGACGACATCATCTCGCCACCATCGGATCGCGTGCTCGCGGCCGGCGACGTGCTGATGCTCGATACCGGCAACACCTTCGACGGTTACTTCTGCGACTTCGACCGTAATTTTGCGATCGGACGCGCGGACGACGAATCGCAGCGCGCCTACGAAACGCTGAACCGGTCGATGGATGCGGGCCTCGCCGCGGCGCGGCCGGGCACGACCTGCCGGGAACTCCATCGCGCGATGCGGGCTGTCACCGCCGAGATCGATCCCAACGGCCAGGAGGTCGGGCGCTTCGGGCATGGGCTCGGCATGCAACTGACCGAATGGCCGTCCCATGCGGAATTCGACGAAACCGTTCTGGTGGAGAACATGACGCTCACGCTGGAGCCGTCGCTTGCCTATGGCGAAGGCCGGTTCATGGTGTTCGAGGAGAACATCGTCGTGCGCGACGGCGCGCCGCAAATGCTGACCCGCCGCGCGCCCTCGATATTGCCGGTGATCGGATAATCGCACCGGACACCCAGCCCGCTAGCCGCGCGCACTCTCAAATCAACGGGTGGCAATCGTGGTGCCCGCTGCCGGACTCGAACCGGCACGGCCCTTTCGGGCCAAGGGATTTTAAGTCCCTTGTGTCTACCAGGTTCCACCAAGCGGGCCTCAATGGCTCGGGATCGGGCGCACGACGCGAAGGCTAGCATAATCGCGGCCGCCGGTGGACCCGCGACGGCATCGGGTCGCCCGTTCGAGGGAACTTCCCTTGCGCCATATCGTTGCACGGGTAGCCGATGGCGGACATGCTGATCGTTGCACGGGTAGCCGATGGCGGACATGCTGACCCGCGTGGCTGACCTTTGCGTGGAGCAAGCCGGACAAACAGATCGGTAGGCCGACATGACACCAGCCATGACAGCCGAACCTGGAACGCCCACCCACCGCCCGCCGGAGGCCCGGATCGCCGTCGGCCCATGGCTCGCGACCGGCGGCGCCCTGCTCGCGCTGGCCGTCGCCTGGATCTGGCCGCTCAGAGATATGGCGAGCGATCTGTTCGCCGCGCACATGTTCCAGCATCTGCTGGTGATGAACGGCGCAGCACTACTGATCGCGCTGGCGCTGCCGGCGCAACGGCACAGCACCGGCCTCGCGCGCGTGTCGATGTCACTGCCGATCGTTACCGGCGTGCAACTCGCTCTGCTCTATCTCTGGCATCTGCCGGCTTTGTTCGCGATGGCGCATCATAGCATCGCGTTGCAGATTCCGATGCAGCTCTCCTTGTTCGCGGCGGGTCTCTTGTTCTGGCGGGCGATCGTCGCGTGTCGGGGCGACAAAGTCTGGGCGCCGATTTTCGCGCTGCTGATGACCGCCAAGATATTCTGCCTGCTCGGTGCCGCGTTCGTTTTTTCCAGGCGCGCGCTCTATCCGGCAATGGGCGATCCCGATGCCTGGGGCTTTACCGCGATCGAGGATCAGCAGCTCGCCGGGTTGCTGATGGTGAGCAGCTGCGCCCTCGTCTATGTCGCAGCCGCGATCTGGCTCTTTGCCCGATGGATGTTCGCGACCCCGCAGCATCGACGCCGGTCCGAACGCAACGATGCCGCGCCGATCGCCTCGTAAGAAACTGAAAGACCGCATTCGGCCGCGCCTGAAAGAAGGTGCGGCCTGGTTCGGGATTTTCATCGCCGCGATGATCGTCGGCGGATTCCTCTTCACTTGGTCGGGCCTCTACAGCGTGGCGGCGACCAGCGGCCACTGGCCCGGCTTCGGCCTGTTTCTCGAATTCGGCATGCGCAGTTCGGTCCGCACGCACACGATCGGCATCGCCGTGCCGCCGCTCCACGATGCGGCGCTGATCGAGCGCGGCGCGGGGCATTTCCAGGAGGGCTGCATGCCCTGCCACGGCGCGCCGGGCCGCGCGCCCAATCCAATCGCGCACGAGACCCTGCCGGAAGCGCCCGATCTCGTCGCCAGCGTGCCGACATGGGAGCCGGAAGAGCTGTTCTGGATTATCAAGCAAGGGCTCAAATATACCGGCATGCCGGGCTGGGCGGCACAGCAGCGCGACGACGAGATCTGGGCGGTGGTCGCGTTCCTGCGGCAACTGCCCGCACTCGATGCCGGCGAATATCAAGCACTCGCGAGCCTCGATGTGCGCGACCAAGCGGTATCCGATGAGGTCCTTGCGCAAAGCGGGCCGCCGGGCGTGGGGCTGGCGACCTGCTCGCGCTGTCACGGGCTCGACGGCCAGGCGCGCGCGAGCGGTGCCTATCCGCGGCTCGACATCCAGACGAGCGAGTATCTGTTCGCGCAGCTTGCGGCCTACGACGACGGCACACGGCAAAGCGGAATCATGGCGCCGATCGTCGCCGAATTCGACGAAGCGGAATTGCGCCAACTTGCGGATTATTACGCGGCGTCGGGCGTTGCGGCCGCCGATGATGCGGACGCGGCAAGCGAAAGCGAGAGCGATCCGGCCGTGTTGGAGATCGGCCGCGCGCTGGTGATTGAAGGGCTGCCGGATGAGGGTATCCCCGCCTGCATCTCCTGCCATGGCGACAACCCTGCCGCGCGCAGCCCGCTTTATCCGGCGCTGGCGGGCCAGCATGCGTCCTATATCGCGCAGCAACTGATGCTGTTCCGGTCGGGCGCGCGGCGCGCAACGCCGGCGGCCGAGATCATGGCGGTGATCGCCGAGCGCTTGACGCCCGCACAAATCGATGCGGTGTCGGCCTATCTCTCCGGCCTGCAGCCGGGCGCGATGAGCGAGACGGCGCCGTGAGGTCGCGCGGCTGATGGAGACCCTGCAAAGCACGATGCATCCGGCCGGCACCGATGCGGCCGCGATCGCACAACTGAGCTGGGTGCTGTTCGTCGGTGGCGGCCTGGTGTTCGCCGTTGTGATGGGCCTTACCGCCATCGCCTCTCTCGGTGCCGAACGACGGCGGCGGTTCCTCTCGGAACGGAAATTCATCGTGATCGCGGGCGCCATCCTGCCCGCGATCGTCCTGACCGCGCTGCTGGTCTACGGATTGACCTTGACCGGCACGCGCATCGCTATCGCCGAGGCGGATGCCCTGCGGATCGAGGTCACCGGCGAACAATGGTGGTGGCGCGTGCGCTATCCCGACAGCGGCGGTGACATCATCACCGCCAATGAGATCCGCATTCCGGCCGACCGACCGATCGAGCTCACGCTGCTGTCGGCGGATGTCATTCATAGTTTCTGGGTGCCCAATCTCGCGGGCAAGATCGACATGATCCCGGGCACCGTGAACCGCCTGACATTGCGTGCGACGCAACCGGGCGAATATCGGGGCCAGTGCGCCGAGTTCTGCGGCGGGCCGCATGCGCTGATGGCGTTTCACGTCGTGGCGCTCGAACCCGCTGCATTCGATATCTGGCTCGCCGCACAGCGCGAACCGGCGGCATCGCCGGAAACCGCCCTGCAGCAGGAAGGCGCCGATCTGTTCGTCGCGAGCGGCTGCGGCGGTTGTCACAGCATTCGCGGTACCGCCGCCATCGGCACAATCGGCCCCGATCTCACGCATGTCGGTGGACGACTCACGATAGCGGCAGCCACTTTGCCCGCCGATGCGGCGTCGTTCGCGCGCTGGATCCGCGACAATCAGTATATCAAGCCGAACAATCTGATGCCGCCCTTCGGCACGCTGTCGGACGACGAGCTCGCCGCGCTCGGCGCCTATCTCGAGCATCTGAAATGAGCGACGAGGCACATACTTTGCCGAGCGGCTATCCCAACCCGCTGCCGCGTCCGAAGGGCGAGCTCGAACGGCTCGAAGCCGTGTGGGCGCCACCGACGGGCATTCGCATCCTGACGGCGGTCAACAACACCTATATCGGCCTGTTCTATGTTGGGGCGGCGCTGCTGTTCTTCGTGCTCGCCGGCATTCTTGCGTTGCTGATGCGGGTGCAGCTCGCCGTTCCCGGCAACGATTTCATCAGTCAGGGTACCTACAACCAGCTCTTCACCATGCATGGCACGGTGATGATGTTCCTGTTCGCGGTGCCGGTCGTCGAAGCGATCGGAATTCTGCTTCTGCCGCAGATGCAGGCGGCACGCGACCTGCCCTTCCCGCGCCTCGGCGCCTTCGCTTTCTGGACCTACCTGATCGGCGGCCTCTTCTTCTTCGGCTCGCTGTTCTTCGGCCTTGCACCCGATGGCGGCTGGTTCATGTATCCGCCGCTCACCAGCACCGAATACTCGCCGGCCGAGAACGCCGACTTCTGGCTGGTGGGGATCGGTTTTATCGAGATATCGGCGATCGCGGGCGCCATCGAGATCATCGTCGGCATCTTGCGGACGCGCGCACCCGGCATGACGCTCGACAAGCTACCGATCTTCGCCTGGTCGATGCTGGTGTTCGCCGGGATGATCGTGTTCGCCTTCCCCGCCGTAATCCTCGCGACGTTCCTGCTCGAACTCGAGCGCGCGTTTGCCTGGCCGTTCTTCATTCCTGAATTCGGCGGCGATCCGTTGCTGTGGCAACATCTCTTCTGGTTCTTCGGCCATCCCGAGGTCTACATCATCTTCCTGCCCGCCGCCGGTATGGTCTCGATGATCGTGCCGACGATGTGTGGCGTTCCGCTGGTTGGTTATCGCCTGATCGTCGTCGCACTGGTTGCGACCGGCTTCTTCTCGTTCGGCCTCTGGGTCCATCATATGTTCGCGACCGGCATTCCCTCGCTGTCGCTCGCGTTCTTCTCGGCGGCGAGCATGGCGGTCGCGGTGCCGAGCGGCATCCAGGTCTTCGCCTGGATCGCGACGATCGCGTCAGGCCGATTGCGGTTCACGGTACCCTCGCTGTTCATTCTGGGATTTCTTGCGATCTTCGTGATCGGGGGACTGACCGGCGTCATGGTTGCGCTGGTCCCGTTCGACTGGCAGGCGCACGACACGTTTTTCATCGTCGCGCATCTGCATTATGTGCTGTTCGGCGGCATGGTGTTTCCGCTGTTCGCCGCGATCTATTACTGGGTGCCGGCGGTCGGGCGGAAACCTCTGTCGGAGCGGCTTGGTCGCTGGTCGTTCTGGCTGATGTTCGTCGGGTTCAACGTGACATTCTTTCCGATGCACATACTCGGCCTCATGGGCATGCCGCGCCGCGTCTATACCTATCCGGAAAATCTCGGCTGGGATGGCATCAATCTTCTCTCGACGCTGGGCGCCTTCATGATCGCGACGGGCGTTCTGGTCTGCCTGATCGATCTCGCGCGGAACTTCCGTTTCACCCCGTCGGAGAATGCGGGCAATGTGTGGCAGGCGGGCACGCTCGACTGGCTGCCGACCGACGTCTACGGCAATCGTAGCATCCCGATCGTCACGAGCCGCGAGCCGCTCCGGGACGATCCTAAATTGAGCAAGGATGTCGAGGCCGGGCGTTACTTCCTGCCGGGAACGGCGACGGGCAAGCGCGAAACGCTGATCACCAGCGCGATCGATGCGCTGCCGCAGGCGATCCTGCAGGTGCCGGGCCCGAGCTGGCGCTCTTTCTTTGCCGCAGTCTTCACGGCGGCGTTCTTCCTGCTGCTGACGGTGAAGCTGGTGTGGCCTGCCATTGCCTGCGGCATTGCCGCCCTGGTCGCGATGATCGCCTGGTTGTGGCAGACAGACCCCGGACGCAATCACGCGCCGGTCGATATCGGCGGCGGCATCAAGGTTCCGGTCTATTTGACCGGCCCGGCCTCACATTCCTGGTGGGCGATGGTCGTGCTGCTGCTGGTGGCAGCCTCGATGTTCATCGCGCTGGTCTTCTCCTATCTCTATCTCTGGACGGTATCGCCGGATGTCTGGCCGGCAACAACAGGCGAGCATCTGCCCGCTGCGCATTGGCCATTCATCAGCGCCGCCGCGCTGCTGCTCGCCAGTCTAGCCGTCGCGTTGTCCGGCCGGATGCTGGCGGCGGGCGCAAAAATCGGTCCCTGGCCGTTGCGCGCCGGACTCGCCGCTGCGAGTGCCGTGCTGGCGGTCGGATGGCTCCTGGATCTTTGCGGTGTCTGGCAGACCGGCCTGCGCCCGGACGACAGCAGTTATGCCGCCCTCGTCTACACGTTCATCGTCATCGAAGGGTTGCTCGTCGCATCCGCGATCGTGATGGCACTTTTTACGATTGCACGCAGCATCGCGGGCCTTCTGACGCCAATACGGCGCGTCACCTTCGACAATACGATGCTGCTCTGGCATTACGCGGTCGCGCAAGGATTGATCGGGTTACTGATCGTCCACGGGTTCCCGAGGATCGCGGGATGAGCAGCGGCCGACCATCGGGCTTCGTGCGCGCGCTGTTGCTCCTGCTATCGGGCCCGCTGATCTGGTTCGCGCATTTCAGTCTGATCTACGGCGCACAGGGATTTGGCGGTGCGTTCGGCTTTACGACCGGGGGAATCCGGGCCTTCGCCTGGGCTGCAACCTTCATTGCCGGCGCGGCGATCGCCGCCATCTATGTTCGCGTGCAACGGCAGCGCCCTTCATCCGACCCTGAAACCGTAAGGTCGCTGGCGCGAACGACGCGGTGGCTGGCCGTACTCTCATTGGGTGCCGTCCTGCTTCAGGCGCTCGTTCTCGCGGTCATTCCACGTTAAGTGTGATCAGCGGGCCGGCAACGCGTACGCGATGATGGAATCGCCCGCCTTCGTACCGGTCGAGCCGTGCCCGCCGGCCACGACGACGAGATATTGCCGTCCGTCATCCCCGAGATAGGTCATCGGCGTCGCCTGGCCGCCGGCCGGAAGACGCTCACGCCAGAGTTCGGCGCCGTCTTGCACGTCGAAAGCGCGGACATAATAGTCGAGCGTCCCGCTATGAAACATTACGCCGCCCGCAGTGACGATCGGCCCGCCGATTGCCGGCACACCCATCTCGAAGGGCAATGGCAGCGGCGCGAGATCGCGCACCGTACCGTTCTTGTGCTGCCAGATCACAGCACCCGTGCGCAGATCGGCTGCTGCCACATAGCCCCAGGGCGGGCCCTGACAGGGCAAACCGAGCGGCGACCAGAAGGGCCGCATTTCGGCGGCGAATGGCGCGCCGAAATTCTCGTTGAAACCCGGCTCCGCCTCGGACACGTAGCTGGTCTGATCGTCGGCACGCGGAATGAGCTTCACCGTAAAGGCGAGATAGACCGGATTGGCGAAGACTGTGTTCCGGACCGGATCGACCGCGACGCCACCCCAGTTGAACACACCGAAATTGCCGGGATAAACCAGCGTGCCGTTCGTCGATGGCGGCGTGTAGCGGCCTTCGTAATCGAGCGAGCGGAACTCGATGCGGCACCAGAGCTGATCGAGCAATGTGGCACCCCACATGTTTGCCTCGCGCAGCGGCTCGGGCTCGAAACTGAGCGCCGAGACCGGCTGGGTCGGCGCGGTGAAATCGCCTTCGGTCGCACCCTGCGGTGCCGCGACCTCGGTGACCGGCAGGATCGGTTCGCCGGTCCGGCGATCGAGCACATAGATGTCGCCCTGCTTGGTCGCCTGCACCAAGGCAGGCACCATTCCGCCATCGATCTCCAGATCGACCAGTTGCGGCTGCGAGGGCACGTCCATATCCCACAGATCGTGATGGACGGTCTGGAAGACCCAGCGCAATGCGCCGGTTTCGAGATCGAGCGCGATGACGGACGATGAGAAGCGCTCGGTCTCGGGCGTGCGATCGCCGCCCCATTGGTCGGGCGGCGCATTGCCGATCGGCGCATAGACGAGGCCGAGCGCGGGATCGACGCTGAGCATCGACCAGGCGTTGGGCGAATTGGGTGTATAGGTTTCGCCGGCAGCCAGCGGCGCGGTGCAATCGGGATTGCCGGTATCGAAATTCCACACCAGTTCCCCGGTATCGACATCGTAGGCGCGAATGACGCCCGACGGTTCGGTCGTCGACACATTGTCGTTGACGGCGCCGCCGACCACGATGAGCCCGCCCGCGACCACCGGCGGCGAGGTCGAATAATAGGAGCCCGCGTAGAAATGCGGCAAGTTGGCCGAGAGATCGACGGCGCCATCGGTCCCGAATTCGGTACAGACGTCGCCGGTGGTCGCATCGAGAGCGATCAATCGCGCGTCCGCCGTCGGCAGGAAAAGACGTTTGCCGCAGGGCGCCGACGCGGCCGCGCCTTCGGCCTCGTAATAGGAAAGACCCCGGCAGGTCTGATGCTGGCGGCGGCCATCGACCCCGCTGCCGGAATCGTAGCGCCAAAGCTCTTCGCCGGTTTCGGGATCGAGCGCAATCGCAATCTGATGCGGGGTACAAAGATAAAGCGTGTCGCCGATCTTGACTGGCGTCACCTCGTACGTGGTTTCTTCCGGATCCTCCGGCAGCCGCACATCGCCGGTGTGGTAGTGCCAGACTTCTTCGAGGTCGGCCACGTTGTCGGCCGTGATCGCATCGAGCGGCGAATAGTGACTGCCGCCTTCGGTGCGACCATAGGCACGCCAGTCGCCGGGCGGGACGCCGGCTTCGCTCGCCGGCAATGTCGTCGCCGCAGATTCTGAAAGCACGCCGGAAATCGCATGCGATGGCGTCGCCATCGAGTACCCGCCGACCGCGATGGAAACCAGCAGCACGCCCGCGAGCGGCAGGGCGGCACCCGACCACACCGCGCGCCAGCGACGCGTCTTTGCCGGATCGAGATCGCGCGTTGTCCAGGGCAGCAGCAACAGCGCGCCGATCAGGACGAGTACGCCGCCGCGCGGTTGGAGATTCCACCAGTCGAAGCCTGCCTCGTAAATCGCCCAGATCAGCGTCGCGCCGAGGACAATAGCGTAGACAATGAGCGCGGCCGGGCGGGATTTGAGCAGGAGCAGGCCGGTTGCGAAAAGTCCGATGGCGGCGAGCGCGTAGTACCAGGAGCCGCCCAATGTTATCAGCCAGACGCCACCGATCGCGAGGCAGAGCGCCAGCAGAAGAACCAGGACGGCCAGGATTCGGGACATTTCGCGCTCCCCGTTCGCCGCGGGGCAATCCAGCACCCCATCGCCTGTTGCGGTTTCCCAAGCGCGCTGCGCCCCGAGCCGCCGCTCCTTCATCAAAATGGGGCGGCGCGGCAAATACTCAAGGGGCGGCGGCCCGGCGGGGTGCAGTCGAGCCGGAGCAGCCAACCGGCGACGGTGTGCTGGCGGCCGCTTGCGCCATCTGCGCGCGGAACGCAATACGCAAAGCTTCCTTGCAGCCAGAAGAGCAACCGGAGAAGATGTTTCGGGGAAAAGCGATGCCACCGGCGCCGGGGGGACTGTCATGGCCGGAGCACTCAATATCGCAATCAGTGGAGGAGGATCTCGGAAATGAAACGGATCACCGCGACGGTCGCTGCCGTAGCAGCAACGATTTTCTTGAGCTGGACCGGTCAGGCCGCCGCTCAATGTCTCGCCGAAATTCAAGAGGAAGGCGTTATCAGGGTCGGCAACGGCCTGATGGGATTGAAACCCTATGTCTGGCAGGAGCCCGACGGCACTTACATGGGCTTCGAAAAGGAAATTGTCGACTATGTCGCCGGCAAGCTTGGGGTCGAGTCCGAATATGTTGTCACCGAATGGACCACGCTCATCCCGGGTCTCAAAAACGATCGCTGGGACATCATTCTCTCGGGCATGGCCAAGACGCAGGAACGTATCCAGGGTGGCGGCATCGAATTCTCGGATCCGTACTTCCTGATTTTCGATCGGGTGATCGTTCTCCAGGATTCGCCAATCCAGTCCATGGAAGACCTCAACGGCAAGCTGCTGGCCTCGACGCTCGGCACAATGGATTCACTGGTCGCCCATTCGCTGGTCGATCAGGGCATTGCCGACAGTGTGCTCGACTTCAACACCTTCGGCGAACCGTTCCTTGCGCTCCGCAACAAGCAGGCCGACGCGGTCATCATGGACGAGACGACCTACATTGCGCAGCTCGAGGAAATGCCTGACCTGCGCGTTGTCGGCGAAGCGCTGTTCTATGTTCCGAAAGCCGAATGGGCCGCAGCCGAAGAGACAGCCGATTACCGGCTCGGCGGCATCGCGGTCGGCGTACGCCAGGAATGTACCGATCTTAAGGATGCGGTGAACCAGGCTCTGGCCGACATGGCTGCCGACGGTACACGCGAAGCGATTCTTCGAAAGTATGAGATCTGGTCGGACGATCAGATCAACCTGATGAAGAACTAGCCCACGCAGGATTGGACTTTTCGAAGGAGCCCGGCCGTCGCGTTATGCGGCGGCCGGGTGTCCATGACTGGCGCTGAGCCCGGCCTCTCGCTCGACCTGGGCTAACTCCGGAACAAGCTATGCAAGATTTCTTCCTGGTCCTCATTCCGACCTACATGCCCTTTCTGCTCGAGGGCGCGCTGGTCACGCTCGAGCTGTCCGTCCTCAGCATGATTGTTGCGACCGTCATCGGCCTGCTTGTTGCAGTCGGCAGACTTTCGAAGATCGGCCCGCTCGACTGGGCGCTGCAAACCTATGTGGAGATCTGGCGCAACGTCCCGCTGATCGTCCAACTGCTTCTGATCTATTTCACTTTGCCGGAGATCGGACTGACGCTGCCGGCCTTCTGGGCCGGCGTGCTGGGCCTCTCGCTCAATCTTGGCGCCTATCTTTCCGAGGTTTTCCGGGCAGCGATCGGATCCGTCGACAAGGGACAGCGCGATGCGGCGGTCTCGATCGGCATGTCCCGCCTGACCGCATTTCGGCGCATCGTGCTGCCCCAGGCCTTACTGATCGCCTTGCCGACGCTCGGCGGATACTTCATCTCGCTGCTCAAGGATTGCGCGCTGGTTTCGTTCATCGCCGTCAATGAGCTGCTGAGGAACGGCACGATCCTCATTTCATCGACTTTTCGGAGCATGGAAATCTACGTCATGGTGGCAATGATCTACTTCGTGATGAGCTTCGTATCGTCGCGTATCGTGCGGTGGCTCGAGCTCCGCATGACACCCGCCTATCTCCGTCCCCAATCGGCGGCATGGCGCCAGGCCGCGAAGGTCCCGACGCCATGAGTATCCTGAATGTGCGCGGCCTCAAGAAGCGCTTCGGCCACAACGAGGTGCTGAAGGGCGTCGACCTTTCGGTCGAGCCCGGCGAGGTGACGTTCCTGATCGGACCGTCGGGCGGCGGCAAGACCACCCTGCTTCGCTGCCTCAATTTTCTGGAAATGCCGGACGGCGGCACGATCGAGATCGAGGGGCAGAAGCTCTGCCAGGAGGACGCCAGCGGGTTCCGCAAGGCGCCCGAGAAGCAGATCCGCCAGGCCCGCAGCCGGATGCCGATGGTCTTTCAGCATTTCAATCTATGGAACCATCGCACGGCGCTCGAAAACGTTATCGAAGGGCCGATCATTGTGCAAAAGCGCTCCCGAAGCGACGCCATCGACGAGGGGCGCCGATTGCTGGAGCGCGTCGGGCTCAAGGACAAACTCGGTGCCTATCCGGCCGAGTTGTCGGGCGGCCAAAAGCAGCGTGTCGGCATTGCGCGCGCGCTTGCCATGCAGCCGACATTACTGCTGTGCGACGAACCGACATCGTCGCTCGACCCGGAACTGGTATCGGGAATCCTCGATCTCTTGCGGGTGCTGGCCGACGAAGGCCGCACAATGGTCGTCGTCAGCCACGAGATGGGCTTTGCCCGACGCAGCGCCGACCGCGTGCATTTCGTGGATGGCGGGCGGATCGCGGAATCGGGTCCGCCCGAAACGATCTTCAATCAACCCGAAACGGAACGGCTGAAGTCGTTCATCAGCGCCATTCTTCACTAGGCGCGACAGCGATCGCGCAATCGCGACGCTATTCCTGCAGGGTGAACTGCGAGACCGGCTGGAAGGCTTCGGCGAGCTGTTCCGCGCGCGACACCTGCTGGGTCGACATGCGCTCTTTCATGTAAGCAATGTTGTTCAGGGCGCGCGGATCTCCCTGCGCCGCCGCCAAGTCATACCACATCAGCGCGCTCACATAGTTCTGCTCGACGGCGCGGCCTGTCGCGTAAAGATAACCGAGATCGTTCTGCGAGAGCGCAAACCCCTGATCGGCGGCGCTGCGATAGAGGCGCACGGCCTCCTGCGTGTTCCTGGGCACGCCCTCGCCGTTCAGATACATCCAGGCGAGGTTATGCTGCGACCAGGCATGGCCGTTCTCGGCAGCGATACGATGCCAGTACGCGGCCTGCGCGTGATCCTGCGCCACGCCCCAGCCGTAATAGTACATGTTGCCGAGATTGAACTGGGCCGGGACGAATCCCGCTTCCGCGGCCGGCAGGTACCATTCGAGCGCTTCGTTGTAATCCCGCGGGACGCCCCGGCCGGTGTCGTAGATCAGACCGAGATTGAACTGCGCTTCGTCGAAGCCCTGTCCGGCGAGGTTCATGCAGGCGGTCACATAGCGGACGGGGTCCATCTCCAGCACGCTACGGCTGGAACAGTCTGCCTGGTCGCTGGCGCGCAGGCCCGCAGGCACCGCCAAAACGGCTGCCAGCAAGGCAATCACCCGGATTACGCCGATCCCCCTCATGGACCTCATTTTACATAATGGGTTACTTGAAGCGCAACCGGGTGGGAGAATCGCAGTTCCCGGCGCGGGAGCCGGATGAAGCGGGACCGGCCGGCGCCTATAATGGTCGGGCCTTTCGGGAGTGGGGCTGGGCATGCGCCTTACGATCGTCACGCTGATCTTGCTGCTGGTGTCGGCTGTACCGGCGCTGGCCGATGTCGCCGCCGGCGATCGCGCCTATGCGAACGGCGACTATCAGACGGCATTCCACGAATGGGAGCCCGCAGCGCGCGACGGCGACAGCGACGCGCAATATGGCCTCGGCCTGCTCTACGAATTCGGACTGAGCGTGCAGCAGGATTATCGGCGTGCCGCGCTCTGGTACGAACGCGCCGTCGATCAGGGTCATATCCCCGCCCATTACGCGCTCGGCTATCTCTACGAGATCGGCGAAGGCGTCAAACAAAACTACCGCGAAGCGGAGCGTCTCTATCGCGTCGCGGCGGATGGCGGCGATCTCGATGCGCTGGTCGGCCTCGGTTATCTGTACGAAAATGGCCTAGGCGTCACCCGGGATTACGAACGGGCGTACGAGTATTACCTCGAAGCCAGCCGCGGCGACAGTACGGACGGCATGTTTCATCTCGCACAGCTCTACGCGGCCGGTTTCGGCGTTGCGCGGGATATCAGCTTCGCCTATGCGCTGTTTGGCATCGTCGCGGCCCGCGAGCCGGAGGGCAGCGAGTATCGCAATGCCGCGATCGACGAACGCACCCGGCTTCGCGCGTCAATGAGCGCCGAAGACATCGCCGCGGCCGATGCGATGGCGGTGAACATCACCGACAATATCGAAACACCGAGCGCTGCGGCGAGCGCGATGGAGAGCCCGATCCCCAATTCGGTCGTCGGGCCGGTCAAGACGCCCGGTGTTGGCGGCGATCGCACCACGAGCGAGACGACGTATTATCAGGGCGAGGAAGTTTTGTGGGTCCAGCAGGCACTCGCCATTCTCGGTTACGATGCCGGGACGGCCGACGGCGCGTTCGGTCCGCACACACAATCGGCGATCCGCGAGTTCCAGCGCGACGTCGGGATGCCCGAGGACGGGGCGATCAGCGAGGATCTGCTCGAAGCGCTGGAGAGCATTCTGACCGACTATGCCGCACTCACCGAGGAACCGGCCGTCAAGGCGATGCCCGAAGCAGAAGAGCCGGAAGCGCCCGGTGTCGACGTCGCGGTCGGCAGCGGCACCGGCATGCTGCTCAATGCGCGCGGAAATGTCCTGACCAACAATCATGTCATCGCCGAATGCAGCCGCGTCACCGTCCGCTTTGCCGGCGAACCGGCAGCGGATGCGGCACTGATCGCGAGCGATCCGGGCAACGACCTCGCCGTGCTGCGTGCGGCCACGCCGCTCGAGGAACGACCGTTCGTCCGGTTTCGCGACGGCCGGTCGGTGCGCCTCGCGGAAGAGGTGATCGCGATCGGCTATCCGCTGGCCGGACTGCTCTCCTCGCAGGTCAAAGTGACGACCGGCACGGTGAACGGGTTGGCCGGCCTCTATGACGACACACGCTATCTCCAGATCAGCGTGCCGGTGCAGCCGGGCAACAGCGGCGGCCCGCTGGTCGACATGTCTGGCAATGTCGTGGGCGTGATCACCGGTAAACTCGATGCGCTGGCGATCGCGGAAGCGACCGGCGATATTCCGCAGAACATCAATTTTGCAATCAAGACCATGGTCGCGCGCAACTTTCTCGATGCGAACGATATCGCTTACGAGCTTGCACCGTCGGAAACCATGCTGACGGCCGCGGACGTCGCCGAACAGGCGCGCCACTACACCGTGCTCATCGAGTGCTTCGACTGATCAGATCGGCGGCTCGCCCTCGACGGGCGTGTCGCCGAGCGCGCGGATCGTCTCGCGCAGCACATCGCCCGCCGCGTCGATCCGCGACCGCTCCGTTCCACGAATGACCAGCGACGTACCGAACCGGCCGCCGCGAAAGAACGGATAGGAGCCGATATCGAGCTCGGGATAGAGATCCTGCAGCTCGCCGAGCGGTTTCGCGATCGTGCCTTCGCCCAGATAGGTCGACACCGTGAGCGAGACGACGGGCGGCCCGCCGCGCAGCCGGCCGCGCACGCTGTCAAACATCGCGCGCATGATCGCGGGCACGCCGGCCAGCACGAATACATTGCCGATGCGATAACCGGGCGCGCCGGAAACGGGATTGTCGACCAGCTCGACGCCTTCCGGCATCGTCGCCATGCGGAGCCGCGCCTCGTTGAGCTGGCCCGGCTCGTACATCCCTTCGAGGATCTTCACCGCATCGGGATGGCGCACCCAGGGAAGGCCGAACGCCTTCGCGATGCTCGCTGACGTGATGTCGTCATGGGTCGGCCCGATGCCGCCGGTCGTGAACACGTAGTCGTACCGGCTGCGCAGTTCGTTGACGGCGGCAACAATCTCGCCTTCGACATCGGAGACGACGCGTGCTTCGCGCAGGCGGATACCAAGCTCGGTCAGTTCTTTTGCCAGCCAGTTGAGATTGACGTCCTGGGTGCGGCCCGAGAGGATTTCATTGCCGATGATCAGCACGGCGGCGGTGGTGACGCTATTTCCGGCCGGCATCGCCGAAACCCCCTTCTCCGACCGGTTTGCCAGCCTTACTCGCCGCCCGCCAGCGCGTAGCCCCGGCCGCGCATGCAGTCGTTGATCAGGCGCCGAAAGCGCTTCTCGGACCCGAACGCATCCATGTTCCGTTCAAGATCGAGGGCGGTCGAATCCGGATCGGCGGAGGTCATGCCGGCGTCGATATCGGAATCGATGGCCGCGTCGCGCTCGATCATGGCGCTCGCCTGTTCCCGGCACGAGGCCAGATCGTCGTAGATGATGTCTTCGGTGGCGTCGGGTTTCGTCCAGGAAACCGAGCGGGTCTCGTCGGGCCGATAGCAGCCGGCGATCAGGAATACGAGAAAGAGCGTCGAGGCAGTCTTGATCATGATCTCGATTTTCAATATCGGAATTGGCAGAACCGCGGATTCGCGACCGTTACCTTGCCTCGCGAGAGGGCCAGTGGCAATCCCGCCGCGAGGGCGCCATTCGCGGCCCGGAAATGGGCGCCTTGCAAAACACCCCGTAACGCCTTTATTTGGTGGCAGCCGACCGACCGCCAACCCCAAAAGACCGAAGATGCCATCCAACGACGTCGCCCATGACTGGAATCCCGAGCATCGCCGCATCAAGATTCACGATGAGACGGGGTTCGAAGGCATGCGCCGGGCGGGGCGACTGGCGGCGGAGACCCTCGACATGATCACACCGCATGTCGAGCCCGGCATCACGACCGGCGAACTCGATCGGATCTGTCACGACTATATCGTCGGCCACGACGCCATTCCCGCGCCGCTGAACTATCGCGGCTTCCCCAAATCGATCTGCACCTCGATCAATCACGTGGTGTGTCACGGCATTCCGGGCGACAAGAAGCTGCAGTCCGGCGATATTATCAATATCGACGTGACCGTGATCGTCGACGGCTGGCACGGCGACACGAGCCGGATGTACACGGTCGGCAAAGTGGGCGTGAAAGCGACGCGACTGATCGACGTCACCTACGAGGCGATGATGCATGCGATCGAGATGATCAAGCCCGGCGTCACGCTGGGCGATCTCGGCCATGCGGTACAGGAACATGCGGAAGGCGCCCGGTTTTCGGTGGTGCGCGATTTCTGCGGACATGGCATCGGCCAGGTGTTCCACGACGCGCCCTCGGTCCTGCATTACGGACGGCCGGGTACCGGCCCGCGTTTGCGCACGGGCATGTTCTTCACGGTCGAGCCGATGGTGAACGCCGGCCGCTACGAGGTGAAAATCCTCGAAGACGGGTGGACGGCCGTGACGCGCGATCGCTCACTCTCGGCGCAGTTCGAACATACGGTCGCGGTGACCGACGACGGGTACGAGATTTTCACACTCTCGCCCAAAGGGCTCGACCGGCCGCCCTACCCCGCTTAGCGCCGGCCCGGTTTCCCGATTCCGGATTGCCTATCGCCGCCATTCCCGGCGGGACAGCCATGCATAGCGCAGCCTTACCCGAGCCCAGCCGCCCTGCTAAGAGAGGCGGCAACAGAGCGAAGCGGAGCTTTTTATGGCGGCAGGTCAGGGGCAGCGGGAGGGCGATCGTCCGGTCCTCGCGATCGGCATGGTGCTGGTCGCGACGCTGATCTTTCCGTTCATGGACGGTACAGCGAAGCTGCTAAGCGAGACCTATCCGGTCCTCCAGGTCACCTGGGCGCGCTACTTATTTCATTTGCTCGTGTTGCTGCCGCTCGTGCTGTTGCGCTATCCGCTGCGCGCGCTGGTGCCGCCGAACCCGGCGGGCCAGCTCTTGCGCGCTTTGTTCCTGCTTGGCGGTACGCTGACCTTCTTTGCCGGTCTCTATTATCTCCCACTGGTCGACGTGCTGGCGCTTTCGTTCACCGCGCCGCTGGTTGTCACTGTGACCTCGCCTTTCGTGCTCGGCGAACGAATCAGCGTCCGGCGCATTACGGCCGCCACCATTGGTTTCATCGGCGCGCTGGTGATCCTGCGCCCTGGCGTGGGGGTGTTCGAATGGGCGTCCTTGTTCGGCATCGCAACGGGCGTGATGATTGCCGGCTACGACATGCAGACCCGGCGCATTGCACGTGCCGTGCCCTCTGCCATCGCGCTCCTCTACACCTCGATCGTTGGCGTCGTTGTGATGAGTGCGATCGTACCGTTTTTCTGGCGGACGCCCGACCTCACCGATATCGGGCTGATGGTCTTCATGGGTGCGTCGGCGGCGTTCTGCCACTGGATGTTGATTCTCGCCTATGAGCAGGCCGAGGCATCGCTGCTGGCGCCGTTCAGCTATGCCGAACTGATCACCGCGACATTGATCGGGTTTTTTGTGTTCGGCGATTTCCCCGATGAGATGACCTGGATCGGCATCGCGATCCTGGTGGCGAGCGGTCTGTACATCTCGTATCGGGAGCGGAATCTGGGACTGCGCCGCGTCCGGCCGCCGGAAACGACGACCTGACGCGGCGCGCCTGAAAGAGACGGCGCTCCTAGCGGCGCGCGTTCCGGCGCTGCACCCGCGCGTGACCGACCAGACAGAGAATCTCGAACATGAGATTGGCACCGCTGAGCGCCGTGTGACCCGAAGGATCGAGCGGCGGCGAAACCTCGCACATATCGCCACCGATCGCATCGATACCCGTGATGCCGCGCAGGATCACCTGGGCATCCCGCATCGAAAGCCCGCCCGGCTCCGGCGCGCCGGTGCCCGGCGCATAGACCGGATCGAGGCCGTCGATATCGAAGGTGACATAAGCTGGTTTGTCGCCGACCACACGAAGGATTTCGGCGATCGTGCCCTTGCGGCCAAGCTCGTCGAAATCGTCCATCGTGATGATACGCATGCCGACATCGTAACCATACTGGATGTCTTCGTCGCTGTAGCGCGTGCCACGGAGTCCGATCTGAAGCGTCCGCTTGGGATCGATGATGCCTTCCTCGACCGCGCGACGGAACGGCGTCGCATGGTTGATGCGCGAACCGAGCAACTCGTCGAGCGTGTCGGCATGTGCATCGAAATGCACGCAGCCGACCGGGCCGTCCTTCACGATGCCGCGCAAGATCGGCAAGGTGACGGTGTGGTCGCCGCCGCAGGCGACGGTCGCCGCACCGGTTTTGTGAATATTCGCAAAGAAATTGGTGATGCTGTCGATCGCGCCGACGGGATCGAGCGGATTGATCGGCACGTCACCCACGTCGCCGACGCGGCAATCGCGGAACGGTGCCACATGCGTGGTCGGATTGACCTGGCGGATGAGGCGCGACATCTCGCGCACCTGGGCCGGCCCGTGCCGCGGCCCAGCGCGGTTGGTCGAACCCATGTCATACGGAATGCCGACCAGCGCGATATCGAGACCGACATCGATATCGACCCGGGGCGTGCGCATGAAGGTTGCAACGTCGGCAAAGCGCGGAATGATCGACGAATCGATCGGCTGCAGCGGTGGCATATTGTTCATGTTCGTCTCCCTCGTCGATAACGGCTACTTCGTGTCGTCATTCTCGAGCTCGCGGAAACGCGCGTCGCGCCACGCAATCGCCGCTTTGAGCCCCTGCTCGTGCATCATGCGACGGAAGGTCTTGCTGTCTTCCGTCGGGTAGGCCTCGATCTGGATGTCGATATCGTGCCCCATCCGCATCGCGGCCTCGAAACCCATGAAACTGTAGGTGCGGTTGATCGCCTGCTTGGTCATGCCGACCTTGACCCGGTCGTTGATCGCGATCTCGCGCGCGAGCCTGAGTGAGGCCGGCATGAGCTGGTCGCGCGGCACGACGCGGTTGACGAGACCCCATTGCAAAGCCTGCTGCGCGTCGATCCGGTCCTCGCCGGTCAAAATCCATTCCTTCGCCTTCTTCGGCCCGATCAGCCACGGCATGATGAGGGCGACGATGCCGCTGCCGAAACGCAGCTCCGGCTCGCCGAGGAATGCTTCCTCCGCCATGATCGTCATGTCACAGCAGAGTGCGAGTTCGCAGCCGCCGGCTAGCGCAAAACCGTTGACCGCGGAAATCGTCGGCTTCGGGAAATGCCAGAAGCGAATGATGAAGGCAAAGCACCGCTCGAGGATCGGCTTCACCACATCGACCGTGCCCCAGGGTTTGCCGGCCTCTTCCTTGAGATCGAACCCGGCCGAGAACGCGCGGCCCGCACCGGTCAGGACCAGCACGCGGATGTCGTCGTCCTTCTCGACCGCATCGAGGCAGCGGCCGACTTCTTCCACCAGCTCCGGCGCCAGCGCATTGAGCCGATCGGGCCGGTTCAGCGTCAGGATGCCGACGGGCCCCTTGGTCTCATAAACGATCGTCTTGAAGCTTTCGGCCATCACGCATCCTCGTTCATTTTCCTGAATCGGTCGTCGCGCCACGCGAGCGCTGCCTTCAGCCCCTGCTCGCGGCTGATCTTTTTGAATTCCTTGCCTTCGGGCGTTTCCAGGCTTTCGATCTGGATGTCGGTATCGAGGCCGGTTTCCAGCGCGTCGCGCATGCCCATGATCTCATAGGTCCTGTTGATCGCCCGCTTGGTCATCGCGACCTTCACCGGATCGTTGACCGCGATCTGGCGTGCGATCTCCATGGCCTTCGCCATCTCCTGCCCCTCGGGCACGACATGGTTGACGAGGCCCCAGTCGAGCGCCTCGGCGGCATCGATCGTGTCATTGCCGGTCAGGATCCATTCCTTGGCCTTCTTGGGGCCGGTCAGCCACGGCATGATGAGCGCGATGATCCCGCTGCCGAAACGCAGCTCGGGTTCCCCGAAGCGCGTACCCTCGGCGGCAACGGTGACATCGCAGGCGATCGCCAGTTCGCAGGCCCCGGCGATCGCATAGCCTTTGACCGCAGCGATGGTCGGCTTGGGGCTGTTCCAGAAGCGCATGATGAAATCGAGGTCACGCTTGAGATAGTAGGTTACCGTCTCGACCGTTCCCCAAGGCCGGTCGAACGCCGCCTTAAGATCGAACCCCGCCGAAAAAGCCCGCCCGGCACCGGTCACGACGACGGCACGCACGCTGCTATCGGCTTCGATCCGGTCGAACAGATCGAAGACCTCGCTGACCATCTCCTGGTTGATTGCATTCAGTCGATCGGGCCGGTTCAGCGTGAGGATGCCGATCGGCCCTTTCTGCTCGTAGAGGATCGTTTCGTAAGCCATGTCATTCCCGGCAGGTTGTGGGCCCGTCATTTATTGACGGAGTTGCGCCCCCGCTGCAACATCGCCCGCCTTTTCCCCGGCCAGCCCGCCCACGGACCCATCCCGAATGACGTCGCGCGCGCCCGTTCTCAATTATCTCGGCATGATCCTCATGGCCCTGCTGGTGGGCACCATGATTCCCTCGCTGGTCGTCCTGCTGCCGCTCTGGGACCCGCTTTTCCTCTCGGCGGCGCGCTATCTGGTGGCGATACCGATGTTTGTGGTGGTGCTCCTGATCGTGCAGCGTGGCCGGCTGCTGCCGCCGGGCCTGCCTTATTTGCGGCTTCTCTACCTCGCCGTCTTCGGCTACGGCATGTTCTCGCCGATGTTCACGATCGGCGTCTATCTCTGCCATCCCGCCACCGCCGCGATCCTTTCTTCCTCCGCGCCGGTAGTCAGCGCCCTGGTCGGTCGGATCGGTTTTGGCCTTCCCTTCGATCGTCGCCTGCTGCCGTCGATCGTCCTGACCGTTCTTGGCGCGATCATCGCGACCTACGATCCGAGCGAAAGCGGTCTCGGTCTCACCGGGGGTGAACCGTTGATCATCCTCGCGATGGTGATGTGGAGCTGGTACTCGCTCGCCGCCCAGCGCTGGCTCTCGGGCATGAGCCAGATCCGCATTACCGGGCTGACGATTCTGCCCGGCGCCGTAATGATTACCATCGTCTACCTCGTCGCCGGGGCGCTCGGCTTCGCCGACCTACCGCCGGCCCCGCCGCGCGCGTGGACCGATGTGGCGATCGTCGTCTGGATGGCCTTCGCCTGCCTGTTCCTCGGCATCCTCCTGTGGAACCACGGCATCCGGCAGTTCGGCATCGTCATTCCGAGCCTTTACATGAATCTGGTACCGGTGGTGGCGATCGGCTTGAGCGCGGCCCTCGGCCATCCGCCGACCTATTGGCATCTGGCGGGCGGCCTGCTGGTCTGCGCCGGTATTCTGCTCAGTTATCTCAGGCGCCGACGGCCGACACCGGTCGATACCGCATCCATGCAACGCAGAGAGGAACCGTCATGAGCGAGGTCCGGCACTACAAGGCCGCGAATATGAAATTCGTTACCTATGGCGGACCGCCGGGCGAGGCGCGCATTGCGCGTCTGGTCGGACCGGAGATCAGCCGCTCGATGGGCGCCGGCATCGCGACCTTCGATGGCTGTTCGATCGAATGGACCGTGCTCTATGACGAAGTGATCGTCGTTCTCGAGGGAAATTTCCGCCTGCGCGTCGGCGAGGCGGTGTACGACGCCAAACCGGGCGACCTGATCTGGATTCCCGAGAATACCCCGCTCCGCTACGAGGGCGAGAAAGCGAAAGTCTGCTACGTGCTTTCGCCGGTCGACTGGCGGCAACGGCACGGAATCGACTGACCGATGGCCCGCCGGCGCAACCGGGCCCCGTGCGTATCGCTGGTCCGGGCGCCGGCTTGGCCGCGCGGGGGCTGGCGGGCTAGGCTCTGCCCGCATGACAGCGGGGGACGGACACGCATGGCCGACGATCTTTGCTACATATCCGCGACCGACGCGATCGCCGCGTTTCGAAAGAAAACGCTGTCGCCGGTCGAACTGGTCGACGCGCTGATCGCGCGCTGCGAACGGTTAAATCCCAAGATCAACGCGCTCACCTACTCGTTCTTCGATCGTGCGCGCGATCAGGCGCGCCAGGCGGAGCAGCGTTATGGCGCCGGCAAGGCGCGCAAGCTCGAAGGCGTGCCGGTCCTCATCAAGGACCAGCATGAAATGAAGGGCGAAATCACCACGCATGGATCGCGCCTCTACGAAAATCATATCGACACGGTGAGCCAGCCTTTTGTCGACCGCCTGTTGCATGCCGGCACGATCCCGCTTGCCCGCTCGACGACCCCGGAGTTCGCGTCGGCGACGGTCACCCATTCGGAACTCTGGGGCGTGACGCGCAACCCCTGGAACACGCGCTATGCGCCCGGCGGCTCGACCGGCGGCGGTGCCGCCGCGGTCGCAGCCGGCATGACGGTTCTCTCCGATGGCGGCGATTTCGCCGGTTCGATCCGCGTGCCCTCCTCCTGTTGCGGCGTGTTCGGCTACAAGCCGCCGGTCGGCCGCGTGCCGATGCTGCCGCCCGGAAACCTCAACGACCACGTGTCGCACGGTCCGATCACCCGGACCGTCGCGGACGCGGCCCTCATGTATGGCGTGATGGCCGGGCCCGATCCGGTCGATCCGACCTCGTTACCCGGACGACCGCAGATTCCGGCGTCGTTCAAGCCGCTCAAAGGCTGGAAGGTCGCTTTCTCGCCCGACCTCGGATTTTTCCAGGTGGTGCCCGAAGTCGCGAAGGCGGTACGAGCCGCGCTCGACGCCTTCCGCGACATGGGTTGCACGATCGAGGAGATCGATCTCGGCTGGGACGAACGGACGGTCCTTGCATTTCTCGTGCAGTCGCGCGAACTCGGCTTCGTTCGGCCCCAGGACATGACCGCGAAGCAACGCGCGATGCTTTCGCAATACATCCTGCATCGGCCCAAGCGCCTCGCGAAAGCCAAGGATCTGCGCTACACGGACGGGCTGCTCATCCGCACCGAGATGTACGCAAAACTGCAGCCGTTCCTCGAGCGCAACCGCATCCTGCTCTGCCCGACTCTGTCGGTGCCGTCGGTCAAGGCAACCCACTCACCCATCGACTTTTCGTTCAAGATCAACGGCCATAAGGTCGAGCCGGGGATCGGCTGGTGCCTCACCTTCCCGTTCAACATCCTGGGTACGCTGCCGGCGGCAACGGTGCCCTGCGGCTTTGCGAGCACGAACGTACCGATCGGGTTGCAGATCGTAGGCCGGCCGTTCGACGACGCATCGGTCTTTCACGCGGCCGCTGCGTTCGAGAAGGCCCGTCCATGGATCCAGCATCGGCCGAAAATCTGAGGCCGTCCGCATGAGACAGACATTCGACGTCGCTTTTGCGCGCCGGCATTTCCCACCGCTGCAGAATGGCTGGGCGTTCTTCGAGAATGCCGGCGGCACCTATGTGCCGCAGAGCGTGATCGATCGCACGGAAGCCTATATGCGAGAATGCCAGGTGCAGCCGGCCTGGACGTTCGCACCGAGCGCCGACGCGGCCGGCCGGATCGCCGAAGGCAAGCGGACGATGGCGGCGATCATCAATGCCGAGCCCGACGAGATCGTCGTCGGCCCCTCGACCACCATGAATGTCTACATGATGGCGCAGGCGATCCGGCATTGGTTCAAACCCGGCGACGAACTGATCGTCACCGAACAGGATCACGAAGCCAATGTCGGCGGCTGGCGCCGGCTTGCGGAGTTCGGCGTGACGATCCGGGAATGGCAGATCGACCGCCATACCGGCGCGCTCGACATGAAGGGCCTCGAGGCGCTGCTCGGTCCGAAGACCCGGCATGTCGCGATGACCCATTGCTCGAACGTGATCGGGATTGTCCACGATATTCCGGCGATCGCCGCGAAAGTCCATGCTGTCGGCGCTACCCTGATGGTCGACGGCGTTGCCTTCGCCCCACATTTTGCCATCGACGTGAAGGCGCTGGATGTCGATTTCTACGGTTTCAGTGCCTACAAACTGTTCGGCCCGCATCTAGCGGTGCTCTATGGCAAGCGCGAGCATTTCCTCCGCGCCAAAGGCCAGAATCATTTCTTCATCGGCGAGGAGGATATCCCGCTCAAGCTGCTGCCCGGCGGCATCAATCACGAGCTGGGCGCGGGGCTGGTCGGCGTTGCGGATTATTTCGAGGCACTCGATGCGCATCATTTCGACCAGCCGGCCAACAGCCTGCATGGCAAGGTGCGCCGGGTGTACGAGCTCGCCGCCGCGCACGAGGCGAAACTCGGCGACCGGGTCGAAGCGTTCCTGAAGAGCCGCCCAACCGTTCGCCTTTACGGCCGCGTTCCTGGCAGCGACGGGCGGCTTTCGCCCAATATCGCCTTTACGGTCGACGGGCAGTCATCGAAGGCGATTGCCGAAGCGCTCTACAAGGACAAGATCGCGATCGGCTTCGGGGATTTCTATGCGGCGCGCTGCATCAAGGGCCTCGGCCTTACTGCGGAGGATGGCGTGCTGCGCGTCGGCATCGCGCATTACAACGACGACGAAGATGTCGACCGGCTGCTTGCCGCGCTGGACAAAATCCTGCCGCGCTAGCGCCGCCGTTTCCTAGAGATCGGCGGCGTCGCCGCCGCGCTTGCGGCCGGTGAACATCGCCGTCACCAGGTTTTCGCGGTGCGCGAAGCTGGCGACCAGTACGCCGCCGATATGCGCTGCGATCAGGACAGCACGCGGACGGGACCATAGACGAAATCGCTGAACCGCGCGCGGCGCGGACCGACAAATCCCCAGACGCAGCACGACCAAGGTCGCGAGGCTGTAGCCCACGATGTAATGAACGTCTTCGACTTCGTCGGCGGTCAGATAGGCGGTCGCAAAGCCGATCACGAACAGCCAATGTGCCAGACGCACGAACCGGTCCCAGACGTGAAGCACGGGTTTCTTTGCTAACGGTTCACCAAGAGAGGCGCCGGCCATCAGATCGCGCTCGCCACCTTGAGCCCTTCCAGCACCGCCTCTTCCGCTGTGCGCGGCGTCGCGCAATCGCCGATCAGATGCACTTCGCCCGACCAGCCTTCAAGCTCGTCTTCTAGGGTGGCGACGCGGGTGTGGCCGAGCGACGTCACCACCGTCTCGACCCCCTCGAAGATCATCGCCTCGCCGCTGGTCGCGTGCTGGAAATAGGCGGTATCGCCATCGACACCGAACAATCGCGCATAGGGCACGATCTCGACGCCGAGCTTGTGCAGGATGCCGGCCCAGCTGTCGCGCACATAGAACGGCAGCGCCTGGCCGGCATGCAGCCCATCGACACAGAGCCGCACGCGGCAGCCATCGCGCGCGAGTTTTTCGGCAATACCCATACCGATCCAGTCGCAGCGCCAGTCGGCGACGATCACCGAGCCGCCGACATTGGCTTCGCCCTTCAGCACCTGCCAGGCGGTGACGACATGGCCGCCTTCCCGCCCCTCGAATTCCGGCAGATAGGGTTCGGCACCGGTCGCGACGATGACGACATCGGGCTTTTCGGCTTCGACCAGCGCGCGATCAACTCTGGTGCGCGTGCGCACGGTCGCACCCGCAAGCTCGATCTCGCGTGTCAGGTTCGTCACGATACCGCCGAACTCGGCGCGACCCGGAAGAAGCTGGGCGAGCAGCGCCTGACCGCCGAGCCGCTCGCTCGCCTCACAGAGAATGACCTCGTGACCGCGTTCGGCCGCGACGGCGGCCGCTTTCATGCCGCCCGGCCCGCCGCCGGCGATCAGTATTTTCCGCTTCGGCGATGCGGGCTTGCGCGTCGCATATTCGAGCTCGCGCCCGCTCTCCGGAAACTGGATGCAGGAGATCGGATAGCCGAGATGGAAATGCCCAATGCACGCCTGGTTGCAGGCAATGCAGGCGCGGATATCGTCGAGCCGCCCGGCTTCCGCCTTGCCGACCATCGCCGGATCGCAGATCTGTGCGCGCGTCATGCCGCAGAGGTCGGCCTGACCCGCGGCCAGCACTTTCTCGGCATCCTGCGGCTGGTTAATGCGGCCGGCGACGAAAACCGGCTTCGATACATTCGCCTTAACCGTCGCCGCGAAGGGCGCGACATAGGCGTTTTCGACGATCATCGGCGGCACGATATGGATCGCGCCGGCATAGGTCGCCGACGAACCGGCGATAACATTGTAGTAGTCGAGCGCACCGTCCTTCTCGAGGGACAGGATCGCGTCGAGCGCTTCCCCTTCCTTCTGGCCGTCCTGATCGCGATCCTCGCCCGAGATGCGCAGGCCGACCACGAAATCGTCGCCGACATGGCGGCGGATCGAGGCGATCGCTTCGCGCAGGAAGCGCAGGCGGTTTTCGAGACTGCCGCCATACTGGTCGTCGCGCAGATTGATGCGCGGATTGAGGAACTGCGAGGGCAGATAGGCATGGCTCGCCACGATCTCGACGCCCTCGATCCCGGCGGTCCGCAGGCGCGCCGCGGCCGTTCCGTACCCTTCTACTATGGCGTCGATCATCTGCTGCGTGAGCGGGCGGGGCATCACATGGAAGCGCTCGTTCGGCACCGCCGAGGGCGCCCAGGCGACCGGCGTACTGCCGTCGCTGCTTTCCATGATCTCGCGGCCGGGATGGAAGAGCTGGCCGAAGATGCGGCAATCATTTTTGCGGCAGATCTCGACGACGCGACGATAGCCGGGAATGCATTCGTCGGTCGTCGCCATCAGGATGTGGCTGGTATAGCGCGCGCTGTCATGCACGCCGGCGACCTGCATCACGATCAGCCCGCAGCCGCCTTCGGCGCGCGCCTTGTGATAGGCGACGAGCCGGTCGTTCACCGTGCCGTCGGTTGGCATGCTGGTATCGTGCCCGGTCGAGAAGATGCGGTTCTTGACCGTGACATTGCCGATCCGAAGCGGCGTGAACAGATGCTTGAACGCGTGCGCGGCCATGATCGAACCTGTCTCCCCGAACGAGTGCCGGGCGCGAGCGTAACGGGGCCGGCGCGGGGGGCCAAGTCCGGTGCCGGTGCCATACCGTTCGGCTAACGAAGCGGCCCTGAGGCTTCCCGCGCCTTGACAAGGCAGCCGCGCTCGGCTCCGGTAGCCGCAACCCCGCCGTCAGAGAGCCAGACCGCATGATTCCGCGCTACAGCCGCCCCGAGATGGCCGCGATCTGGGAGCCCGAGAACCGGTTTCGGATCTGGTTCGAGATCGAGGCGCATGCCTGCGACGCGATGGCGGCACTCGGCACGATCCCGAAGAGTGCTGCGAAGGCGGTGTGGAAGCGCGGCAAGTTCGACATCGCGCGGATCGACGAGATCGAACGCGAGACGAAGCACGATGTGATCGCGTTTCTCACCAATCTCGCCGAGCATGTCGGGCCCGAGGCACGGTTCGTGCATCAGGGCATGACGTCGTCCGACGTGCTGGATACCTGCCTTGCGGTCCAGCTCGCGCAGGCCAGCGACCTGCTATTGGCCGATCTCGACCGGCTGCTCTCGGCGCTGAAGAAACGCGCCTTCGAACACAAGAAGACCGTCTGCATCGGCCGCAGTCACGGCATCCATGCCGAGCCGACCACCTTCGGGCTCAAGCTCACCGGCCACTACGCCGCGTTCGACCGGGCCCGCCAACGGCTGGTCGCGGCGCGGCGCGAGATCGCGACCTGCGCGATTTCGGGCGCGGTCGGCACGTTTGCCAATATCGATCCCAAGGTCGAAGCGCATGTCGCGAAAAAGCTGGGCCTCGCGATCGAACCGGTTTCGACCCAGGTGATCCCGCGCGACCGGCACGCGATGTTCTTCGCGACGCTCGGCGTGATCGCGAGCTCGATCGAGAATCTGGCGATCGAGCTGCGCCACCTGCAGCGGACGGAGGTCCGCGAGGCCGAGGAATATTTCGCACCGGGCCAGAAGGGCTCGTCCGCCATGCCGCATAAGCGCAACCCGGTCCTGACCGAGAACGTGACCGGGCTCGCCCGGCTGGTCCGGGGCATGGTCGTGCCGGCCCTGGAAAACGTGGCGCTCTGGCACGAGCGGGACATCTCGCATTCCTCGGCCGAGCGGGTGATCGCCCCCGATGCGACGATCGCCCTCGACTTCGCGCTTGCCCGGATGGCCGGGGTGATCGAGAAGCTCGTGGTCTATCCCGACCAGATGCGCCGGAACCTCGACCTCTATGGCGGGCTGATCCACTCCCAACGGGTGCTGCTTGCTCTCACCCAGGCCGGAATGAGCCGTGAGGACGCCTACCGGACGGTCCAGCGCCATGCGATGCCGGTCTGGCAGGGCAAAGGCGATCTGCAGGCTTTGCTCGCAGCCGACCCCGCCGTGACCGCCCGGTTACCGGCCAAAACGCTCGCCGGCTGCTTCGACCTCGGTTACCACTTGCGGAATGTTGATACGGTGTTCCGCCGGGTATTTGGGAAAAACGGTGGAAAATCAATGGCATCACAAAAGGTTCCGAGTAAGCGGTAACGGTTTTGTGAACACACGCATATTCCGATAGTCAAAAAGAACAAATCAAGAAAATGATCCGCCTCAGGAACCAGGCCGGCTCGCTGCGGAGCCGGCCCGGTCGCGACGGTCAGCCTAATTCGGACATGAGCTGGCGGCGCGCTTCCAGCATCAGTTCGTCCATATGCTTGCGCAGGCGATGCTCGGTCAGCTCGATGCCCTTCGCCTTGAAGTCGCCGAGCAGCTTTTCGACCACGTCGGAATCGCCGGGACGCTCGAAATCGGACATCACGACCGACTTCGCATAGGCATCGCGCTCGCCCTCCGGCATGCCCAGTTCGTTGGCTGCCCATTGACCCAGCAGGCGGTTCCGGCGCGCGGTCACCTTGAACTGCAGTTCCTGGTCGTGCTCGAACTTGCGCTCGAAGCTCTTCTTCCGGTCATCAAAACTCGCCATGCG
Organism: Dongiaceae bacterium; assembly: GCA_040878185.1. Taxonomy (GTDB): domain Bacteria; phylum Pseudomonadota; class Alphaproteobacteria; order Dongiales; family Dongiaceae; genus JAWXBK01. The sequence continues at coordinate 66,796 of JBBDMS010000001.1, read as the reverse complement.
GCTCTCGCTCCCTGAGTGACTGGGCCGCTGCTGCGACCGCCCCCGATATAGCCCCCGCCTCCCCGGATTTGAAGCCCGGATTGCCCGGCCCTGCCGCCACGGCTAGAACCACGGGCCCATCACTATCGGCGGGTCCATGTGCACTTTCGTCATCCTTCGACGTCCGGACCATCCCTGGCCGGTCATCGTCGCGGCCAATCGCGATGAAATGGCCGACCGGCCGTCTTCCCCGCCGGGCCGGCATTGGCCGGAACGGCCCGGCACGATCGCCGGGCGCGACGATCTGGCGGGCGGCAGCTGGCTCGGCATAAACGACGACGGCATCGTCGCCGGCATCATGAACCGGATGAATACGCTCGGGCCCGAGGCCGGCAAGCGCAGCCGGGGCGAACTCGTGCTCGAGGCGCTCGACCATACCGATGCGCGCGACGCGGTTGCCGCGCTAGCGGAGCTCGACGGCCGGGCCTATCGGCCTTTCAACATGGTGATTGCCGACAATCGCGATGCGTTCTGGTTGCGCCATGCCGGGCGCAACAGCGGTATCGTCGAGATCCGGCCCTTGTCCGAAGGGCTTTCGATGATCACCGCGCACGATCGCAACGACATCGAGCACAGCGAGCGCATCCGCGCCTATCTGCCACGCTTCGAAGCAGCGCCGCCGCCTGAGCCGGACAAAGGCAACTGGGACGCCTGGGCTTCATTGACGGCGAGCCGCGGCACCGACGAGGCGCCGGGCGCGGGGATGACAGTGACGCTCGAGGGCGGCTTCGGGACGCGATCGAGTTCGCTGATTGCGCTTCCGGCCATCGGATCAGGCCTGCCGGTCTGGCGCTTTTCCGATGGGCCGCCGGATATAAATCCCTACCGGGACGTAACCGTGCGCTAGGCTCCGGGCGGTGTCGTTGTGCTGCCCCGGCAGTCCTGCTATAGCCCCCGTTTCCGGATCCCCGGAGGCCCGATTCCCCCATGTCGAGACGTCGCAAGATCTACGAAGGCAAGGCGAAGATCCTGTTTGAGGGTCCGGAGCCGGGCACCATCGTCCAGTATTTCAAGGACGATGCGACCGCCTTCAACAATCAGAAGAAGGGCGTCATCACCGGCAAGGGCGTGCTCAACAACCGGATCTCGGAATATCTGATGACCCGGCTGAGCGAGGTCGGCATTCCGACTCATTTCGTGCGCCGCCTGAACATGCGCGAACAGCTCGTGCGCGAGGTCGAGATCATTCCGATCGAGGTCATCGTGCGCAATGTCGCGGCCGGCTCGTTCTCGCAGCGCTTCAAGGTCGCCGAAGGCACGCCGCTGCCGCGCTCCATCATCGAGTTCACCTACAAGAACGACGAGATGGGCGATCCGATGGTGACCGAAGAGCACATCACGGCGTTCGGCTGGGCGGCACCGCAGGACCTCGACGACATGGTCTCGCTGACCGTGCGCATCAACGATTTCCTCAGCGGCCTGTTTCTCGGCGTCGGCCTGCGGCTGATCGATTTCAAGATCGAGTTCGGCCGGCTCTATGAGAACGAAGAGGTCCGCGTTGTGCTGGCCGACGAAATCAGCCCCGATTCCTGCCGGCTGTGGGACGTGGTCAGCAACGAGAAGCTCGACAAAGACCGGTTCCGCCGCGATCTCGGCAATGTCGCCGAGGCCTATCAGGAAGTGGCGCGGCGGCTCGGCATCCTGCCCGAGGGCGGCCCGCGCGACCTCAAGGGGCCGGAGACGATGCAATAGGGTTTCAGTCGGGACGGACGATCGCATGAAGGCCAAGGTTCACATCACCCTTAAACCCGGCGTGCTCGATCCCCAGGGCCGCGCCGTGCAGAACGCGCTCGCTGCACTCGGTTTCGCCGGCGTCAACGGCGTGCGACAGGGCAAATTCATCGAGATCGACCTTGCCGCATCGGATCGGAAGAAGGCCGAGGCCGATCTCAAATCGATGTGCGAAAAGCTGCTCGCCAACACCGTGATCGAGAATTACAGCATCGAACTGATCGACTGACCGGGACCGCTCGTGAAAGCCGCCATCATCGTATTCCCCGGATCGAACCGCGAAGGCGACGTGCGCGATGCGCTCGTGGCCGTGACCGGCACCACGCCGCTGATGGTCTGGCATCGCGATACCGAACTGCCGAAGGTCGATCTCGTCGTTGTGCCGGGCGGGTTCTCCTACGGCGACTATCTGCGCTGCGGTGCGATCGCCGCCAATTCGCCGGTGATGCGCGAAGTGAAGGCGCGCGCCGACAAGGGCGCAGCCGTGCTCGGCATCTGCAACGGCTTCCAGATCCTCACCGAGATCGGGATGCTGCCGGGCGCACTCTTGCGCAATGCCGGGCTCACCTTCGTCTGCCGCAACGTGACGCTCAAGGTGGAGAATACGCAGACTTTGTTCACCGCGGCCTACGAGCGCGGCCAGGAACTGAGCGTGCCGGTCGCGCATCACGACGGAAACTATTTCGCCGATCCGGCGACGCTCGACCGGCTCGAAGGCAACGGCCAGATCGCGTTCCGCTATGTCGACAATCCGAACGGCTCGGCGCGCGATATCGCCGGCATTTTCAACGAGACCAAGAATGTGCTCGGCCTGATGCCGCATCCCGAGAACGCGACCGATCCGCTGCATGCCTCGACCGACGGGCTCGGCCTGTTCCGCGGCACCGTCGAGGCGCTTGCATGAGCGCGACGGCGGCGGCCGATGCCGAGGTGACCCAAAAGACAGCGGCAGAGCATGGGCTCACCGCGGACGAGTACACGCGTCTCCTGCGCATCATGGGGCGCACGCCGAACCTGACCGAGCTCGGCATCTTCTCGGTCATGTGGAGCGAGCATTGCTCCTACAAATCCTCGCGCAAATGGCTGAAGCGCCTGCCGACCGAGGGCCCGCAGGTGATCCAGGGACCGGGCGAGAATGCCGGCGTCGTCGATATCGGCGGCGGGCTTGCCGCGATCTTCAAGATCGAGAGCCATAACCACCCCTCGTTCATCGAGCCCTATCAGGGCGCCGCGACCGGCGTCGGCGGCATCATGCGCGATGTGTTCACGATGGGGGCGCGGCCGATCGCCAATCTCAACGCGCTGCGTTTCGGCAGCCCCGACGATCCGAAGACCCGGCATCTGGTCGCCGGCGTCGTCGCCGGCATCGGCGGCTACGGCAATTGCATGGGCGTGCCAACGGTCGGCGGCGAGGTCAATTTCCACGCCTCGTATAGTGGCAACTGCCTTGTCAATGCGATGACGCTCGGGCTCGCGCCGACCGATCGCATTTTCTATTCGGCCGCCGCCGGCGTCGGCAATCCGGTCATCTATGTCGGCGCGAAGACGGGGCGCGACGGCATTCACGGCGCGACGATGGCCTCGGCCGAGTTCACCGCCGATTCCGAAGAGAAACGCCCGACCGTTCAGGTCGGCGATCCGTTCACCGAAAAGCTGCTGCTCGAGGCGTGCCTCGAGTTGATGGCGACCGACGCGATCATCGCGATCCAGGACATGGGCGCGGCCGGCCTTACTTCGTCCTCGGTCGAGATGAGTTCGAAGGGCGGTGTCGGTATCGAACTCGAGCTCGACAAGGTGCCGGTCCGCGAGACCGGCATGGTGCCGTACGAGATCATGCTCTCGGAAAGCCAGGAGCGGATGCTCATGGTGATCCGCCCCGAGGCGCGCGACATCGCACGGGCCATCTTCGAGAAATGGGAACTGGATTTCGCGGAGATCGGCCGGCTGACCGAGGGCGGCCATCTGGTGCTGCGCTGGCATGGCAAAATTGCCGCGGACATTCCGGTCGAACCCCTGGTTTCCGAAGCACCGGTCTATGACCGGCCCTGGGTCGCGACAAAGCCGCGCGCGGCGATCGACGATGGCGCGGTACCGGCCGATCTTGGTTCAGCGCTGACGTGCCTGATGGCATCGCCCGACATCGCAAGCAAACGCTGGGTCTGGGAGCAGTACGATCATCTGGTGACCGGTCATACGCTGCAGCGCCCGGGCGGGGATGCAGCCGTGGTTCGAATCCCCGGAACGACGCGCGGCATCGCGATCACGACAGACTGCACGCCGCGCTACTGCCTCGCCGATCCCGAACAGGGCGGCGCGCAGGCGGTCGCGGAAAGCTGGCGCAATCTGACGGCGACCGGCGCGCGGCCGCTCGCGATCACCGACAACATGAATTTCGGCAATCCGGAGCGGCCCGAGATCATGGGACAGTTCGTCGGCTGCATCGAGGGTATGCGCGCCGCCTGTGTCGCGCTCGACTATCCCGTCGTTTCCGGCAATGTCTCGTTCTACAACGAGACCAACGGCAAGGGCATCATGCCCACGCCCGTCATCGGCGGTGTCGGACTGATCGACGATCTCGAGCGCGTCGCGTTCGCACGGATCGACAAAGACGGTCTTGCCTTGCTGCTCATCGGCGACACGGTGGGCCATCTCGGATCGTCGCTCTACCGGCGCGAGATCGGCGGCCGGGAAGACGGCCCGCCGCCGCCGGTCGATCTCGCTGTCGAGCGCCGCAATGGAAATCTTGTGCGGTCGTTGATCACGGATCACGGCGTTCGATCCTGTCACGACCTCTCCGATGGCGGACTTCTGGTCGCGGTGGCCGAGATGGCGCTCGCCGGCGGCCGCGGGGCCCGCATCGAAATCCCGGCCGGGTTCGCGAAGCGGCCCCACGCCTTCCTTTTCGGCGAGGATCAGGCCCGCTACCTGATCGCGGTCGATCGCGCTATGCTCGATGGGGTCGAGCGGCTCGCGGCATCGGCCGGCGTCAAATGTTCGAGAATCGGCGATACCGGCGGAGCCGCGTTGACAGTGACGGGACTGGCCGCCATATCCCTCTCGGACCTGCGGGCGGCTCATGAGGGCTGGCTGCCGGGATATATGGCAGGACAGCGTTAGGAACGGGCCGGATCAACCATGGCGATGAACGCTTCAGAGATCGAACGGCTGATCAAAGACGGCATCCCCGATGCGATCGTCGCGATCGAGGACCTGCGGGGCGATGGCGATCACTATGCGGCACGCGTGACCAGCCGGGCTTTCATCGGCAAGTCGCGGGTGCAGCAGCACCAGATGGTCTACCAGGCGCTCAAAGGAAAGATGGGCGACGAATTGCACGCGCTGGCTTTGCAGACGACGGCCCCGAGCGACGCCTGAAAATCGACTGAAATGACGTCCGGAGATCGGGCGCCCGCATTTCACCTTTAGAGAACGGAATTCGACGATGATCACCAACCCGGTTTACGAGCGCATCAAGCAGGACATCAGCGACAATGAGGTCGTGCTTTACATGAAGGGCTCGCCGGTTTTTCCGCAATGCGGCTTCTCGGCGGCGGTCGTGCAGATACTCAGCAATCTCGGTGTCCGCTTCAAAGGCATCGACGTGCTGACCGACCCGAGCCTGCGCCAGGGCATCAAGGAATTCAGCCAATGGCCGACCGTGCCTCAGCTCTACGTGAAGGGCGACTTTGTCGGCGGCTGCGACATCGTGCGCGAGATGTACGAATCGGGTGAGCTCGAGGAATTGATGACCGAGCGTGGCGTCGCAGCAGCCCAGCGCGCCTGATCGGACGTTCGCTGCTGCGAGGGCCCGTCCTTGACGGACAGTGCGCCCGATATTTCAGTTATTGTTCCCTCCCGCCTGCAAGCGCGGCCCGGTCATCGCGGCGCGTTGTGGCTCGAACGCGCGCTCGAAACGATCGCCCACCAGACATACCTCAAGAAGTCGTCGATCGAGGTGCTGATCGCACTGGACGCCGGTGTCGCCGCCCCGACCTTACCGTCCTCGGCCATCAGCAAGCATGTGCGGTTTGTAAACGCATCATCGGATGGGAAGACCGGACAGGCCGCCGCGGTCAATGCGGCGATCGCGGCGATAGCGGGCGAAACGATCGCCATGCTGGAAGACGACGATGCGTGGAAACCAACCTTTCTTCAAACCGCGGTCGAGGTGCTGACAGAGTGCGACTTCGTCTCGTCGAGTCAGATGCTGGTCGATCAAGATGGATTGCCGCTCGAGGTCATGTATTTCCCGACACCCTCCGGGTGGGTGATGCGTCGATCGCTTTGGGAAGAGATCGGCGGATTCAATGAGAAGCTCCAGTTCCATATCGATGTCGAGTGGATCGGGCGCCTGAACGAAAGCCGAAAGCGGCGGGTGCATCTGGTCGAATCGGGCTTTCCGCTCGATCGACCGTTCCTCGAGGAGCACCGTCGATGGCTTGCCCATCTTGCGAAGGGCCGGAAGGACCCGGTCAGGCTTTTTCAGCACCGTTCGCCAGTGCCCTTGGTGATCCGCACTCTGAATGAAAGTGGCGGCACCGGGCGGATCCGTCGCAAGAAAGAAGCCGGCGAACGCTCGAAGAAAGAAATGGCGACGCTACGGCGCCGTTTCGGCGAAACACCCTGGTAACGCACCGGCAGCGCGCCGCCGGGCACAGCGCAAGGGTTCAGCCGACGGCCGGCCCCGCGCGCATGCGCTGCAACGCCTTCTGCCAGTTGTCGGTCCGTCCCTCGACCGGCATAAGGCCCTCGACCACGATTTTTGCACCCGGCGGCGTGCAGAGTATGTTCGATTCAGGCACATAATTGGCGAACAGGTTTTCGCGGTTGCCGAAAAAATTATGTGGATTGTAGTAGCTCGAAATATGCCACCACGCGCTGTATCCCAACGCCGCAACCGCATCGATCGTGACCGACGCCTTTTCAATCGTGTTGTTCTCGCAGTAGACCACCGGCCGGAATCGCTCGATCGTCTTGCGCGCGCCCGCGAGCACATCCGGCTCCATGCCTTCAGTATCTATCTTGATCAGATCGCAACGGGAGAGCGGCAGGTCGTCGATCCGGATGGCACTTACCGTTTCGCCATTCGGCAAAAGTGAGACACGGGCGCCGCCGAAGTTCTGGACCAGATCCGGATTGTACATCGCAATCTTCTGCTCGCCCGGCACCGCGGCAGCGATACAGGGCAGGCAGGTCACATTCTTCAGAGAATTGAGCGCAACATTGCCGCACAACATGTGGAAGGTGTGGCGCTGCGGTTCGATCGCATAGACATGCCCGGCCGGGCCGACCTGCTTGGCGAAGAAAACGGTGTGCGTACCGATGAAGGCGCCGACATCGATCACCACGCGGCCGGGCCGCAGCAGCGGCGCGAGCAGACCCAGCTCGCCTTCGCACCATTCGCCGTAGCGATCGATCGCCATGCCCACAATGCTGTCGTTCAGGTTGTACATAAACCAGCCATGCCGGCATTGCTTCAACGCGATATGCTGGCTGGTGGCAATCGACGCCCGATCGTGTGCGGTTGCCGGCGCGGCTTCCGGGACGGCTTCGGGCGCTCGTGCCCGCGACGTTTGAACAGCCGCCGGCTGCGCCTTCGAAGACGGTTTCGACGCGGTTTTGGAACGTGACTTCGATGCGGTCTTGCGCGCCATGCCCCCGCCCTGCGCTGCCCGTTATGCAGGCATTATGGTCAGTCCGGCGCCGATTGCAAAAGGGGCCGCCCGATAGGCAGCCCCTTGATCTTGTTGAATATCCAGCTATTCGATCAGAGCGAGTAATACTCGACCACGAGGTTCGGCTGCATCTGCACCGGATAGGGAATGTCGGCCAGAGCCGGAACCCGCACGAACTTCGCCTTCATGATCTTGTGATCGACATCGATGTAGTCGGGCACATCGCGCTCGCCCGAGTCAGACGCGAGGAGCACGATCGGAAGCTGGCGCGACTTTTCCTTCACCTCGATCACGTCGCCTTCCTTCACGAGATAGGAGGCGATGTTAACGCGCTTGCCGTTGACCCGGACATGGCCGTGGTTGACGAACTGGCGCGCGGAGAAAACCGTCGGAACAAATTTGGCGCGATAGACGACCGTATCGAGACGACGCTCCAGAAGGCCAACGAGCTGTTCGCCGGTATCGCCGCGGCGACGCGCGGCCTCCTGATAGTAGCGACGGAACTGCCGCTCGCCGATATTGCCGTAGTAGCCCTTGAGCCGCTGCTTCGCCATGAGCTGGGTGCCGTAGTCGGACGGCTTGCGGCGGCGCTGGCCATGCTGGCCCGGGCCATATTCGCGACGATTGAAGGGGCTCTTGGGACGACCCCAGAGATTGATACCGAGGCGTCGGTCGATCTTGTGCTTGGATTCTGCCCGTTTGGACATGATTGTTCCTTGCGTGAACATGTTGTCCCGATAGGCCCCGAATGGCCGAAAAGCCGGTTTCGGAGCGGGATACCGGCACCTAAGGGCCGGATCCGCATTCTCGGGAATGGGGCGGGGTTCTAGCCCAGAGGGGCTTCGCTGTCAAAAGCCGGACCCGGGCCGAAGGGCACCCGGGCATTCAGGCAGAGCCGTTGCCGCCCTCGCCACCCTTCCGACCGGACCAGCGGCCCCCGACCAGCCGAGAGACGATCCCATGCAGGGTCTTCACTTCCGTTTCGGTCAAAGCCGCCCGTTCAAAGATATTGCGGATGTTGCGGACCATGCTCGGCCGCTTCTCGGGCACGGCAAGAAAACCGGCTGCGTCCAGTTCGTGTTCGAGATGTTCGAAGAACCCGTGCAGATCGCCCTTGGTCGCCGGCACGGTGCGGGTGGCAACGAGCTGTTCGGGCGGCACCTCGGCGCCGGCCTGGAACCATTCGTAGCCGACGATCATCACCGCCTGGGCGAGGTTGAGCGAGGTAAAGCCCGGATTGACCGGGACCGAGACGACGGCATCGGCAAGCGCGACGTCGTCGTTGTTGAGTCCCGTCCGTTCCGGCCCGAAGAGCACACCGGGCCGCCCGCCGGCCGAAGCCGTCATCCGCATCGCTGCGATCGCAGCGCCCGGCGTCAGTACGCGCTTGATCATGCCCCGCGTGCGCGCCGTGGTCGCGTAGATCTCGGTCAGATCGGCGATCGCCGCTTCGGTGCTGTCGAAGACACGTGCGGCGTCGAGGACCGCATCGGCGCCGGCCGCATTGGCGATGGATTTTTCGTTCGGCCAGCCGTCGCGCGGGCTCACCAGCCGCAGGTCGGTGAGCGCGCAGTTCGCCATCGCGCGGGCCGCCATGCCGATATTCTCGCCGAGCTGGGGTTTGACCAGCACGATCACCGGCGCAACCGACATCAGCGAGCCGGGGCGACCGCGCCGTCGCGCATCAGCTTCCAGGTGATGCCGTCGAACAGTGCGCTGAACGAGGCATCGATAATGTTCGGCGACACGCCAACGGTACTCCAGCGCGCACCGTTGCGATCCGCGCTCTCGATCATCACGCGGGTCACGGCACCGGTACCATCGCCCGGCGTGAGGATACGTACCTTGAAATCGACCAGCTTCATGTCTTCGAGCGCCGGATAGACCTCGAGCAGCGCCTTGCGCAACGCGGTATCGAGTGCATTGACCGGCCCGTTCCCGGTGGCGACCGTCATGCGCCGGTCGCTGCCGACCTCGATGGTGATCGTCGCCTCGGATTCCGTGACCAGCTCGCCGCGCGCGCTCCAGCGCCGATCGTCCATCACGCGGAACCGGATCACACGGAAGTAATCCGGCACATTCCCGAGCGCGCGCCGCGCCAGCAACTCGAAGCTCGCCTCGGCACCGTCATAGGCATAGCCGTCATATTCGCGGGCCTTCACCGTCTCGACCAGCGTACCGAGCTTGGGGTCGGCCGGATCGACGTCGAGCCCCATATCGCGGAACCGCGCGAGAATGTTGGCGCGGCCCGCCTGATCGGAGACGACGATGTGGCGCCGGTTGCCGACGATGGCCGGCTCGATATGTTCGTAGGTGCGCGGATCCTTCTCGACCGCCGAGACATGCAGCCCGCCTTTATGCGCAAAGGCGGAATCCCCGACATAGGCGGCGTTGCGCTGCGGCGCACGGTTGAGGCGCTCGTCGAGCAGATGCGAGACATGGCGAAGCTGGGCCAGGTCGCGTTCGGTGATACCGGTCTCATAGTCGGTCTTGAGTGCCAGCGTTGGAATCAGCGAAATCAGATTCGCATTGCCGCAGCGCTCGCCGAGACCGTTCAGCGTACCCTGGATCTGGCGCACGCCGCCGCGAACGGCAGCCAGACTGTTGGCAACCGCGTTTTCGGTATCGTTATGGCAGTGGACGCCCAGTTTCGTACCCGGCACATGCGCGGTCACCTCGCCGACGATCCATTCGATCTCGTGCGGCAGCGTGCCACCATTGGTGTCGCAGAGAACGACCCAGCGCGCCCCGTTCTCATGGGCAGCCCTGATACAGTCGAGCGCATAGGTCGGGTTCGCCTTGTAACCGTCGAAGAAATGCTCGGCATCGAACATGACTTCGTCGACCCGCTGCTTCGCGTGCGCAACGCTCTCCGCAATCATGTCGATGTTTTCGCTGCGCGCAATACCGAGCGCGACATCGACATGGAAATCCCAGCTCTTGCCGACCATGCAGACGGCGCTGGTATTCGCGCCGAGCAGACCCGCGAGACCCGGATCGTTGGCGGCGCTCCGGCCCGGTCGGCGGGTCATGCCGAACCCGACCAGTTTGGCGCGGGTCAGCGGCGGGGGTGCCGCGAAGAAACCATTGTCCGTCGGGTTCGCACCCGGCCAGCCGCCCTCGATGTAGTCGACACCGAGCCGGTCGAGTGCGATCGCGATCGCCTGCTTGTCGGCAACCGAGAAGTCGACGCCCTGCGTCTGCGCACCGTCGCGCAGGGTCGTGTCGAACAGATAGACGCGATTCTCGTTCATGCCGGTCTGGTCAGTTTTCAGGGTCGGGCCGCTGGGATATGGACCCCTCGCGGCCGGAAAGCGCGCCATTACTGCCCTCAGGTCGGTTGGCCGTCAACCGAGGCGGGATAGCACGCGACGGGGCACCGCCGCGCGGCGCGGCGGCCTCTCGGATCGACCGTCGGGCCGCCGATTTCAATCGGCGCGGCGCCAGTTCGTGCCCTGCGGCCCGTCTTCGAGCAGGATTCCTTTGGCGGCGAGATTGTCGCGGATGCGGTCGGCCTCGGCAAAGTTGCGCGCCTTGCGGGCCGCGATCCGCGCGGCGATCTCGGCATCGATCCAGGCGGTATCGTCGGCCCCGGCCGCGGCACGCTGGAACCATTCTTCGGGATCGGCTTCGAGCAAACCGAGCAGCGCACCCGAGGCCCGCAATTCGCCGCGCAGCGTCGCCCGATCCGCGGGCCGCTCCGCCTTGTTGAGCGCGCTCATCGTCTCATAGAGATGCGAGAGCGCGAGCGGCGTGTTGAGATCGTCCTCCAGGGCCGCGAGCACCGGCAGGGAAGCACGGCCGTCGCCCGCCGGCGCCGACTGCCCCTCGCGCAGCGCGCCGTAAAGGCGATCGAGCTGCTGTTTCGCCAGGCGCAGCCCGTCATCGGTGAAGTCGGTCGGCTGGCGGTAATGCGCGGTCAGCAAGGCAAGACGCACCGCCTCGCCGCGATGCCCCTCGTCCAGCAACTGGCGCACGGTGAAGAAATTGCCTAGCGACTTCGACATTTTCTCGCCGTTCACCTGCACGAAGCCGTTATGCATCCAGTAGCGCGCCAGCGGCGCGTCGTTGTGCGCGCAGCGGCTCTGGGCGATTTCGTTCTCGTGATGGGGAAAAATGAGATCGATGCCGCCGCCGTGAATGTCGAACGTGATGCCGAGCAGCTCTTTCGCCATGGCCGAGCATTCGATATGCCAACCCGGCCGACCACGGCCCCAGGGACTGTCCCAGCCCGGCTGTTCCGGCGTGCTCGGCTTCCACAGGACGAAATCGGCGGGATGTTTCTTGTAGGGTGCGACCTCGACCCGCGCGCCGGCGATCATATCGTCGAGGCTGCGGCGCGAGAGTTCGCCGTAGTTCTTCATCGCCGGCACGTGAAACAGCACATGGCCTTCGGCTTCGTAGGCGCAACCCTTGTCGATCAGCGTGCCGATCATCGCGACCATCGGCGGGATCGTCTCGGTGCAACGCGGCTGTTGCGTCGGCGTCAGTGCGCCGAGGGCGGCCATGTCGTCCTGATAGGCCTGGAAGGTGCGTTCGGTGAGCGAACGGATCGGCTCGCCGTTCTCTTTCGCAGCCGCGATAATCTTGTCGTCGACATCGGTGACATTGCGCACATAGGTGACATGGCGCTCGCCATAGAAATGACGCAGCAGCCGGAACAGCACGTCGAACACCACGACGGGCCGCGCATTGCCGATATGCGCGAAATCGTAGACCGTGGGGCCGCAGACGTAGAAGCGCACGTTCGCCGGATCGAGCGGTTCGAACGCCTCCTTGCGGCGGCTCAGCGTGTTGTAAATCTGAATCGGCATTGTGGCTCCGGCCCAGGGCGCGCGACCCTAGCAGCGGCCCCAAATCGGCTCAAGGCAGCGCGGCCGCATCAGCTCGCCGGATCGAGGCGCCGCCGCGCGCGATCGGCGCCGATCAGCGGCAGCAATGCCGCCATCTCCGGCCCCGCGTCGCGGCCGGTCAGCGCAAGGCGCAACGGCCGGAACAAGGCGCGCCCCTTGCGGCCGGTCCTTTCCTTGAGCGCTCCCGTCCAGTTGGCCCAAATGTCGCGATCCCAGGGTTCCGGGGGCAACAGCGAAGCAGCCTCAAGCAGAAATTCCGGTTCTTCACGCAGCGGCTCGATCTCGCCATAGCAGATCGCAACCCAGTCTGCCGCATCGGTCAGCCGATCGAGATTGCCGTGGATCGCCTGCCAGAGCGGCGCATCGCAGCCGAGCGGCGCGAGCCGGCCGGCGACCTGGTAGTATTCGTAGCCATGCAGCACCCGGGCATTGATCGCGGCCAAAGCCGCCGGGTCGTAACGCGGCGCGCCGCGGCCGAAATGACCGATATCGAACTGCGCGGCCAATGCGTCGAGCGAGGTTGCCAGCGCGTCCTTCTCGCCGCCGGCGCTGCCGATACCGGCAAGATAGGCGGCGAGCGCCAGCGGCTCGATGCCCTCGTCGCGCAGACGGGCGGCGGAAAGACTGTCGAGCCGCTTCGAGAGCGGCGCACCCGTGGCGTCGGCGAGCAACGGCAGATGGCCGAACGACGGTGCCCTGCCGCTGAGTGCCAGAAAAATCTGGATCTGAGCCGCAGTGTTGGTCACGTGATCGTGACCGCGGATCACCTGCGCGATCTCGAGATCGATATCGTCCACGACGGAAGGCAAGGTGTAGAGAAACGATCCGTCGTCGCGCACCAGCACCGGATCGCTCTGGCTCGCCGCATCGATCCGCTCCGGCCCGCGCACCAGATCGTTCCATTCCACCGGCTCGCGATCGAGTTTGAAGCGCCAGTGCGGGCGGCGTCCTTCGGCTCCGATCCGCCGCCGATCGCTGTCGTCGAGCGCAAGGGCGGCACGGTCATAGATCGGCGGCTTGCCGGCCTGAAGCTGCGCCTTCCGCCGCAGCGCCAACTCCTCCGGCGTCTCATAACAGGCATAGAGCCGGCCCAATGTCTTCAGCCGCTCCGCGGCCGCACGGTAGAGAGAGATCCGCGCCGACTGCCGCGCCTCCTCCGCCCAGTCGAGCCCGAGCCAGCGCAAATCCTCGCGGATCGCCTGCTCATATTCGGGGCGCGAACGCTGAACATCGGTGTCATCGAGCCGCAGCACGAACGCGCCACCATGACGCCGCGCCTGCAGCCAGTTCGCGAGCGCGACATAGAGATTACCGACATGCAGCCGGCCGGTCGGGCTCGGCGCAAAGCGCACGCGCAGGTTCGCGGCGGGGCTCATCGCATCACCCCGCGCGGGGCCGGAAACGATTGGTGATTGGATAGCGCCGGTCGCGGCCGAAGGAGCGGCGCGTAATCTTCACGCCCGGCGGTGCCTGGCGCCGCTTGTACTCGGCCGCATCCAGCATGTTCCAGACGCGAACCACGGTCGCGGCCTGATGGCCGCGTGCGACGATCTCGTCGATCCCCAGATCCCGCTCGATCAGGCATTCGAGAATATCGTCGAGCTTGTCATAAGGCGGCAGCGAATCCTGGTCGGTCTGATTCGGCTTCAGCTCGGCGGTCGGCGGGCGGGTGATGGTCCGCTCGGGAATGACGCGACCTTCGGGGCCCATCGCGCCGTGCGGCCGCGCCTGGTTGCGCCAGCGCGACAGAGCAAAGACGCTGGTCTTGTAGACATCCTTCAGTACGGAATAGCCGCCGCACATATCGCCGTATAACGTGGCATAGCCGACCGACATTTCGGACTTGTTGCCGGTCGAGAGCACCATATGGCCGAACTTGTTCGAGATCGCCATCAGAAGCACACCGCGGCTGCGCGCCTGAATGTTCTCTTCCGTCGTGTCAGCGGTCCGACCGGAGAAGATCGGTGCCAGGATATCACCGAAGGCTTTCATCGGCGCCTCGATCGAGAGCACGTCGTGCCGGATGCCGAGCAGTCGCGCGCACTCCGCCGCATCCTCGAAGCTGACCGCGCTGGTATAGGGCGAGGCCATCATTACCGACCAGACGCGATCGGCGCCCAGCGCATCGACGGCGACCGCCGCACTCAGCGCGGAATCGATGCCGCCGGAAAGCCCGATGACGACACCGGGAAAGCGATTCTTCGCAACATAGTCGCGGAGGCCCAGACAAAGCGCGCTGTAGATCTCCTCGTCACCCGCGACGACCGGCGCGATCGTGCCCTCGCTGCAGCGCCAGCGATCGCTCTTGCGCTGCCAGCGCGTCAGCCCGACATGCTCGCGAAAGATCGGCAGCTGCGCCTTCAGCATGCCGTCGGCATCCAGCACGAACGAGCCGCCATCGAAGATCAGCTCGTCCTGGCCGCAGACCTGGTTCACATAGATCAGCGGCAGGCCGTGCGCGGCGACACGCGCGCCGGCGAGCTGGAAACGCTCGTCGCGCTTGTCGCGCTCATAGGGGCTGCCATTGATGACGATCAGGATTTCGGCGCCGCTCTCGGCCAATGTCTCGCTGACATCGGGCGTCCACATATCCTCGCAGACCATGACGCCGAGCCGCACGCCGCGAAACGCGATCGGCCCCTGCGGCGGTGCCGCGGAAAAGACCCGCTTCTCGTCGAACACGCCATAGTTCGGCAGATCGACCTTGCGGCGGATCGCGGCGACCTTCCCGCCATCCAGCAGCAATGCCGCGTTGTAGACCCGCCCATCTTCGACCCAGGGGCAGCCGACGATCATCGCGGGACCGCCATCGGCGGTATCGGCGGCAAGCGCCTCGGCCGCCTCGCGGCAGCGCGCCTGAAAAAACGGTTTCAGAACCAGGTCTTCCGGCGGATAGCCGCTGATGACCAGTTCCGAGGCAACCAGCAGCTCGGCGCCATTGCGCGCCGCCTCGGCCCGGGCTTCGCGCAGGCGCGCAACATTGCCATCGAGGTCGCCCACGACGGGGTTGAGTTGGGCCAGCGCGATGGCGAGACTGTCGGTCATGCGGATCTAGATGTAGCGCAGCCCCTGCCTTACAACCAAGGTCCTGCGTTCCTGCGAAACAAAGCAGCCCGAGAGGAAGAAACCATGGCGGATTCCGGCCTTACCAAAGAGATCATGGCGGCGGTCGATACCGGTTTCGATGCGCAGCTCGCCTTCACCCGCGATCTGACCGCGATTCCCTCTTTGCGGGGCCGTGAGGCGCCGGCGCAGGATTTCATGGCCCGGGCCTATCGCGAGCGGGGGCTCGCGGTCGATCGCTGGAAGATCGATGTGAAGGACATCCAGCATCTGCCCGGCTTCTCACCGGTCATGGTCAGCTACGACGATGCGTGGAACGTCGTCGGCAGCCACCGACCGCGTGAAACCAAGGGCCGTTCGCTGATCCTGAACGGACATATCGACGTCGTGCCGACCGGACCGGCGGAAATGTGGGCAAAGCCGCCGTTCGAACCACATGTCGAGGGCAACTGGCTCTACGGCCGTGGCGCCGGCGACATGAAGGCGGGGTTGGCCGCGGGAATGTTCGCACTCGATGCGCTGCGCCGCACCGGCCATCAGCCGGCGGCCGACGTCTATCTCCAATCCGTCGTCGAGGAAGAATGCACCGGCAACGGCGCGCTCGCCTGCCTGCAGCGCGGCTATCGAGCCGATGCCGCAATCATTCCCGAACCGACCAGCGACACCCTCGTTGCGGCGCAGGTCGGCGTCATGTGGTTCCAGGTGAAGATCAAGGGGCGGCCGGTCCATGTTTCGGTCGCCGGCACCGGCGCCAATGCGATCGAAGCCGCCTATCCGATTATGGCGGCGCTGCACGAGCTCGAGGCGAAATGGAACGCGGAGAAACACGCTGCGTTCCACGCGGTCAATCATCCGCTGAACTTCGTGGTCAGCCGGATCGAGGGCGGCGACTGGACGTCGAGCGTGCCGGCCTGGTGCACGTTCGACATGCGGATCGGCATCTTTCCGGGCATGGATCTGAAGACGGTTCGCGAAGCGGTCGAGCAGACCGTTTCATCCGCCGCACGCCGCGATTCATATCTCTCGAACAGCCCGCCGGAGATCGTCTATCACGGCTTCCAGGCGGAAGGGTATGTGCTGGAGAATGCCGACGAGTCGATCGGCGTACTGGAACGCGCACATGGCGCCGTCACGGGGACGGTACTCGAAAAGCATGCGATCACCGGCACGACCGATGCGCGCTTCTTCGGGCTTTATGCGGGCATCCCGGCGCTGGTCTACGGGCCCGCATCCGAGAGCATCCACGGCTACGATGAACGCGTCGATATCGCCTCGACCAAACGCGTGACACAGGCGATCGCGCTCTTCATGGCCGAATGGTGCGGGCTCGAAAAGGCCGCGTGATGCGATGCTAGCTGGCGGCCCGGCGTTTTTCCTTCGCAAAGGGACTGAACCCGAGCCATTCGTGCATCGACCGCGCGACCGCCTGGTCGCCGGTCACCTCGACCTTGCCGGCGTCAATCTCGGCCTTCAGTGTCGTGAGCCCCATCCAGACCGCGGTCATGGTCCGCAGCGAACAGCGCACATAGAGATCGATCTCGAAGCCGGGATCGACGCTGCAGAGGTCGACGACATCTTTCTCGATCACCATCCAATAGCATCGCCGGGCGGCGTTCAGTTCGGGATAGGTGAACTTCACCGTGCAGCGACGATCGGGCAGCATCGACGGCACGATGTTGCGGCGCATGTCCCACATCAGCAGCGAGGGATCGAGGTTGCGCAAGGAGAGCGAGGATTCGACCCAGCGCTGCCCCCAGAGGCCGAGCGACATGACGACGCCGCGCAGTTCCTGGCCCGCCTCCGTGAGCTCGTAGTCGACGATGCCGGCCTGGCCGGTCGGGCGCACCGCGATCACGCCGGCCTCCTCGAGCTCCTTGAGACGTTTCGACAGAAGCGACGGCGACATGCGTGGCACGCCCCGCCTGATGTCGTTGAAACGGGTGGTCCCGCAGAGCAGCTCACGCAATACCAGCGCAGTCCAGCGGGAGCAGATGATTTCCGCAGCCATGGCCACCGGGCAGAATTGCCCGTAGCTGCCGTCTCCGACGCGATCACTCAAAAGACACACTCCCTGGGCCGAGATTTGTCGTTGGGTTGCCGGGTACAGATACTGTAGCGCGGGCGCTCGCGTGCGTCACCAGAACAAACGAAATTTCGTATTTTAACAATAGCTTACGCGATTTTTTCGGGGCTGGCAGTACAGATCGGTGACTAGTCCCGGGGGGTCGACCCGGCGATCATGGGGGCCATACACGATTAATCTCGCAAAGGAAAAGGTCATGAGCGTCGCCAAGGCTGTCGACACCAATCCAACCCAGCAGCGCAGTTTGTCGGATACCGCGCACGAACTCGGCAAGGGTTTTGCGCGGCGCGCGGACAACACGGCCGATGAGGACCAGTTCGTCGCTGAAAACATCGCGCTTTTGAAATCCTCGGGCCTCGTCGAAGCCGGCGTGCCCGCCGCACTTGGCGGTGGCGATGCCTCGATCGACGAGCTTGCCGCGATGCTGCGCACGCTTGGCTATTACTGCGGTTCGACCGCGCTCGCTTTCTCGATGCACACGCATCAGGTCGCCATCCCGGCCTGGCGATGGACCCATCAGAAGGCGACGGCCGTCGAGCCTCTGCTGAAGCGGGTTGCCCAGGAGCGAATCCTGCTGTTGTCGAGCGGCGGATCGGACTGGCTCGGCGGTTCCGGCAAGGCCGAGAAGGTCGACGGCGGTTATCGCATCACGGCGCGAAAATCCTTTTCCTCGGGCGCCCCGGCCGGCGACCTCTTGATGACCGGCGCAATTCTCGAGAGCGAAGACGAGCCGCCGATGGTGCTGCATTTCGGTATTCCGATGAACTCGCCGCAGGTGAAGCTGCTGGATACCTGGCGTACGCTCGGCATGCGTGGAACCGGTTCGCACGACATCCTGATCGAGGGTCATTTCGTGCCGGAAGCGGCCGTCGCGGTGCGCCGCAAGGCGGGCGAGTGGCATCCGCTGTTTCACACCATCGCGACCATTGCCTTCCCGCTCGTTTACTCCGTCTATCTCGGCATTGCCGAAAGCGCGCGCGATATCGCGATCGGCCTTGCCAAGAAGAAGCAGCAGCCAGGCCCACACACGATTGCACTGGCCGGCCGCATGGAAACCGAGCTGGCGGCGGCGCGTCTTGCGCAGGAGTGGATGCTGGCTGCGACTCGGCTCAATGCGCCCTCGGCCGAAACGATCAATCAGGTGATGACCGGACGGCAGCTCGTCGGACGGCACGCAATCGCCACCGTGGAGCTGGCAATGGAGGTTGCCGGCGGCGCCGGCTTCTACCGCGCGGCGGGCCTCGAACGGCGTTTCCGCGATATCCAGGCGGCCCGCTATCATCCGCTGCAGGCGGGACCGCAGGCGGACTATGCCGGTGCGATGGCACTCGGCCTTCCGGTCGATCGGATTTTCTAAAGCGGCGGTGCGTGGCGAACGCCGATCGGCAGCGGCCTAACGCGTGTCGCTGCCTTTCCGGCGCAGCAGGAATTCGCGGCCGACCTTGACCCGCGGCGTGCCGTCATAGGCGACGATATCGGCGGTCGCATAGGTCTCGGGCCAGCGATGCGGCAGATAGGAGCCGGTGCCGATCACGTCGATCGGCGCACCGGCTTCGGCCATCAGCTTGCATTTCGCCGGATCGAAGCCGGAGGAAGCGACCAGCTTCACGTCGCGGCACCCAGCGTCGTCGAGCGTGCTGCGCATATGGAAACAGGCGGCCGCGGAAACACCGCCGCCGACCAGATAGCGCAGCTCGGATTCGCTGCGATAGCCGCGGATCGCATGCGGCGCGTGGCGCTCGAGCACGGCATAGGAGCGCGGCGGATCCAGTCCCTCGATGAAGCGGCTGCCCGGCGTGTCGATCCGCACCGAGAGGCGACCGGCCTTCGCGAGTTCCGGAAAACGCTGGCAGACCGCGACCGCGTCGGTCACTTCCTGCGCAAAATAATCGACCAGTACGGTCATGTCGTCGTTCGGAAAGGCTTCATGCATCATCTCGGCCGCGCGAACGGTCGAGCCGGCATAGCCGATCAACGCATGCGGCATGGTGCCCATGCCGTCGCGCTTGCCGAAGAAATGCGCCGTCGCCTGCGTCGCATTGCCGATGAAGCCCTTGGCGCCGACCTTGCGGCGGGCGCGATCCGACCCGACGCTTGCGGCATAGGCCATGTGCTCGGCCATTTCGAGGCCCGCGCAATGCCGTGCGTCCATCGCGAGGAAGGCGACGCGCGGCAGATCGGCGCACATGGTGTAGGCATTGAAGGCGGCAACGCAGGCCGGACCGATTTTCTGCAGGAAGATCGTCTCGAGATCGACAAGCTGCACGAACGAGCCGGTGATATAGAGAATGACCTCGCCGGCGCCGACCCAGCGCCCTTCCTGATACATCACCTCGATCTTGAACGATGTGCCGCGCGCCTTGGCGATCGCGTTGAGCCAGTCGATGGCAAGGCGCGGTGCCGAGATCACCGGGCGCCGCATGAAGACGGCATAGGTGACCGGCATGTCGCCGAACCGGGCGACGGTCTCCTTCGTCTTCAGGAAATAATGGTCCGTCCAGGCGGGAATCTGATCCGGTTCCGGAATCATCGCCCCGCCCTCTTCTATTCCGTCACGAGGCTTCGGCGAGACGACGGCCGTTGCCGTTGCTCATGCGCTCGCTCTTGAGCGATTCCGCCAGCAGGAAAGCAAGCTCGATCGACTGCGAAGCATTGAGGCGCGGATCGCAATGGGTGTGATAGCGGTCGGCGAGCGCTTGCTCGGTGATCGCCTGCGCGCCGCCGATGCATTCCGTCACGTCCTGCCCGGTCATCTCGACATGGATGCCGCCGGCATGCGTGCCTTCGGCCTGATGGACCTCGAAAAAGCCGCGCACCTCAGCCAGAATCCGGTCGAACGGCCGCGTCTTGTAGCCGGTCGAGGATTTGACGGTGTTGCCGTGCATCGGATCGCTCGACCAGACGATTTTGGCGCCCTCGCGGGTGACCGCGCGGATCAACCCGGGCAGCTTCTCGCCGATCTTGTCGTGACCCATGCGGCAGATCAGCGTCAGGCGACCCGGGATGTTCTTCGGGTTCAGGATGTCGATCAGGCGCAGGAGATCGTCGGCATCCAGCGACGGCCCGCATTTCAGGCCGATCGGATTGTCGACGCCGCGCAGGAACTCGATATGCGCGCTGTCGTGATTGCGCGTGCGATCGCCGATCCACAGCATATGGGCCGAGCAATCGTACCAGCGGCCGGTCAGGCTATCGACGCGCGTCAGCGCCTGCTCGTACCAGAGCAGGAGCGCTTCGTGGCTGGTGAAGAAATCGGTCTCGCGGATCTGCGGCGCGGTTTCCGCCGTCAGGCCGCAGGCCTCCATGAAGTTCAGCGTTTCGGAGAGACGATCCGCCAATTCCGCATAGCGATGGCCTTGCGGGCTGTCGGCGACGAAATCGAGCGTCCAGCGATGCACCTTGTGCAGGTCGGCGAAACCGCCCTGTGCGAACGCGCGCAGCAGATTTAGCGTGGCCGCCGCCTGGTTGTAGGCGCGCAGCAGCCGCTCGGGATCGGGCTGGCGCGAGGCCAGATCGAAATCGATCGCATTGACGATGTCGCCGCGATAGCTCGGCAGCTCGACATCGCCCTGCTTCTCGGTCGGCGTCGAGCGCGGCTTGGCAAACTGGCCGGCCATGCGGCCGACCTTCACGACCGGCAGAGCCGCGCCGAAGGTCAGCACGATCGCCATCTGCAGCAGAACCCGGAAGGTATCGCGGATGTTGTTGGCATGGAATTCGGCGAAGCTTTCCGCGCAGTCGCCGCCCTGAAGCAGGAAAGCCTTGCCATCGGCCACGCGGCCGAGCGCATCCGTGAGGCGTCGCGCCTCGCCGGCAAAAACCAGCGGCGGATAGGTGCGCAGCGTCGCCTCGACCGCAGCGAGGCGGTCGGCATCCGGGTATTCCGGCATCTGGCTGATCGGCTTCTTGCGCCAGCTATCCGGGCTCCAGGTGGCAGTCATCATCGTATCCTTTCGCGGCCGCGGCCCGTTAACGACAGGGCCGCCGACCGAAGCGCATGCCTATACGCCCGAAGAGAACGAAGGGTCAACCGCGTGAGGCTCGAGCCGGCTCCCGGAAACCCCCGGAAAGTCTAAGGATTTCAACGACCCGGGAAACGCCCGAACAGCCCGGCGACCGTCTTGGTGCCCGCGCGATACGGGCTTATTCCGCCGCCTCGGCCGGATCGGGCAAGGGGGTGCGAAGGGTTACGAACTCTTCCGCCGCCGTCGGATGGATCGCGACGGTCTCGTCGAGCTGGCGCTTGGTGAGGCCGAGCTTCACCGCGATCGCAATGCCCTGGATGATCTCGGGTGCATCCATGCCGACCATGTGGGCGCCCAGCACGCGCTGCGAGGCGCGATCGACCACGAGCTTCACCAGCGTGCGCTCGGTGCGCTCCGAGATCGTGTGCTTGAGCGGCTTGAAATCCGCCTTGTAGATATCGACCGCGCCGAAACGCCGGCGCGCATCCGCTTCGCTTAGCCCGACCGATCCGACCGGCGGATGCGAGAACACCGCCGAGGGAATATTGTCGTGATCGACCGACCAGGGCCGCTTGCCGAAAACCGTATCGGCGAAGGCGACACCCTCGCGGATCGCGACCGGCGTGAGGTTGGCGCGATTGGTGCAATCGCCGATCGCGTAGATATTGTTGACCGCGGTCTGCGACAACGGATCGACCTTGACCGCGCCGTCCGCGTCCAGATCGACGCCAACCGCGTCGAGGCCGAGAGTCCGCGTATTCGGGACGCGACCGGTCGCGAACATCACGACGTCACTTTCGAGCGCTGTACCGCCGGTCAGCGAGACATGAATGCCGGCGGGTGATTTCACCAGGCGCACCGGATCTTCGTAGACCCTGATATCGACACCCTTCTTGGCCATCTCGGTTGCCGTGAAACGGCGCACGTCGTCGTCGAAGCCGCGAAGAATCTGGTCGCGGCGATAGGTCACGATCACCTCGCTGCCGAGCCCGTTGAAGATGCTGGCGAACTCCAGCGCCACATAGCCGCCGCCGACGATGAGAACGCGTTTGGGCAAGCTGTCGAGATAAAACGCCTCGTTCGAGGTGATGCCGAGCTCGGCACCGGGGATTTCCGGTTTGACCGGATGCCCGCCGACCGCGATGAGCACATATTCCGCCGTGATGCGCCGATCACCGAGGCGAATGGTGTGCGCATCTTCCAGGACCACACGGGTCTCGAATAATGTTACGCCGGAATTGGCGAGCAGATCCTTATAGATACCGTTGAGGCGGTCGATCTCGCGGTCCTTGTTCGCGATCAGGCGGGTCCAGTCGAACGACACGCCCTCGACGGTCCAGCCGTAATTGACGGCGTCCTCGAAATCCTCGTGAAAATGCGCACCGTAGGAGAGCAGTTTTTTCGGCACACAGCCGCGGATGACGCAGGTGCCGCCGACGCGATACTCCTCGGCGATCGCGACTCTCGCGCCATAGCCGGCCGACATACGCGCGGCACGAACACCGCCCGACCCGGCACCGATAACAAAGAGATCGTAGTCGTAGCGGGTCGCCATCGCGCTCCTCATCCCCAACGCGGCGCCAGCGACCGCCAGCGCCGAAGCAGGAGATAAGCGATTGGCAGCAAGGTTACCAGTGGCCCCGCGATCGCCATCGCCGGATGGCCGAACGGCCAGGGCATGACGATCGCGAAGACCTCGTCCGGTGCGACGAAACTCAACAGCATCGGCAGGAAGCCGTAATTGACGGCAAGAAGGATTGCCGCGGTCACGTCGGGCGAGCGGGCACGGGACGACATATTGAGCCAGAGCACCAGAGCGGTGTCGCGCAGCATGAAGAGGATTGCCGCCACCGCCCAGGCCAGCAGCGAACTGGCGCCGATCCCCTCGCGATCGGTGAAATCGTCGTAGAGGTCGAACATCTCGTAGCTGCGCGCATCCGGCGACGCCGTCGCCCAGACGACGATCAGGATGGCGGCGAGGACGAGCGAGAACAGCCAGGACGGAAAGAGGCGCGCCGCGCGGCTAATATCGCCGCCCGCGATCGCGCGCAGGAACCAGCGCAACCGGATGCCGTCCTTCCCGTCGCAAAGCAGCGCCGCATAGAACAAGGTGACGGCGACGACAGCCGCCGCCATGAGCACTATCGACGAAGATTCGTCCGGGTCGAGTGGCAACAGGAAGCCAAGCAGATAGGCGAGCACGAAAGCTGATACGGCCGGCCAGCCCCAGGGCCAGGTCGGCTTCTGCAATTCGCCGCACATCGCGCGATAGACCCCGAAGCCGAGCCACAGCGCGAGCGCCCCCTGAGTTGCCAACAGGAACAGCGGCTCGGTGATGCGCTCGCCATACCAGATGACCGTATAGGGATGGTCGACGGTGAACTCGCCGAGAAAGCCGCTCGCGGTGCTCGATGCGATGAGCCCGACCGCAACGCCGGCTGCCTGCGCCATGAACGATGCACGCCGACCCGGATCGCGCGGCCGCCGCAGATGCAGCAGCGCGACAAGGAGCGATGTCAGCATGGCCGCCATGCCGACGAACAGCAGTTCGAGCGCGACGCGCACCCGCTCGATGACATTCGCCGGCTCGAGCCCGGCCAGCGTCGCAACCGCGAGGCAGATCAGGCTCGCATACCAGACATAGGCCGTGCCGCCGGCGAACTTGCCCCAGCTCATCGACCAGGGCCCGAGTGCGGTCATGCGCTGGGCATCCCAGGTGCCGCCGGCGACTTCGTCGGCGAGTGCATTCGCAGCGCGCCGGGTGCCCCAGAGCAGTACCAGCGCAAGAAAGATGTAACGCGCGGCGAAACGCACCTCGTCGACGGAGCGGCCCGCGATGTACCAGACCAGCAGAAGAACGATCGTGAGGAGAATGGGCACGATCAGCAGGCGCGACGGTGTCAGCTCGATCCAGAGATTGCGGCGAAGCTCGGGGTTCATGCGGTTCCGCCCTCGCGGAGAAGGGCGAGATAGGCATCCTGCAGCCCGCCGCTCACCGGTCCGAAGGCGGCAACCGGAAGACCGGCTTCGATCAGGCGACGAAGCAACGCGGCTTCTTCCACCGGGCCGCCTTCGATGCCGAAGCGCGCTTCGAGGCCGGCCGTCTCGACGACGCCATTCGGATCGAGCTCGGCCACGATCGCATCGAGACGCGCATCGGCCGCCGCAAGGCGGATATGGAGCAGGCGGCGCTCGCCCGTGTCGGTACCGCCGAGCGCGCTATGTTCGACCACGCAGCCGTCGTCGATCACCAGCATATGCGTCGAATAGTCTTCGAGCTCGGCGAGAATGTGCGACGAGACCACCAGCGTCATGCCAGCATCGCGCAGCTCGCGAAAGACCGCGGAGAGGGAGACGCGCGCCGCGGGATCGAGGCCGGAGGCCGGCTCGTCGAGCATCACGAAGGGCGGCTCGTGAATAATGGTCTGGGCGATCGCAAGCCGCTGCCGCAAACCGCGCGACAGAGTGCCGGCGCGATCGTTGAGCCGGTCGAGAATGCCCATGCGCGCCGCGGCACGTTCGATCGCCGCCGCGCGATGCGTCGAATCGATGCCAAGTGCGCGGGCGCGATAATCGAGGCAGCGCCGCACCGTCAGCTCGCGATAGAGGCCGAAGAAATCGGCGAGATAGCCCATGCGTTCATGTGCAAGACGGGGTGCCGCGTGCACATCGATGCCATCGACGATGACATGGCCGGCGGCGGGCAACGCCAACGCGGCAATGCAATTGAGCAACGTCGTCTTGCCGGCGCCATTCGGGCCGACCAGAGCGGTGATTGTGCCGCGTTCGATCGTCAGCGACACGTCGGCGAGCGCGCGACGGCCGGGATAGTCGAAAACCAGGTTCTCGACGGTCACCAGCGGGCCGGCAGCGTCGTGCGCGGTTTCGCTCACGGTTGCATCATCTCCCGCTGCGCGGTTCGGGCGACGGCTCAGGGCCGACGCGCACCATCATCTTGCCATGGTTGGCGCCGCGCAGCAGCCGCATCAGCGCTTCGGGTGCGTTTTCGAGCCCGTCGACGATTTCCTCGCGGCTGTTGATCTTGCCGGCGCGATACCATTCGGCGAGCTGTGCGGCCGCCTCCCGGAAGCGCTCGATGTGATCGAGCACCAGAAACCCTTCCATGCGCGCGCGCTTGATCAGGAACTGCCGGTTCCAGCGAGGGCCCTCCGGCGTCGGATCGGACGGCTGGGCGATCGTGCCGCAGATCACCATCCGGGCGCCAACATTGAGATTCTCGACAACCGCGTCGGCGATCGCGCCGCCGGTATTGTCGAAATAGATATCGACGCCGTGCGGTGCCGCGTTGTGAATCGTGCGCGCGAGATCGTCCGCCGCCTTGTAGTTGATTGCCGCGTCGTAACCGAACTCGGAAACGCAGAGCCCGACTTTATCGGCATGGCCGGTGAGACCAACGGTATGACAACCGAGCAGCTTTGCGATCTGGCCGACGGTCGATCCGACGGCGCCGGCCGCGGTCGAGACGACGACCGTCTCGCCCTCTTTCGGTTTACCGATCTCCATCAGGCCGAGATAGGCGGTGACGCCGGTGAGACCAAGCAGCGAAAGGTTGATCGGCAGCGGACCGTGCGCGGGATCGGCGCGCCGCACAATGTCGGTGCCATCGGAGATCGCCCACTCGCGCCAGCCCTGGCGGCCGTAAACGAGCTCGCCCACTGCGAAATCCGGATGGTTCGATGCGACGATCTCGCCCAGCGTAAAGCCGGGCATGACGGCACCAAGCGCCACCGGATCGCGATAGTTTGGCGCGTCCGCGATCCAGCCGCGCATGGCGGGATCGATCGAGAGATAGATGATGCGGATCAGCAGTTCGTTGGCGTCGGGCTGCGGCCGTTCGGCCGGCTCGATGGCGAAGCAATCGGCATCGACGCCACCGGCGCCGGGCCGCGCAACCAGCCTGATCTGTCGATTGGCCGCCGCCATGCGGATCCTCCGGGCGTCCGTGCCCTGCTCTCTCGTTTAGATCATGAAACCCGGAGCGTCGTCCACCGGAGCCGCGTTTCCGGACGCGCATGAAAACGGGGACGCGACCTGCAGGCCGCGCCCCTTTTTGAATGTCGATCGTGCGATGGAATGTTGGCCGATCAGATACCGCCCATGCACAGATATTTGATCTCGAGGAAATCATCCATGCCGTACTTCGAGCCTTCGCGGCCGAAACCGGATTCCTTGATACCGCCAAACGGCGCCACTTCGGTCGAGATGATGCCGGTATTGATGCCGACGATGCCGGATTCGATCGCCTCGGCGACGCGCCAGACGCGGCCGAGATCCCGCGCATAGAAATACGCGGCAAGGCCGAACTCGGTATCGTTTGCCATCGCGATCGCCTCGTCGTCGGTCTTGAAGCGGAAGAGCGGCGCAACCGGGCCGAATGTCTCTTCGCGCGCGACCGCCATCTTGTTCGTCACGTCGGCCAGCACTGTCGGCTGGTAGAACGTGCCGCCGAGATCGTGGCGCTTGCCGCCCACGACGACGCGCGCGCCCTTGCCCACTGCGTCGGCGACATGCTCCTCGACCTTCTCGATCGCACCGGTATCGATCAGCGGGCCCTGCGTGACGCCGTCTTCCAGCCCGTTGCCGACCTTGAGCTTGCGCACCGCCGTCGCCAGCTTTTCGGCAAAGGCTTCGTAGACGCCGTCCTGCACGATCAATCGGTTGGCGCAGACGCAGGTCTGGCCGGTATTGCGGAACTTCGACATCATCGCGCCTTCGACCGCCGCATCGAGATCGGCATCGTCGAACACGATGAACGGCGCATTGCCGCCGAGCTCCATCGAGACCTTCTTCACCGTATCGGCGCATTGCTTGATCAGCAGCTTGCCCACTTCGGTCGAGCCGGTGAAGGACAGCTTGCGCACGATCGGGTTCGACGTCATCTCGCCGCCGATTTCCTTCGAGGAGCCGGTGACGATGTTGATCACGCCCGGCGGGAAGCCGGCGCGCTCGGCGAGTTCGGCAAGCGCGAAGGCCGAAAAAGGCGTCATGGTCGCAGGCTTGATCACCACGGTGCAGCCGGCCGCGAGCGCAGGGGCGCATTTGCGGGTGATCATCGCGTTCGGGAAGTTCCACGGCGTGATCGCGGCCACGACCCCGATCGGCTGCTTGATCACGACGATGCGCTTGTCGCCCTGATGTTGGGGAATGACGTCGCCGTAGATGCGCTTTGCCTCTTCCGCGAACCATTCGATGAAGCTCGCGCCGTAGACCACCTCGCCGCGCGATTCCGCCAGCGGCTTGCCCTGTTCGGCGGTCATGAGGATCGCGAGGTCTTCCTGGTTTTCGAGGATCAGGTTGAACCATTTGCGCAGCAGCCCGGCGCGCTCCTTCGCGAGCATCTTGCGCCATTTCGGCCAGGCGGCATTGGCGGCGTCGATCGCGGCGCGCGTTTCCTCGGTGCCCATCAGCGGCACCGTGCCAAGCACCTCGCCGGTCGCGGGGTTGGAGACGTTGACCGTCTTGCCGGATTTCGCATCGGTCCATTTGCCGTTCACATAGGCCTGCTGCCGGAACAGGCTCCTGTCCTTGAGCGGCAGGGCGGCGGCAACGGATTTCACGGCCTGGTTCATCGCGGATGTCCTCGCTGGTTCTGCAATTCGACGGGTAGGTCGACGGGATTGGGCCGGACTATAGCGGCGCGCGCCGCGGTTTCAATCATGCCGGCGATCAATGGGTAATGCGGCATCAGATCGATCGTAAACGTGAACAATCGCGAATATTTTGCTTGACGATTGTACGCTTAAAACGTAATATCTGGAAATCCTATCCCCCACATTCCGGTGACCCCATGAGTATCGCCCGATCGCCCAAAGATCGGCTGCTTTACGAAGCCCGCCGCAACGATCGGCCCCAGAGTTCGTCTTGGAAGATAGCGTCAGACAATTTTTTTAGATCCCCATGACGTCGACTTCCGACATTCTTTCGTAAAGTACTGGCAGGTCCACCGATCGAATCCGAAACTGACTTCGCCGTTTTACTAAAGGCCTCGGTCCGCGCTCGTTCTCAAGCTTTATCCCCGGATCATAATAAACCTGACCCGCCGCGAGAGCCCTAACAAACAGAGTGAAGTTTGTGTCCTCGGCTAACCGCACGACCCTCCCGTATCGATACTGTCGTTCTGGTTCGGTCCTGACCTCCCCGGGTACATACACGGCTTGAGCGTGCTTGCGATTCCAAATTTGAAGAAGAGCCGTAAAGCTCCAAGATGCAGCCACAGCGCCTGAATGCGTGAGCAGACATAACGATCCACCAGGATCAGTAATCTTTTGCATCGCACAATCGAAACCAACCAGCGCAAGCGTCAGATTCGTAGTCAAATGTTGCTCGCCCGTTCTGTGGATTCCTCCAAAGTTAAGTCGATCTTCACGGCCGCGCTGGTCCTTGTACCCAAACTCTCTGATAAAGGCCTCGACGCCGTTTTCTTTGTACATTCCACCTGTCGGTTCTGGCGTCATCAACGTGATTACCTTCGAGGCAGGCGTACGCGCGAAATTTGTTACTTGGCTCGCCTTAACTTCCCAGCCCTCGAAATCCGGTTCAGCCTTTCCATTGCGGGAGACACCAAGCTCAGCTTCAAGCGTATAACCAACGCACTGACCGCTCGCGCATGGGACAAATGTTCCATCCACCCTGAGAGCCCGGGAAGTGATCCAGTCCCGAATATGAATTCTGCGCAATTCGCTGAGAAGAATTCCCCGACTGGACGCTTCGCGGGCTTCAAGAGGCACACGGCGGAATACGCCGATTGATTCTAACGTCCCCAATGCTGCAATGGCACGCGCGATTTGACTATCCGGGCCGGCACACCAACCGATGATTCGGCGATCGACCGTAATTCCGAGCAACAAAAGCCGTCCCGGCATCCGCGTAGTCAGAAGAAATGAAGGGGCATTTTGTGTACCTCGAAGAAATCCCGAGCTACGAACCTCTGGGTACTGCGGATAAAGGATTAGTTGCGCGTACGGGGCAGGAGCACTTGTTCCGTCCGGTTGTAACCACTCCAGAGGAAGTGGCGCCTTCATGATCCGGTTACCCTTGTCGGTCTCATCCAGAGTGACGTTCCCCGACGGCAGGATGTTCGTTACCTCCATACTACCCGACAGGTAGAGCTGATTCTTTGAATTGTCGTTTGGAGCCAGCTCCTTTAGCAGCAGCCGTTTGACTCCGAGCGTTGCCAGCATATTCCGAAGCTGGTCAAGCGATAGGTCAGGTAAAGGCGCCTTCTTCGCCGCCATTTTCATTCTGTCCCGGAAATCACAAGGTTTCCGCTTCCATGCTTCAACCAATGTTCCGTTTGCCTGAGCACGTCATTCAATTGACGACGCGTACGGCCTTTAAGGGCGCACTCCCATATTGTACCAATCCGCCAACCATCGTTCGCTAGCTGCCAAATTGCCTTGCTATCCCGTTGAGCGTTTCCGGCGATCTTGTTACGCCAAAACTCCGTGCGAGTGCTGGGCATCTTGAAGAGGTGGCAATCGTGGCCATGCCAAAAACAACCATGTACGAAAATTATAGCGTGCCATTTGGCAAGCACTATATCGGGTTGTCCCGGAAGGTTCCGGGCATGCAATCTGTAGCGAAAACCAAGGCGATGCAGTCCGGTACGGAGGAGGATTTCGGGCTTCGTATCCTTCCCCTTAATGCCGGACATCATCCGGCTGCGTGTCTCCCGATTGACGATATCAGGCAACCGCCCTTGTTTCCTTTCCAGTATCTGCACCATCTACCGTCCTAACGCCACTGATCCACGGCGCCAAGTACCTCGCCACTGTCTCTACAACTGGAACTACGACAGCATTGCCGAATTGCTTATATGCTTGTGTATCGGAAACGGGAATCAGGAACCGTGATCCACCTGGTTTCTCAAAACCCATAAGTCGTGCGCATTCTCGCGGAGTTAGACGCCGTGGGTTTTTACGCCCCGCTTGCCGGACAAGAATTTCGGAGCCGTCCTTATAATATCTGGCTGAAAGCGTCCGTGCGATATCCTCTCTTCCGACGAGACCAAAGCCAAATCCATTCCCTTTCGCACGATGCTTCTCAGCATACTCTTGAAGGTAACCCCACAAATGATTGGACAGTGTGTATTTCGATAGAACACGACCATTACCTAGCTCGATATATCGGGGATCTGCATTCTCGCTTCCGTCCTCAGGATGAAGGATCGTCGCGAGCCGCGGTCCTTGAGATGGAGCAGGTAGCGTCAAATCATCGAACGAAAATTTATTGGATTTTCGAAAGCCAACAATGAGAATCCGCTCGCGATGTTGCGGAACAAACGATCGCGCATCAATGACGCGTGTATGAATGTGATAACCCAGATCCACACTAAGGGAACGGCGAATCACTTCAAACGTACGGCCCTTGTCATGGCTCAACAGATTCTTGACGTTTTCGAGTACAAAGACCTTAGGACGGTGATGCTCGATTATTCGCGCTACATCAAAAAAAAGTGTGCCTTGCGCTTCGCAGAGAAAGCCGTGCGGCCGATGCAATGCATTCTTTTTTGATACTCCGGCGATGGAAAACGGCTGGCAAGGAAAGCCGGCAAGAAGCACATCATGCCGAGGAATCTGGTCCGCAGAAATCTTCGTGATATCTCCGGCTACATCATGATCGCAACGATAGTTGGCGCGATAGGTCTCAACGCAGAACCGATCCCATTCCGATGTAAAGACGCAGGTTCCGCCAATTGGCTCGAATGCCCTGCGAAGCCCGCCAATCCCAGCAAACAAATCAATGAATGTGAAAGCGCTACTCGCTTTAGGCTTCGAAAGCGCGACCTTTCGGAGAATTTCCAACGCAGCTTTGCGGGGCAATCCTTCACCGGTTTCCCAACGATAAATGGTGCGTTCGCAGTAACCCAGCGCTTGGACGGCCTCGGCAATCGAGAGCCCCGCTTCTTGTCTCAGCTTAGAAAATTCAGTCATTAGTGCCCCCGATTCGCTGGGAATCATTCTGACATTATTGCAAAAGAACAACAAGGGAACACTAACACAGCTAAAGGAAGAACTCTATCTAATAAATACAAATATATATTTGCGGCTTTGGCGAGGGATTTCCTTGCATTCCGCCCCTACTCGACCGTCACGGCCTTGGCGAGATTGCGCGGCTGATCGAGGTCGGTGCCCTTGGCTACCGCGGCATGATAGGCGAGGAGCTGCACCGGAATCGCGTAGAGGATCGGTGCGACAAAGGGATCGCAATCGGGCAGCGTGACGGATGACTCGGCGGCTTTGCCGATCCGCTTCACGCCCTTCGCATCGGAAAACAGGATGACGCAGCCGCCGCGCGCCGACACTTCCTGGACGTTCGAGGCAACCTTGTCGAACACCGCATCGGTCGGCGCTGCCACGATCACCGGCACATTCTCGTCGATCAGCGCGATCGGGCCGTGCTTCATCTCACCGGCGGCATAGCCCTCGGCGTGGATGTAAGAGATCTCTTTGAGCTTGAGCGCACCCTCGAGCGCGATCGGAAAAGACGTGCCGCGACCGATAAACAACACGTCGCGCGCCTCCGCGACGCGCTGTGCTATCCGCTCGATCGCGCCGTCATGGTTGAGCACTTCGGCCGCCTTCGCGGGGACCTCCATGAGCGCATGAGTCAGCTCGGCCTCACGCGCCTCATCGATTACGCCACGCGCCCGCGCCGCCGCAATCGCGAGGCAGGCGAGCACCGTCAGCTGCGTCGTGAAGGCCTTGGTCGACGCGACGCCGATCTCGGGCCCGGCCAAAGTCGGCAGCACCGCATCGGATTCACGCGCGATCGCGCTCTCCGGCATGTTGACGACGGAGAGAATGGTCTGGCCCTGCTCGCGCGCATAGCGCAGGGCCGCTAGCGTATCGACGGTCTCGCCCGATTGAGAGATGCAGATGGTCACGCCACCCTTGGGCATCGGTGCGGCGCGATAGCGAAACTCCGAACCGATATCGACTTCGACCGGCAGCCGCGCCACCTGCTCGAACCAGTATTTCGCGACCAGGCCGGCGATATACGCGGTGCCACAGGCAACGATGGTGACGCGCGGAACGGTGGCGAAATCGAACGGGAGTGCAGGCAGCGTCACCTTGCGCGCCAGCGGATTAAGGAAGGCCTGCAGCGTGTCGCCGATGACCGACGGCTGTTCGTGGATTTCCTTGAGCATGAAATGCGGGTAGTTGCCCTTGCCGACTTCAACGCCGCTCAGCGTACTCTGCGTGAGCGGCCGCTCGACGCGCCGGCCGTTGTTCCAGATTTCGACGCCGTCCGGGGAAAGTGCGAACCAGTCATCCTCTTCGAGATAGCAGAGCTGCCGGGTGAATGTGGACAGCGCCAGCGCATCCGAACCGAGATACATTTCACCATCGCCAAATCCGATCGCGAGCGGGCTGCCGCGGCGGGCGCCCAGCATCAGGTCGCTGCGGCCGGCGACGATGATAGCCAGCGCGAAGGCGCCCTGCAGCCGACCCATCGCATATTCCATCGCCTGCTGCGGCGTGCGCTGCTGTTCGAGCTGACGGGTGAGCAGATGCGCCACCACCTCGGTATCGGTTTCTGTGACGAAGCGGCAGCCTTCCGCTTCGAGCTCTTCGCGCAGTTCCTGGAAATTCTCGATGATGCCGTTATGGACGACCGCGACGCGCGATGTTGCGTGCGGATGGGCGTTGACCTCGGAAGGCCTTCCATGAGTCGCCCAGCGCGTATGGCCGATACCGGTCTCACCGGCGAGCGGCTCGCGCGCGAGCAGCGCATCGAGGTTAGCAATCTTGCCCTCGGCACGGCGGCGGTCGATATGACCGTTCACCAATGTCGCCATGCCGGCCGAATCGTAACCGCGATATTCCAGCCGCTTCAGCGCCTGGAGCAGCAGCGGGGCGACCGGCGCCTTACCGACGATGCCGATGATGCCGCACATCGGATTATTCCTTCTTCCTGTCCTTCCGGCCGCGCTGCTTGCGCGCCCGGAACTCGGTGGCCCAGCCGTCCTTGATCGTCTCTTCGCCGCGCGCGACGACGAGCGCATCGGGGGGAACATTGCGCGTGACGACGCTGCCGGCGCCGACGATCGCGCCCGCGCCGATCTCGACCGGGGCACGCAGCACGGTGTTGGAGCCGATCGAAACGCCCTCGCCGATGCGGGTCTGGTGCTTGTCGAACCCGTCATAATTGGCGGTGATCGTTCCCGCGCCGATATTGGCCTTCGCGCCGACGTCGGTATCGCCGACATAGGCGAGATGGTTCGCCTTGGCGCCATCGCCGAAGCGGCTGTTCTTTACCTCGACGAAATTGCCGATCCGGGCATTGCGGCCGATTTTCGAACCGGTGCGCAATCGAGCGAACGGACCAATCGAGCAGCCGCTTTCGATCGTCGCCCCCTCGATATGACAGAAGGCGCCAATCGAGACGCCATCGGCCACCGACACGCCAGGGCCAAACACGACATTCGGCCCGACGACGACATCCTCGCCGAGCCGCGTATCCCAGGCGAAGAAGACCGATGCCGGGTCGATCAATGTCGCACCATTCGCCATGGCAGCGGCGCGCAACCGCGTCTGCATCACCGCTTCCGCAACGGCCAGATCGGCGCGGCTGTTGATGCCGAGCAGCTCGTCTTCCGGTGCCTCGACGACGGCACAGGCCGCGCCATCCTTGCGGGCGATGGCGACGATGTCGGTCAGATAGAATTCCTTCTTGGCGTTGCGATCGTCGAGCCGGTCGATCAGCGAGCGCAGTTTCGTTCCGTCGATCGCCATGACACCGGAGTTGCACAAGCCGATCGTGCGTTCCATGTCGCTCGCATCGCGGAATTCGACGATCCGTTCGAGTTGTCCGCTGCTGTCGACGACCAGCCGCCCGTACTCGGCCGGATTCTCGGGCCGGAATCCGAGGACCACGGCGGCGGGACTGTCGCTCGCGCGACGACGCTCGAGCATGCGAAGGAGCGTTTCGGTGCGGATGAAGGGCGTGTCGCCATAGAGCACCAGCACATCGCCCGTCGCATCGCCGAGCACCGGCAACGACGCCGCAACGGCATGGCCGGTGCCGCGCTGCTCCCGCTGGATGGCGGTCGGCCGCGGTGCGACGGCGGCTCCGACCTCGGGCATGTCCGGTGCGACGACCACGATTTCGGAACGGCAGGCGAGCGGCGCCAGGCCGGCAAGCACATAACCGATCAGCGGCAGGCCGGCGACCCGGTGCATGACCTTCGGCAAACGCGAGCGCATCCGCGTGCCTCTGCCGGCGGCGAGCAGGACCGCAGTGGGCCGGTTTTCGTCACGTTGAGCCAAGACCTCTCCATTGGTCGTTCGCCGGCAACCCTACCCGGCCGCCCTCGTCCGGAACAGTCCGGGATGGCCGCTTCGATGCCGATCCCACGCAATGGGCCGATCATGGCGGCCGATTATGGCGCGGCCGTGACCTTGAGAATCCGACCCCGGCAGCAGACTTGCGACCGGCGGCGGCCGTCCGCAAGATCGCCGAAGGATTGGAGCAAAGGGTCGCCATGCCGTCGCCGGATCAACCCCAGCTGCTTGCGGTCGCGCTCGATTGCGCGAGGCGTGGCGACTTCAAGGGCATGTCGGAGATCTGCCGGCAAATTCTGCAGGGGGATCCCGAGCAGCCGGACGCCCTCCATTGCATGGGCCTGCTGCAGCGTCAGACCGGCGACACCGAGATAGCGGTCCGAACACACGAGCGCGCCGTCCGCGGCCGGCCGGACAATGCGGAGTATCGCAATGCGCTGGGCCTTGCCTACCGGGCGGCGGGCCGCATTGCCGATGCGATCGATGCGTACGAGGCGGCGTTAAGCATCGATGCCGAATTCGTCGACGCCTATCTCAATCTCGGCGTGATTTATCTGGAGCGCGGCGACCATCGCAACGCCATCGCCCGATTCCGCGCTGCGGTTGATCGGCGTCCGTCCGATCCACCATTTCATGTCGCTCTGGGAAAGGCGCTCTCGGCCGCGGGCGATTCCGCGGCGGCCATGGAATCATATCGACGTGCGCTATCGATCGCGCCGAACACCGGGCCGGCCTGGTCGGGAATTGGCGAGCTCTATCTCGCTGCCGGCGATGAGCGGGCCGCAATGACCGCTCTGGCGGATGGCATCACCAATGATCCGCGCCACGAAGGCAGTTATCTCCGGCTCGCACCGCTTCTGCTCGCGCTCGGCCAGAGCCGGGATGGGGTCGACTGTCTGCGACGAGGCGTCGAACAGAACCCCGGATCGGCGCTGCTCCGTGTCGCGCTGGCGCGCGTGATGTTGCGGGCGGGGCTCTGGGACGAAGCCTGGGTGCACTACGAACGCCGCCTCGCATTGCCGCCTTACGTGACCGAGATGAGGCGTTTCGTGCAACCACTCTGGGATGGTGGCGATCCGGCCGGGATGACGATTTGTGTGCAATGTGAGCCCTCGGCCGGCGAGAGCATCGCGCTGTTACGATATCTCGAACCGCTCGCCGAACGCGGCGCTCGGATTGTTCTGCGCTGCCCGCCTCCTCTCCGCCAGCTTCTCTCTTCGCTCAAGGTTCCGGCGACCGTGCGCAGCACGGAGGACGCGCTGCCCTCTTTTGACCAACGCACATGGCTCGGTTCGCTGCCGTTGCTGCTGAAACAACCCGATCCGGGCGCGCTTGCGCCCAGGCCGACCGGATTTGGGGTCGACAATGCCGCAACGCGCTGGGCCAAGCGTTGTGCGGAGATACAAAGACCTATTATCGGACTGCACTGGCGCGGCACGAGCGCCGGCGCCGTCGACGATCCTCATCGCCTGCTCATGACGGTTGCGCAATCGCCCGGCAGCCTGATCGCCTTACAGGATCGAACGGTCGGGCCCGAGATTGAGAGAGCCGGATTGGTCGAACGCGTCATCCAGGTCGGCGCGGAGTTACGCCATGGCGGCGACATCGTCGCCGACGTGGCCGCGGCCGCCGCGCAATGCGATCTGGTCATTGCGGTCGATTCGGCGATCGCACAGATTGCAGCGACACTCGGTTGCCGGACCATCGTGCTGATCCGGGGTAACGAGGATTTCTGGTGGCCGGCCGAAGGCTGCACTGTGCCCTGGATTGGCGACGTTCATCTCCACCGCCGACGCCACCGCGAAACCGATGATTCCTATCTCGAGCGGCTACAGCCGTTGCTCGCCCGCTAGCCCCGACACCGGTTACAGAAGCTCACCCGCCGGATGCGACCGGCTGGGCACTGATGAGCTCGAGACGAAGCTCGCCCAACGCCATACGCGCCGAGACCGCAATCGGCACCATGACGGCAGAGTCGAGCAGCGGCGCAAACCAGATCGTCAGTTCCCGTGGGTAATATCCCGAGCTCGACGCGCTGGTCGGAAAGCCCGAGCGATACTCGATTGAAAGGCGACAGGCGATCGCTTCGCCCGCCGCGATCGCGGGGCCGGATGAAAATCGCGCCGGCGGTGGCGTCGCATCGCTGCTCACGACCGTGAGATCGTAGCGGCGGATGCCGTCGAAGACCGGCATTTGACCGCTGCAGCCGCCGCGCGACATCGCCTGATCCATCAGAACGATCCCGGCGCTGACCGGGTCGATCGTACCCACTTCGAAACCGCTCTCGAGCGCCACGCGGGTTTCGCGCGTCGGCGGATCGGCAAAAACAGCGACGGCACCGCCGGTACCATAGTCGAGATCGACCCGCTGCACATATTGACCCGCAGTCGAGACGCTGCGATGCCAGAGCGGATGCAGCGTTTCGCCCTGCCGTCCGCCGTCGGATTCGAGCTGCATCTGGAACGGCATCCACGCGGCGGCGTTCGCGTTGGTTGCCATCGATACATTGGCGTTGAACACGTCGATGCGGCCGCTCTGCCGTGCGAGGTCCGCGCGCAGATCGGTCTCAATCAGCGGCACCATGCCGAGATAGCCGACATAACGCAGGGCCCATGAATCAGCCTGCGCCGGGCCGGCGCCGCCGAGGATCGCAAGGACAGCCAGAAAGCCGATTGCTTTCAGTACGTTGGCATTCATCGCGGGATCCGGTCCTCTTCGGTTGACAGGGCGCGGGACGCTGCCCTAAGCAGGCGCCGACGGACGGGTCGCAGGTTCGGGCGCGTAGCTCAGCGGGAGAGCACTGCCTTCACACGGCAGGGGTCACAGGTTCAATCCCTGTCGCGCCCACCATCTAAACGCATGGTCGTACACAAAAAACACTGACGCGACATAGTGTCGGATTTGTGACGATCGGCACCCTTGGGATGCAGGCCAGGCGCGCCGCGCTTTCTCGTTTCCCACGCATCTGAATCGGACGCGACTGCCGTCTAGCTCCGGCGTCTAGCTCCGGATTGCGGGACCGCGCGGCCGCCGCGAAACGACGAGCCCGATCGCAAGCCCGATCATGCCGATCAGCACGGCAATCCCCGTCTGAAATCGCTCGATCCAGTCCAGCAACCCGGGCTCGGGTGGCGGGGGCAGTTCCGGCGGTGGCGGCTCGAACCCGGGAACGGTGGCCCAGAGACCGGCCGACTGCACCCGGGCCGCGCGTTCCGCGTCGTCGTAACGATCGGCCAGGGCCGGGTCTGCGGACGGGGCTCGGGTGGTCTGCCGATCCACGATTCCCATACCCGCCGCCAGCATCGTTTCGACGAGGTCGCCGCCGCCGACGCTGCAGGAAACCAGCGAGCGACGGAACCGGTCACGCCCCGCCGAATAGCAATCGAGCGCATCGTCGCCGAGAACGACCTCGAGGGCCACCCGCGCGATCGCATCGGCCCTCCAGTCGCCCGGAAAGCTGCGCAGTCCATAGAGTTTGAGCAGTTCCCCCTCCAGCTGGAGGGTGACCGCATCGACCACGACGGGAACGCCGGTAAAGTGGCGCGGCGGCAGAGGTTCGAGCGGCAGCGCATCGACCGGTTCGACCGGAATGGCCGGCGGCGGCGTCGCCTCTTGCGCGCGAACCGCCGGCAACATGAGCGCACCGCCGATCAGGACTGCCGACGGCAACAGAGCCGCGAGGACGATCGTCCGAATCGTGCGTCGTTTCATGGCGCAGAGTCTGTCTGGTCGTAGTACCCGATACAACCACGATGCACGGCGGGATATCCGATTGCCGGTTGGTTCCCCGGGGATGGCCCCCTAAAATCCCGCCGCCGATCGCGGCCGCGTCGGCGGGGCCACACGGCTGCGGCGGCATCGGGCGCGCCACGGGGGATGACAGGGATGAACACGGGTGAACTGGCTGCGCTGGCCCCCCGCATCGTGGACGCCGCGCGCGCCGCGGGCGGGCGAATCATGGACTATTACGGCCAGACAGTAACCGCGCGGGCCAAGGACGATCGCTCGCCGGTTACCGACGCAGACGATGCGGCCGAACGCATCATCCTTCCCGTTCTCGACGACCTGCTTCCGGGTGTTCCGACCGTCTCGGAAGAAGCGGTGTCGCGCGAGGGCGCACCCGATATCGGAACGGCCTGCGCCGAACGGCGCTTCTGGCTGGTCGACCCGTTGGATGGCACCAAGGAATTCCTCAACCGCAATGGCGAGTTCACGGTGAACATCGCACTTATCGTCGACGCGGCGCCGCTGCTCGGCGTCGTGCATCTGCCCGCGCTCGGGACGACCTATCTCGGCATCGTCGGCAAGGGCGCCACCGTCGAAACCACCGAAGGGCAACGTCGCGACATCGCCGCGCGCGTGCCGCCCAGTGCCGGCGTCACGGTGCTCGCCAGCCGTTCGCATGGAAACGACGCGGCACTCGATGCATTTCTCAAGGACATGCGTATCGCCGATCGCATCAATGCCGGCAGCTCGCTGAAATTCTGCCGCGTCGCAGAAGGCATCGCCGACATCTATCCCCGTCTCGGCCGGACGATGGAGTGGGATACGGCGGCCGGACAAGCGGTGCTGGCGGCCGCAGGCGGCAGCGTCTGTCGGATCGACGGGACATCTCTGACTTACGGCAAGCCGGGATTCGAAAATCCGCATTTCATTGCCCGCGGGCGCAAGGGATGACGGTCGCAGCAAAAATTGTGTCGGGCGATGAAGCGGGTCTCCGCGCTGCTGCCAGAGTTATCGCGAAAGGCGGTCTGGTCGCCGTACCGACGGAAACGGTCTATGGCCTCGCCGGCGACGCGACAAACGACCGCGCGGTTGCACGGATATTCGAGGTGAAAGCACGGCCGCAATTCAATCCGCTCATCGTCCATGTTGCCGACCGCTCCATGGCGGCAAAGCTGGTTTCGATGAATCGGGTCGCCGAGCGTCTGGCCGACGCCTTCTGGCCCGGCCCGCTGACCCTTGTTCTGCCGCGACGTCGGAACGCGTCGGTATCCCTGCTCGCCAGCGCCGGTTTGGAGACACTCGCGATACGCATGCCTGCGCATCCCATCGCACTCGACCTGATACGCCTTAGCGGGCGGCCGCTCGCAGCGCCGAGCGCCAACCCTTCGGGCCGCCTGACCCCGACCGAGGCAACACATGTCGCCGCATCGCTGGGCGATCGCATCGATCTCATTCTCGATGGCGGCCCTTGCGCGATCGGCATCGAAAGCACCGTGCTGGATTTGAGCGAGGCGACACCGCGGATCCTTCGTCAGGGCGGGTTGCCTCAGAACAATATCGAAGCCCTCGTCGGCGAAATGGCATCAGGATCCGACATCGGTCCGATCCGCTCGCCCGGCATGACAGCTGGTCATTATGCGCCGTCGATCGGACTGCGGATGGATGCGACATCCGTCGAGGCGGCGGAAGCGCTGCTGGCGTTCGGAGCGAAACCTTTGCCCGGCGCTGCTACAACGCTGAACCTAAGCGTGAACTCGGACCTGATCGAGGCTGCGGCTAATTTCTTTTCGATGCTGCACCGGCTCGACGATCGCCGATATAGCCGCATCGCTGTGATGCCGGTTCCGGAAACAGGGCTGGGTGGTGCGATCAACGACCGGCTCCGCCGCGCGGCGGCGGGTGACGCCCGCAGCCGCGGCGACTAGTTTGACATTCATGGAACATTCCGATCCATTCGTTTCCCGCGTACAGGCATTACTCGGTCAAGGCGGATGCATCGCCACGCCCGAGGCCATGGCCCGTTATCTCCGCGACTGGCGCGGTCTTTACCAGGGTAAGGCGAGGCTTGTGGCGCGACCGGGTTCAACCGAAGAAGTCGCCGCCCTGGTTCGACTCTGCGCGGCGGAACGAATCGGCATCGTGCCGCAGGGCGGCAATACCGGCCTGGTCGGCGGTGCGACGCCATCGACAGCCGGAAGCGAGATCGTCTTGTCGCTCGAAAGGCTGAACAATATCCGATCGCTCGATCCCGCCGATTTCAGCATAATAGTCGACGCCGGGTGCATTCTTGCCGACGTGCAGAACACCGCTGCGGGTGTCGACCGGCTGTTTCCATTAAGCCTTGGAGCCGAGGGAACGTGCCAGATCGGCGGCAACATCTCGACCAATGCCGGTGGCCTCAACGTCGTGCGTTACGGCAATACCCGGGATCTCGTTCTTGGCCTTGAGGTCGTCCTGCCCGACGGTTCGATCTGGGACGATCTTCGCCGCGTGCGCAAAGACAACACGGGTTATTCTCTGCGGCAGCTTTTCATCGGTGCCGAAGGAACGTTGGGCATAATTACCGCTGCCACATTGAAACTCTTCCCGGTTCCCCGGCAGCGGGCAACGGCGCTCGTAGCCGTCGCCGATGCACAATCCGCCTGCAACCTCTTCGGCTTCTTCGAGACGCGCCTTGGCGATTGCATCGCCAGTTTCGAATACATGTCGGCGGCCGCGCTTCAGCTCGGCATCGAAAAGATTCCAGGTACCGTATGGCCGTTCGGTGCATCCGTATCCGATTGTGTCTTAGTCGAACTGAGCTGGACGCTCGAACAACCACCCCTTTCGGAATTGCTCCAGACAACCCTTGCCGACGGCATGGAAGCCGGCTTCCTCGTCGATGCCGTTCCGGCGGACAGCGAGGCCAAGCGAGCGGCGCTCTGGCGTATCCGG
The DNA here is from genome assembly GCA_040878185.1 of Dongiaceae bacterium. Taxonomy (GTDB): domain Bacteria; phylum Pseudomonadota; class Alphaproteobacteria; order Dongiales; family Dongiaceae; genus JAWXBK01. The sequence continues at coordinate 25,420 of JBBDMS010000001.1, read as the reverse complement.
GAGGCCATCGTGGAAGCGCAACGCATCGGCGGCGCAAGCATCAAGCACGACATCTCCGTGCCGATTTCCGAGGTCGCCGCGTTCATGACCCAGGCGCACGCGGCCGTGTCGAAGATTCTGCCTGGAATCCGCATCCTGCCCTTCGGGCATCTGGGTGACGGCAACATCCACTATAATCTGATGCGTCCGCTTTCGATCGACGATCCGGCATTCCTCGATCAGTCCGAAACACTGACCCGTGCGGTGCACGACATCGTGGGTGCCTTTGGTGGCTCGTTCAGCGCCGAGCACGGCCTTGGTCAGTTGCGTCGCAGCGAAGCCGATCGATACAAATCGCCGTCGGAACGCGGAATGATGAAACGCATCAAAACGATTTTCGATCCGCACGGCTTGATGAATCCCGGTAAGGTCCTATGAGCGATTCCACCGTGGGCACGTACCGAGCACCGCTCGACGACATCCGATATTCGTTACAGGCCTACGGATCCCTTGCTTCATTGCGGCAGTTCCCGCGATTCGAGGCTGCCACTCAGGATATCGTCGACGCCGTCCTGACCGAGGGCGCGCGATTCGCCGAACGCGTGTTCGCCCCGATCGATCGGATCGGCGATCAGCATGGCTGCACGATCACGGGAGCTGAAGTCACGACGCCGCCGGGTTTCCGAAACGCTTATCGCAGCTTCGTCGAGCAGGGCTGGCAGGCCGTGCCATTTGACCCGGACCATGGCGGTCAAGGATTGCCATGGACCGTCGCCGCTGCCATTCAGGAAATGTTGTATGCGGCGAATATGGCGCTGTCGCTCTGTCCGCTACTGACACAGGGCGCGATTGACCTGCTCGAAGCGCATGCCAGCAGCGCGCTGAAGCAACGATATCTCGAAAAACTCGTCTCCGGTCAGTGGAGCGGTAGCATGAACCTGACCGAACCGCAGGCGGGTAGCGATGTCGGCGCGCTGACCACGCGTGCGTTCAGGGACGCGAGTGGCTGGAGGATCGTCGGGCAGAAGATTTTCATTACATTCGGCGAGCATGATCTCACCGACAATATCGTGCATCTGGTTCTCGCCCGCACACCGGATGCGCCGCCCGGCACTAAGGGAATTTCTCTGTTCATCGTCCCGAAATTTCTGGTCGACGCGGAAGGCAGACTCGGTCCGAGGAACGATCTTCGCTGTCTTTCGCTGGAGCATAAGCTCGGGATTAACGGCAGCCCGACCTGCGTCATGTCCTATGGCGATAACGGCGGCGCCGCCGCGGAACTGGTCGGCGAGATCAATCAGGGCATGGCCCTCATGTTCACCATGATGAACAACGCCCGCCTTGCGGTGGCGATCCAGGGGCTCGCCTGTGGCGAGCGCGCATGGCAAACCGCTCGCGCTTATGCCGGCGAACGCCGGCAGGGACGGGTCGCAGGCACCCCGGTTGGACAATCGACCGCTATTGCCAATCATCCCGACGTCCAGCGGATGCTGATGACGATGCGAGCCCTGCTGGAGGGGATGCGGGCGCTGGTTTACGCAACTGCCGCCGCGACGGATCGTGTGCGACAGATGGAACCCGGCCAGCAGCGCGACCGCTGGCAAACGCGTGCCGACCTGTTAACGCCGGTTGCGAAAGCCTGGTGCACCGATCGCGGCTGCGAGATCGCCGACCTCGGCATTCAGGTTCATGGCGGCATGGGATACATCGAGGAAAGCGGTGCTTCGCAAATCTATCGCGATGCCAGAATCACCTCGATCTACGAAGGCACCAACGGTATTCAGGCAATCGATCTGCTCGGCCGTAAGCTGTTGCGCGATCAGGGCGCGGCCGTATTCGCACTCTGTGACGAATTGCGTGAGGTGATCGGGAGGAGCAAGTCCGACAACTCGGCGGAAAGTCCGCTGCAAGGATCAATTCAGGCCGCGATCGATCGGCTGGAGCGATGCTCGCGACACCTCATCGCCATCGGAGCCAAAAATCCCAACAACGCCCTGGCTGTCGCGACCCCCTATCTACGATTGCTTGGCACCAGCATCGCAGCCTCGCTCCTGATAGAGGGCGTTTCACTGGCACCGCAACAACCCCGCATGGAGAATGACGCCGCACGACGCAATGCGATTGTCGCCTTCTTCTGCGCCGTCATTCTTCCCGAGACGGCGATGCTCGAAGCGCAGATTTTGGCAGATGAGGCACTCGGCACAACGGCAGCCGCCGGACTTGGGCTGACATAGGATCATGAGACGCCGCAAGGTACTGTTCATATCTGCCGACCAATGGCGCGGAGAATGTCTCTCGGCGCTCACGCATCCTTGCGTGCGCACGCCGAACCTCGATCGGCTGGCGGCACGCGGCACGCTGTTCCGCAACCACTATGCGCAATGCTCGCCTTGCGGACCCTCGCGCACGAGCATGCTGACGGGTCTATATTTGCTAAACCACCGGTCCGGGCGTAACGGGACGCCGCTCGACGCGCGCCATACGAATCTGGCGATCGAGGTACGCAAGGCCGGATTTGATCCTATGCTGTTCGGTTACACCGACACGAGCGTCGACCCGCGCCAGTATGATCGCACCGACCCCATTCTGACGACATATGAAGGCGTCATGCCGGGCTTTTCGGTCGGGCTGCAGCTCGACGATCGGATGGCCGCCTGGATTCAGGACCTGAGAGCCAAAGGCTACGATCTGCCGGAAGGTCGGGGCAGCGTTTACCGCCCCGTTCCCCATTATCCGGGCGCTGCAGGCCGCGGGCATAGTTTCAGCCCGCCGGTCTTCTCAGCCGAAGATAGCGAAACCGCTTTCATGGCGAACGCAGCGCTCGACTATATACGTGCGCACCGGAATGAAGACTGGTTCATGCATCTCGTGTTCCTGCGCCCACATCCGCCCGTCATCGCACCGGAACCATATAACGCCATGTACGATCCGGCGGACGTTCCCATGCCGGTGCGCGCGACATCGCCCGACGAAGAGGCGGCACAGCATCCCTATATAAGATATCTGCTGTTCCATCAGCGCGAGATCGGCTCGTACAGCGAGCATTTTCCCGGCGACCTGCGTGAAATCGACGATCGCGAGACGCGGCAGCTTCGAGCGACCTATTACGGCATGATCAGCCAGGTGGACGATCAGATCGGCCGGATTCTCGATCACCTGGCGAGCACCGGCGAGGACAAGGACACGCTCATCCTTTTCACCTGCGATCACGGCGAGATGCTGGGCGATCACTGGATGTGGGGCAAGGAAGGCTATTTCAATCGCGCCTATCATATTCCGCTGATCGTGGTCGATCCGACCGCGGCTGCCGACGCCGGACGTGGCAGCATCGTGTCGCTGCACACCGAAGCCATCGATATCGTGCCGACGGTCCTGAATTGGCTTGGCCTGCCAACGCCGGCGAATTGCGATGGACGGTCGCTCGCCCCCCTTCTGTCCGGCGGGACGCCGGCGGATTGGCGGCGCGAAGCTCATTGGGAGTATGACTTCCGTGACGTCGTCCAACAGGCATCGGAGCGGGCGCTCGGCATATCGAGCGACGACTGTACCCTCGCCGCCATGAAAGACGACCGATTCAAATATGTGCATTTCGCGGCATTGCCGCCGCTTCTGTTCGATCTGACGAACGATCCGGGCGAATTGCGAAATGTCGCGGACGAGCCTGGCTATCAGGCCGTCAGGCTCAATATGGCCGAACGCATGCTGTCATGGCGCCTGCGTCATGCCGAGCGCACCTTGGCGAATACGCTCTTGACCGCGAGCGGCCCCATCGAGCGAAACGAACGCCGATAAGACGTCACGCATCGCCGGTCGCGGTCGCCGTGACGATGGCATCGATAAACAGTTCGCCCCCGCTGCCGTCGGTAATCGTCCTGTTCTGAACCTCGACTTTGACCTCCGGTGCAACAGAACCCGCGCGTGATGCGCGTTCGCGGGCCTGCTGCGATGCGCTTTCCTCCGCAAAGCTGATGGCGTCGCTGAGGTTCCGGAAGTCGCGAACCCCGGTCGCAAGATGCAACCGAAACATCCCCTGCGATGGCGACGTGATCAGAAGCTGCACCTTCTGGCGGATGCCGGCAACGGCGGCACCGATCGCATTCGCCACGTCTGCGCCTTTGGGCAGAACGAGCTCCGCATCGAGGCGGCGCGCCACATCGGGGTAGTAGGTAGCCGCCGGAGCACCGACTGCGACCAGCGCCTGGCGCAATTTAAGATCAACATTGAGGATGTGATGGGTATTGGAATTCTGAGCTGCCAGCGCCTGTCGAACCAGCAGCGCACCGCCCTCGCCCCAGGCCGATCTCTTCAATCCAAATTGTTCCGCGAGCAATGTTTCAACGATGACTTCGGCCGACTGATAGACGACGCGATCGTAAACACGTTGCGCAAGCGATGCCGGGTCTTCGGCCCGCAGGCTGCCGCCGCGAACCGCCAATACGAACCCCGCAACCGCCGCATCGCGCGACCAGGCATCGTGGAGCCCCAGCACATGCGCCGCATCGCTGGGCGTAATGCCGGCCGCGCTGACCAGGCCGCGCGCAATCAGCCGATCGATTGCGGCAGGATCGGCCGGGCTTTGGATGATTTCCGCCATAGGCGTCGGAGATATAGGCAGTCGATCGAGAATCCGCCGTCCGATCCGGCTCACCTGTTGCAAGGCCGCGGGATTGATGTCGCGGCGCCAGATGAAGCGCCCGTCATGGGGCATGGCGTCGGACGACTCCGCCGCCCGTCGGAGCGAGGTCGCGACGTGCGGATGCTTGGTGGCGAGCAGCGACAGCGGCATCACGCGACGCGGGCCCAGGGTCAGCATGCCATCGTCGAAGAATATGGCCTCGCTGTCTCCGCCCAGCCCATAACTGTGGACGGCAATCGCTTCGGTCATCGTCCGCCAGCCGCCCACGGTTGCGCCATTGGGATCGACCGCCGGCAGCCCGTCGCGCAACAGCGCAATATCCGTGGTAGTCCCGCCGATATCGGAAATGACGGCATCGCGGCACCCCGACAGATAAAAGGCGCCGATCGCGCTGGCGGCGGGCCCGGAGAGGATGGTCTCGACCGGGCGTTCCATGGCGAGCTCCGCCGACATCATCGATCCGTCGCCGCGAACGATCATGAGCGGCGCGTTGACACCCCGGGCATCGAGGATCGAACGCACCGCCTGAATCAGGCGTGCAATGCGCGATATGAGGCGGGCGTTGAGCAGCGTCGTCAATGCGCGGCGCGGCGCATCGAGCTTCGAAGTCAACTCGTGACCACATGTTACGGGATGATTGGAGAATTCGCGGATGATGGCGCGCGCACGGTGCTCGTGAATGGGATTGCGAACCGAAAAATAGCTGGACACGGCAAAGGCTTCGACGGAGGGCGCATGTTCTCTTACGGCGGCGCGGAGTGCCTGTTCGTCCAGCGGCGCCTGCTCGTCGCCTGACGGGTTATGCCCACCGCCAATCATGACGACAGGGCTGCCCGCCGCGGCGTCGCTCAATCCGGCGCGACCCATCGCTGCGTTGTCGTATCCGATCAGCACGAGGCAGGCCGGCGCACTGACGCCTTCGACTAGCGCATTCGTCGCCAGCGTGGTCGACAATGCAACAAGATCGACGGCGAGGCCGGTTTCCGGGGCAATGCGATCGATCGCCCCGCCGATCCCCTGGGCGAGATCGTCGTGGGTCGTCAGCGCCTTTGCGGAACTGAGAACGCCCCGCTGCCGATCGAGCAAGACGGCATCGGTGTATGTTCCGCCGGTATCGAGACCGAGTAAGACGGTCAATGTAAGCCTCGTGTTCCTGCAGCTATCTCGGCAACGAACGCGGCGACAATGCGAAACGGTGAAAGATCATATTCAACAGCCACGGTTCCAAAAGACGCACAGCGTCTCTATAGTTGCCGGCCGGGCTGACGACGAGGCAGCGCGTATTCCGGGTAACGCGGTCACCGTGGGTTCTATCAGAGAAACGTCAACCGGCACCCGACCTGTGCCCGTTTGCCCGGGCAGAAACTAGGCGGATCGGCGGCAATGGACAAGAAGCGTGATAGCGGGGCTTGATCCCATCCGATGAGTGACAGGCTCGACACGCATTACTGGCTCACCGCGTACCTGCGCCGCTGTTCGATCGAAGGCATTCCCGCACAGGTCCGGTATAGCGGCGATCGCTCGCGGGGCAGCGTCGTCCTGAAGATCGCGCATGTTCCATCGGATACCTGCCGGCTCCTGGTCGAGGTGCTCGATCCCGACGGGCAGCGGGCCTGGATGATCGCAGGCACGGATCGCTGCAGCCATGCGGAAGCCGATGCGTATATCGAGCGCGCCCGACACCGGGATCCGGATCTCTGGATTCTGGAGGTCGAAGATCGGCTTGAAAACCATCCCCTCGACGGCCGCCTGATCACAGTGGGCGCGCCGCGTTGATCGAGCGTACAGCACCGGAATGTGCAGTGACATGGGAGGCGATGGTGCCCAGGGCCGGAATCGAACCAGCGACACGCGGATTTTCAATCCGCTGCTCTACCAACTGAGCTACCTGGGCGCCGAATGAGCCGGCCGGCTTATAGTGAAATCCCCCTAAATTGTCCAGCAAGCGACCGGCCCTTCTAGCGCTCCCCCTCGTCACCGTCTTCGCCTCGATCGTCCGATCCCTCAGCCGGCTCCTGTGTCGGAATGCGGTACTGATTGGTCAGCCATCGGCCAAGATCGATATCGGCGCATTTCGAAGAGCAGAATGGCCGAAATCGCTGGACGGCGGGTTCGCCGCAGATCGGGCAACCCTTGCCGCTGCGACCGGCGCGCGTGGTCTTCCGAGCAGGTTTGGCCGAAGCGCTCATAGCCCACCGGTTAGCGCGTCCAGCCCGTCGGTTTCAAGTCCCCGCGCCCGGGCACGGGCGATTGAAAATGCGTCGTAAAGGTCGGGGCCGAGATGTCGTCGACCGATCTCGATCAGTCCCAACGGCGACATCCCGCCGACCCACGGTTCCGCAGGATCGCCTGCCATCGCCGCTTGAAGCTTGCCGGCGATCGTGCGCCGGCGGCCCGCCGCCCGCATACCCATGAAATCGATCACGATGTTGCCCGAGAGATTGAGCAGCCGAATGAGTCGTACGATTTCTGGGACAGCGATCTCGTTGATTTGATACGCAAGCCGCTCCTCGCCGGAGGAATGCATGCGCGCGCCGGCGTTGATATCGATCGCCGTCAGCGTTTCACCCGGTTCAATCAGAAGCGCACCGCCGCCGGAGAGATTCTGCTCCGGCTCGAGCGCGTCGCGCAGGCTTTCCACGATATCCATCCGACGAAACCGCCAGTCGCGTTCGGGTTTGTAATCGACCCGCATCGGCGGTGCGTCGGATCCGGACGTCGATTGCTGTGTCCAGCGTTCCGCCATGGTCCGACTGTCGCAGCGCTTGGCCGCCGACATTGCTTCGGGAAATCGCATCGTCAGATCGGCAAAGCAATCATGCTGCCGCAGCAAAAGCTTCGGCGCCGCCGCGGCGTTTGCAGACGCGATCAGGGCGGCGGAACGCGTCGCCAGTTGGTGGCGTTCATCCAATCCCGCGATGTCCGCCGGCGTGCCGGCCAGGTCCGGCTCGGTCCGACCGACGCCGTCCATCCAGAAGATATCGATGCCCAACGTTCCGTGCTGCGACCGGACCAGGTCGGATACCTTTGCCATCTTGCTGCCGCGTGCACCGCGACGCACCTGGACCAGCAATCGCGCACCGATCGTCGGAAGCCGCCGGTCGCGCGGCAGATCGAGCAATGCCGGCTCAGCCCCATCCAGCGTTACCGTGCCAAAACCGGCCGCCTTGTTGATGTCGCGAAGCACCGCGACATGCACATCGCCGAACCGGGCCGCCGTTCCGGTCGGTTCGATCGCGAAACCGATAAGCTTGCCGTCGTCGAGAAGCGCGGCCCAATGGCGCGGCGTCATGACGCTGCAATAGACCTCGAGCATCAGCGCCCGTGGATCGGCCAGCTCAGCCCGCCGAGCAGCGCCGCCGTCTCGAAGAGCGGTAGCCCCACTACATTGGAGTACGAGCCGTTGATACGCCGAACGAACATCTCTGCCGCACCCTGGATCGCATAGGACCCCGCCTTGCCCTGCCACTCGCCGCCATCGAGATAGGCGGCGATCTCAGCTTCCTGCAGCCGCTTGAAGCTTACTGTCGTCGTTGCGATACGCAATGCGGACCGGCCATCGGGGGCGGCGCAGGCAACCGCTGTCATGACCCGGTGGCGCCGACCGGACAGGAGGACCAGGTGGCGGCGCGCCATCGTCCCGTCGTCGGGCTTCCCCAGGACGCGGCGACCCAGCGCAACCACCGTATCGGCGGCGAGCACAAAGGAATCCGGAAACCGGGACCTTATGCAGGAAAGTTTTTCCAGAGCCAGCCGACGCGCCAAAGCCGGCGGCAGTTCGCCTTCGGCCGGTGTCTCTTCGATATCGGCACCGACGATGTCATCGGGCACGATCCCGATCCGACGCAGCAATTCGACGCGACGCGGCGATTGCGAAGCCAGAACGAAGTGCCGGCGATTCCTGGCGGCCTCCGTCATCGGATTCCTGGGATGTTACTTGAAGCGGAACGTGATGCGGCCCTTGCTGAGATCATAGGGCGTCATCTCAACGTTGACGCGATCACCGACCAGCACACGGATACGATTCTTCCGCATCTTTCCTGACGTATGCGCCAAGACCATATGTTCATTATCGAGCTTTACGCGAAACATCGCATTGGGCAGCAGTTCAACCACCGTGCCGGAGAACTCGATCAGATCCTCCTTGGCCATCTATCCTCCTTGGTTTCATAGGGCCGGGGCGGCCGGCACGGCCCCACCAGAACCCTACGGGCGCCTCTTATACGCCAAATGGCTTGATTGGAATACCGACCTCCCGACCCTAAACCGCGGGTGCGCCGGCATGGGGAAACCGGCGGCGGATCCGATCGTCGAGCCAGTCCCGCACATCCCGATAGGCGTCCAGACAAGTCTCACGGCTTCCTTCGACCACGCTCGGATCGAAGGTATGCCAGAACTCGACATCGCAGGCCATGGTTCGCGTCAGCTCGAGCGCCTTGTGATGCGCTTCGGGCGATAGAGAAATGATGAGGTCGAACGATTCGTCTTCCAGCGTATCGAAGCTCTTCGTTCGATGCTTGGTCATGTCGATGCCGATTTCATCCATGACGGTGAGAACGAACGGATCAATCTCGCCTGCGCGGACTCCGACCGAATCGACATAAATCCGGTTGCCATGCATGCGTTTCAGCAACGCTTCTGCGAGCGGCGAGCGAATCGCATTCAGGGTGCAGCAGAACAGGACGCTTGATGGGAAGCCGGCCATGTCGGCTCCTTCAACCCTTGATGTGCAGGACGCAGATCAGGGTGAAGAGGCGGCGCGCGGTATCAAGATCGAGTTCGATCTTGCCTTCGAGGCGTTGCCGGAGGAGTTCGGACCCCTCATTGTGCAACCCGCGGCGCCCCATATCGATGGCTTCGATCTGGGAAGGAGAGGCCGTTCTGATGGCGGAGAAGTAGCTTTCGCAGATCTGGAAGTAATCCTTCACGATCATGCGGAAAGGCGTAAGGGCCAGCGCGATCCGTCGCCGGGGCTGTTCGTCGGTATCGCGGGCATCGAAGATCAGCCGGTTTTCTTCGATGGAAAGATGGAGGCTATAGGGCCCCTCTTTGTCGTCGATCAATTTGAAACTGTTGTCTTCGATCAGGTCGTAGATGGCGACGGCACGCTCATGCTCAACTTCGGCGCTGCGCCGGACGACAGACCGTTCATCCAGCGTGATCTTCGCGATGCGGTTGGTGGATTGCGCGTCACCCGCCATCGCAACCGGAACCGTCGTTATGGTGCCGGAGGCGCAGCTCGGCCGCCCGCGCATGACCTTCCAGTCCCTCGGAATGAGCCAGCACGATGGCCGGCTTCGCCAACGCGGCGAAACTGTTCGGCCCGCACTCAAGGATGGAGGTCCGCTTCAAAAAATCATGGACGCCGAGACCAGACGAGAATCGTGCGGCGCCCGAGGTCGGCAGGACATGGTTCGGGCCGCCGACATAGTCACCCAAGGTCTCGGGCGTCCAGCGGCCGAGAAATATCGCCCCCGCATGTCGAATCTCTGCCGCCATGTCGCCCGGGTTATCGACAGCGAGTTCGAGATGCTCCGGAGCGATCCGATTGACGAGTTCGACGGCGCCAGCGCGATCGCGCGACACTACGATCGCCCCGTTACGCTCCCACGAGGTGCGCGCGGTATCGGCACGGACCATCCCTCCGAGCAGGCGCTCGACGGCATCGCCGACCGCTGCGGCAAATCGTACATCGTCGGTAATCAGGATCGCCTGGGCATTCACATCATGCTCGGCCTGCGAAAGCAGATCCGCCGCCATCCAGTCCGGATTGTTCGTCGCATCGGCAACTATCGTGATCTCGGACGGCCCGGCGATGGTATCGATACCCACGCGGCCGAACACCGATTTCTTCGCGGCCGCGACGTAGATATTTCCCGGTCCGACGATCTTGTCGACCGGCCTGATGGTTTCGGTACCGAAGGCAAGGGCTGCGATCGCCTGCGCACCGCCGATTCCGTAGATTTCGGAAACGCCGGCTATTTGTGAGGCCGCGAAGACCGCGGGGTTTGCTACGCCGTCAGGCGTCGGCACCGTCATGGCGAGACGGGCAACCCCGGCAACGCGGGCCGGAATGGCATTCATCAACACCGAACTGGGATAGGCGGCGGTGCCGCCCGGAACATAGATGCCGGCGGAATCGACGGGACGCCATCGGACCCCAAGTCGCACGCCGACCTCGTCGACATAATTCAGATCGGCGGGGAGAAGCGCCTGATGATACCGGCGGATACGCTCGGCAGCGAATGCCAGGGCGTCGCGTATGTCCGTGTCGCAGCGCTGGGCCAGTGTGGCGATGTCCGTATCGGAAAATCGCAACCCCGAAGCGACCTCGTGCCGATCGAACTCTTTCGTGAACCTGATTAAGGCCGCATCGCCATCCCGGCGCACCGCCGCGATGATTTCTGCAACGATCGCATCGACCGCCGACAGGTCATCATGCTCGCGGACCAGTAGCGCTTCGAAGGATTGCGCGAAATCCGGATCAGACTGATACAGAACGCGGGTCATTGGCCGCAGCCCGAAAACGGGCGATGAGGGGGTTGATGAATCCTGGATTCAATTTCAGTGCCGTCCGGTTGACGATGAGCTGGGCGCTCACGTCGGCAATCTGCTCGATCTCCTGCAGCCCGTTCGCTGCGAGCGTCCGTCCGGTATCGACCAGATCGACGATGCGGTCGCACAGATCGAGCTGCGGCGCGAGTTCCATCGCCCCACTCAGGACGACGCACTCAGCCTGCACGCCCCGCCCCGCAAAATGGCGCCGCGTCTGTTGGGGATATTTGGTTGCGACCCGGACATGACTCCAGCGTCCGGGATCGTCATTGTGAAAGAGCTGGGTGGGTTCCGCCACCACCAAGCGGCAGCGCGCGATACCGAGATCGACCGGCGCGTAAATCTCCGGATACCCGAATTCTTCAATCACGTCGCTTCCGGCGATGCCGATCTGGGCGGCACCGAATGCGACATAGGTTGCGACGTCGAAAGCCCTCACCCGCACGACATCCAAGTCTGGAAGATTGGTGCGGAATCGCAGGGCGCGTGAAGCCTCGTTGTAAAGCGCCGCATCAGGTTCGATCCCGACGGCCGCCAGCACGGGCGCAATCTCCTTGAGGATCCGCCCCTTAGGCAGCGCCAACACATATCCGGTTGATGTCGATTCCGATTCGACGGCGGCCATCATGCTCCGCCCGCACCCTCATGCTTTGGTCGCCAGGCCGTCGGCCAGGGCTCATCCATATCGACGACGCGGCACGCGATCCCGTCGGTATCCAGCCGGATCATCGCGGCACCGGAGAAAATCAGGACAATGCCGTCCTTTTCGGGCGTGATCGTCAGCAGGTTGAGTATCCGATCACGATCCTGCCGGTCAATACCCCGCATCTTGATCGCTCGCACCCGATCGAACGCGACGCCGCTATGAACCCGCTGATGCATTTTTGTTGATGCAAATCGGCGATCCTTGCCGGCAGAACCCTCGCGACTCTGGTCGATCTCATCTTCCCATTTGAAGCGATTGACCAGGATCGCAAACCGGCGCTCATCCGCAAAGAACTGCAGATCGCCGATGCGCACCAACCCGTCCTGCAGGCAGGCGGCGACGACCTGCAGATCGTCGCCGTCTTTGGCGATCAACGTGAATTGGTCGGCCATGTCCTATTTCATCCGATCTATCTCGGCACCGCAACCTTGCAGCTTTTCAACCAGACGCTCGTAGCCACGGTCGAGATGATAGACCCGGTTAATGGTTGATTCTCCCTCCGCCGCGAGCGCGGCAAGAACGAGCGACATCGAGGCACGAAGATCGGTCGCCATCACCGGCGCAGCGCGCAGGCGCGAAACGCCGCGCACCATCGCAGACCCGCCATGCACTGTGATATCCGCTCCCATGCGGCTCAGCTCCGGAACATGCATAAACCGGTTCTCGAAGATCGTTTCTGTGATCATGGCAGCACCGTCGGTAATGGTCATCAGGGCCATCATCTGTGCCTGCATGTCGGTCGGGAATCCGGGAAAGGGCTCTGTCGTCACGTTGACCGGTTGCGGCCGGTTGGTTTTGCAAGAAACTTCGATGCTGTCGCCCGCCTGTTCGAGCGAGAGGCCGGTGCTTTTCATTGCCGACGCTGCCGCCCCGAGCTGGCCGACATCGGCACTCTCCAGCGTGATCGCACCGCCGGTAATCGCAGCAGCCAGGGCGTAACTCCCTGCCTCGATGCGATCGGGAATGATGTCATGCGTCGTGCCATGCAGGGTTTGCGCCCCCACGATACGGATCGTATCGGTTCCGGCACCTTCGATCGTCGCGCCCATGGCGGCGAGGCAGCGGCCGAGATCGATAATCTCCGGCTCGCGCGCAGCATTGCCGAGTTCGGTCGTGCCTTTGGCCAGGCTCGCCGCCAGCATGATGTTTTCAGTTGCACCGACGGACGCCACCGGCAGATCGATCCGGGCACCTTTGAGACCGTTCGGCGCGCGGGCTTCGATGTATCCATCTTTCAGCTCGATTTCGGCGCCGAGCGCCCGCAGACCGAGCAGATGCAGATCGACCGGCCTGTTGCCGATCGCGCATCCGCCGGGCAGCGACACCCGCGCCATCCCGGCACGCGCCAGAAGCGGCCCGAGGACGAGGACCGATGCGCGCATTTTCCGCACCAGATCGTACGGCGCCGTCACGGTCCGCACATTGGCCGCACGCAGCTCAATCAGGCTGCTGCCCGAATGCCCGTTGGTGCCGGCCCGGTAAATGCCCTCCACGCCGAGTTCGCCGAGCAGATCCGCCATCGTCGTGATATCGGCGAGGCGCGGCAGGTTGCGCAGGATTAAAGTTTCTTCCGTCAGTAGCGCAGCCGCCATCAGCGGCAAAGCCGCATTCTTGGCGCCGCCGATTGTGAGCGACCCCCGCAACGGTTGCCCACCCTTGATCCAGATCCGATCCATCAACGCCCTTTCACCACCGGCCGAACGACCGGCTTTCGTAGCGCAACCACCGCATCCCGGGCCGGAATTACCCCTCGCCCTCGTCGCCGACCTCTTTTCTGGCCCCCGATTTAACCGATTCGTCACTCTTGCGGGCGAATTTCTGGGCCTTCCGCCGACGCAGGTTCTGACGCAACGCATCCGCCAGACGGGCGTCGCGTTCCGTATCGGCCGCAGGGTTAGCAGGACGGCCGTTACCGGTACGGCCTGTCGGTTTTGCTGTCATCGAAGGGCTTCCTAACGTGGCCGGGAAGCTACGGGGCGAATGGGCCCTTTTCAAGGCTTCAACGGGAGAATTCGCCATGTCCGCCGAAGCCGGGAGGTCGTGCCGGCGCTACGCCTCCGGGCACCCTGGCTGCTGCCCGTCGGCGCCGTCGGACCGTGTCACGCAAAAGCATCGTCGTATCTTCACCACGTCCGTAATCCAGTCGAGGTCCGACGCGACCAACGGATCGTTGCGGGCCTGGTTGAAGAATTCGATCGTCGCCGGTGCGAACATATGCGGTTCGACTAGAACGCAAAGTTCGCTCGCATCTTGTGGCGGCACCGTCACGTTAGTGTCCGGCGCCGCGCAGCTCATCAAGAGCATCGTCAACACTGCGATGCTCGCGGCTGATCTGTAGCCCAAGATTCATCCTCCTGTTGAACGCCGTGAGGCTATCGGCGATCTGCGCTTTGATGCCGAGCCCGAGCATCTGGTTTCGCTCGGCGCGATCGGCCGCCCATTGCGCCAGCTGTACCAATGCAAGCGCTAGCTTTCCCCAATCCCAGATCATGAGTTACGTCACGCCGGCGTCTTGTTCGGCGTGACATAAGTGGCGATGAACAGGATCACGCCGACGGCAGCCGCCTGGATCGTCGGATCGACGGTGAATCCCGCCCAATGCTGAAGCTGCATGCAGAAGAACGACACAAGGCCGGCCACATAAGCTTTATCGAGTTTGGTTAACATCGGTTTCTCTCCTAAGGATATTGTTTGCGGGGCAGTTGGAAATGCGGGCCGTCTTTGAAGGTCTGCCAATCGCCGCCCCATTCGATTGGCACGCCCAGTTCTTTAGCGGCGCGTTTCATGGCGTCCGCGATCCGGTGATAAAGCGGCCAATCCCAGCGCGGTTCGCCACGCACATACGCACCGAGGTCGACCGCATGGCCGGTCAGATGACGCGAGTTCATGGTCTGTGAGGCGCCGGCTGCGACGAGCTCTTTCTGTCGCGTTACGCTGCGCAGCCCCTCGAGCACCGTGAAATCGACATCGGTCAGCGCGATTGCTCGTTCGACCACGCGTCTCAGATCGGCATGCACGCCCTTCAGCCGACTGCGCGAACGCAGGCCGAGCGCAAAGTGAGCCATGTCACTGATCCCCGATCAGCTTGAGCAGCAGACCGCCGACGCGGTCCAGCGCGAGACCGATCCCGCCGCCGGCCAGCGGCAAAACAAGGATCGCGCCCGCAAGGCGGTTCTTGCAGCGCGTCCAGGACAAGACATGCGGTTGCATGTATCGGATCTCGAGCTCGACGAGGTCGAGCCGCCGCACTGTCTCATCGCAGGTCTGGTCGAGCTTGGTCAGCACGGGGATCAGCTGGTCGAGCCGCTGGTTCAATCCGGTCACCTGCGCCGTGAGCTGTCCGATGAGAAATGCCGGGGCACCCGCAACAACCGCCGATCTCGGGTCGCTGCTTTCCCGGTCCATCAGACCTTGACCTCGGTGAGCACGATCGACGAGACCAGCGCGCCGCCGAGGACGCGCGCGCCGTCGTTGCCGTTTAGATAGGCGTTGCCGGTCGAACCCGGCCCCATCCGCACCTTGAAAGCAATCGGCGACGTGCCGCCGGCCGTCATCTCGAAGTTCATGACGAGCGTCCCGGTGCCGGCACGCGACTCGACGGGAAGGAAGCTTGCAGCCGCAAGCGCATCCGCATCGCTGTCCTTGAAGAGGGCCGCGACGACCGCGTCCTGCGCATCGTTGCTGCCGACTTCCAATGTCACCGTGACCAGGATCTTGTTGGCAGCCGCCTTGGGCGTGATCGATGCGGTGAGCACCTGCGTGCCCTCGCCCAATTGCGGTTTGGTATCGTCGAACGGGATGATCGCGGTGATGCTCGAAAATGTGACGGTCTGCGCATAGACGCGGTTGACGACCGCGCCTGCCGCGACACCGATCAGTTCGACATTGTTGACCTTGAGACCACCCTGCGCATTGAGCCATCCGGCACCCGGATCGCCACCGGTCGGAACGCCAAGCTGCAACCCCGCGCCCAGTCGCATGCCGCTGGTATAGGCCCCGCCGACGATCGTGAAGAATTCCAGCCTCGAATCTTCGGAGCTGTTGGCCGGATCGACCAGCTCGGCATGGATCTGCGCGAAGCGCTGCGTGTTGCCAGCACCGTCCTTGCCGTCCATCGCGATGCCGCCGATCTTGTCGCTCGCGGCCGGCGTGCTGCTGATCCGCCGCAACACGAGCAGCGGCCCTTCGCTGGCGCCCGGATCGGTCTTCTCGATCACCTGGTCGGCGACAAACACATTGGCGTCGGCCAGTCCGGCGGCACCGAGTGCCGTGCGGGCGCCGGCGACATTCGTCGCGCCGGTGCCGCCATCGGCGACCGGCAGCGGCAGGTTGATGGAACCGGCCGGAATATCCACGACGACGATCAGACTGCCGTTCGCATCGAAGCCGAGCACCTTGCCGGCACGAACCGGCACCGGCGGCAGCTCGACGATCAGCCCGTCCGGATCGGTGACCGGGAGACGCAATGTCCGTGCGAGGGACGTGCGTAGCTCCTGGTCGCGCATCGCGCCGCGATCGAGACCGGCTTCGTGGCTCTCCGCCGGAAAGCCATCATTCGACACATAGTCGATCAGCTGCGTGAAAGGCAGCGCGCGGATGATGATCCATTGCACCGTGTTCGCCGGTGCCGACAAGGCGGTCACCGTACCGGTCGCGGCCACACCGCCCTGGGCACCGCCGGCGACGGTGTAATGCGTGCTGAGTACTTTGATCGTCTCGGCGCCAGTCACGATGTTGCGCTCGATCACGACGAGGTCGGATGTGTCGAAGAACGGGAACGGCACCGCGAAGGCAACGGTGACCCCGTCGCCCGTATACGCGACACGGGACGTGGTGGTGGAAACGGTCATGTTTGCGAACTCCTGTTGCCTGCGATCCGCGGTCGAGGCGGAAGCGATCCGAATGGCGCGAGCGGCGTCAGACCCCGCCTACGGCCCCATCATGCTGAGCGCCGAACTGCCGGCCTGGAGCGAGCTACTCAGCAGGTTGGCCCCCGCGGCAGATCGTGTGCGTTTGGCTGCAGTCTTCAGGTCCTGAAACTGGATGAGACCGCGACGGATTTGCTCGAACGGTTCGAGCTCTGCTTCGGCGGTAAGGTCGGCCGCGATATCGAGCGGCGACCCGGCACCGGACTGAATGCCGGATGAAGCCGCCGACGCGTGCAGGGCGCCGAGCTGGCGGCGGATGTCGCGCTGCTGTCGCTGCGCGTCGAAAGCGCCCTGCTGTCTTGCGACCTTCGCGTCGCGGTCATATTGCGCCGCCTCGCCCTTGGCCTGCTGAAACTGTGACGCCGCGCTGACAGCCGCAGCGGCCATAGCAAGCCCGGCAGCGACAATAGGGATGGCCAGACCACACATGAAATTTCTCCTCAGCCGTTCGTGGTGAGATGCGGCACGATCGCCGCAACGGTAAGCGGCAGCGGTTGCGACTGGACGATCAGGACACGCGCCGCGCGGTCCCAACCCTTCGGAAACAATATCGTTCGATCGCCGGTGAACAGCGGCGGCGGTCGGTCCATCGGATCGTCGCTGCCGCGAAACGACAGCGGATCGAGATGCGCATCGTCAAAACCGATGGCACAACCCAGCGATGCGAAGAGCCGGACGGTCGCGCGATGGATCCGCTTCGCCTTGCCGATCGCCGTCCCGTCAACGGCGCCCGCTTCGAGATCGAGCGTCTCGAGGCGACTCTCATAGCCAAGGCCGGCATGAACGATGGACGCGGGCTGGGCGAGCGTGATCGCACCGCTGGCGACGATCCGCGCCGGGTGTGCGGCCCCGTCGGCCAGCACCAGCACGCTTTCGCCCTCGAGATGCGCGAGGCCCGAGAGGGTCGTCACCATGCGCGCCCAGCCGTGGGTCGGTTGTTGCTGCAGCGAAGGCGGCACTTCGTCGATCAGCCGCACCGACACATTGTCGGCCGCGCTGTAGCCGGTGATCTCGATGGCAACCGGCGGCCAGGCGATCCCCGGCCCGCCAAGCCGGAAACATTTCCCGGGATCGTCCGGCAGGAATGGCGAATGGCCGTTCGCTACCAGAGTCTTGAGTGCACCTGCCGTCCAGGGCGCGCCGCCCTGCAATGTCAGCCGTTTCGCCGGATCGCTGTTCCAGCCATCGTAGGTGAGTCCACTATCGACGAAGAACGCGTCGTCGATGCCGCGATTGCTGTCGGGCCAGAACTCGCTTTCGAGATACTCGATCGTGACGGCCGTCTGGCCGCCGATGCGGCGCCTGACGCCGAGCCAGAGCCGGTCGTGACCGTCCGCGGGAATCGCGACCGCGGCAATCGCCGCCGCGTCGGTACCGCCAAGATCGTGGCGATGCCAGGCGATCACATCCTGTTCGCGCAGATAGGTGAACCCGAGCAGCAGCCCGTCCTCGCGCAGCGCCCAGAGAACCGACCAAGGCTGGCGCTGGAATGCGAGCGCCGCGATCCCGTCGCGGACCAGATGGCCGGCGAGGATCGTCATCTCCGGCGCGCCGTAGGAATCGCTTTCGAAGCGATAGGCGATCTCGTAGAGCTTGCGGCGCGCCCGCTGCACGAACAGCGTGGCGCCGCCCGCGCGCACCGGCGGCAAAGTCGAACAGCCGACGTTCGATTGTGCGCGCACCGTGAGATTGCCCGGCGTCACCGCCTCGTTCAGGTTCGAGGCCTGCACCGTGAACTCGCCGCCCTCGGTACCGACGATCAGCACCTTGCCGGGCGACAACCAGGAAATGGCGTTCACCTCGTTGTCGGCGATGGTGAACGTCATCGCCGTATCGTCGAGCACGGTGATGCCGTTATCGGTCGGCGAGAAATCGTTATAGGCGCCGCTCGCCGATCCCCAGAGCGTCTGCGGCTGATGCGCCGTGTTGGCGAAGAAGAGGCGATCCTCGTAAAAGCCGATCGCCGCCGGCCAGCCGCGATGATCCGACCACGCGCCCTCGCGCCAGCGTTTGGTCGCCGAGGTCGACGGTAAACGCGACATGACGTCGGCGGTCACCTGCGTCGCACTGGTGTAAGCGGTGATCGTCACCCAGCCATGGCCGCTATGCTGATAGGTCCAGTTGACGCCGCTGCTATGCGTACCCTGGTCGCTCTCGGTTCCTTCTGAATGCAGCGGTGGCGCCGTGCCCGATGTGCCGCCCACCGATGTCTCGTAAACGCGATCGGCGAACTTCACCTTCTGCCCGCCGGAATAGCTCTTGGTCGGCTCCCAGTCGCCGTAATTCAGATGGCCTGCCGTCTCCTCGAGCCGCCAGACCGATCCGACATGCGCGGGCACGAAAAGATCGACCGATGTGGTCAAAGTGATGCCGGTGCCGGTCGCGGCGGAGGGATCGATCGTCTTCGCGGCATCGGTGTTGAGATCGAGATAGGGCCCGTCTTCGAAGTCGAACGCGATCAACGTCCAGTTCGTGTGCGACAGCCGGTTGAGCTGACGCGGCGCGTAATCGGGATGCACGAGATAGAGCACATCGGCCGACTGCGCCCATTGCAGCCGCGCGAGATCCGCCGCCGCGTAAGGCGTCGCGATTTCGAACGGCGTGCCCGGCAACGCCTCGATCTGCCCGTCCCCGGCATAGAAGCGGAAATATTGCTCGCCCGCCTCGATCACATAAGCCTGCCCGCTCGAGAACTGGAACGGGATCAGCCGCATCGGCCCAGTGCCTTTAGCGCTTGCGACGAAGCGCGTGCCGGGCCGGCGGGTCGCTGCACCCTGCGGCAGCGGAATCATGTTCCGCAGGCTGCGGCAGGCATTCGCATATTTGGCGAGATCGACCCGGCCATACAGCTCGGGCGACCATTCGCCGGCATTGAAGGTCGTGAAAACAGGGGCAACGCGCGGCATGATGATTCTCCTACACAGCAATGCGCCGCGACGTCGCGGCCAGACACGAACGCGCCGCGATCGAACAGGGTTGGCGTTAGTGACAACGGGGCCCCCGTGAGACCCGGGTTGGCGGCACGTCGCGGTCGGCCGCGACTGATCGCGGCAAAGGGTCGAACGGGGTAATTAAAAACGACTCTCCACCCAGTCATGCGTGAGGATGCGGCCGGCCGTACCCTCCTGCGCATCGACGGCGCGGGCCTCGACCAGTTTGTCGCGGTAGGTCTCGCCGAGCGCCTGGCTGAGCGCGCTCGATGCGGTCAACGGATAGGCGAGCTCCGCCGCCAGCCGCGCCGCGATTGCATCGGCGAGCAGCGGGCCGAATTCGTTGGGATCGGTGATCCGCCCGATATAAAGAAGCCGCAGCGGCGGACCGTCATCGGAGAGAATCCGCCGGCCCTCGATCCGATAGGACGACGCGGCGCCTTCGATCTCGCCCTCGACCGACAGCACGCGCAGGCAGCCGGGCGGCTCCGGCCCTTCCGGCAGCGCATATTGATAGGCAAAGCCCCAGGCTGGCGCCGCACTCAACGCCGGCAATGTCGCGCGCCGCACCGCCGGATTCCACGGATAGGCACGCAGCACCGCATCGCGCACCGCTTCGTAATTGCGCTTGCACAGCCGGCCGCTCTGGTTGTCGTCGTCGAACGACATGACCGGATCGGCACCGAGCATGTCGAGCGCCCGGTTACAGATCGAAACATCCGAAATCGACATGGGAATTTTCTCCGGCATTCAACGCCAAAACGATCGCCAGGACGGTTGGGTTTGCGCAGCGGCTGGCGCCTGGCGCAAAACAATCGGCGCGACTGCAGGATTGCCAGAGGACGTCCCTCTCGCGGCTACAGTCGCGCCGATCGAACCTAGTCCAGCGTATAAATGAACATCACCTTCAGCGTGCCGCTGCCGGGAAAGCTCGCGGCGGCGATGGTGATGATCACCGTCTCTTCCGCCGCGGCTCCGACGCCGACGCCGGCGTTCACGCCGAACAAGGTCGGCGTGCTGGTCGCGGTGAAGGTCGCCGCCGCCCGGTACTTGCCGGTCGTACCGGTGATGCCGATCGCGACCGTGGAAGAACCGAGCGAGGTGTCGGTGTTGAGCACGCCATAGAGCACGCGCGCGCCTTTCGGCAGCCGCGCGATCTCGATCGTGTCCGACGTGGTCTGGGTCGCGAGCGGAATGGTCTCGTTGAAGATCCGCACGCGACCATGCACGTCGGAGACGGCGGGCAGCTGCACGGGCGTGGAATTATGCAGCTTCGCCATCTGCGTTCCGTAAAGAACGGCCATGGTGGTAACTCCTTATTGAAAGACCCGCTTGCGCGCAGCCGCCACACCAACCCTGCGCGCGGCGCGGGCATTCAGAACTCCAGTCAGAGCGAGTGCAACCCGGGTTGGCAGGCGGCGGGTTGCACGAGAGACAGGTGACAGAACTCCAACGGGCCCCGCGGCCGCCGGGTTGTCCGGCGGCGGAGGCCGCGGGGAGATTCTTACGGCGTCGTTGCGATCTCGACCACCGCCTCTTCCTCCATGCGCGCAGCCCCGATCGACATGCAGTAATAGACCTGCGTCGAATAGGACTTGTCGTCGCGTTCGGAGATCCGCGCGGTCGGCGCCTGGCCGACGGCCAGCAGCAGGCCCGACTTGCGCCAGGCGATGCATTGCCGGTCGCCGCTGCCGTCGAGCGTCAGCCGCTGCGATCGGATGAAGCGGAAACCGAGGAACGTGTCGATCTGGCCCGCAACCAGCGCCCGCACGGTGTTGTAGTCCGAGCTCTTCACCTCGGTGGTGTTGAGCAGCACCGTGACGTCCTTTGCGGGACAGATAATGTAGCGTTCCTCGTCCGGATCGTTCTCGTTGGAATCGAGAATCTCCTTGGCCGCGAGCAGTTTCGCGAGCGTCAGGCCCGAGGCGTTCTTGGCGATCTTCTGGCCGCTCGGCAGCGTGACCGGCGCGGTCCCGGTCTTGCCGGTCTTCGCCGTGCCGAGCGCCTGGCCGATGATCGTATCGTCCATCGCCCGGCCCATCGCCGCCGCTGCCGCCTGCGCGTAGTGGTTCGCCGGATCGCCCAGCGTACGCACGCGGTCCTGCTTGTCGATGAGGTCCGAATATTCGTAATCCTCCATTGTCACCTGGCGCCGGCTGTGCGGCGTTTCGGTGAACGGCGTATCGGCGTGGCGCGAGCCGCGCTTGACGGCGGTGCCGGCGCCGATCTGGTCGAAATAGGCGGTCTCGCCGGTCACCGATTCGACGCGCACCGCGTCGCGCAGGCGCGAGCCCTTCTGTTGCACCAGCATCTGCACCGCAGACGAATATTGCTGCGTGTGCCAGGTCGTGATTTGAAAGGACATCTCTGTCCGTCCTCCATTGCGTATGAGAGTTGCGGGGGACGGATGGGTTGCCCGTAAGTCTCTTCGGGACCCGCAAATCGAGGGTTGGCGTGGCGGCTCGATTTGCGGGGGAAAAAGAGCCCTTTAACGGACCCGTCCTCGGCCGTGACGGGGCCGTGGGCGGCGGTCTTTCCCGCGTGTCAGCCGGACCGTCTCGCTCTTCGGATCCCGCGTGCGTGTGCCGCAACCGTAGAACCGGCCGGGGTTGGCGTGTCCGCGTGACCAAAGAGCAATCCGGTTCCCCGGGAATTCAGTTGCGTTTGGGTTTCGGGCCAGTTCGTTCGGCGCTTCGCTCGGCCGATCGCGCGGCCGATCGCTCCGCGGGCCCATTCCCGGCGCGATCGCCGTGGCGCAGGCCGGTCACGAACGCATGGAACAATGTCGCCGTTTCGAGGAGCATATCGTTCGTCGTGCTGCCGCTGCGGATCTCGATCGCAGCGCGCAGGCACGCAAGCCGAAGCCCCGCATCATCGTCGCGTATCGCTTTGCTCACGGTCTATTCCGGATAGATCGTGCGCATCAGCGTCTCGACCCGCTCGACCTGTTTCTGGTGATCGGGATGCAGCTTGTCCATGAGCGCATGCTTGGGATCGGCGATCGCCGCCTGGCGGATCTTCGAGAATTCCTGCTCAGCCTCCTCGCGCGTGAGCCGGAACGAGCTTTGCCCGGTGCCCACCGCGCGATCCTCGCCGAGCCACTCGCCGATCTTGACGAACATCTTGAGCAGTTCGGGCGTACCCATGAGCTGCTGCAGCCGGTCGAGCGACTGCGGCGAATCCATGAAGGCATTGGCCGCGCGCCGGAACGCACCGAGCTTGTCGTCCCGCGCCGAGCCCCATTCGCGCTCGACGAAGGCATGCAGTTCGACATCGTTCATCGCCGACCGGTTCTCGTTGGCCTCGGTCAGACCGCGCGCGAAGGTCACGAACTCGTCGTGAAAGGCTGCCGCCATCGGCGCCGGCATCCCGACCTTGTGGCAGGTCTTGCGCGCCCATTCGGCCAGCTCGTCGGAATAGGCGTCATAGCCTTCCGGCTTCTCGAACTTGTAGCCCATCGAGCTCGACGGCCGGCCAAGCCGGTCCCAGACCGCATCCCAGTCCGATGCCGGCGCATTCGCCGGCGGCAGCGCGATCTTGTCGGCGCCGAGCAGCCGCTCGAGACTGGCATAGCTGCGCACGGCATCGCCCGCCGACTGCCATCCCTTGGCCGCGGCGACCGCGCGCAGATCGGCATCGAGCGCGTCGGCCCAGCCACCCTCTGCACCCCCCCGCATGGCAGCACCGGGCAGCGCCTCGCCGCCCGCGGATACGGCGTCCGGCTTCGCGCCCGTGAGTCCGGCCATGGCAGCCACGCCGCCATTCGGCGACGGCACGGCATTCGTCATAACGCCCGATGTTGGGTCGGTCATTGTCTTGTCTCCGGTTATGCAGGGAAGGATGAACGGATGCACCGGCGCGTGTCACACGACGCCAGCCGCTGCGCCATAAAAACGAGTATTCGTCGGGATTTCTACCTGGGCGGCGTTTACGCTTCGTCGCCGCTTTGACGAGCGCCTCGCTTGCCGCATGTTCGCTGCCGAGTGCTGCGGTCACGTCTTCCGGCGCGGGCAGCGGCTCGTCGCCCTTCGCAGCAAGCGCGAGTTTGGCTCTCATGTCATTTGCGGCCAGCACTGCCTGTTCCGCGCCGATCGCGGCCACGCGCTCCGCCCGCCGCGCGATCGCCGCTTCGGCTTCGGAGCGCCAGCGTTCCTGTCCGCTCTTGCCGAGCGCGGCCGCAAAGGCCGGATCGTCCAGATCCTCGAGCAGCTAGTCGGGATCCTGCCTGAGTGTTCATTGGGTCGCGTATGCAAATGCAACTTTACTTTATTGCAATAGCCGCGACGAGCTCACAGTCGACATTGCTTGAAGGACGTGGCGGGAACTCTCCACGAGCCTTTTTTAATGCGATATAGTTATCGATACTGACAAGTGCGTTCATTTCGGTTCGCTCAATCTGTCCAATAGATTTGGTTGTATGATTGAGCAAATCGTTTATGTCGTAGTCCAGAAGTGAAATGTATACGCCGTCGTCGTTCAACCTAAATCCATGATCCATAAAATGCCCGAACGCTGGGTTGGCGATCGCGTCGCGAAACACTTGGGTTTGATATCCCTCAAGAACAAAAACGTCTAGGCGAGCATTAAAGCAAACCGGTTTAACGCGCCAATTCGGATCGAATACGACAATCTTGATGGCAAGCGCCAGCAGTACTCCCACCAATACAGTCACGAAAAATCCAAATATCGGATGCTTAAATCGTGCATATGCCAAAATCATTCAGTGCCGCCTAACTCGCCGCCCCATTGAATGGATTTAAGCACTAAACCCTTGCCTTCAACCTTGATAGTGCCAGTTAGGTTATACAACCATTCAGATTTCATTTGGAAGACTTTTGCTTTGCCGTCGTCAATGAGACGGTTGAGCTCGCTACCTCGTATCGCATACTCGATACCTGGCACCTTGAATACCATCTCATTGCTAAAGTCGTACATGTCGCCGTCGGTATTCTTGCCAAGATGAACCGCCACCGTTCCGATGAAGTTTATTTCAGCTCCTTCTTTGTGGAAAGAAAACGTCCCAATTCCGTGCAAATTCGAATTTCCTGTGGCCAATGTAAGACCCGGCACAAGCCACCTTTTATAACCTTCGCCAAACACGCCCCCTGTTCCCGGAGTAATTGTCTCATCCCATTTTGATGATGCCTGAAAATCCCCGCCACTGGGCATGTTGATCAAAGCGTAGAGAATTCGCTCACGCTCATCGCCCGATTCATCCGGATTGCCTAACCAATACTCGAAGTCTTCCTTCAGTCGAGCATCCGCCTCAGAAACATCATCATATTGTCTCAGAAACTCTGGATCGATAGTGTATAGCTCACCAGACCCGTCGAGATAGTGGTGCAGAAGCTTTCCTGCTTCGCTTAATTGAAGAGTCTCCATTGCGTTTGCAATGAATCGATATTTTGATCCAAGGGCCTCAATTTCGTTCTCTTCCTCCTGTGAAAAACTCGGCATAGCAAGCGGTACGCCTGCCTTTAGAAATTTCGCTGCCGATTTTGTTTCCAAAGCATCTTTTTCTCCTTGTATCGACACGATGTTGTCGTTGTCGATTAGATTGGCATGAACGCGTTCATTCGATGTCTCTCCGTTTAGCAACTTCCCTTCGTCCACGATCTGCCGGGCGAAGCTGCCGAGCAGCGCGAGCCATGCGCCGCGACGGGTGCGCGGGTTTTGCAGCTCGGCA